>NZ_CBFHMI010000111.1:0-1637 GCF_965656915.1 Winogradskyella sp. | reverse complement strand
ATGTATTCGATAAAGATGAAAAATTAGTGATTGATAATGTCTTAAATTACCCAAATCCATTTGTAAATTATACAGAGTTTTGGTTTAATCACAATAGTGTTGAGCCTTTAGATATTTCGGTTCAGATTTTTACGGTATCAGGTAAATTAGTAAGAACACTAAATGGACAAACTACTGGAGGAAGTAAATCTACGAGCTCTTTATCTAAGGATATTGTTTGGGACGGAAGGGATGATTTTGGTGATAAAATAGGAAAAGGAGTCTATGTTTATAAACTAAAAGTCAGATCTAACCGTTTAAATAAACAAGTTGAAAAGATTCAAAAACTTGTAATACTCTAATAAAAAATTATATTTGTTAATCATTTAATGCTAGTAAAATAGCATTATGAACTTAAAAGTACTCATGAAAAAATACTTAATAACCCTTATCGTTTTTGCAACTATTAACCTAACGTTTGCGCAAGAAACAGTAACTTTTCCTAATCAATCTTCAGTTATAACAACTGGTGTGCCTTTTATGTTAATAGCACCAGACGCGAGAGCTGCAGGTATGGGAGATATTGGTGTAGCAACTTCAGTTGACGGATTTTCACAACAATGGAATCCTGCAAAATATGTATTCTCAGAAGCCAAATCTGGAGTAAGTTTAAGTTATACACCTTACCTCAGTAAATTAGTAAATGATATTTCAATTGGTTATATCACTTATTTTAATAGACTGAATGAATTTAGTGCTATATCTGCCAGCTTTAAATATTTTAGTTTAGGTGAAATCACTTTAACTCAGGGTGAAAATGATCCTGGAATTAATGTAAAACCTAATGAATTTACAACCGACGTGGCATATACGCTTCGATTAGCAGATCAGTTTTCAATGGCTATTGCCTTACGTTATTTAAGATCTGACCTTAGGATTGATCAAGTAGACCCAAATGCAGACGCTGCCAATACTTTTGGTGCTGATATTACAGGGTATTATCAAAGTGAAGAAGATGCCTACAATGACTTTAACGGTCGTTGGAGAGCAGGATTCGCAATTCAAAATTTAGGACCAAAATTTAAGTACGATGATGGTGGTAGAGAAAACTTTCAACCTACGACTTTAAGACTTGGTGGAGGTTTCGATTTTATCTTTGATGAATATAATAAATTAGGAGTAACAGCAGAGGTTGCTAAGTTATTAGTGCCAACACCACCAGAATTGGGATATGTTGATACGATACAGGATGGTGATACTGAGCCAAATGGTGAACAAGATCCTAATGAACCAACAATAATTGTATCAGGACAAGATAACGATGTAAGTTTTATCGATGGTATTTTCCAATCTTTTGGAGATGCACCAGGTGGTTTTAGTGAGGAGATAAGAGAATTTACCTGGGCATTGGGTGCAGAATATACGTATCAGGATAATTTTGCATTCAGAGCAGGTTATTTTAATGAAGCCGAAGATAAAGGAGCAAGAAAGTTCTTCGCCTTAGGTGCGGGATTCAAGTATACTACAATTAATGTAGATTTGTCTTATCTATTTTCTGCCTCTAGAATACAGAGTCCTTTAGAAAATACATTACGTTTTTCACTGACGTTCAACTTTGGTGCAGGTGAGTATGATGAATATTAGAATAAACAAATAAC
>NZ_CBFHMI010000110.1:0-1643 GCF_965656915.1 Winogradskyella sp. | reverse complement strand
AAATTAAAGTCCTCTTTAATAGCTTCTCCATTTTTTGCGAAGATATCCCAAGTGTGTTCTATTTTTATACTTTGTCCTTCATACTCAATAGCTTTAAAAGATGAAAAATCTTTAACCTCTTCACCTTCTTTTGCAAAAAAAGCAATAACGTCTTCACCTTTAAACAACGCTTGATTATGTTTTAAATTCTTAACAACTTCAACGACTTCTGTATTTGGTAAAAAAGAAGCATTGATCATAATGTTTTCTTCCATTTCCACCATTGGATACTTACTCGATAAATAATCCTCTGTTACTGTAGTGGTCGTATATTCTAAATATGACTCCCATTTTTGTCGAATAGTTAAAATACCAACTCTGATATCTGCAACAGGTCTTGTATAAGTAAATGGCAAGAGATTGTTGCGATAAGGGCCATCAAATAAAATATAGTTCATTTGTTTTGAATTTATGTAAAAATAAAAAAGCCTTTCTACTAAAGAAAGGCTTTTTACTAAATATCTATTGGCTTAAGCTTATTTCTTAAACTTAGCGTATTTGTTTTTGAATTTGTCAATACGACCAGCTGTATCCACTAGTTTAGATTTACCAGTGTAATAAGGATGTGATGTCCTAGAAATTTCCAATTTAACTAATGGATATTCAACACCATCAACTTCAATAGTCTCATTTGTATCTGCTGTAGACTTGCTTAAAAAAACATCTTCGTTTGACATATCTTTAAACGCTACTACTCTATAATTTTCTGGATGTATTCCTGCTTTCATCACTAAATGCTTTAAATAAATGCTATTTTTTCGAGGTGCAAATTTAAGTATTTTTTATAAATGTACAATCTTTTTAATAAGTTTTTATTTTAGGTAAATAAATGTAACAAATCGCTATCTTTGAGTACTAACTAGTCAATTAACTAAAAAATCAACTAAATTATGGAACACGAAACTGCACCTATTAAACCAATTGCATATAAGTATGGCTTATATTCTGCATTAGCTAGCATTATTGTACTTGTCATTATGTATGTCGCGAGTATGGATAAAAGCTGGATATTATCGAGTATTAGCTTTGTCGTAGGAGTATTAATATTAATATACGGTATCAAAGAATATAAGTTGAACAATGCTAATGTACTTAGCGTTGGGCAAGCCGTAAAGGTAGGATTAGCTATAGCAGTTATAGGTGGAGTTATCACCGCCATCTATTCTTATGTTCATTACGAATTTATTTATCCTGAATTCATTGAAATGCAAAAGGAAACAGCCTATCAACAAATGACAGAGCAAAATCCTAATATGACACAAGAGCAAGTAGACCAAGCTATGGAAATTAGTGGTATGTTTATGAGTTCTGGCTTCTTTAGTTTAATGTCAATTATTGGATCTTTAGTTTTTGGCTTAATCGTATCCTTAGTAGCAGGGTTAATAATGAGAAGCGATAGATAATCAACTAAATTTATTTCTCTTATTTTTGAAGTCTAAGAATTAGACAACAATTATGAATATATCAGTAGTAATACCACTACTTAACGAAGAAGAATCTTTAAAAGAATTACACGATTGGATTGTATCAGTGATGCAATCCAATTCGTTTTCATATGAAATTCTTTTTATAGACGACGGCAGTACTGATAGCTCTTGGGAAGT
>NZ_CBFHMI010000109.1:0-1744 GCF_965656915.1 Winogradskyella sp. | reverse complement strand
CTTCTATTAAAACATCAGTTGTCATGCAGAACAAACGCAGTGCCGTGAAGCATCTTACAATTAAAAAGATTCTTCGGTCGTCCTACGTCCTTCCTCTGAATGACAGTACACGTGCTATTTAAACCTCAGTTTGAGTGGTTTGCGAAGCATGAGCCAATTGTATCGAGAACCCTTGTCATGTCGACAGCGCGAGGCACGAGCAACGAGACATCTCATAAACGTATGACGTTTTTATTTCTAATGTGCCGTCAGCTCGAGTGGCTTTACGCAGTAAAGTTGTATCGAGAGCCTTGTGATTCGCATAGCATAAGCAAATTGTATCGAGAACCGAGTTACAATTAAAAAGATTCTTCGGGCGTCCTGCGTCCTTCCTCTGAATGACAGTACACGTGTTATTTAAACCTCAGTTTGAGTGGTTTGCGAAGCATGAGCCAATTGTATCGCGAACTAAAACTTCTTTTTATACCAATTAGGCAACTTATCATATACACCATGTCTATATATAATACCTCCCATGATTTAGCACATAATTTTACAAATAAAAACCAAATAGAAAATACGCAAGAATTTTAGTTATTAGGCCAGAACTAGTAATGAATTACAAAAGTCTTGTTGTGTGTCGTTTTTTATTTCAATCGTTTTTTAATAGCCATCCTTTGATGCAATATTCTAACGATTTCAACAATATCATTTTCGATTTTTCTGTAAAAAATCAGATGCGATTTAATTGTTGTTACCCGATAGTTTTTTCGAGTTTGTTCAGCCGATTTTCCAGTCAGGTAATTATCCGCTATAAATTCAATTTCTTCGATTATCAGGTCGTAATATCTATCAGCCTGTTCTTTCGACCATGTGTTTAAAGTATAAACCCAAATGTTCTTTAAGTCCTTTATTGCTTCTTGACTTATTCTATATTGGGTTTTACTCATAAATATTGTCGATGTAATTCTGCTAGGTTTTGTTTTGGGTCAAAATTTTCAACAAATCCGCTTTCTTCACCAATTTCAAGTGCTGTTATTAATGCTCTTTCTTTATTCTCCTCGCTTTCTAGCAAACGTAAAGCTGAACGAATGACTTCACTTACTGAATTATATCGTCCAGATTTTACCTCCTCTTTAATAAATTCCTCAAAATAATTTCCGAGTGATATAGATGTGTTTTTTCCCATTTGAACTTAAATTTACTCAAAAATACCAAATCTTGGTAACGTAGCCAAATTGCACACAACCACTAATAACGCTTGCTTTTTAGCATTAGACCATTTTTTTATTTGTTTTTTAGTTTGTATAGCTAAAGCAATATTGATAAACAATGTATAAAATACCAAAGCAACAAGTCTTCGTTTGTGGGCATAATAACCAACATACTTTCCGGACTGATGTTCTATAGGCCTTCTTAATATCTGAAGTCACATCCGTATAATAAGCACGATATAAATATTTTAGGATATACACAAAAGAGGTTTTCATTATAATTTATTTGTCAGTTCGAGTGCGCTGAGGTCACGAAGCGCGTATCGAGAACCCTTGTCATGTCGACAGCGCGAGGCACGAGCAACGAGACATCTCATAAACATAAACGTAATACGTTTTTATTTCTAGTGCACCGTCAGCTCGATTGATTTGCCAAGCATGAGCAAATTGTATCGAGAACAGAGTGACTTGTTACTTCTATTAAAACATCAGTTGTCATGCAGAACAAACGCAGTACCGTGAAGCATCTTACAATTAAAAAGATTCTTCGG
>NZ_CBFHMI010000108.1:0-2441 GCF_965656915.1 Winogradskyella sp. | reverse complement strand
AAGAACTTTAGAACCATTCACTACTTTTAACGGATTTTCTCTAGCGTCAATCATCATTTGTTTAATCTCCTGCGCACCTTTAATTCCTTTTTTAGTTAGAGAAATTAAACGCTCTTTAAAAAAACCGTGCTCTACATAAAGATCAATCAATTCTTGGTATATGGTCTTTCCATTAACTTTTGCTTGAGCGGCAATTTCGCAAGCTAAAAGAGTAGAGGTTACTGCATCTTTATCGCGTACAAAATCACCAACCATAAATCCAAAACTTTCTTCTCCGCCGCCAATAAAGTTAAGATGTGGAAAGTCCTTTATCATTTTAGCAATCCATTTAAAACCAGTTAGACCTATTTTACATTCAACATTGTAGGCTTCTGCTAGAGCTGACATCATTGGCGTAGAAACAATAGTAGAAGCAATAAACTCTTTACCTATTATTTTCTCATCGTTTTTCCATTGCTTTAATAGAAAGTCGGTCATTAATATCATGGTTTGGTTTCCGTTGAGAATCACCAGTTCATTTTCTAAATTTCTCACCACCACACCAAGTCGATCACAATCAGGATCTGTTCCTATAACAATATCTCCATCAATTTTTTCAGCTAACTCCATTGCCATTTTTAAGGCTTCTGGTTCTTCAGGATTAGGAGATTTTACCGTTGGAAAATCGCCATTAGGTTCACGCTGCTCTTCTACTATATTTACGTTTGTATATCCAGCACGTTTTAAAGTCTCTGGTATAGCGGTAATTGAGGTACCATGTAAAGATGTAAATACAACATTTAAATTTTCTTTAGCTGCTACTGAGGTATTAAAACTTCCATTTTTTATAGAATTTTCTATAAAGATATTATCAACCTCCTTGCCGATAAATTCAATAAGGTTTTCCTTAGCTTCAAATTTAATCTCTGAATAATCTAAGCTATTAATCTCTGCAATAATTTCTTCATCTTGTGGTGGCACTAACTGACCACCATCTTGCCAATAGACTTTATAACCATTATACTCTGGTGGATTGTGCGACGCCGTTAATACAATTCCACAATGGCAGTTTAAATGTTTGAGAGCAAATGATAATTCTGGTGTAGGTCTTAAATCTTCAAATAAATATACTTTAATACCATTAGCAGAAAAAACATCAGCTACTACTTTTCCAAATGTTTTACTATTATGTCTGCAATCGTAAGCAATGGCAACTTTTAATTGCTCATCTTTAAATTCTTGTTTAAGATAATTACTTAAACCCTGTGTATTTTTCCCAAGTGTATATTTGTTAATTCTATTGGTGCCTATTCCCATTACACCTCGCATTCCGCCAGTACCAAATTCTAAGTCTTTATAAAAACTTTCTTCTAATCCTTTTGGGTCAGAAGCAATCATGTGTTTTATTTGGTCTTGTGTGTCTTGATCAAAAGCTGGAGTTAACCAAGTATTTACACGTTTTAATATTTCTGGTTTAATGTAAATCATGCGAAGTAATTGTTATGGAGCAAAAGTAAGAAAATCATCAGTCGTTACTGAGTCCGAAATAAAAAAAACGTAATAATTATTCCAGATTTAAAACATCTTTAATGTGATATCGCTGTTCTTGTCTTTTTGTACGAAGAATGAGTTCACCTAAGAAGCCTGCAATAAAAAACTGGGAACCGATGATCATTGTAGATAATGCGATGTAAAATTGTGGTCGTTCTGTTATTAATCTTCCTGTTGGATTGAAGAATAATTTATCTAATCCAAGATATATAGCAAATCCAAAACCAATTATAAACATTAAGACACCAAGCGCACCAAAGAGATGCATAGGACGTTTTCCGAACCGGGAAATAAACCAAACCGTAATTAAATCTAAGAAACCATTGATAAACCTGTTCATCCCAAATTTGGTTTTACCATATTTTCGGGCTTGATGTTGAACTACTTTCTCACCAATTTTATTAAATCCTGCGTTTTTTGCCAATACTGGAATGTATCTATGCATTTCTCCATAAACATCAACATGTTTTACCAAGGAATAGCTGTAGGCCTTTAAACCACAATTAAAATCATGCAACTTAACTCCAGAAGTTCGTCTAGCAGCCCAATTAAATAATTTAGACGGAATATTCTTAGTAATTATAGAATCATAACGCTTTTTCTTCCAACCAGAAACTAGGTCTAACTTATCATTTATTATTAATGAATATAATTCTGGAATTTCATCTGGACTGTCTTGTAAATCTGCATCCATCGTGATAACAACATCACCTTTAGCTTTAGCAAAACCAGCATGTAATGCCTGACTTTTACCGAAATTTTTAAAAAAGCGAATGCCTTTTACATTTGTATTTTTTGCATAAAGTTTTGAAATAACTTCCCAAGAGCTATCAGTACTGCCGTCGTCTATAAAAAGAATTTCATAAGAAAACGAATTGGATTGCATCACTGATACAATCCAATCGTGTAAT
>NZ_CBFHMI010000107.1:0-2609 GCF_965656915.1 Winogradskyella sp. | reverse complement strand
ATAGGATTCTGGTGTTGCAATAGACACTAAGACATCACTTATTTTAGTTCCTAACCCTGAGGCCATCATTATGCCCATAATGCCTGCGTAAAACGGATATTGAAATAAAATACCAGAGATATTACTACTAGCACGTTTCATGGCAATACTGTAGCGCATAGGAGTGATATGCAATAGCATTCCAGTAATGAGGAAGATAAAGATCATAATGTTAAAATTAAGATCAAAGCCTTTAATCCTAAAGTGATAGGTAATGTAAATAACACCTAATAATGCCACACTAATCTGTAACCAGCCTGCATTGTTTAAAGCGTCAGACACTGCTTTAAAAGGTAATTTATAAGATAGAGCTTCGTCTTTTACAGATCCTTCGTTATCTATACTTTTAGTTTGTAAATCTTTAAGTTCTTTTCCATCAAATGACTTTGGTATCAATAACCATATTATTAGTGGTGCGGCCACAACAAAGAGCACAATCATGGTTAAATTCAACGTGGATCCTAAGCTATAACTGGTAGAAATGGTATCATTTAAAATACCTTTTTCAATTAAGAAATTATTTTCTGTATTTAAGAGTAAGGCTATAGAACTCGATAATCCGCAAACCCAACCATTAAAAGAAAAATAGACACAAGCGACTAAAAAAGGGTAGTGGATGCCTTTAATGCGCAATGCCAATTCTCGCCCTAAAATTGCTGTGATAACAACCATGCCAAAACTGACTAAGGATAGTAAAGCGCCGAGTGTTATTATGATAAAATAAACCTGAGTTGGTGTTTTTATTTGTTTTGCAATATGATCAATACCTTTTTTAATCGGAGAGGATTGTGCAATACAATACGCTGTAATAATTATTAAAACAATCTGCATCCCAAAGGATAATAGATTCCAAAAGCCATTGTACCAACCTTCTAGTATGGTTATGGGTTTACTTTTAGTAAGTATTAAAGCTAATAATACAGTAAGTAACGTAAGTAATAATGCAAACACATATGCGCTTGGCATGTATTTAGTAAACGTGTCCGTAAATTTCTGACCGAGTTTGGTAATCATTGGCTGTTTAGTTGGTGGAGATTAAGATAATTTTTTTCAAACAAATCAAAGAAAATCGTTTATAGCTGATTCTCTTAACATTACGTTAATTAACAGCTAATTTAATTTGTTTAACAAGTTCCTAATAGCATTACTTATGTAATGCGAGTAACTTGATAATAAGGCAAGAACTAAAGAAATTTAAGCGCTATGTAAAATATGCATGATCAAAACACATAAAGTCATGTTTTGGAAGGTCTTGTTTTGGTTGGTGCCAGGCCTTTTTTTGTAATTTATTCAATTTGAACGGTAAGCACAGGAATGTTAGACGCTTTGATAACCGAACTTGCAACACGTCCAAAAATAGCCTTGTACAACATACTTCGCTCAGAGTGACCCACAATAATCAATTTAATATTAAGCTTTTTAGATTCTTCCATAATGGTTTCAATGGTAGCACCTTGTACCATTAGCCCTTCCGCTTTAATACCTTTTTCTTCTAAAGAATCGCTGTAATTATCTAGTAATTCGCGTTCTTTCTTAAGCTGAGAAGCGCGATTATCTCTAATAAATTGTGGTCCTGCTTCATAGCCCACAAAATCAGGATTTGGTGCCACAATATGTAACAACCATAATTTTGCATCAAAAGCTTGCGCATAGTTAATCGCAGTATCTATAAGCTGTTGTTCATTACCGTTAAAATCAAGCGCAACTAAAATGTTGTTCATATCTAATCAATTAAAAGATTGAATGAGTTGAGTGACTCATAAGCATAAGTCTTCCTAAGTTACTAGATTTTAATGGTTTTAGCAAGAAGATAATTAGCTGATGTAATTCCAGATATTACGATACTTACTCATTTGTCGGTAGGTATTTAAGATCACTTTATGTTCTTGAAGCGCTAAACTAGGATCTAATTTTAAAACACTTTTAGCGTAATATCTGGCTTGTTCTAGGATATCTGTATCCTTAACAATATCTGCGATTCGTAGGTTAAGGACTCCACTTTGCTGAGTTCCCATAATATCACCAGGACCTCTAAGTTTTAGGTCAACTTCGGCAATTTCAAAACCATCACTGGATCGTACCATGGTTTCGAGACGCGTTTTACTATCGTTGCTTAATTTGTGGCTGGTCATTAAAATACAATAACTTTGTTCGGCACCTCGACCTACACGTCCTCGTAATTGGTGTAATTGCGATAAACCAAAGCGTTCTGCACTTTCAATTATCATAACAGAAGCGTTAGGCACATTAACTCCAACTTCTATAACCGTCGTAGCTACCATAATTTGTGTTTTACCATCTACAAAACGTTGCATTTCATAGTCCTTGTCCGCAGCTTTCATTTTACCATGGACAATAGAGATTTGGTAATCTGGCATGGGAAACTCTCTTGAGATACTTTCGTAACCATCCATTAAATCCTTGTAATCCATTTTTTCACTTTCCTGAATTAACGGATAAACGACATAAATTTGTCGGCCTTTGGAGATTTCATCTTTCATAAACCTGAAAACTTTCAGTCGGTTATTATCAAATCTGTGAACCGTTTTTATAGGTTTTCTTCCGGCGGG
>NZ_CBFHMI010000106.1:0-3000 GCF_965656915.1 Winogradskyella sp. | reverse complement strand
ATTATCTCCGATAGTGCAACGACTTATACTTTTAATTTAAGAACTGATGTTAAATTCCATAAACACCAGTTATTTGGAAAAGACTCAACTCGTTATGTTACAGCGAGTGACTTTGTTTTTAGTTTTAATAGACTTAATGATGAATCTCTGGCTTCACCAGGAAGCTGGGTTTTAAAAAAAGTGAAAGACTTTTCTGCGCTCAATGATTCTACGTTTCAAATTAAACTAAAACAACCATTTCCTGCTTTTTTAGGATTATTAACCATGAAATATTGCTCTGTTGTACCAAAAGAGATTGTTGAACACTACGGCAATGATTTTAGGTCTCACCCAATTGGCACAGGCCCTTTTAAATTCAAACGCTGGGAAGAGAATATTAAACTTGTATTTAGACGAAACAACAATTACTTTGAAACAAATAACAATGGTAAGTCATTACCTTATCTCGAAGCAGTATCCATAACCTTTTTACCAGACAAACAGAGTGAATTTCTTCAGTTTGCACAAGGTAATATAGATTTTGTCTCTGGTTTAGATGCATCTTATAAAGATGAAATTTTAACCTCTGATGGTAAATTACGTTCACAATACAGTGATAATGTAAACATGATTCGTGGCCCATATCTAAACACAGAATATCTGGCCTTTTTTATGGAAACTAAGGTTGAAGAGTTACAAGAGTTAAAACTACGTAAGGCTATAAATCTTGGTTTTGACAGAACTAAAATGATTACATATTTAAGAAATGGTATTGGTGTACCAGCAAACGGTGGATTTATTCCAAAAGGCCTGCCTGGATATGATAACACTATAGGCTTTAACTATCAACCTGAAGAAGCTAAACAGCTAATCACAGAATTTAAATCTGAAACAGGACTATTGAATCCAGAAATTACATTAACAACAACAAGTAATTATCTAAGCTTCTGTGAATTTATACAGCGCGAACTACAGAAAATTGGCATTCAGGTTAATGTAGACGTTATTCCTGCCTCAAGTCTAAAGGATGGAAAAGCAAACGGACAACTCGACTTTTTTAGAGCAAGTTGGGTGGCTGATTATCCTGATGCTGAAAATTATCTATCGTTATATTACAGTGAGAATTTTGCACCAAGTGGTCCAAATTATACGCATTTTAAAAATGTGGAATTTGACCAACTATACGAAAAAACCTATTTAGAAACAGACCCTGAAGTTAGAGCTAAACTATACACTAAAATGGATTCCATTGTGATGGCAAAAGCTCCTATAGTACCTTTATTTTATGATGAAGTGGTAAGGTTTACACGAAAAAGTGTCAATGGTTTAGGTATTAACGCCACAAATCTACTAGAATTAAAATCTGTAAAAAAGACTAAAAATTAGAGAAATAGTACAAATCGTCACCACCTTCTCCTTTATAACGCCTAGAGGTGACGTAACCTGTTGTTAAATCATCATTTAAGAAAAACGCCATATCCTCGCCAGGACTATTAATTGGTGAGTCCAGTGACACAGGAATTTGCTCATCATCCGAAGAATTTAAATCGTATACATATATATCCATTGCTCCTTTCCCTTCTCGTCTATTTGATGAGAAATATAATCTATTATCTGCACTCACAAACGGAAATAATTCTGTCCTAGAAGAATTAATAGTTTCACTTAGTTGTACTGGCTCACCATATGTTTTATGATTGGTTACGGAAACTTTAAATAAATCTGATTTACCTTTTGTTCCTTTTAAATTTGCTACAAAGTATAATGTAGTTCCATCTGGACTTAAAGCAGGATGTGCATAATTATAGTTAGGATCACAAAATTCTAAAGTGACAAAATTCGTCCAGCCTTTTCCCTCTTCATATTCAGCTCGTTGAATTTGTAAATTAAAAGTTTCAATACCCTTTAATTTATTGGTTCCTTTACCAGTATGGTTGGTTGTAAAGTACATGTATTTGCCATCTTTAGAAAACGTTGGTGCTGACATATTAAACTGTCCTAATTCAGTTTTTTCTATGGGTTTCTCATCTACGATTTCACCCGATTCATTTACTTTTCCTTCATAAATAATATAAATATTGCCGTTATATTTATCTTTTATGGCGCGTCCTCTCTTAGACTTTAAATTATGACTAAAATAGACTCTGTCATTTTTTACCACTGCTGAAAAGTGATCTAATTTTGTGTTTAAATCGATATGTTTTACCTCAACATCTTGAGAAAAACTATAGGTAAAGACTAGTAAAAGTAGTAGTGTAAATTTGGTTTTAAACATAATGTTATTCTCTTCTATATTGTTTAGTTTCTTCAAAAACATGTTCTAAAATTGCTTTGTCCTTTTCAGTAAATACTTCCTTTCGTCGTGACATAACTACTTCAGCAACTTCAAATGCTTTATTGGTTTTATAGGTAACAAAGCCTTTGCTTCCTCCCCATGAAAAACTAGGTACAAAGTTTCTAGGAAATCCGCTTCCAAAGATATTAGCACTTACACCAACAACTGTACCAGTATTAAACATGGTATTTATACCACATTTACTATGATCACCCATCATTAAGCCACAAAATTGTAAGCCCGTTTTTGCGAAGCCTTCATTCTGATAGTCCCAAAGTCTAACTTCGGCGTAATTGTTTTTTAGATTACTATTATTAGAATCTGCACCTATATTGCACCATTCGCCCAAAACAGAGTTACCTAAAAACCCATCGTGACCTTTATTAGAAAAACCAAAAATCACTGAGTTATTAACTTCTCCACCAACTTTACTATGCGGCCCAACAGTCGTTGGCCCGTATATTTTACTTGCTAATTTTAAAGTTGCGTTATTGCATAAGGCAAATGGTCCTCTCACTACAGAACCTTCCATTACTTCAGCATCTTTACCAATATATATCGGTCCATTACTGGCGTTAAGGGTTGCGAAATTAATCTTAGCTCCCTTTTCTATGAATATGAGTTCAGGATTTAATGTATTTACAGTTGCAGGAATTGGTTCGGATTGTTTATTCTTAGTTATAAAA
>NZ_CBFHMI010000105.1:0-3120 GCF_965656915.1 Winogradskyella sp. | reverse complement strand
TTTTAATGAAGAAGTTCTTACACTTAAATGCGAAAACTTAGTATTTTTACCATATGATATCAGTTGTTTTACTTGGAGCAGGTAATGTAGCTTACCATTTATATAAGGCTTTTAAAAAATCTAATACTATTGAAGTTGTACAATGGTATAATCGTACTCTTAAGTCAATTTCATCTTATAAAAATGAAGTAGCTATTACAGATAATCTTAATACTTTAAAGAAAGCAGATATATACTTAATGGGAGTAAGTGATGACAGTATTTCTTCATTATCTGCAGCTTTACCTTTCGAAAACAGATTAGTAGCACATACCTCTGGTAGTGTATCAATTCATGATTTAGATAAAAAAAATAACCGTGCTGTGTTTTATCCCTTGCAGACATTTTCTAAGGATTTTGAATTAAATTTTAGCGAAATTCCTATTTGTATTGAGGTTACTGAAAAAGATAATCTTCAATTATTAAAAGATTTAGCAGAAGCTACGAATAGTAAATGGTATAAAATAAATACTGAACAGAGGCAGACCTTGCATGTTTCTGCAGTCTATGTTAACAATTTTGTAAATCAACTCTATAGAATTGCACACGAAATAAGTGACGCTAAAAGTATTAATTTTGATATCTTGAAGCCCTTGATATTAGAAACTGCGAAGAAGGTGCAATACATATCACCTTACATGGCACAAACGGGTCCTGCAAAACGGAATGATAAGAAAACCATTAAAAGGCATTTAAAATTGATAGAAGACGATGAGCATAAAGTAATTTATGAGCTTCTTACAAACTCAATTAAGAGAACACATGGATTAATGAAACGACCAATAAAAAGAATACAAAAGAAAAATGAATAACGAAAAAAGCTATAAAGAGCTATTGCAAGATATTTCCACGTTTGTTTTCGATGTTGATGGAGTACTTACGGATGGTTCTATTACTGTCACTACAGAAGGAGAAATGCTAAGAACAATGAGTATCAAAGATGGTTTTGCACTAAAAACAGCCGTTGACGCCGGATTCAACATTTGTATTATTTCTGGTGGATCTAATGAAGGTGTTCGTAAGCGTTTATCTGGCTTAGGCATAAAAGATATTTATTTAGGTGCGCATAATAAAATAGAACAACTCAACGAATATTTAGGAAATCACAATATCAGTAAAGAAAATGTGTTATTTATGGGAGATGATATTCCAGATTTTCCTGTAATGAAGCTAGTAGGACTTCCAACTTGTCCACAAGATGCTGTTCCAGAAATAAAAGCCATATCGAAGTATATTTCTCATAAAAATGGTGGTAAAGGCGCGGTAAGAGATGTCATTGAACAAGTTTTAAAAGTTCATGATAAATGGAATGGAAACTTTAATGCTAAATACGATTAATTTATAATGTCAAGAAGAAGTAGAAGACATAGCACAGGTTTTGGTTATATAGGTTTTGGTAACAATCAAGCAACCTTTAATCAAAAAACGAGTACTCCTTTCTCGGTGTATAAAGAAAAATTAGATCTCGAAGCTCATTTGCACTATAAAATGCACTTTCTACATAAGGATCTCACCAAAGAAGACAAGCAAAAAATAAAAGATAAAATTAGAAAACAAGAGCAAAAACTGTTTATAAAAACTGTAATTATAAGCTTATTTGTATTTGCTGGAGTAGCATACACTGGTTACTACTTAATTAATCAAATTCTCTCTCACTAAACTCTAACATGATTCACTTTTTTAAATTAATCCGTTGGAAAAATTTAATACTGATTGCCCTTGTGCAATATTTAGTTAAATATGCTTTGTTACTCCCTTTTTACGAAAGTTACCAGGTCACTACCACTTTAAGTACATTAGCATTTACATTATTAGTTATTGCAACAGTTTGCATCGCAGCAGGAGGCTATATTATCAATGATATTTATGATATTGAAACGGACAAGGTTAATAAACCTGATAAAGTCATCATTAATAACTATATAAGCGAAAAGAATGCTTTAAACCTCTTTATTATTCTGAACATTATTGGAGTTGGTCTTGGGTTTTATCTTTCAAATGGAATAGGTAAATCTGGCTATTTTGTAATTTTTATTATAGCTTCAGCCCTACTTTATATCTATTCCTCATATTTAAAACAGATGTTATTAGTTGGCAATATTGTTGTCTCGCTTGTCGTGTCACTCAGTATTTTATTAGTTGGTATTTTTGAACTCTTTCCTGTAATTAACGCTGCTAACAGAGAAATTCAGATTACATTCTTTAAAATTATTTTAGACTACGCCATTTTCGCCTTTATGATTAATCTGGTTAGAGAATTGGTAAAAGATATTGAAGACACAGATGGTGACCACAAGGCAGGCATGCAAACGCTACCCGTAGTTTTAGGTAGAGAGCGCGCTAATAAAATTGTGTTTGCATTGTCTTTAATACCGATATTTTCTGTAATCTATTATGTCATCACATACTTATTTAAGCAAACAGAAGTTGTTTTATATTTTTTGCTTTTTGTAATCGCACCTTTAATTTATGCAACTATTAAACTATTCAGTGCTGAGCACAAGAAACAGTATGGACACATTAGCATGGTACTAAAATTAGTTATGTTCACTGGCATGCTATCTATGGTTTTATATAAATACTTTGTTTTAAAGTAACATGCTAAACGATAAATTAGAACCTTTTAATATCATATTAGCATCGGCTTCTCCAAGACGTCATGCATTCTTAAAGTCTATGAATATAGATTTTGAAGTGAAACTAAAACCTATTGATGAAATTTATCCAAAAGACTTATCAGGTAGTGAGATTACCGATTATTTAGCAAAATTAAAAGCTGATGCTTTCATTAATGACCTACAACAAAAGGACATTTTAATAACAAGCGATACTATTGTTTGGCTTAACGAAAAGGCTATTGAAAAGCCAAAAAATGAAGACGATGCCTTCAGAATGATAAAATTGTTAAGTAATAAAACCCATGAGGTTATTACGTCAATATGTTTCACACAAGTTTCAAAACAAAGCGTCGTAAACACAATGACCAAAGTGACATTTAAAGCCTTAGAAGATAACGAAATCTGGTACTATATTAACACCTATAAGCCATTGGATAAAGCTGGTGCTTATGGTATACAAGAA
>NZ_CBFHMI010000104.1:0-3159 GCF_965656915.1 Winogradskyella sp. | reverse complement strand
TTCTTGTCTATCAAGTGATAAGTAAAAAAGCAATAACAGGTATGTTGATATCTAGTGTATTTATCTTATTAAATCTTTTTATGATATTAGCATTGATTTCTGAACTTTCAGAATTTGTTACTAAAACTGATAATTATAATAACCTCCTAATAATTGGATCCTTATATATCGGAGTAAATTTAATTATAGGTACTTTTATGTTTGTCAAATATTTAAAACTAAAAATTACTTAAAGCTTGAAACAGCAATTACTCCTTATATTTCTCTTTTTTTGTTTAACTAGTAATGCACAGTTACTTCAAGAAAAAACTCAATTCACAAGACAAGATACGCTAAGAGGTAGTATTACACCAGAACGCGAGTGGTGGGACTTAACCTATTACCATTTAGATATTGAGGTAAAACCAGATGAGAAATTTATTTCTGGTAAAAACACTATTCAGTATAAAGTCTTAGAGCCAAATCAAATCTTACAAATTGATTTACAAAAACCTATGCAGATTACTAAAGTGCTTCAAAATGAAAAGCTATGTAATGTAGAACGTGATGGGAACGCCTTTTTTATCACGTTGAATAATGAACAAAAAGAAGGTGCTATTAACACTATAGAAGTTTATTATGAAGGGTATCCAAGAGAAGCAAAACGCGCTCCTTGGGATGGTGGTTTTTCCTGGAAAAAAGATGATAACGGAAAGCATTTTGTTGCAACCTCCTGCCAAGGACTAGGAGCAAGTGTTTGGTGGCCGAACAAAGATCATGGATATGATGAAGTAGATAGCATGTTAATCAGCGTGACTTACCCTAAAGGGTTAAAGAATATCTCAAATGGTCGACTTAGAAATATTACTTTGAATAACAATGATACAGAAACCTCACATTGGTTTGTAAATAATCCTATTAATAATTACGGTGTTAACGTCAATATTGGAGATTATGCCAGTTTTTCAGAAACTTATGAAGGTGAGAATGGTGATTTAGACATGTACTATTGGGTATTAAAAGACAATCTCGATATTGCTAAGGAACATTTTAAGGATGCACCGAAGATGATGAAAGCTTTTGAGTATTGGTTTGGTCCATATCCATTTTATGAGGATAGTTTCAAACTGGTTGAAGTCCCTTATTTGGGAATGGAGCATCAAAGTTCTGTCACCTATGGCAATCAATATAAAAAAGGGTATTTAGGAAGGGACTTATCGCGTACTGGTTGGGGTTTAAAGTTTGATTTTATCATTATTCACGAAGCCGGACACGAGTGGTTTGCTAATAATATTACAAATAGAGACGTAGCCGATATGTGGTTACATGAAGGATTCACTGCCTATTCCGAAAATCTATTTTTAGACTATTATTATGGTAAAGAAGCTTCTGCTGATTATGTGATTGGTACACGAGTAAACATTCAAAATGATAGACCCTTAATTGGTACATATAATGTAAACAGAGAAGGATCAAGCGATATGTACTATAAAGGTGCTAATATGTTGCATACGTTGAGACAATTAATTGAAGATGATGAATTATGGCGAGAAATTCTTCGAGGGTTAAATTCTGAATTTTATCACCAAACGGTAACTACAAAACAAATTGAAGACTATATCAGTGAAAAAACTAAAAAGGACTTAACGGCTTTTTTTAATCAATATTTAAGAGATACTCGAATACCTACTTTAGAGTATAAGTTTAAAAATAGTGAGCTCAAATTTAGATATGTAGATATTGTTGAAGATTTTGATATGCCAATTGAGATAGAAATTGGAGGTAAATCGGAATGGATTTTCCCAACTTCTGAGTGGAAGACAAAAACAATTGGAAGTTTGGACTTCAAAGTAGACCGAGATTATTATATCTATACGAAAAAGATCTAAGCTTGGAAATCCCAGAGTTATATTTTGAACGCGATATAGAATGGTATGATTGGTTACTTTCAAATCATAGTAACTATAAAGCCGTTTATTTAGTCTTCTACAAGCTTGAAGTTGGTATGCCTACCATGCGCTGGGAAGAGGCGGTTAAAGTTGCTTTATGTTTTGGGTGGATAGATTCCACCGTAAAAAGCTTAGGCAACGGAAAACGTAAACAATACTTCTCACCCAGAAATCCGAAAAGTACGTGGAGTGCATTAAATAAAATATACATTTTAGAGCTCGAAGAAGCCAACCTCATTCAAGAACCTGGTTGTAAAACTGTAGAATTAGCAAAGCATTCTGGTAAATGGACTGAAATGGATGATGTAGATAATGGTGTCATTCCAGAGAAATTACAAGATGCTTTTGATAAAAATCCGAGAGCATTCGAAAACTACCAAAACTTTTCTCAAGGCTATAGAAAAAGCTATCTATCATGGCTGCATAGTGCCAAACGTGAAGCTACACGACAAAAGAGAATCGCAGAGATCATTAAACTCTGCGATGCTAATATTAAAAGTCGTGATAGTCGGTGAAACTATAATCCACTTATATAACTTCCATAAGGATCTTGAAACTTTAAACCTTCTGTATAACGATACTTGCTTAACTTTTTAAACTGTGCTAAACCCCAAAGAATAAACTCTTTTTCAAAATAAACGTCGCGCTTATCAATATCTGGTTGGTAATCTGCTAATAACGCGTCTAAAGGAGTTACCTCATCTAACTTAGCTTTATAAGTCTTATCATCAAAATCGTCTAAAAGCTCAAATCCGTCTCCATTAAAGAACCATGAAATTAAATCATCATATGGTGTTTCTTCACCTTGCTTTTCTAATTTTTCAATTTTTGGAAAATATTTTGGGAATAATGTTTTAATCGCTTCATCTATCAACGTATTCGCAACAAAATCTGCGCCTTCTTGTTCTCCTTCATACACTAATTCAACCTTACCTGTTATGGCAGGAATTACACCAATAAAATCTGATAGTCTTACTGCAGTTTTTTTATCACCAGCTAATAAAGCACGTCGTTCTGCCGTACTAAGCAAGTTTTCAAAGGCTGTAATACTCATTCTCGCACTAACACCACTTTTTACATCGACGTATTCACTCTCTCTTGCTTCAAAACTAATCTGTTCTAATAAATCCTTAGCTAAATCTGGAACGTAAACAGAGTCTGACTGTCTTTCATCAAGATTTGCTTCTTGTGAAGTAATGGTTCTTGCAGTATCTACATTATCTGGATAATG
>NZ_CBFHMI010000103.1:0-3281 GCF_965656915.1 Winogradskyella sp. | reverse complement strand
TACGTATTCGACTTAAACAAATCATTAATTTTTTAAAATATTAAAAATGAAAAACACAATAAAATATTGGGTTTTTGCCATTTCTATTTTTGCATTAGTATCTACTGCTTGTCAAAAAGATGAGGTCGATAATAATGTTTCAAATTTAGATGAGGATATTATTATTAACATGAACAATTTAGATAACAGAACCTTAGTTACTGACTCTGATTTATTAGATGCTATAAGAACACTAGATATAGATGTTGGATTGGTGTCTCAAGGAGATTTCCATTTGCCAGATGGAACGGTAGAGGAGAGAATATACATTGGTAGTGATATTACTTTCACAAGATCAGAGTTAGATTTATTGCTTGGTATGGGTGACAATCAAGGGCGCCAGTATCGCACATTTAATCTAGTTGAAGGTGCGAATCGTACAATAGATATTCTTGGTTATACAGGTGGTAGTCAGGCCTTATCTGGTAAAGCTCAGACAGCTTTGCAATGGGCTATTGATAACTACAATAATCTAAATACTACTTTACAATTTAATTTATCATTTGGCACAAACTATCAAGCCGCAGATATGGTGGTTTATGATAATACTGTTAATAATCCAAGTGGTACAGGTGGTGTGGCAGGCTTCCCAACATCAGATGGAAGACCGAATAAGTTTGTGCAGATTTACGGTATTGAGCAATTTTCAACTAATGTGAATGAGCATGTTATCACTCACGAAATAGGTCACGCTATTGGTTTTCGCCATACAGATTGGTTTGATCGTTTAAGTTGTCTTCCACAAGCTCAGGGTTATGAAGGTACAGGTTCTGATGGTGCTGTTCATATTCCTGGCACACCAACAAGGAGAGATGTAACGTCTGTAATGCAAGCCTGTTTTTCGACAAGTGAAGACGGAGAATTTAATGGAAACGATGTTACTGCTTTAGAATTTATGTACCCTGAAGCTCCAGTTGGACCGTGTGATGGAGTATCTGAATGGCAAAGTGGCGTAAGTTACAACATAGGTGACCGAGTTACTTATTTTGGAAATCTTTATGAACGTGTTTCTGGTGGCTGGACACTTTTAGGACCATGCAACTAGAAAAAATTAAAGTGAAATAAATCATTTAAAGTATAATGGGCTACTAACTAAGTTAGTGGCTCATTTTTATATAATTTGAAAATTTACAAGGTCTAATTATACGTTTAATATTAAAATATTTTTTAAATTAGTAAGGTCCAAATTGCAATTATGAGTTTTCAAGAAAAAGGAAAAGAAGAATTACTTCTTGAAGAAGAAGTTTTAAAACAGAATGAAATAGTATTGTTTAATGATGATGTCAATACGTTTGATCATGTTATTGACTCACTTATTTATGCCTGCGATCATACACCAGAGCAAGCCGAGCAATGTTCAATTATTGTTCACTATAAAGGTAAGTGTACGGTAAAAACTGGCTCATATGATGATCTCAAACCGCGCTGTTCCATGCTTTTAGAGGCTGGACTCAGTGCTGAAATTGTTTAGTTAATGCTATGAAGCATAAACTCTTTGCCTTTCTTCTCTTTTCATTTTTATTCTGCCATTCGCAAAATGAAATATTTGACGAGGATATTTTAGTTTCTAAAAGTGAGGAAATTATTGTTGATGCACTGAAGAGAATAGAAAATCCTGAAGAAGCGGGATGCACTTATGATTTAGGCGATTTTATGATCGAGCATTATTTTGATAATGATGGTAGATTAGTCAAAACAGTTAAAACTAATAATATAGCTTCAGCGGCTATATTGGGTAACCCGACAACAGAGATATACGACCTTAAAGGCAATCTTGTTTTAAGAAGGAAGCAAGGATTTAATGGAGAGATTTACTTTTTAACCATATTTAAGTACAATTCTTTTAATCTATTAGAAGAGGAATATCATCTAGACACAAATTATATATATAGATTATTTCATAAAAATAATTCTAATTATAAGCTCAATAAAAAGATATATTATAATTCTAAAGGTAAAAGAGTTCATTCATGGAAAAGAGCAAAAAGGAAAAATCAAAAAAAACTTTTTGCTAATTAGTCATTCTGCCAACGGCACAACTAACAAAAGACTTTGCCTTTTTTGGTAACGAATTAGACTCGCCAGTCATAGGATACCCTAAGTCGGATAACGTTTGTTTTACTAAGTTAAACTCAGTTTCCGAGTTATGATTAAAAGACACTTCGTCTGTGTTGTTATCAACGTCTACGTCCGAAATGCCTTTAAGTTTGGAAAGTTGTGTAATAATGGTATTAGCACATCCGCCGCATTTTAAGTTTTGTATTTGTATTGTTGTTTTCATAATTTAATTATTTGCGTTTGCAGGTATTCCAGCCAAACGGTGTATAAAGTGGACAAAAACTTATAAAGCTTGTAAGTAAGAAAATAATAGCAAATGCCATTAATATATAGGCTAACGTGCCCTGTATAACATCAAAATAATACAATAAAGAAATCGCTATTGCAATTACTATTCTTATGCCTTTATCTAGGCTACCCATGTTTTTTTTCATAATATGTCTATTTTAGTGTTGATGGACAAACAAAATCGGTAGTTGGAAGATCTGTTTTCTTAATAGCACCAAATCCTCCGGCAATATCAATGAGATTATTAAATCCTCTCGCTTTTAAAATTGATGCTGCAATTACAGAACGATAACCACCTGCACAATGCACGTAATAGATTTTCTTATTGTCAACTTCATTCATTTTTTGGTTAATGTAATCTAATGCAAAATGTTGTGCATTTTCTAAATGAGAGGCTTGATATTCACCATCTTTTCTTACATCCAAAATATTGATTTCGGATGATTTTGCACGAGATGCAAATTCTTCTGCAGATATTGATTCTAAAGTTTCAATATCCTTTCCTGCTGCTTTCCAGGCTTCGATGCCACCTTCTAAATAGCCTAAAGTATTATCATATCCTACACGAGATAAACGTGTTACTGCTTCGGCTGATTTTCCTTCCGGAACAACTAAAACAATAGGTTGTTTTAAATCAGTAATTAATGCGCCAACCCAAGGTGCGAATTGTCCGTTTAATCCGATAAAAATTGAATTAGGTATATGACCTTTAATAAAATCAGCTTGCGTTCTAACATCTAAAACTAAAGCAGATTCGTGATTAGCTAAAGCTTCAAATTCCTCAGGATCTAATGGATTATCACCAGTTTTTAAAACACTTTCAAAAGCATCATAACCTACTTTATTCATCATGGCATTTTTTGCAAAATACTGTGGTGGTGGAGCAATGCCATCAA
>NZ_CBFHMI010000102.1:0-3397 GCF_965656915.1 Winogradskyella sp. | reverse complement strand
AACTCTAATTGTTGCCATTTCTTTGTCAAAAAAATAAATTAGATGAACTAAATCTTTGAATTTTGGCCTACTAGAGGCTTTACTGAAGATGCAAGAAAAGTTCGATAGAGGAGAAAAGGTAGCACTTCCAAATACGGAATTGAGTGGATAAAATGATTATTAAATCAAAGGGAGTTATGTCAAAAAATCACGGAAATACAAAAACTGTTGCCAACACCGTATTAAATTAATTACTGGTAATAGCCTACTTACAAAAGTCCTCTTGGATTTTCTATCTGTGATTTATTTACTAACTTTAGTGCTTAAACCACGCAACTAATCTTAAACACGTTGTAAGGAATTTTGACCCGACATGAATAACTCTATTAGTGATTTAATTTCCAAACTAAAATTAAAACCACATCCTGAAGGTGGCTTTTTTAGAGAAACTTATCGGAGTCGTGGAGAAATTAATAAAAGTAATCTAGATCAAGATTATAATGGTAAAAGAAGCTATTCAACGTGTATTTACTTTCTATTAACCTCTGATAACTTTTCTGCTTTTCATAGAATAAAACAAGATGAAATTTGGCACTTTTATGATGGCTCACCAATAAATCTACATATCATTTCTGATTTAGGTGTATATACGAATCATTCAATTGGAATAAATTTACAAAAAGGAGAAGTTCCTCAATTTGTTGTTCCTGGCAGAAGTTGGTTTGCTGCGGAAGTAGTAAACCCAAATGCCTATTCACTCATTGGTTGCACAGTATCGCCTGGATTCAGTTTTGAAGATTTTGAATTAAAATCAAGAAATGACTTAATTTCCTTATTTCCAGATAAAGAAGATATTATCTCAAGATTAACACATCATTAAATTACAGTTGCCAACAAAATACTGTAAATAGTTCATTGCTTCAGATTTTTCTTTTGGAAAATCCTTACTGCTAAACAAAGGGTTTCTGTTTATTTACTATCTTCGTCTACACGCAACGAAATCATACACCAGACCGTTGTGGTGCATTTAAGAGCAACTTTCTGAAAAACCAAAAATTTCTATTTTAAATCCAAAATTTAGATTATACTTGTATCTATATGGATACACTTTAAATGATTATTACCGAAAAGACAACTGAATTTGATAAGTGGATTAGAAGGCTCAAAGACATTCGAGCGAAATCTAAAATACTATTCCGAATTCAGAAACTCGAAACCGACGAGTATTTTTGAGATTGTAAGCCTGTTGGAGATGGAATTAGCGAAATGCGAATTAATTATGCAAAAGTTTATCGAGTGTATTTCAAAGAAAAAGACAGCAAAATCGTTATTCTTTTAATTGGCGGAGATAAATCAAGTCAACAAAAGGACATCGAGAAAGCGAAAAAAATATGGAACAGAATAAATAATGATTGATATGGAAACCACAAAATTTGATATAGGGGACTATTTGGACAGCGAAGAAATGATTGCTGAATATCTAAATACAATACTTGAAGACGGAGAAAGTTCTGATTTGATTGTGGCAATTGGACATATTGCAAAGGCAATCGGAATGACTAAAATTGCGGAAAAAACTGGAATGAGCAGACCGAGTCTTTACAAGGCATTATCTGACGGAGCCAAACCACAATTTGGAACAATAATGAAAGTGCTAAAAGCTATTGGCGGACAAATAAATGTAAAGCCAATGTCAGCGTGTAAAAACGCACAATAACAACTTATATAGCTCATAGATAGAAATTTGCGTAATAAAAGTTAAGGTATATTTGCGAGTCCACCAAATTTTTAAATTTGGCTTATTAGTAAAAAAAGATAATAAAAAAAAATTAAAAATCTGGCTTGTGCTTAATCCGAAATTAATCGCTAATTTACTTGCTACGATCCATATACACAACCGTTGTGCTGAATTATGTTCGAGGTATTCAGATTATGATTTTTATGAGCAAGTCGAGTAGATTGAAACTTGTTGTGAATGCTTCATAATTTTTGATAGTTAGTAACAAGAACAATACTTGTGTTTTTTCTTTGCAACTTTGTCTATAAACTCAATCTACAGGAGACTTTATAGTGTCTGCACTTATTGTAAATCGCAGTAATTAATATACAAAGTAACGATGCTAAAGTGTATTTAACAGAAACATAAAACTTACTTTAAAATGAAAAAAATAATATTTTTGATACTAATATCCTTACCTTATATTAGACTTATAAGTTGGCACACCATTATCTAACCTTGCGTGTAGGTGCGCAATGGTAATACCTAGCTCATAAGCTTCATGGGTTTGTTCAATAATCTCAGAAGGGGTTATAGATACAAAAGGAGTTATTTCTTTTGTAGGAATCATACCTGTTTGGCAAAAGTTTATTATAATTTTATTTATCGCGTTCAAGGTTTTCAAGTTTAATGGTTTACAAAATATGTGTTTACAAAAAATACCAAAATAAAAGAACACCTAATAATAGCATAATACCATATTGTTAATTTTTGTTAATTTGATAAAAAAAATATTACCTTTGCAGCCCTAAATACATCAAAACTACTTATTCTGAAACTGAAAATTACTTTTCTACTATTTTTTGTTACCACAACTTTTTTTGCACAGACCCTTACCATTTCTTCAAATGGTGACGCTGGTACTTCAGGGACTAACTGGAGTAGCTCTGGGACAAACCCTGTGATTATTTCTGCCACTGGTAATGCTAATATAAATACATCCGTTATTGTTGGGTATTTAAATGCGGGAGCTAGTGTTACGCTTCAAAGTAGTCAAGACCTCGTATTAGCAAATAGTATAGTTGTAGGTGTGTTACCAAATGATGTAACATTAGCCTTAAAAGCTAATAAAGATATTTTTATAAACAGTAATGTTTTTATTGATGCTACTCAAAATAGTAATATTAATAAACTAGATATTATCTTGCATTCAGATAGTGATGGCACCGGATATAGCAGTAGTTGCGCATGTTCTTCATCAGCTGGTGCTATCCAAATAAACGATGGGGGTGGCCTTAAATCAAATGGCGGAAGCATCATTTTAGGTGGAGGTCTAGACATAATAACAGGATCTGCATGGGCTACAGGAGTTTCTACAGATTATACTGGAATTAATTTAATAAACACAACTATTAATTCTGCTGGTGGTGCTATTACTATGCGAAGTAAAGGAAACCATGCTACTGGTAAATCGTTAGGGATCATGTTAAATGCTGGTACAGATATTAATAGTGGATCTGGTAAAATCAATATTTTTGGTCGTAGTGAAAGTTTTGTTGGAGATAATAGTGGACAATTTAAAAACGGAATTCGTTTTAATGGAACAAGTGTAAACCCCATAACAATAATGTCGTCAAATACCGATTCTGATGCAATCATCTTGTCAGGGCAAGAAGGATATTGGACAGGAAACATTAATAC
>NZ_CBFHMI010000101.1:0-3462 GCF_965656915.1 Winogradskyella sp. | reverse complement strand
AATAATTGCAACATCTTTAAGACGTACCGTTTTACCTTCAGGTGTAGCCTTTATAATAACATTAGACAATTCATCGCCAAAATACGAGCGGTTATTAGCTCTAATTAAATACTCTTCGGCATCTGTTTTAATATTACCTCCTGTGACTAAAATGTTAGACTGACCTACAGCAAGAGCTACATCTGTAAATGTAATATCATAAGCCAATAAATTTGTTTCATTGACCGCAATTTCAATTTCCTCCAGTGGATAACCCGAAACCTCTACTTGCGATATCCCTTGGATACTTCTTAGATCATTTTCAACTTGGCGTCCTATTTGTTTTAAAGTAGCCAAAGGAATGTCTTTGCCACTTACTGCAAAACTAATAGTTTGTCTTACTTCTTCTCGCTTTGCAACTATTAGCGGCTCCATACCTGTTGGATAGCTCGGTACACGATCCACAGCATTTTTAACTTCAAGAAGCATAAAATCTATATTCTCGCCTTTTTCAATTTCAACGGTAATGGTACCACTATTCTCTCTCGATACAGAAGTTACTCTATCTACACCACGAAGTCCTTTTAAATTATCTTCAATTTGAAGCACAATGCCTTCTTCGATTTCTTGAGGAGAAGCACCAGGATAGGTAATATTTACATTAATGATTTTTGACTCTACTAAAGGAAAAAAACTAGACTTTAAACTAAAGAAACCCAATAACCCAAATACAACAAATGCACCAATAACAATATTAACGGCGACGTGATAGCGAATAAAAAAAGAGATAATTTTTCTCATAAGATTATTCTCCTTTTGTATTAGAATAAGGTTTAACTAGCATACCAGAGTATGAACCTGGTACCGGTTTGGCGAGTATGATGCTACCATCCTTAACATCTTTTATAACTACTTTTTTATCTGTAAAGTATACAGGTTTTACTGGTATTGCGTCTAAAATGCTGTCCTTTAAAACGAAGATTGTATTACGCTCAGATAATAAGTTTCTATCGATTTCAATGGCATTTGGCTCGTCTCTTGCATCTAACTCGGCTTCTAAATAGATTCCCTCTTTTAAATCTGGATGCTTTACTTCAATAAATGCTGTAATCGTTTGGGTAGTAAGATCTACACTGCCATTAACTCTAGACACCACACCATTATATGTATTAATACCATCTAAAGTTGTTAGACTTACCTTTTCACCAACTTTTAAAAAAGAGGAAAATGTTCTGGATATAGCTACTTCAATCTCATAGACAGAAGTATCAATAAATTCACCCAGTTTTTGTCCATTTCTCACTAAAGAACCTTCTGTTACAAGTGCCTCTGTGAGGATTCCTGTAAAAGGGGCATTTATATAATACTTAGATAAACGTTGTTCTAAATTCTTAACGTTATAATAACTCGTTACGATACCTCGTCCTGTGATAAAAAACTTCTCTTTTTCAGAGGTCATTTTAGGTAACTTTGGAGTTGTTTTTTCTATATCAAAGTTAGTAAGATAAGTTTGCCACTTACTGAAGACATCCGGAAAATCTAAGCGTAAATCTGGCATAATTGCCGCAATATCATTGTACAAATTACTTTTAGCAGATTGCACACTTGCATAATATTCTGAAGCGTCAATTCTTATTATAGGCTCACCTTGTCGAAACTCTTGTCCCGGTTTAAATAACTTACCCGTTGGTTTAAATACACCTTGAACTTCAGAAAATAGTTCAATACGACGTTTTGCCACTAAATTTCCACTAGCCGAAATTACGATTGGAATTGTAGAATTCTTTACCGTATCAACAAACACAGTTTTTATAACTTTGGCAGGAACTGGTTTAGCTTTATTCTTGTTAGCTATGAGCTGTTTTGAATATAAAACAGCACTAATTACTAAAGCAATTCCTAAAACAGATAATATAATTTTTCTAAGCATAAGTATGATGGTCAGTAAATTGCAAATTTACCTATATCGCTATGCTATGGCGTTAAAATAATCTTAATTGTTAAAAGAATCTAACTGTTCCTGAACAGACTCCCAATCTTCCATTAACTTTTCTAAATCGGCTTTTTTACATTGATATTGATCAAAGAATAATGGATTTGAAGCATTGTTATCGTAATCTGTTGCTAATTTTACATCATCATTTTTAATACTTTTTTCTAAGTCATTAATTTTAGATTCAATATTACTTAGCTTATTATTTAAAGATTTGAGTTTCTTTTGATCTTTATAACTTTGCTTATTACTTTCTTTAGGTTGTTCTGCAATAACAGTTCTCCGTTCTGCCTCTCTAAGATTTTCAAGATTACGTTGCTCTAAATAAAAATCGATATCACCCAAATATTCTTTAATATTTTGATCTTTAAATTCATAAACTGTATCTGTTAATCCTTGAAGAAAATCTCTATCGTGCGACACTAAAACTAAAGTCCCTTCAAACTTCTTTAAAGCATCTTTTAGTACATTTTTAGACTTGATATCCAAGTGATTTGTTGGCTCATCCATTATTAGGACATTCAAAGGCTGCAATAACAACTTAGCAAGCGCTAATCTGTTTCTCTCACCACCTGAAAGTACTTTGACATATTTCTCAACTTCGTCTCCTCTAAATAAAAATGAACCTAGTATATCTCTTACCTTACTTCTGTTGGATTCGTTAGCAGCATCAATCATGGTATCTAAAACCGTTTTGTTTCCGTCTAAGTACTCCGCTTGATTTTGTGCGAAATATCCAATCTGAACGTTATGGCCTAAATTGACGTTTCCTTGGTGTTTTATTTCGCCGACAATAATTTTTGCTAAGGTGGATTTACCTTGCCCGTTCTGACCTACAAATGCCGTTTTAGTGTCTCTTGCTATTGACAGGTTTACATTATTTAGCACCTGTAACTCACCATAATGTTTAGAAACATCATCTAACTCAATGACAACTTTACCTGGTGTAATTGAAACCGGAAAGTTTAAAGTCATTACGCTATTATCATCTTCATCGACTTCGATTCTATCAATTCGATCTAATTTTTTAATTAAAGACTGTGCCATTGTAGCTTTTGAAGCCTTAGCTCTAAACTTCTCAATAAGCTTTTCTGTTTGCTGAATCTGTTTTTCCTGATTTTTTTGAGCTGCTAACTGTTGAATTTTCATTTCCTTTCTCAACTCTAAAAACTTACTGTAAGGCTTATTATAATCGTAAATACTTCCTAATGATATTTCTATAGTTCGATTAGTTACATTATCTAAAAACATTTTATCATGTGAAACAATGACAACCGCACCATTATAATTTCTCAGGAAACTCTCTAACCATATAATAGATTCAATATCTAAGTGGTTTGTAGGCTCATCGAGTAACAATAAATCGTTATTCTGAAGTAATAATTTAGCGAGTTCTATTCTCATGCGCCAACCACCTGAAAAGGTATCCGTGAGTTTATTAAAATCTTCACGTTTAAAACCTAGTCCCTGAAGTATTTTTTCGGTTTCAC
>NZ_CBFHMI010000100.1:0-3518 GCF_965656915.1 Winogradskyella sp. | reverse complement strand
TAATCGTGGGCGTAGATATTCCAGGTGAATTATGTGTAATAGTTCACAATTAAAATCTACAATTAAATAATATTATTTGACTTAAAATTAAGAATTATAAAAGATAAAATGTTGTGGAAAAACCACACTTTTTAGAATATTTGTGTTAATTTTTCTAAAATTATTGAAGATAAATTATCTAATAGGTAAAAATGTTATATTATTCTCAATTTTTGAATTTAGCAGCGACCCAAGTGTTTTTAATAATTTTTTCTTCGAAATCAAGCCTATGATCAATACAACTTGTAGTTATTAAATCCAGGTCATCTTCATAAAAACCGCTCAAAAAAAGATTTCCATTTGGGTTTAAGCATTCTGCGTATTTAGGTATATCAGCCAATAATATGTTTCTATTAATATTCGCAATTATAATGTCATACTTTTTACCGTCTAGCAGCTTAACATCTCCTTCGTAAACAGAAATATTATTGCACTTATTTCTTTCTACATTTTCTAAACTATTGAGGTAACACCAATTATCTATATCAATTGCATCTAGTTTAGTGGCTCCTACTTTTTCGGCTAGAATAGCTAAAACACCTGTTCCACAACCCATATCCAACACTGATTTATTCTTAAAATCATTCTTTAGAATATGCTGAATCATCATATGTGTGGTTTCATGGTGCCCAGTACCAAAACTCATTTTTGGCTCAATTACTAAATCATATTTCGTATTTGGTTTATTATGAAAAGGTGCACGTACTGTTACTAAATCATCAACAACAATAGGTTCAAAATTCTTCTCCCACTCCTCATTCCAATTGGTTTGTTCTATTTCATTGAACTCATAAGTTATTTTAAACTCATCTGAACTTAGGATATGAACATCCTCTAAAATAAATGCACTCCACTCCTCTTTTTGAATATAAGCTGTAAGACCTTCATCATTTTCAACAAAACTCTCAAAACCAGCATAACCAAGTTCTGCTATCAATATTTCTGTCGCCGGCTGTAAAGGATCAACTTTAAACTCGTAGCTTATGTATGTAGAATTAGACATTCTTAAAATGCGTTCACTATAGCGAAGAAATCTTCGGCATTTAATGACGCACCACCAATTAAACCTCCATCAACATCTGGCTTTCCAAATATTTCCTTAGCATTATTTGGCTTCACACTACCTCCATACAAAATAGAAACTTCATCCGCTACTTCATTACCATATGTATTCTCTAAAGTCTTTCTAATAAATGCGTGCATATCTTGCGCCTGATCTGGAGTTGCAGTTTCACCAGTACCAATTGCCCAAACAGGTTCGTATGCTAAAATGATATTTTTAAATACGTCTGCTTCAAGATGAAAAAGTGCATTTTTGATTTGATTTTCTACTACAGTTTCTTCGTTACCAGCTTTACGATCTGCCAACTCTTCTCCAAAGCAGAATATTACTTTCATTTCATTAGCCAATGCCGTATCCACTTTTTTCGCTAAATCTTGATCTGTTTCGTTATAGTAAGCACGTCTTTCACTATGACCTAAAATCACAGTCTTAATCCCGATACTCTTTAACATACCCGCACTTATTTCACCTGTATAAGCACCATTTTCTGAGAAATGCATATTCTGCGCAACAACCTCAATATCATCTTGTCGTGTAGATTCAAAAGCGTGCCATAAGTTGGTAAAAGTTGGTGCAATCATTACTTCTGCATCAGAAGTTTTAGTTTGTTTCTTAAGGTCAGAGATTAATGATTTTGTTTGTATTAAACCGTTATTCATTTTCCAGTTGCCTGCAACTATATGTTTTCTCATAATGCTATATGTTTATATTCTATTTTAAGATTACAAAAATAAGACATTAATGAAGAAGGGAGCTTGATAATTATTATCTATTTATTAAGACAACTTCACTCTAGGGTCTAACCAAGCATAGATAATATCTACAAAGATATTAATTGTGATAAATACTATGGCTATAACTACAACTGAGCCCATTATAACAGGCAAGTCTAACGTATTCAATGCATTTACAATTTCTTTTCCCAGTCCATTCCAGCCAAAAATATACTCCACAAATACAGCACCAGCAAGCATAGACGCAAACCAGCCAGAAATTGCTGTAACTACCGGATTAAGTGCGTTTTTTACCGCATGATTTTTTATGACCTTTAATTCACTTAGTCCTTTTGCTCTTGCTGTTCTTATAAAATCTTGATTTAAAACATCCAATAATGAATTACGTATCAGCTGGATAACAACTGCCAAAGGTCGTATGCCCAAAACAACAGCTGGAAGTATTAAATTCTTCCATTTTATAGTCATTTTTTCACCAAAATCATCTAACTCATATAAACTACCTGTCATTTCGAGATTGGTATATTTATGTAACACAAAACCAAACAACCATGCAAATAAAATGGCGCTAAAAAAGGACGGTACACTCATGCCTAAAGTACTAAGGATTTGAATTGTTTTATCTAACCAGGTGTCTTTATACAATGCCGAAACGATTCCAAGTAGAATTCCAAGTATAATAGCTATGACTATTGCTGATACAGCCAATACAAAAGTGTTAGGAATAGTTTCACCTATAACCTGAGTTACTTTTTTACCTTGTTTTGTAAAAGATTCTCTTAAGTATGGTGATTTTAACACTGTAGTCGTGTTACCAATACTGAATAGTTCGGTAGCAGTGTATTTATTAGGACTTAGATGTGTATAATCTCCTTCGGTCGTTGAATGAAATGATAATGGTGACAAATCATTTAAGTAGTATAAAAATTGGGTTCCAACAGGTTTATCAAAACCATACTTCTTCTTAACAGCTTCTACCTGTTCTTCAGTTTGATTTTGCCCTAACATCATTTTTGCAGGATCTCCTGGTAGGATTGTAAATAAAAAGAAAATGACCGTAACAACACCGATTAAGGTGATAAAAGCATAGAGTAGTTTATTTAAAAAATAATTGATCACATTAAAGTTCTATGTCCTCTATATCATTCCAATGTGCTTTGTTAATCACAGTACCCTTATTTAAAATTACAATACCAGGATTAGAACGTACAATAGTTTTTATGACTTTCTCATCACATAAATAAATGTCAAAATTCAAATTATAAACCGATTTTAACTGCTCCTTATCTTCTCTTCCTGAAGACGTTAAACCAATAACCGTGTAACCCTTTTTAATAGCTTCCTCAGTAAATGATTTTAGTTTAGCTACACCCATTTCTTCTGCTTTTGAAATGTCGTACATTGCTATCATTACAAGATTTTCTTTTTCAAGGAAATAAGTTGTTAGATCTTCATCATCAGATTCTATTGAAAAATCTTGTATTGGTGGAATATATCCTTCATCAATAGTCTTTGTTTCAACACCAACGAATTCACCATCTGTGTTAGGTGAACTGCCATTAGTTACAAACTCCTTATCCTCACCATTAACATTATACGTCCAAGTATATTCAATTATTGGTTTTGCTGCATCCTCTGGAATTGTCATTTGTTCCTGTAAGTTATTGCCAATTTTATAAGCT
>NZ_CBFHMI010000099.1:0-3550 GCF_965656915.1 Winogradskyella sp. | reverse complement strand
ATCTAAACCTGCTGAAATTGAGTACGGTTCAGTAATTTGGCCATCGTTGGTTTGCATCAATAGGGTTTTACTCCCATGAATAATGCCTTCTTTTCCTAGAACAGAAGTTGCTGCACTTTCACCAGTATCTATACCTTTACCTGCAGCTTCAACCGCAATTATATTTACATTTTCATTATCTAAATAATGATAATAGGTTCCTGCAGCATTACTACCACCACCAACACAAGCAATTAGATAATCTGGGTCTTTAGTGCTTTCTTTTTCTAATAATTGATTTTGAATTTCTTCCGAAACAACTGCCTGAAAACGTGCTACCATATCCGGAAAAGGATGAGGTCCTACTACACTACCAACAATATAATGTGTATTAACAGGATTATTAATCCAGTCGCGCATAGCTTCATTTGTTGCATCTTTTAATGTACGACTACCTGATAGTGCAGGTACGACTTTAGCACCAAGCATTTTCATACGTGCTACATTTGGTGCTTGTCTTGCAATGTCAACTTCTCCCATATAAACAATACATTCTATACCCATTAAGGCACATACTGTTGCAGTCGCTACACCATGTTGTCCAGCACCTGTTTCGGCAATAATTCTCGTTTTACCTAAGCGTTTTGCTAAAAGAATTTGACCTATAGTATTATTTACCTTATGAGCACCCGTATGGTTGAGGTCTTCGCGTTTTAAATAGATTTTCGTATTGTATTTTTCAGAAAGTCGATTTGCAAAATAGAGCGGTGAAGGTCTACCAACGTAGTCTTTTAATAACTGATGAAACTCTTCTTGAAACGAAGGTTCGGCAGTTATTTTTAAATAATTCTGACGTAATTCTTCAATATTAGGATAGAGCATTTCTGGAATGTAAGCGCCTCCAAATTCTCCATAATACCCTTTGTCGTTTATGTTATATGTTTTTTTCATAATCAATTGTCATTTCGACATGAGCGAAGCGATTGAGAAATCTCACTTTAATGAGATGTCTCACATTCGTTCGACATGACAAATTTCGTTTTTAAATTTTTCTAATTCTTCAATATTTTTTAATCCAGCCTCAATTTCAAATTTACTATTTACGTCAATCGCATAGCAATACTTTGAAGCTTCACTCTGCTTAAATTCTTTAATTTTTTCAATTTCATCTAGCCCAATACCACCACTTAAAAAGTAAGGCTTGGTTGAAGGATAATCTTTTAAGACATCCCAATTGAAAGTGTAGCCATTTCCGCCAGGTAATTTCCCTTTAGTGTCAAACAGGAAATAATCACAAGTATCTTCATAGTCATCTAATACAGAAAAGTCAAATTCGTCTTTTATAGAAAAGACTTTAATAATTTTCTTTTTAGTCCCTTTTAATAATCTGCATATATCAGGCGATTCATAACCATGCAGCTGAATTACATCTAGTTTGTGTTTTTCAATTTTATCCACAATAACTTCGACATGTTCATCTACAAAAACACCAACTTTATTAATGCCTTTGGGTAATTCTGGAATGATATCATCAAAATCCCTTGGTGAATTCTTGTAAAATATAAAACCCAGATAGTCTGGTTGCAATTGTGCAACTTCAACCGTATTATATTTCATGCCACAGATTTTCAGTTTCATGATTCTAATACATTAATAAATTTTGTAGCGCTTATTCCTGGGTTATCTGTTTTCATAAAGTTTTCACCAATTAAAAAGCCTTTGTAACCATAAGGTTGTAGTGCTTTAATAGCTTCAACCGTACTAATACCACTTTCGGAAACTTTGATAAATTCATCTGGTATAAGTTGACTAAGTTGTTTTGAAGTGTCTAAACTGACTTCAAATGTCTTTAGATTCCTATTATTTACACCAAGCATATCTAATGATGGCATAATGGACTTTTGTAATTCTTCTTCGTTATGTACTTCCAATAAGACATCTAGATTTAAGCTTTTTGCTAGTTCTGAGAATTGTTTAATTTCATCTCTGGTTAATACCGCTGCAATTAATAAAATAACATCTGCTCCATAAGACTTTGCTTCAAGGATTTGATAATCATCAATTATAAATTCTTTTCTTAATAGTGGAAGCTTACAACTTGCACGAGCAACTAATAAATCATCTAATGAGCCACCAAAATATTTCCCATCGGTTAAAACGGACATACCACAAACTCCAGCATCTTCATAACCACTTGCCACATCTTGAACATTTAAACTATAATTAATAACTGATTTAGATGGTGAACGTCTTTTATGCTCCGCAATAATACCAGAATTACTTGTTCTTAATGCTTTTGAAAGTGGAAATATTTCTCTTTCAAAAAGGATAGAAGCTTCTAATTGACTTATAGGAATCAGTGACTTTCTAAGATCAACTTCTTTGCGTTTATCTATTACTATTTTATCTAAAATGTTCATTTACTCAATTCAATAAGTTTACTTAAACTTTCTTTTGCTTTACCGCTGTCTAAGGATTCTTTTGCTAATATAAACCCTTCTCTATGAGAAATTTGTTTTACAGTAGCTATCGCCAATCCTGCATTAGCACAAACCACATTATTTTGAGCGACAGTACCATTTCCAGATATAATTTTAGTAAAAAGTTGAGCCGCTTCTTTAACTGTATTACCACCAAAAATTTCTGACTGTTCAATTCTATCAATGCCTAAATCATGAGGTTCAAAGAGAGTTTCAGTAGTATTAGCTATTACCTTTGTTTTTCCTGTTAAAGAAATTTCATCATAGCCATCCAAAGCATGTACGACCGCATAATTTTTATCGGTTTCTTGGTATAAATAGCCATAGAGTCTCAGTAACTCAAGATTGAAAACTCCTACCATTTGATTTTTTGGAAAAGCAGGATTTACCATTGGGCCAAGCATATTAAAAAATGTTTTTACACCAAGTTCTCGTCTAATGGGTGCAACGTTTTTCATTGCTGGATGAAAAAGAGGAGCATGTAAAACACAAATACCTGCTTTATCAATACTTCGTTTTAAAAAGTCTATATCGTTAGTGAATTTTATACCCAAATATTCCATCACATTTGATGAACCGCAAGCAGAAGATACACCATAGTTGCCATGTTTAGTGACATTAACTCCAGATCCAGCTGTAACAAAGGATGACAACGTTGAAATATTGAATGTATCCTTACCATCTCCGCCCGTACCACATAAATCAATGGTGTTATAACCATCTATATCTACTGGAATACAAAGTTCTAAAAGTGCATTTCTGAAACCTCTGAGTTCCTCTAAGGTAATACTTCGCATCATATAAACCGTAAGGAATGAGGCGATTTGACTTTGGTTGTACTTACCTTCTGATATATTAACGAGAACATTTTTAGCTTCTTCACTTGAGATACTTTCTTGATTTATTAGTCTATTTAATAGTACCTTCATAATTCTTATTTCTGCGCAGGCAGGAATCTTATTAATTATACTTCTATTTTTTTGTTCATTTTGCCTTGATGCAAAACGAACCAAAAAATCAAAACGATTTGTTAGGAAATTGCTAAAGCACCATTCGCTATCGGAGCTAAATGCTTGAAGCTGCGCTTCGCA
>NZ_CBFHMI010000098.1:0-3641 GCF_965656915.1 Winogradskyella sp. | reverse complement strand
TAATGGCTAAATCTGGTCTACCAACATCACCCAAGAATAACGTGTCGCCAGAAAATATGGCATGGTCTTTACCATTCTCGTCCTTTAACAAATAAGTGACGGACTCTAAGGTATGACCAGGTGTATGTAACACCTTAATAGTCAATTTTCCTAATTTCAATTCCTCACCATCACTAGCGGAATGTATATCATATTCTGTTGTCGCACCAGGACCAAAAACTATTTTAGCTCCAGTTTTATTTGCTAAGTCTACATGACCAGACACAAAATCTGCATGAAAATGTGTTTCTAATATGTATTTTATTTTCGCATTGTTTGCCTTTGCTTTGTCTATATATTGTTGTGTTTCTCTAAGTGGGTCAATAATTGCGACTTCACCTTCAGATTCAATATAGTACGCTCCCTGAGCTAAACATCCTGTATATAATTGTTCAATTTTCATAGTGTGAATTTCTATTTTAAAGATAAGAAAAAACTAGTTAAATATTAAGTAAGTATTTGAGTTATTGGTCGAGATTTAATGTGGTAACTTACGTCTTACAATACCATAAAAATAGGTACCTGCAATAGCCGCAGCAATCACAATAAGCATTGAAAATACACCTGTACCAACTAATATGTACATTGGTCCTGGGCAAGCACCGCAAAGTGCCCATCCTAAGCCAAAAATACTTCCTCCTAAAATGTACCTTATAAATCCTTTGTCTTTCAAGGGAACTCTTAAGTATGTGCCTTGAGTAGTTTTTACATGCATTTTTTTAGAAATTAATAATAATATTACTCCTGTAAAAACTGCTGAGCCAATTATGCCATACATATGGAAAGATTGAAATTTAAACATTTCAAAAATACGATACCAAGATACAGCTTCAGATTTCACAAGAACAATTCCGAAAAAAATACCAACTAAGAAAAATTTTAAAAACTTCGCCATCTTAAAATAGTATTGGATAAATTAAATGAATCATTATTAAGCCACCGATAAAAAAGCCTATTACAGCAATTAATGATGGTATTTGTAAGCTACTTAAACCAGTTATGGCGTGTCCTGATGTACAGCCACCAGCATAGCGCGTACCGAAACCAACAAGAAATCCGCCGATAATTAAAATGAGTATTCCTTTGATACTAAAAACAGCATCCCAGCTAAATAACTCTGGTGGTAGCAAACTTTGACCTGTATTTGTAAAGCCTAGAGCATTAAGATCTCTTACTGTATTTTCACTAAGATTTATAGCTATAGGATTTGATAAGAAAAAGTGTGCAATAAACCCACCGAGAATAGCACCTAATACTACAATTAAATTCCATTTTTGACTTTTCCAATCGAACCTAAAAAATTCTGCATGTCTTCCGGCACCACCAATAGCGCAGAGTGTTCTTAGGTTTGAAGACATTCCAAAAGTTCTGCCAAAGTAGAGTAATAAAAACATTACTATTGCAATGCATGGGCCAGAAACATACCAAGGCCAGGGTTCTTTTATGAGTTCCATATAATGATTCTAAAATTTAGATGATTTTATAATTTAAGTGATAAAATTTAAAAATCTATGACATGTATTTTATTTCTGCCAAGTGCAATACGTTTGTCGTTCTCTAGCTGTTTTAATAATCTTGAAACAACAACTCTTGACGTATGTAAATCTTCAGCAATCTCTTGATGTGTGATTTCCAAATCTGTAGATGCAGAAAGCTTCACCTTATCCGTTAAATATTTAAATAGGCGTTCATCCATTTTCATAAATGCCAGAGTATCTATAGTTTCTAGCATTTCATCAAATCGAATCTGATAACTTTGTAGTATAAAATTTCTCCAACTATTATTAGTATCAAACCAGTTTTTCATATCAGAAATAGGTATCATAATAACGGTGGTATCTTCATCTGCAATAGCTCTTATCTTACTCACAGATTTTGCCATACAGCACGTGAGTGACATAGCACATGTATCGCCTGTTTCTAAGACATAAAGTAAAAGCTCGCTACCATTATTATCTTCTCTTAGTACTTTGATGTTTCCTTTAATTAGTAAGGGAACATAATTTAGTGCTTGACCGATATCTATAATAATGTCATTCTTCTTGTAAGTTCTGAGTTCTGCCACTTCAGAAATACTGTTAATTATCGTTTCATCAAACAAATACGAAAACGGAAGTAATATCTCTTTTGCAATCATATTCCAAAAATAATCAATTAGAATTTTGAAATAAATAGTTTGGTTGTTTTTTAATAAAAGTATTATATTTGCACCCACTTTAAAACGGCCTCGTGGCGCAACTGAATAGCGCATCTGATTACGGCTCAGAAGGTTACAGGTTTGAATCCTGTCGAGGTCACTAAAATAGGTTCAATAAATTTCATTACCCCGTGTTTCGTAGCAAACACGGGGTTTTTGTTTTCAGTTGGATTTGGTTTAATACATAAAATGTTTCACAGTTGTTTCGGCAGGTAGGTCATGTTTCAGTAGAATTGGATTTTGATAAATCATTTTAGATAAAATGATAGTTTTTATGGACTTACGTTGGCAATTAGATTTGAGTGAGTTTAGTTGATCCCATTTTTTCTGTTCTACAATTTTTTTTAAAAATCAGCAAACTTAAAATAATGAGACTATGAAAGCCAAAGTGTCCTTTGTCCTTTATGCTACAGCCGACTTTGATGTCATTTTTAAAGCGGTTGTGTATTTATCCTTTGCGGTAAACGATATGAATCGGACCAAGAATCTTCCTGATGATTATCCTTTTGTGATTTACAACTACGGTGGGAAGAAATTAATTTCATTCAAAAGCTGTTATTACCCTTTCATTAATCAATTTACATCGTAATGTTACTCAGATGGTCGTTTTACGATTGTTTAACCTAACTAAGCTCTGTATGTCCTGTCGTGACTACTTTTAAGAGAACTTTAATAAAATTTGCTTTACAAGCCATAAAAGTGGTAGTATCTTCCAGTAAATAATTTTAATTCAAAAAAAAACGAAACAATGAAAACATTATATGAAGCGACAACAAAGGCAGTTGGTGGTAGAAAAGGACATGTAAAGTCAGAGAGCGGACCCGTAAATTTTGGATTATCAGTTCCGAAATCTATGGGAGGTGATGGTGGAGATGGTGCCAATCCCGAACAGCTTTTTGGAGCTGCTTATGCGGCCTGTTTTGGAGGGGCGTTACAAGCAGTTGCCGAAAGTGAGGGTATCCAAATTGACGACGAGGCTTTAAGCGTTACAGCGACAATAGGCTTTTGCAAAGATGATGACGGATTCTTTCTAGAGGCGACTTTAGATTGTTATATTCCGAAAGTGGATCTGGAAACCGGAGAAGACTTAGTGGAGAAAGCACATGGAGTATGTCCGTTTAGTAAAGCCACGCGAGACAATATTACCGTTACCTTAAATTTATTACTGGACGAATAAATTTTAATTATTTTTAAAGAAAACCCACAAATTGGCCGATTTTTTCTAGGAATGATATCTAATTGTTTTTTTGTCATTAGTATACATAATGTTTAAAATCATGTGTCCTTGATTCAGGATAGATCATATTTTTTAGATCACAAATAAATACTTATAATATGAAAGAACACCAATTTCGCTTGTGTGTTTTATAATTCTACCAGTCTACAGTATCCTTTTCTGGAAGGG
>NZ_CBFHMI010000097.1:0-3773 GCF_965656915.1 Winogradskyella sp. | reverse complement strand
TACAGTTGCTGCTTTAACTTCTGAAGTTATGGCAACTAATGGTGCTTCATTAATGGGTGCTGCTGAAATTACAGGTGGTTTTAATAATGTAGCTACACCAGGATGGTTTTGGGGTGTAGATTTAACTGAAGATATTGGTTTAGGTTTAGTGTCTTGGTGGGGACAAGTTGATTATTTCTCTTACAGTTATGCTGCTTATGGTGATTCTAAAGCAATGGATGAGGATTTATTTAATGCAATTCCTGCTGATGATGCACGTAAAGATCAGTTCTTAAACGTAGCAGGGCAGTTATACTTAATGCCAATCAACAAGTTTTACGATGATGATAGAGTACCTGCTGGTGCTTCTCAAACTGTAACTGCTGATTACGTATACATGCGTCAGGCAGAAATGATGTTACTTAACGCTGAAGCTTTAGCAAAGTCTGGTCAAGACGGACCTGCTAGAGAGATGCTAAGAAACTTGTTATCTCAGCGTGTTCCTGATACATCTTATTTAGATGCATTATCTGGTACAGCGTTACAAGATGAAATTTACTTACAGACTCGTATAGAGCTTTGGGGTGAAGGAAAATCTTATTTAGCAATGAAGAGAAATCAAGCTACAATAACAAGAGGTGGAAATCACTTATCATTTGTTGGAGTTCCAATTTCTTACGATGACGAGCGTTTAACTTTTGAAATTCCTGAATTAGAAATTCAAGATAACGTGAATATTAGTACGCAAAATCAATAATAATTAAGACAAGACTTATCTCATGAAGAAAATTTTAAATTATATTTTAATAGGAATGCTAATCAGCTTTGCATATAGTTGTGAAGAGGATATAAACGATGGTGCTAGTTTTAACTATGTTACCTTTGAGGATGGACCATCTGACTTCGAAGTAGAAAAAGATGCAACAACTTCAAGAGAAATATTTGTATACGCAGCTAACAAAACAGGTTCTGCGCGTACTTATGATATAGTTATTAATGATGCAACTGATTTAACTGCAGCTTATACTGTAGCTAGTAGTGTAACGATTCCTTCAGATTCTAATGAAGGTTCATTTACAGTATCTGTAACTGATGATGAAGATTTAGGCTTTGTAGCTCAATCTTTAGTATTAGATTTTGTTGATGTATCGGGAGCTAATTTAAGTGATAGTTTAGTGTTAAATGTAACTGAATTATGTACAGATAATAAAGTTGCATTAAACCTCACATTTGATGATTATGCTGAAGAAACGTCTTGGGAAATCCAAGATGCTTCAGGTACAGCAATATTTTCAGGTGGACAAGGTGGTGCTTACGATGACTTGGATGCTACTAGTTTATCAATTAGTTTTTGTATTCCTGATGGAGACTATACATTTGTAATCAACGATGCTTTCGGTGATGGTATGTGCTGTGACTATGGTGACGGTGCTTACAGTTTAATTACGTTTGCTGGAGCTACTTTAGCAGAAGGTGGTGAAGCATTTAGTTCAGAAAGTACTAGTTTCTCATTACCATAATTTTGAATTTATAATCAAAATTTATATAGAAAAGGCCTGTATTAAATACAGGTCTTTTTTTATACACTAATTTTAAGATGTAGAAATAGATTAATTATTTACTTTTGAAGACCAATTATAATAATCAGAAGTTTTTTCTGTTTTGTATTTAAACGTATTAATGTCAAATAAAAGCAATTTATTCTTTGTTTCATTATTGTTTCTTTCAATAGGCTTGTTGAATGCTCAAACTAAGTTAAACAGAACTAGTGGTAAAGTTGCACGTAATCCATTAGGAAACGATTCTAGCACAACTAAAAGAGCAAAAGGATTTGAGAAATTAGCTACAATAGACATGTATCTTATAATTGATGATAATAAGGATTCAATTCAAGTAGATACGTCTCTGACAATAAAAAAAGAATATAAATTTAATTATCTACAAAGAGATGAATTTGGGCTAATTCCATTTGCAAATATTGGTCAAACTTATAATTCACTTTCCTATAATTTTAATACGCAAGATATCATACCAAGTTTTGGTGCCCAGGCAAGGCATTTTAATTATATGAACCAAAATGATATAAAGTATTTTGAAGTGCCTACTCCATGGACACGACTAACTTATAAAACGGCATTTGAACAAGGTCAGATGTTAGATGCTGCTTTTGCTGTTAACTTATCTAAACAATTTAATTTTTCATTGGCATATAAAGGTTTGAGATCTCTAGGTAATTACCAAAATGCATTAACGAGTTCAGGTAATTTTAGATTTACTACAAATTTTAAGACAAAGAATAATCGGTATAAGATAATAGGGCATATCGTAATGCAAGATATTTTAAATCAAGAAAACGGCGGACTTCAGGATGAAGATCTAGAGAATTTTGAATCTGGGGATGAGGAGTTCATCGATAGATCAGTATTTGATATGAATTTTGAAGATGCAGAGAACATCTTGGTAGGTAAACGATTTTATTTAAATCATAGTTATAGTATTTTAAATGAGAAAGATTCCTTAAATACAAATACACTTAAAGTATTTAATGAGCTTGTGTATGAGGATAAATACTATCAATTTTATAAAGATTCACAGTCAACGGAGTATTTCGGAGAATCATTTACTAATGACATCAATGACAAAGTTAGTCTTGAAAATTTTAAAACAACAGTAGGTGCCAACTACAGTAATAAAACTCTAGGTAGATTAAGTTTAGGAATTAATTATTCTGACTTAAACTATGGTTATAATAGTGTTGTTTTACTTCAGGATGAAATAATTCCAAATAGAATCAAACAATCCTTTGCATCAGTAGATGCAAAATATGCCAATACTATTAGTATTTTTAATGTTTATGGTGAAGCCGGTCTAAATCTTTCAAGCGAGTTTAAAGGTAGATTCATTAGTACTGAAATATCTGCTCGTATAAATTCAGATATCTCGTTATCTGGTAAAATAAATATCAGTTCTAAGTTGCCAAATCTAAATTACCTACTTTATCAGAGTGATTACATAAATTATAATTGGTACAATCTTGATGATTATGACACTGTGAACCTGCAACAATTAAAGTTTGATATCGAATCTGAGAAATATTTAAATGCTAATATTGAAATAAATAATATAGATAATTACACCTATTTTAATTTAGAGACAGTAAATAATGAGAATAGAATAATAAAGCCTAGACAGTACAAAAGTTCCATCCAGTATCTTAAAGTAACCGCTAAAAAGGAATTTCGAATAGGAAATTTTGCTTTAGATAACAAAGTAATGTTTCAAAATGTAATCAGTGACGAAGAAGTCTTGAACTTACCAAGTCTAGTTACAAGAAACACCTTGTATTATACCGATCAAATATTTAAAAAAGCAATGACTTTTCAAACTGGGATAGTGTTTAATTACTTTACAAAGTATAATATGAATGGCTATGACCCTCTATTGGCTGAGTTTTATACACAAAATGAAACTGAATTAGGCGGTTTTCCGAGATTTGATTTTTTTATTAATGCAAAAATTAGACAAACAAGGATATTTCTTAAAGCGGAACATTTTAATTCTTCGTTTACAGGGTTTAATTATTTCTCTGCGCCAAATCATCCCTACAGGGATTTTACTGTTAGATTTGGTTTAGTCTGGGATTTCTTTTTATAGTATTATCTTTTCAACAAAAATATTTCAATCGCAAACCCTTCTTATTAAGGGTATTAAAAAATGAATAACAAATAAGTAAAAAAAAGACTTGTGGGGAATAAAAGTAGTTATATATTTGCGCCCCGTTACAGGCAGCTAAA
>NZ_CBFHMI010000096.1:0-3788 GCF_965656915.1 Winogradskyella sp. | reverse complement strand
ATAAATACTCTAGCTCTAATCGATTAACCTGACTGTTAGACTTAAGTCTAACTTTTATTTTTAGAATAATTTCAGAGCAATGCTTTAAGGCTAAACTAGGAGTATTATTCCAGGATTGAAATAATAATTCAACAATGTTTTGAGATGATTTGGATATTTCCTTTAATTCCTCAACACTAAGGTATACTAAATTATTTTTTTGAATATAATCTACCAATAGGGTACTATTATTTTGTTTATTAGTTTGAAATAGCAGATGTATTAATGGATGAGAAATAATACTTATGACATCTTTAAAATAGTACTTGTTTGAATTGTTTTTATGTATGTAAAATAGCTGTTCGAAGAGTGAAGCTAAAGGTACATACCTTAAGGGTAAGCCCATTGTTACATTGAGTCTTTCTACTGAATTTGGAAGTGAATTTAAAACAGGAATAAGTAGATTCTCTTCTCCTAAAACTACCGCAACGTTAGAAAAGCTAGGGTTCGTTTTACCAATAGAATCTAAGATATCTCCGATGTGTTTAGCCTGACCAATAAGTTTTGGAGTGCCAATAACTTCAATATGTTTCTGTTCTGTATAATGATTAGTCAGCCAGTTAAAAGGACGATTTTTAAAATAGTTCCACGTTGTTCTATGTTCTCTTATAAAAAGACCCGCGTCATGAATATTGTCGTTTATAAATGATTCATCTATGTCCCAATAAATATGAGCCATATCATTTTGTAACAAGCCTTGTATAATTCTAGATTCTGCTTCGTTTAGAGCATTAAAACCAAGAAAAACATGTATTTTATCAGAATTACTTTGTATGTACGTTTCAAGATTTTCTGATGCTTCTCTATAAATTAAGCCTTGATAACCTAAGCCATTTTGTAATAAATCATCTGTGAATGAAAGGTAGTAAGTTTTAAGCTGTTTCCAGAATCTTAAATGGTTTTTAACTAAATCTGTTTGTTCTGATTCTAACGACCAATGCGTAAGTTCTTTAATGGCTTTTAGATAGTCAAATATATGTTCATGAGAAATAAGATATCTATCAATTTCGTTAAAGTCTTGTAATAGGATTTGCGCCCATTTTGAAAAGGAATCAAATGGTTCTTGCTCAGTCTCTTTAGTAATCTTTTTGTAAGACGTGTAAAGTCGAAATAAAAGATCAGTATTTGGAATATTTTTGAGTCCAGACAGCTCTTCTACAAATTCTTCAATACTAAGAATATGAGGTGAAAATACAGGTTGATCTAGTAAGGATGAAAGCTGATTTTTAAGAAATACACCTGCTCTTTTACTAGGAAGAATAAACTGTAAATCTTCAAAATTCAAGTTTTTTTCTTTAAGATCTTCTAGTACAGTCTTGATGAAACTTCTCATTATATAAAAATAAAAAACGCTCCGATATTCGGAGCGTTTTTTATTATTTTATTGTGTTATTTTTAATTAGTTTGATTTAACTAAATTAACCTCAACACGTCTATTTTCTTTTCTACCTGCTCTAGTTTTATTAGTAGCTATAGGATTATCTTCACCAAAACCTTTTGCAGTTAATCTGTCAGCAGCAATACCGTTAGCGATTAAGTAATCTCTAACTGCATTAGCTCTTCTTTCAGATAATGCTTGGTTCATTGATGCAGAACCAGAACTGTCAGTATGACCACCTATAGTAAACTGGGCTTGTGGATATTCTTTGAAAATAACAACCATTGCTTGTAAAACTTGGTCAGTTTCTTTCTTAAACGATGCCTTACCAGTATCGAATAAAATATCTCTAGCATAAGTGTTTAAAGAATTTACAACATCTGTCGGAGGATCGAGTACTGGACATCCATTGTTTGAAACTTCACCAGCTTCGTTAGGACATTTATCATCTTTGTCTAATACACCATCACCATCAGTATCTGGCCAAGGACAACCGTTGTTTGCAGCAGGACCTGATTCGTTAGTACAGTTATCATCATCATCAGCAACACCGTCACCATCAGCATCTGGACAACCCATTAATGCTTTTAAACCAGCTACAGTAGGACACTTATCATCTTTGTCCATTACACCATCACCATCACCATCAGGACATCCGTTGAATTCTGCTAAACCAGCAACGTTAGGACAATCATCTTTAGAATCTTGAATGCCGTCGTTATCAGAATCTGGACAACCATTAAAGATTTCTAAACCAGCCTCTTCAGGACAAGCGTCGTCTTGATCGTAGATACCATCATTATCAGTATCAGTACCACCAAACTTAAGAACTATACCAACAGAATGTTGGAAATGTTTTGGTAAATAATCTTCGAATGCATGCTTATATGTAGACTGCGCCTCAACACCAAATTTCTCAGAAATCCAATACTTAATTCCTAAAGTTCCATTTAATGTTCCAGCACCTATATCATCTAACCAAGTGTAACCACCACCAACACCTAAGAAAGGATCGAATTTGTTAGAGTTAATTAGGTTTTTGAAACTGTAAGAAACCATTCCATCTAATGCATAATACGTTAAATCATTAACCTCATTAGTCACTTCTTCGTCAATTTGTGAGTCGTAAAACGATCCAAATTTTGTTATTTTGTTTATTGATCCACCAGCAGTGAACGTAAATCCATCACTTAAATATCTAGATACAGTAATTCTAGAAATTGTTGGCATAATATTCCAATGATCTGTTACGTTGAAGTACTCATCAAAATAGTCACCTTGTGGTGCGTCTTCCCCAACAGGATATGGATCGACCGCATTAACTCCAAGGCCAATAGCCCATGGATTGTTTTTATCTTGCGCATTTGAAGTGCTAAATGATACTAGAAGCACTGTAACAAAAAGTAATCTGCTAAGATTTTTCATATTCTAATTAATTTTAATTTTAAGTGTTAATTGTTGGCAAAAGTAAGTTGTTAAATTTTATTAACAAAGACAAATATAAAAAAATAATGTTATATCGCCCTAAAATAGTGAGTTTGTAATGAATTTAAATAATTTCTAGTTGTTTGCCTACTTTTATAAAAGCAGAAATAGCTTTATCTAATTGTTCTTTGGTGTGAGCTGCAGAGAGCTGAACCCTTATCCTGGCTTTATCTTTAGGTACTACAGGGTAGAAGAACCCTATGACATAAACACCTATTTCAAGCAGCATATTTGCCATAGTTTGTGAGAGCTTAGCATCATATAGCATTACAGGTACAATTGCAGAGTCTCCATCAATAATATCGAAGCCAGCTTCTTTCAGTCCTTTTTTAAAGTATTTGGTATTCCAATCTAATTTATCCCTCAGGCTCGTATCGTTTTTTAGCATATCAAAAACTTTAATTGAAGCACCAACAATTGCTGGCGCTAAAGAGTTTGAGAATAAATACGGTCTAGAGCGTTGTCTTAATATTTCTATAATCTCCTTTTTAGCTGTGGTATAACCACCCATAGCGCCACCCATGGCTTTTCCTAGAGTACCAGTAATAATGTCAATTCTTCCTAAAACTCCCTTTTCTTCTAAAGTACCAATTCCAGTTTCTCCTATAAAACCTGTGGCATGGCATTCATCAATCATAACCATGGCGTCGTATTTATCTGCTAAATCACATATCTTATCTAACGGAGCCACTAAACCATCCATTGAAAAGACACCGTCTGTCACTATAATTTTGAATCGTGCACCATTTTCATTAGCAGCAACGAGTTGTTTCTCTAGGTCAGCCATGTCATCATTATTGTAACGATATCTGGCCGCTTTACATAATCTTACTCCATCTATAATGGAAGCATGATTAAGTGAATCTGAAATTATAGCATCTTCTTT
>NZ_CBFHMI010000095.1:0-3843 GCF_965656915.1 Winogradskyella sp. | reverse complement strand
TGAATTTTCTACTGTAAAAGTCTATGATTTAATCAATTTAAAAATGATAATATCGGACGAAAATAAGGTGGTAATTTCTGGTAAGAACAAAAAAGATGTCGAGATTCTTAACAAGAATGGCAAGCTTAAAATTAGAATGAAGCTAGAAGAAAGTTACGACGGAAACGATACAGTAGTTGTTCTTCATTATACTTCTGTTGATGTTATTGACGCCAATGAAGGTGCTAAAGTTGAGGTTAAGAATGTTATAGAACAGTATGAAATAGATTTAAAAACTCAAGAAGGTGCTGAGATCACAGCAGAACTTAAAACGTCCTATGCTAATATGAGAGCCGTAACAGGTGGAATCATTAATGCTTCAGGATTATCTAAAAACCAGGATATTTCTATTTATACAGGTGGTATTTTTAATGGTGAAACTTTTATTACAGAGCAAACTGAAGTAAGTATTAACGCTGGAGGTGAAGCCTATGTGCACGCTACAGAATATGTAGATGTGAGAATAAAAGCAGGTGGCGATGTTTTTATCTACGGAGATCCTAATCAAGTAGATCAGAACCGTGTTCTTGGTGGCAGAATAAAGCGTATGTAATTTCTCTATGAGATTTGTTACATTTGTGTAAACCGCAAGATTTACATGTTTGATGACATCTTAACAGCCATTCCGTTTGGTATTATTTTAGCATTTACAATTGGTCCTGTTTTTTTTGTACTTCTAGAAACCAGTGCCACCAAAGGATTTACTAGCGCTATTATTTTTGATTTAGGTGTTATTTTTGCTGATATTGTATTTATTGCAGTGGCATTCTTTAGTACTAATAAGCTTGCTGAAAAGATAAAAGACGATCCTAATTTCTTAATCTTTGGAGGGGTACTTTTAGTGGCTTATGGTACAATATCATTTATAAAAACATCAAAATCATTCCGGTCTATTGTAAGAGAACATCATAGAATAGAACTGCCTAAAAAGGATTACGGAAAATTATTTATAAAAGGATTTTTACTCAATTTCATTAATATTGGTGTATTACTTGGTTGGTTAGGTTTTATTGTCATAGGAACATCATTAACATCGTCAGAAAGTGGTGTTATTGTTTTTATAACCACTATGTTGATCACTTACTTTGTTATGGATCTCATTAAAATAGCAGCGGCAAAACGCCTAAAAAGTAAACTAACACCGCGACGAATTTTTAAGACCAAGAAGATTGTAGCTTTAGTTATATTGGGCTTTGGAATTGTACTACTAACACAAGGCTTATTTCCTGGTTTATATGAAAAAAGCAAGGAACAAATAGAGAAAGTTAATCCAATAAACACATAAATTAAAAACGGCATAAATATTGGCGATATTTGAAGAACAATAAAACCATATAAGGATGAAGCTCTTTTACCAATTAATAATTTTAAGTTTATTTAGTCTGTTTAGTTTTGCGCAAAACAACTCTAGAACCGCCCACTATGTTTTAGATGATTTTTATGAAGGAACAATACTAATGAAAGACGGCACAAGACAAGCCGAATTTTTAAATTACAATTCATTATCAAAGAATTTCGCAGTATTAAGAGATGAAAAAATTGCAGCCATCTCTGAAAACAACATAAATAGTATTGATACGGTTTATGTAGCAAACAGACGGTTTTTTAGAAAAGACAACACATTTTTCGAATTACTAATAAAGTCTGACATAGAATTATACGTAGAGCACAAGTGTAATCTAATGTCAGCATCTGAGAGTAGTGGCTATGGAGGCGAGTCTCAAGTTACATCTGGTCAATCAAGAACTTTAGTGGGTAATAACGATATTTTTTATGACACAGAACTTCCAAGTAAGTATAAGGTTAACCCAATAAAGGAATATTGGATAAAGAAAGACGACGCCCTCAAAAAAATAGAAACCATGGGTCAGCTAAAAAAATTCTACAAAGAGCAGAAAAAGAATATTAAGACCTATAAAAAACGCATAAGATAGATTTTAAAGATTCAGAAACAGTGCGTCAACTTATTGTATATCTGGAGAGTTTATAGTTAAATGACAAAACCTCTTAATGATTCACTAAGAGGTTTTTTAATGACTTAGGATAAAGTGTTAATCATCACATAAAAGTAATGTAAAGTTGCCATTTACGGTACTTCCATACTGCCCTTCAGCAACAATGGTTCCTTGTAAAATACCATTATCAGCATCATAGTTAGTAATTTCGATGGTTCCGCATTCAGCAAGTTCTACATCAGTAAAGGGCCCATCTTCACCTATAATTATACTATTAAAATTAAGTGTGTTTTCGCCAAATTCTTCTAACGTTATAGTTTGAACTTCTAGTGAAGGCAATGGAAACAAGATTTTATTATCACCATTATCAAATGTTGGAAATAAGCAATCACCATTGGTGCTTGATTTTACAAAAATCTTTCCGCTATACATGGTTGTTTCACCGATAGTAATTCCTGTATAGTAAGCTTCTGGGGATACAAAAGGCTCACCTCTAAAACTACCTTGAACAGGCTGATCTATGTAACTGCCACAAGATGAATTATCAGAATCATCACTACTAGAGCAAGATAAAATAGTAAAGCCACCAGTAACTAAAGCAAATAACAACAATTTAATTTTTTTCATTTTTAGAGTTTCTTTTATTAGTTCATAAAAAAAGAGACACTTTTTCAGCATCTCTTTTAGAGGTGTCGAGCGGATTCGAACCGCTGTAGATGGTGTTGCAGACCACTGCCTAGCCACTCGGCCACGACACCTTTTTGTGTGGGCAAATGTAAAAAAAATATAGGTTCTACACTATATTGGCTTACTTTTTTCGTTTTTCGGTCATTTTTATGGTTACGAGTTCTACATCACCACCAATAGGTGGATTAACTTTGCTCACAGATACAGTTGCTTTGTTTACTAGTTTATCTTCTTTAAAAATTCTATTTAATATGCGCTTGGCAACCGTTTCAAGCAGTTTAGAGGGCTGAGCCATTTCTTCTCTCACCACTTTATTTAAAAACACATAATCCACAGTATCCTCTAATTTATCGGATATGGCAGAAGACTTTAAATTAGCCTTTACCTGAAGGTCTACTCTATAATCGCTACCAATTAACGTTTCTTCTTTTAAACAACCATGATGAGCAAAAACCCTAATATTTTCAACTTTTATTATTCCCATTTTACAAAGATAAGTGTTCTGTCAGTCTTGCGAAGCCTATAGTCTCTAATTCGTAAAAAAGTCAAAAACATTACTAATAGCACTAGTTTTAGTTTTGTAAAACTCGGTATAGGTACACTTTTCGCAGGTTACAGAAGTAAATTTTTTGTTTTGTACATCAAAAATTTTCGACAAGGCTCCTCCAGTAGCTCTCATTTCTCCAATCTCACAGGTTGTATTATTGCATTTTGGACATTTATAATTCATTTTCTATTCTTTTTTTTGGTTCACAGTATAGGTGTATAATAGTAGATAAATGTTACAATTTGTTTAGCTTTGTATACTGTATTGGTGTTTCAGAATAATAGTATTTTAAACTCACAACAAAAGGCTAATACCTAATACTTAAAAAATGTCAGAAGAATCAAAATCACTCAATTTCATTGAGCACATTATAGAAGAAGATTTAGCTAACGGATTACCTAAAGAAAAGCTTAGGTTTCGTTTTCCACCAGAGCCTAATGGCTATTTACATATTGGCCACACCAAGGCTATTGGTATTAGTTTTGGATTAGGTGAAAAGTATGATGCGCCTGTAAACTTAAGATTCGATGATACTAATCCTGCTAAAGAAGAACAAGAATATGTTGATGCTATAAAGCGTGATATTGCCTGGCTTGGTTATAGTTGGAAAAATGA
>NZ_CBFHMI010000094.1:0-4213 GCF_965656915.1 Winogradskyella sp. | reverse complement strand
CTATTTGGGTTGTTTGCCAGTACAGTTGCAAGTTGCCTTGCCTTAAACCTAACAGCATCAGATCAATATTTAGCTTTAGTAGTACCAGGTAAAATGTTTAAAAAAGCCTACGAAGACAGAGGTTTAGCTCCAGAAAACTTAAGTAGAACACTAGAAGATTCTGGTACAGTAACTTCTGTATTAATTCCTTGGAACACTTGTGGTGCTTACCACTCTAAAGTACTGTTTGGATATGCTGGAGCAACAGCTTATATACCTTACGCCTTTTTCAGTATCATAAGTCCATTTATGACATTACTTTTTGCGGCGTTTAGAATAAAAATAAAAATGCTCAAGGGCAAGCTTTAATATTCACCTTTAAAACATCGTTCTAGGCTAAAAGCTCAGATATATGAGTAAAACCTTTAGCAATGGCATAATCTAATGCCGTCTTACCATCATTGTCTTTAATTGATATATCAGCATTATTTTCTAAAAGTATTTTAACAACATCCTCCTGATTGTATTGTACTGCAAAACTTAACGCTGTTGTACCTAGATTATTTTTTGCATTGATATCAGCTTTATTTTCAATTAGGAGCTTAACCAAATTCAAATTACCCTTAAAACTAACTCCAATAAGTGCTGTATTTCCCGAAGCATCTTTTCCATTAATATCCGCTTGATTGTCAATAAGAATTTTTGCAATCTCTACCTTATCAAAGTAAGTAGCAAATATAAGAGGTGTAAATCCTCTAGCATCTTCACTATTTACTATGTGAGGATTATTTTGTAACTGTAATTTTACATTCTCAATATTACCAGACTGAATAGTTCTGAAAAATAGTTCTTGTGCATTCATATGTAAAGATTAAAAAAGGAATGTGCATTAAGTTGCACATTCCTTTTATTGTTAATTTATTTCTAAAACCAATTTTATTTTAAATCAAATCGGTCCAAATTCATAACCTTTGACCAAGCGTCAATAAAATCATTTACAAATTTTGCTTCAGCATCACTTGCGCCATAAACTTCACAAACAGCTCTTAGCTCAGTATTAGAACCAAAAATTAAATCTGCTCTTGTTCCTTTAAATTTCAACTCACCAGTTCTTCTATCACGACCTTCAAAGTGCGTTTCCTCTTCAGAAGTTTCACTCCAAGTGTAGGTCATATCTAAAATATTTTTAAAGAAATCATTAGATAGACTACCTACATTATTTGTAAACACTCCATAGTCAGAATTATCGAAATTTGCTCCCATTACGCGCATTCCTCCAAGTAACACAGTCATTTCAGGAATAGTCAATGTTAAAAGGTTAGCTTTATCAACTAATAAATCCTCTGCTTTAACATCTGCATTGGCGTTTTGATAATTTCTGAATCCATCACCAACAGGCTTGAGATAATTAAACTGTTCGATATCTGTCATCTCTTGGGTAGCATCGCCTCTACCTTGAGAAAAAGGTACAGACACTTTGTGACCAGCTTTTTTGGCTGCCTCTTCGACACCAGTATTACCAGCAAGAACAATTAAGTCTGCTAGTGAAACCTCTCCATTAAATTCGTTTTGAATTCCACGATAGACATTCAATACTTTTTCAAGTTCTTCAGGGTTATTGACTTTCCAGCTGCGTTGAGGCTCAAGTGCAATTCGAGCACCATTAGCACCACCACGCTTGTCAGAATCTCTGTATGTTGAAGCCGAAGCCCAAGCTGTTTTTACCATTTCAGACACTGTTAAGCCAGATGCCAATATCATTTTCTTTAATGAATCGATATCAGAATCACTTAAGGTGTAATTGACTTTCGGAATAGGGTCTTGCCAGATTAACTCTTCTGCTGGTACTTCTGGACCAACATATCTATCTTTAGGGCCCATATCACGATGTGTTAACTTAAACCAGGCACGTGCAAAGGCATCTTCAAAAGCTTTATGATCCGCAAGAAAACGTTTTGAAATTTCGAGATATGCTGGATCTGTTTTAAGTGCTATATCAGCAGTAGTCATCATTAAAGGTTGTTGTCCTTCACCACCTGCACGCGGAGCCGTTCTAGCGTTCGATTCAGCAGTTGGAGTCCACTGATGTGCTCCAGCAGGACTCTTAGTTAATTCCCAATCGTAGTTTAATAATACATCAAAATAGTCAGCATCCCATTTCGTTGGATCTGGTGTCCACGCACCCTCAATACCAGAAGTGATAGCATCTTCTAATACACCACTTTTATAAGTGTTTTTCCAACCTGTACTCATTTCTGCCATTGGTGCGCCATGTGGCTCTACACCAACATACTGACCTGGATCTGCAGCACCATGTGCCTTACCAAAGGTATGTCCTCCCGCGACAAGTGCAACAGTTTCTTCATCATTCATTGCCATTCGGCCAAATGTTTCTCTAACATCATGTGCTGATGTCATAGGGTCGGGATTTCCATCTGGTCCTTCTGGATTCACATAAATCCAACCCATCATTACTGCAGCTAAAGGATCTTCTAAGTCTCTTTTTGTAGGGTCTTTTTCACCATCATAACGTGCTGCATTTTCTCCCCATTCCGTTTCACTTCCCCAATATACATCTTGCTCTGGTTCATAAATATCTTCACGTCCTCCTGCAAAACCAAATGTTGGGAATCCCATTGACTCTAATGCCACATTACCTGCTAATATCATTAAATCAGCCCAAGATAATTTAGCACCATACTTTTGCTTAATTGGCCATAACAACAAACGCGCTTTATCTAAGTTACCATTATCTGGCCAACTGTTAATTGGTGCAAATCTCTGGTTACCAGTACCAGCACCTCCACGTCCATCACCAACTCTGTAGGTACCAGCACTATGCCACGCCATACGAATCATTAATCCTCCGTAGTGCCCATAATCTGCAGGCCACCAGTCTTGAGAATCCGTCATCAATGCTGTTAGATCTTTCTTTAATTGCTCATAATCAATACTTTTAAAAGCTTCAGCGTAATTAAAATCTTCCCCATAAGGATGATTCCTTTTAGCATGTTGTCTTAATATATTAAGCTTTAGCTCATTTGGCCACCAATCTCTATTTTTTGTACCGTGACCAGCAGTACCATTTAGGTCACCGCTTAGAAAAGGACAATTACTAGCATCTGAATTATTAAGGTCAAATGCTTCGCCATGCTTACTCATATCTTCTGTTTTTTATTAAAATTAATTTTATCCTTCAAAATTATGAAATTAATCAACGTGCTGAAATGCTAGAGATAATATCTCTTTATTTTTTAATAGGCATTTTCAATGATTAACTTATTTAGAATTGTTTTAAACAATGGTAATTCATATTGGTTTGTTCAACCTTTGATGGGAAAACAAGAAATTTGCATAACAAAGCTTAAACAGAACTGTTAAAGACTTGTGCTTCATTAGTTTGATTATTATTTTTATAAAAAAAACGCTTATGCTATTGAAAAAGACAAATATTGAAGAGAGACTACAACGCTTAAAAACGAAAGAGACCTCTGAAGATTTCATTCTGAAAAATGTTCAAAATATATTAGAAGAAGACAATAGAAAAGATAATGTAGTATTAAAAATTCTTTCTTCAAATACACCATCTGACACTAATAATTTTGAATTTGACTTGTTGGAAACTGATCATATTTACCATATAGATCAGATTAAGAAAATTTGTATTGATTACAGGTTACGGTTTTTAGATTCGAAGTATTTTAAAGGACCACTGCCCTACGAAGCCATATCTAAAATTAAGGCTCTAGAGAAATCTCACAATACAGAATTAAAGGGATTTAAAATAATTGCTCCTTCAAAGTTGTTTAAATTAGAAAACGCTGACGACCCACTCCTTTTTGCTCCAATCGGTAATGGTTATTATTATTTAATCCACAAATGGGGAAATGATTTAAGTCCGTTTAGAAAAATACTGATGTGGCCGTACAAAAGTTTTGGTAATCTCATCATAGCAACCTTAATCGTTAGTTTATTTGCGACGGCTTTATTTCCAGAAGGAATATTTTCTAACAAACCTAATTCTGCAGATGCTGGTATGATATTTTTCTTTATGTTCAAGGCAATAGCAGCTATCGTTTTATATTATGGTTTTGCAGCAGGAAAAAATTTTAATACCGTAATTTGGAATAGCAAATATTTTAATGCATGATAATTATCATGTAACAATTCTATATTTTTCGTAACTTATTAGTATAATTAAATCTATGAAGTTATGAGTGAAACAGAATACACC
>NZ_CBFHMI010000093.1:0-4691 GCF_965656915.1 Winogradskyella sp. | reverse complement strand
TATAATTTTTTCTCTAATTAGGTATTAATGATTGTATTATTAATCATGACTCTTAATCTTTGTAAAAATTCAGTACTTAAATGCTTGTTTTTTATTGTTGGAATATTAATAGTTGGTAATTTAGTTGGTCGATACATTCAATTTGGAAATGTTGACTTAAGCGAGTATATAGCTAGAACAGTTTATAATGCACTTGATTTTAATACTGAATCTAACTTTCCTACTCTTTTTTCCTCGTTATTGTTATTCAGTAATAGTATTTTGCTTTTTATAATTGCTAATGGCTATAAATCAAACTTTAAACTATATAATTACTGGCTAGGTTTAGCAATAGTTTTTAGTTTTTTAGGATTAGATGAAATGCTTCATATACACGAACATCTGGTAATTCCTGTAAGGTCTTTATTTGATACGTCTGGATACTTGTACTTTGCCTGGTTAATACCTTATTTAATTATTACGGCATTTTTTGGTTTAGTATATTTAAATTTCTTCAGACAATTACCTTCACGCACATTAAAGTTATTTACATTCTCGGCTATCTTATTTTTATCTGGTGCAGTAGGCTTAGAAGCTGTAAGTGGAAGTCATGCAGAATTTAATGGAGAATATACAATAACTTATTTCATTTTGTATACAATAGAAGAATCCTTAGAAATGTTAGGTTCAATAGTATTTCTTTATGCGTTATTGGATTATAAGTCGACTGCATTTCAAAGTATTACCATAAAGCTTTTATCAGAAAATAATAAAGGTAATAAAGGGTAATTACTTATCTCAACTCAGCACCAAGCTTAGATTCAAAGTTAGATTGTAGTTTAGACATTATTTTATCAATTTGCTTGTCGGTTAATGTTTTATTCTCATCTTGAAGTGTAAAACTAACCGCATAACTCTTTTTACCAGCTGGTAATTTTTTGCCTTCAAAGACATCAAATAAATTTATATCTTTAAGTAATTTCTTTTCAGTTTGCTTTGCAATGGTGTAAATTTCACCAAAAGAGACAGCGTTATCTAACAATAAGGCAAAATCTCTGCGCACTTCTGGATACTTTGGTATGGCTGTAAATTTAATTTTGTTATGCTTAGCCATCTCTATGACATTATCCCAATTAAAATCAGCAAATAGTACATTTTGAGAAATCCCAAAATGCTTTAACACTGATTTTTTTACCAAGCCAAAATCGACTAATTTTTTCTTTCCTAATGATAGACTCATGCCTTCACTAATAACGTCAGATTTAGTAGGGGCAGACCGTAAACGATTTAGTCCTAAGCGTTCTAAAATAGTTTCAATTGTTCCTTTTAAATAGAAGAAATCACCAGGTGCAGCGACAGTATTCCAGCGTTCTTCATTTTTATTTCCAGTTACAAATAGTGATAAATGCTTTTGTTCTTCGCGCACTTCGGAATACTGATGATAGGTTTTTCCAAATTCAAATAACTTTAAGTCATTTCGCTTTCGGTTGATATTGTGAGAAACTGATTCTAAGCCAGAGAAAAGTAAGGATTGACGCATCACTTCCAGATCATTACTCAGAGGATTTAGCATTACAACGTTATGCTCAGCGTTTAATTGGTCACTTAACTCAACATAATTTGGGGTTGTTAAAGAATTAGCCATTATCTCAAAGAACCCTTGAGCAGCTAATTGATTTCCAATAACATTCTGAAGTTTGTAATCTTCAAATCGGGTTGAGTTAGAAATAGATGCATTTAGTTTTTCTGTAGTGCCCACGTTATTATAACCGTAAACTCTAAGAATTTCTTCAATGATATCCGCCTCGCGTTGTACATCGTTGCGATATGCTGGAACTGTTAATCCTAAACCAGCTTCAGTAACATTGTTAACTTTAATTTCTAATGAAGTTAAAATACTTTTTATAGTTTCTCTTGGTATCTCTTCACCAATCAACTTTTTAGCGTTATCAAAGCTTAGTCGTACCTGAAAGTCTTCAATCTTATTTGGGTAAGCATCAGAAATATCACTAGTAATTTCACCTCCAGCAATCTCAGTGATTAAAAGTGCTGCACGCTTTAAGGCATATTCTGTAATATTAGGATCGATACCACGTTCAAATCTAAAAGATGCATCAGTATTTAAACCATGTCGTTTCGCGGTTTTACGTACTGCAACTGGATTAAAATAGGCACTCTCTAAAAATATATTAGTTGTATTTTCGCTTACACCAGAGTCAATACCACCAAAAACACCAGCAATACACATTGGTTTTTCAGCATCACAAATCATAAGGTCGTCTTTGTCTAATTCTCGAACAACTTCATCTAATGTGGTAAATTTAGTACCTGCTTTACAGGTTTTTACTTGAATCTTATTACCTGAAATTTTATTCGCATCAAAAGCATGTAGAGGTTGCCCTAACTCATGTAAAACATAATTAGTAATATCTACAATATTATTGATAGGTGCTAAACCTATAGATTTTAAGCGATATTGTAACCAATTTGGAGACGTTTCAACCTTTACGCCAGAAATAGTAATACCGCAATATCTTGGGCACTTTTCTTTGTCTTTAACATCGACATCAACCTTTAGAGATCTGGCATCGACATGAAACGCACTCACTGAAGGAGTAATAAGTTCTATTGCAACTTCTTTTTGTAAAAGTCCGGCTTTTAAATCGCGCGCAACACCATGATGACTCATTGCATCTGCACGGTTTGGTGTTAAGCCAATTTCAAATACTTCATCATTTTCAATCTCAAATATTTCTGCAGCAGCTGTTCCAACTTTCAAATCTTTATTTAAGACCATGATGCCGTCATGAGATTCACCAAGACCTAATTCGTCTTCGGCGCAAATCATACCATGACTTTCTTCACCACGAATTTTACCTTTCTTAATCTTCCAGGCTTCACCTTCTGCCGTATATAAAGTCGTTCCAATAGTAGCAACAGGAACTTTTTGTCCCTTGGCGACATTTGGTGCTCCACATACGATCTGTAATGGTGTGTCACCACCAACATCAACGGTGGTAAGCTTTAAGCGGTCTGCATTTGGGTGTTGTTCACACGTTAATACTTCGCCTACAACAATACCTTCTAAGCCACCTTTTACAGATTCGTAGCGTTCAATTCCTTCTATTTCAAGACCAAGATCTGTAAGCAGTTCTCCAGTTTTATCAGCGTCCCAATCTACCTTAATAAACTGTTTTAGCCAGTTGTATGAAATCTTCATGCGGTTAATTTAATGAAGCTACAAAGATAGCAATAGTTGGATGTTAATGAAATTGAACATTGTTTTTTTATGTAAGGACATTGTTATAATTTCGAACTTTATTGAAAACGCGTTGTTATGAAAAAATTAATGATATTGTTTTTGGTCCTTGTAATTTGGAGTTGCGAAGAAAAGAAAGTACCAAAACAATTAGAAACAGGAACTTATAGGGCAGTCTTAAACGTTCAGGATGGTGAAGAATTGCCTTTTATTTTTGATGTTGAGTCTAAGGATAAGCTGAAACTTTATAATGCTGAAGAAATTATTGAAGTTAATGAAATAGACTATCTAAATGATTCAGTTTATATACATCTACCAGTATTTAAAGACTTTATTGTTGCAAAAATCAGTAATGAAGAAAGCTTAAGCGGGTATTATATTAATCCAGATCGTAATCGAAAGGTGCCTTTTAGAGCAGAAGGTCATGAGAACAAAAGATTTTATATTAAATCTCAACCTACTCAAAATGTTTCCGGAGTATGGGAAACCGTTTTTAGTAAAGGAATTGCAGAAGATGAATATATTGCCAAAGGTATTTTTAAACAAACAGGTGATAAGGTTACAGGTACATTTAGAACAACTACAGGAGATTACCGTTTTCTCGAAGGTGTTATGGATGGAGATGAAATGAGACTTTCTACTTTTGATGGAGCACATGCTTTTTTATTTAGAGCAAAAGTGTCTGATTCTACATTAGAAGGTATCTTTTATTCTGGTAATCACTGGAAAGAACCTTTTGTGGCTAAGCGAAATGAAGCTTATGAATTACCGAATGCCAACGATCTTACATTTTTAAAGGATGGTTATGAAAAATTAGAATTTTCATTCCCAGATGAAAATGGAACGATGATTTCACTAAACGATGAGCGCTTTAATAACAAAGTAGTTATTGTACAAATTATGGGTACGTGGTGTCCGAATTGTTTAGATGAAAGTAAATACTACACTAAGTTCTATCAAGCTAATAAGGGCAAAGATGTTGAGATTGTAGCATTAGCCTTTGAGTATGCTAAAACCGAAGATAAGGCCTTTAATAATATTGCACGATTAAGAGATAAGCTTGAGATAGAATACCCAATATTGTTGGCACAATTTGGTGATTCTGATAAAAGTAAAGCACAAGAAAAATTACCAATGCTTAACCATATCTTGTCTTATCCTACCTCAATATTTATTGATAAAACGGGTAAAGTGCGTAAGATACATACAGGCTTTAATGGTCCAGCAACTGGTGAAAAATATGTTGAGTTTAAAGATGAGTTTGAAGACTTTATTTCTGAATTATTGGAAGAATAATATTTTGCACTCAACGGTTTCTAGAGAGGGATAAACGTTACCATTAATGCCTGTATCACAAACAACACTATAAACGGCATAAACAAATACCCAACCACATCTCTGGCTTGTATTTTAATGCCTTTACCCATAACTGGTAATACAATTAACAGAAAAA
>NZ_CBFHMI010000092.1:0-5108 GCF_965656915.1 Winogradskyella sp. | reverse complement strand
TAAGAAAACAGTAGGGTTAATTTCAGTAGATCCTTCAAAACGTAAAACAGGAGGTGCTCTGTTAGGTGACAGAATTCGTATGAATGCGATTAATTCACCACGTGTTTATATGCGAAGCTTAGCAACACGTCAGTCTAATTTGGCACTTTCAAAATACGTTAATGAGGCTGTAGAAGTTTTAAAAGCTGCTGAATACGATTTAATTATTTTAGAAACGTCTGGTATTGGTCAATCAGATACTGAAATTTTGGAACACAGTGATGTTTCTCTTTACGTTATGACGCCAGAGTTTGGCGCTGCGACGCAACTAGAGAAGATTGATATGTTAGATTTTGCAGACTTGGTGGCTATCAATAAATTTGATAAGCGTGGTGCTCTAGATGCATTAAGAGATGTAAAAAAGCAATACATGCGTAATCATAACATGTGGCATGCTGACCCAGATACTATGCCAGTTTTTGGTACTATAGCTTCTCAGTTTAACGATCCTGGTATGAATACCCTTTATAAAGCAATTATGGATAAAGTGGTTGAGAAAACTGAGGCAGACTTAAAATCTACATTTGAGATTTCTAAAGAAATGAGTGAGAAGATTTTTGTGATTCCACCAGCACGTACTCGCTATTTATCTGAAATAGCTGAAAATAATCGTGCTTATGATAAAACAGCAAACGAACAAGTAGAGGTAGCTCAGAAATTATATGGTATTTACAAGACATTAGAATCTGTTTTAGATTCAACTCCAAGATTAGATAAAGCAGGAATTGATAGTGAATCTATTAGTTCTGGCACAGTGGAGAATCGAGACTTTGTAAAATTGTTAGTTAGTGAATTCGATCGTGTAAAACTAAATTTAGATCCATACAACTGGGAAGTTATAACAGGCTGGGACGAAAAAGTAAATAGATACAAAAACCCAATTTATTCCTTTAAAGTAAGAGATAAAGAAATAAAGATTGAAACACATACAGAGTCACTTTCACATACACAAATACCAAAAGTAGCTTTACCAAAGTATCAAGCTTGGGGAGATATTTTAAAATGGTGTTTACAAGAAAATGTTCCAGGTGAATTCCCATATACTTCAGGATTATATCCATTTAAACGAACAGGTGAAGATCCTACGAGAATGTTCGCAGGAGAAGGTGGTCCTGAGCGTACAAATAGACGTTTTCATTACGTCAGTATGGGATTACCAGCGAAACGATTATCAACGGCTTTTGATAGTGTAACACTCTATGGTAATGATCCAGACTACCGACCAGATATCTATGGTAAAATCGGTAATGCAGGTGTAAGCATATGTTGTTTAGATGATGCTAAAAAGCTGTATTCAGGATTTAATTTGGCAAATGCTATGACCTCTGTCAGTATGACGATTAATGGTCCGGCGCCAATGTTATTAGGATTCTTTATGAATGCAGCTATTGATCAACAATGTGAGATTTATATCAAAGAAAATGGTTTAGAAAAGGAAGTTCAAAAGAAGATTGATCTCATTTATAAAGGAAAAGAAAGGCCAAAATATAATGGTGATTTGCCAGAAGGTAATGATGGACTAGGATTAATGTTATTAGGAGTTACTGGAGACCAGGTTTTATCTAAAGATGTTTATGAAGATATCAAAGCAAAAACGATTGCTCAGGTAAGAGGAACAGTTCAAGCTGATATTTTAAAAGAAGACCAAGCTCAAAATACATGTATATTTTCTACGGAATTTGCATTACGATTAATGGGTGATGTTCAAGAGTATTTTATAGAAAATAACGTTAGAAACTTTTATTCGGTTTCTATTTCTGGATATCATATTGCAGAAGCTGGAGCAAATCCTATTACACAGTTAGCCCTTACGTTATCAAACGGATTTACTTATGTTGAGTATTACTTAAGTAGAGGCATGGATATTAATAAGTTTGGACCAAACTTGTCGTTCTTCTTTTCAAATGGTATTGATCCAGAGTATGCAGTTATCGGTCGTGTAGCCCGAAAGATATGGGCAAAAGCCTTAAAACATAAATATGGAGCTAACGCAAGAGCACAGATGTTAAAGTATCATATTCAGACGTCTGGTAGAAGCTTGCATGCTCAAGAAATTGATTTTAATGACATAAGAACCACACTTCAGGCCTTGTATGCGATTTATGACAACTGTAATTCATTACATACTAATGCGTATGACGAAGCCATTACAACACCTACAGAAGAATCCGTTCGTAGAGCGATGGCAATACAACTAATTATTAATAAGGAATTAGGTTTGGCTAAGAATGAAAATCCAATCCAAGGCTCTTTTATTATTGAAGAATTGACAGATCTAATAGAAGAAGCGGTCTTACTTGAGTTTGATAGAATTACAGAGCGTGGAGGGGTATTAGGTGCAATGGAAACCATGTATCAACGTTCAAAAATTCAAGAGGAAAGCTTGTATTACGAAACTTTAAAGCACAATGGTGAGTTTCCAATTATTGGTGTAAATACATTTTTAAGTAGTAAAGGTTCACCAACGGTTCAACCGGCAGAAGTCATTAGAGCAACTGAAGAAGAGAAAGAATCTCAAATACAAACATTGAAGCATTTGCATGCTGCACATGATACTTCAGACTTACTTAAAGAATTGCAACATAAAGCAATTAATAATCAAAACATTTTTGAAGCCTTAATGGAAGTTTGTAAAGTATGTTCGTTAGGTCAAATTACTTCAGCTTTATTCGAAGTAGGTGGGCAGTACAGAAGAAATATGTAAGCAGGATTCCTATTTTGATAAGCTTGCGCATTCAAAAATTATGAATATCGCTTATTCCGAATTTATTTCTAGATCTCATAATTTTAATTAGAATTAATTTAATGTCTTTTAAAAAATTACATCCTTTACTAAAAGAGTCTTTGGAACATTTAGGATTTCAAACCTCAAATCCATTTCAGAAAAAAGTATTGCCTATTCTCAAAGGTGGTGCAGATACTTATGTTATTGCACCAAAAGGAAGAGGAAAGACGACTGCACTAATAATAACAACAATTCATAAATTAAAAGCCTCAGCTTTTGAAGATTCACCCAGAGCAATTATTGTGGTGAAAGATAAATCAGATGCATTAGCATTAAAAGAGGAATTCGAAAAATTCACCAAAAATACTGGTTTGCGTATCTATACACTTTATGATGAATATGATATTGAAAAGCAGAAAACAGAAATTTACCCTGGTCAAGATATCGTAATTGCAACGCCAGCTAGATTAAGTAAGCTTTATTTTTTAAATGGTATTCACATGGGTGAAATACAACTATTTGCAATTGAAGATGCGGATTATTTAGGACGAAACAATGCTTATAATCATATCTTAAGATTATCTGAAAGTCTAAGCAAATGCCAATACATAATTATTGCTGATGAAATGAATTCTAGAATTCAAAACTATCAAAATGCGTTTATGAGTAATGCGCAACTGGTAAAGCAGCAATAGTTAAATTCGGTTAATGCACTATAAAGTCATCATCCAATTACGCTGTAGTTTTCTGAATTTTTTCAGTTCACCCTTTAATATTGGCAAATAGTCTTTACCGTTGCTTTTTGAGCGCTCTAACCTGCGACAATTGCTATAAAGTTGATTAGTGAGTCGCTCTAAACTCTCTAAATGTTGATGCTTTTTGTCGGAATAACGTTCGCGCTCCGCATTAATAATTTCTGGTGCAAGATTAGTAGATTGTTGCACAATATCGCCAGAGAAATAAATATTTGAATCCTCAGTACCATCTTCATTTAAATATGACAAATCTTGATTGAGATATGTAGATATACTTCTAGATAGCATAATGATATCCATAGCCTTTCTATATATCGGCAAATCAGAGAGATGAGATGGTAGGTTATAATTCATTTTAAATAGCAATACGCACGAAATTAAGGACAAATTGTAGTTTTTAACTTTAATAAATAAAGTAAAAACATATATTTGCTTTAATAATTGTGTTAATATTTGTAAAAAACCTTAAATGAATATCGATCGTCTTAATTGGAAGATTTTAAAGTGTCTGCAGGAAAATGCACGCATGTCTAATGCTGAGATCGGGAGACGAGTAGGTGTGAGTTCTCCAGCAGTAAGTGAACGTATTAAGAAAATGGAGGATGCTGAGATTATTGAAAGTTATACCACATTTATTTCTCCATTAGAAGCAGGGTATCAGTTAAAAGCATTAATAACACTAAGAGCGTTTATGGGAATGTTAAAGCCATTCTTAGAAAAGGTAAAAACTTTTGATGAGGTTGTAAATTGTTATCGTATTACAGGCAATGAGAATATTGTGATGGAAGTGGTTTTAAAAAATCAAAAACATTTAGAAGCATTCATTGATCAATTGATCAGTTATGGTGAAACCAAAACTCAGATTATATTATCACATGTTGTAAAACATAGTGAAATAAAACCATTGAGGTGAAGCACTAGTCTACAACTCCTGGTTGTTTTAATTGCCAATCGGATTTAGCTTTTTCATCGTCAACCATCTTTTTTACATCAGCTAATAATTTTTTAGCGTCGTAAATTACACCATCTTTAACAGTATATTTTACACCACCAACTCTAACCACTTCATTGTCTTCTGTAAGTTCAATTGCTCCAGTTCCGTAAAGTACTTTTAAATTTTCTAATGGATTTTCTTCTACGATAACAAAATCGGCAAACTTACCAATTTGAATACTACCAATTTTATCTTCCCAACCCAATGCTTCCGCTCCATTGAGTGTTGCAGCTCTGATAACTTCTAAGGGATGGAAACCAGCTTCTCTTAGTAACTCTAATTCTCTTACATACGCAAATCCATAGAGTTGATAAATAAAACCAGAGTCTGAACCTGCAGTTACTCTACCACCTCTGTTTTTATATTCATTAATAAATGTCATCCATAACTGGTAGTTTTTTTTCCACTCAATTTCTTGCTCTGTTCCCCAATAATGCCAATAACTTCCGTGACTTACTTTACTTGGTTCATAAAATTTCCATAATGATGGTAGAGTGTAATCTTCATGCCATTCTGCGCGTCTTGCACGATGTAAATCTCTACTAGCCTCATAAATATTAAATGTAGGGTCTAACGTAAAATCTAACTCTAAAAG
>NZ_CBFHMI010000091.1:0-5452 GCF_965656915.1 Winogradskyella sp. | reverse complement strand
CTAAATTTTTTCAAAGTTATCTTATTAAAAACCAATCAATTAACAGCCATTTCAAATTCTATATAGAGTTTGGGATGGTTTTTGTATATCTTTGTTTAACGGCTTTAAAAGTGACCAATATGACGAATTGTGTCTTATTTAAAGAAAACAGTTATAATATAATGAAGAAAATATTACTTATTCTGGTTTTAGCGATTGCAAGCAGTTTAACCATAAATGCGCAATCTACAGAGAAAATTAAAGGTGACAGAAATGTAACCATAAAGCAAACCTATATAGATGATTTTAATACTATAGTGGTTAGTGGTGACTTTTCAATTGAAATAGTATATAACAGTAAACCGTCGGTTGAGATTGAGGCAGATGATAACTTACACGACGTTATACAATTTGAAGTCATAGACGGCACATTAACCTTTGTGGAAACGATGCGAATCACATCAAAAAAGCGCTTAAACATTACCGTGAATTATGGTGATGCGTTGCAACATATAGAAATTAAAAATGATGGCGAGATTAGATCGTTAACATCCATGGAACTTGGAGATGCCTCATTAACAACAGCAGATAATGCAAGAGCCTATTTAAATATTAATGCTAAAAAATTTATGTATAAAAGTTCTGGAAAATCTAAAACACGATTAAATTTAACAGCAGATTCTACTAAAGTTGAACTCAGTGACAACAGCAAATTAGATGCACTAATAAACAGTAAGACTGCTGATTTTGATTTATACTTAAGGTCTGATGCTGTTATTGAAGGTACCTCAACTAATTCAATAATTAGATTAGATAATTCAACCAATTTTAATGGTGGTAAATTTGATGTCAATACGGTTGATGCGACTTTAGACGATAATAGTGACTTAACCATATCTGTAGGTGACAGTATTAACATCAATGCTGCTGGTGATAGTGAAATTTACTTATTTGGTAGTCCTGCAATTACGATAACCAAATTTGAAGATACCGCAAAACTTCAAAAGAAGAAACGATAAACTCACATCTATCTAAATATAAAAAGCCGAAGTAAAATTTACTTCGGCTTTTCTGATTAGTTATTATTTCCTAATTATAAGTCGATGTAGAAACTTCAAAATCAGCTTCTTTTGCTGCTAAATAACGTTCTGCATCTAATGCAGCCATACAACCAGTACCTGCAGCAGTAATAGCTTGTCTGTAGACATGATCTGCTGCGTCTCCACTCACAAACACACCATCCATATTAGTTTTACTTGTTCCTGGTACAGCATTAATAATATAACCTGTTTCGTCAAGCTCTAAATAGTCCTTAAATATATCTGTGTTTGGTTTGTGCCCTATTGCGACAAAGAATCCAGTAGCTGATATCTCAAACTTCTCATTGGTTTGATTATTAAAAACACGAACACCTGTAACAACTTGTCCATCACCCAATACCTCATCAGTTTCAGTATTGTAAAGAATTTCAATATTCTCAGTATTCTTTACACGATTAGCCATAATTTTAGATGCTCTGAACTCATCACGTCTTACCAACATCGTTACTTTTTTACAAAGCTTAGATAGGTAGTGGGCTTCTTCACAAGCACTATCTCCTGCTCCAACGATAACCACCTCTTGATTTCTGTAAAAGAAACCATCGCAAACTGCACAAGCAGAAACTCCGCCTCCTAGCTTCAAATATTTTTGCTCAGACGGTAATCCTAAGTATTTCGCTGAAGCACCAGTTGAAATTATAATTGTAGATGCGTGTATTTCTTTTTCCCCATTTACCCATACCTTATGAATATCTCCCGTAAAATCGACCTTAGTAATCCATCCATGGCGTACATCAGTTCCAAAACGCTCTGCTTGTTTTTGTAATTGGATCATCATTTCTGGTCCCGTGATCCCATCTGGGTAACCTGGGAAATTTTCAACATCATTGGTAGTTGTTAACTGACCACCTGGTTGCTCCCCTTGATATAACACTGGAGCCATATTTGCTCTAGACGCATAAATGGCAGCTGTATATCCTGCAGGTCCAGAACCTATTATTAAACATTTTACTTTTTCTATTGTATCAGACATAAATTGTATTTTATTACTAAACAAAAGTAGCTTTTTTGACTAAATCCTTACAGAGAAGTTATCAACACTAACTATAGAATTATTAATAATATAAATACCATACGAAATTGCATTTAATTTTGTAATTTAAATGGGTGTAACAGCTAAATCAATAGAATCATGAAAAGCAACATCCTAATTTTTTGTCTCACTTTTATGTTTATATCTTCCTGTAAAGAAAGTACAGAGTCAAAATCAGAATTGACTAATCAAGAAGAAGAAACTGAAATTTCAAATGGACTTAAAGGCACATGGGAACTTACAGGCTTCTATAACTACAAAGACAATGAAATTGTTGATTCATTTAAAACATCATCTAATTCGCGGCAACTTAAAATGTATACAGACACAAAAGTAATGTGGTGTAAACATAGGCCAGCTGATTCCTCTGAATGGTTCGGATACGGAACTTACAGTTTTAAAAATGATACTTTAATTGAAGTTCTAGATTTTGGTTCTATGGTTATGGAAGAAGTCATTGCCGAGAAAAAGCAATTTAAATTTGAATTGCAATTACAACCAGATCAATTTCAGCAAATAGAGTTAGACGGAGAGGGTAACAGAATTTATTCCGAAAACTATGTTAGAGTAGAATAAAAAAGCCCAGTAAAACTGAGCTTTTAATCTTTGGTCGGGGTGGCAGGATTCGAACCTGCGACCTCCGCGTCCCAAACGCGGCGCGATAACCGGGCTACGCTACACCCCGAATTTAATTCCCGATTTCGGATTGCAAAGATATAGTTTTTCTTCATAATCCAATAACAATTTTCTAACTTTAAAGACTAATTTTAATTTAGCATTTTTAGGTATGAAATTAAGACTAACTGTTATTGGATTAATTCTTATTAGTATACTCACTTGTGCACAAGATAAGAACCCGTCTAACAAAGAAATTGGCCATGAAATTATTGTTTCTGAATTAACTATACCTTGGGGATTTACGTTTTTACCAGATGATTCCATGTTAATTACTGAAAAAACAGGAGAATTAATTCATTTTAAAAATGGAAATAAAACATATATATCTGGCTTACCGGAAATTTATGTCCGTGGGCAAGGTGGCTTCATGGATATTATTCTACATCCTAATTACAAAAACAATGGATGGATATATTTCTCATATGCATCGACGGAAGGTAAAGGAAATGGTGGCAATACAACTATCGCCAGAGCAAAGTTAAATGATGATACATTGACCAATTTAGAAGTTCTATATAAAGCTAGTCCTAATAGTAGAAGAGGTCAGCATTTTGGATCGAGACTTGTATTTGATAAGGAGGGTTATCTTTATTTTTCAATTGGAGACCGTGGCAATAGAGATGTAAACCCACAAGATATAACAAGAGACTGCGGAAAAGTATATCGATTAAACGATGATGGAACGATACCTGAAGACAATCCTTTTGTTGATGTCCAAAATGCTAAAAGAGCAATTTATTCTTATGGCCATCGCAATCCACAAGGCATGACCCTACACCCTGAAACAAACGAAATTTGGACACATGAGCATGGCCCTAAAGGAGGTGATGAAATTAATATTATAGAAAAAGGTAAAAATTACGGCTGGCCAGTTATCAGCTACGGCATAAATTATAGTGGAACTAAATTCACGGAAATCACCAAAAAAGAAGGCATGGAACAACCTTTGCACTATTGGAATCCTTCAATTGCTCCGAGCGGAATGGCATTTATTAGCAGCGATAAATATGGTGACTGGAAAGGTAACTTGTTAGTAGGATCACTAAAGTTTCAATATTTAGATATGTTTACAATGGAAGGCAAAAAAGTAATGAAGGAGGAACGATTACTAGAAGGTTTAGGACGAGTAAGATCTGTAGAACAAGGACCAGACGGTTATATTTATGTTGGTATTGAAAACTTAGGCATTGTAAAATTAATTAGAAAATAATGAAGAATATAAATATTATAATTATCCTTTTGTTATGTATTTCGTGCAACTCAGAAAAGAACAAAAACAACACTTTTAGTTACTCAAATAAACAACCTCAGATTAGTCAAGATACAAATGCTAGTACCAGCATATCCAGAGGCAAAGCTATATATACCACCATGTGTGTAGTTTGCCATATGACTAATGGAAAAGGCGTGCCCAAAGCATTTCCACCTTTAGCTAATTCAGATTATTTGAAGGAAAATCAAGAAAAAAGTATTATTGGCATTAAAAAAGGTATGTCTGGTAAAATAATTGTCAACGGCATTACCTATAATAGTGTGATGTCTCCACTGGGTTTAACGGATGAAGAAGTTGCTGATGTTATGAACTATATTAATAATAGTTGGGGAAATAATTATGGAGAGATAATTACTTCTGAAGATGTGACAAAAGTCATTAAAAAACAGTAGTATTTGGCTAACTTTGTACTTAACTAATTAATCAAACCTCTATAATGCTAATAATTGGAATTGCTGGTGGAACTGGATGTGGAAAAACAACTGTAGTTAACACCATTCTTAACGAATTACCAGAAGGAGAAGTTGGCGTTATTTCACAAGATTCCTATTACAAGGATACATCACATCTAAGCTACGATGAACGTGTAAAGATTAATTTTGATCACCCACGTTCCATAGATTTTGACTTACTTGTAAGTCATCTTGAAGAACTTAAAAAAGGAAAATCAATAGACCAACCTGTATATTCATTTGTTAAACACAACCGAACAGGTGATACTATTTCTACCAAACCAAGAAAGGTAATGATTGTAGAAGGTATTTTAATCCTCACTAATCCAGAGATTAGAGATTTATTTGATATTAAAATATTTGTTCATGCTGACTCTGATGAACGCTTAATAAGACGCCTAAAAAGAGATATAACTGAACGTGGTCGAGATATTGACGAAGTACTTGCTAGGTATCAGAACACATTAAAACCTATGCATCAACAGTTCATAGAACCAATGAAAGAGTATGCAGACATAATAATACCTAACAATAAATACAACACAGTCGCTGTAGACATCGTTAGAACAATAATTAACGATCGTTTATAATGGCTATATTTAATAATAAATATCTAAAACCCTTTAAAAACATATACCTTCTAGTTCTCATCGTTTTTGTAATATGGATGCTTTTTTTCGATGCGCATTCCTGGTTATTTCATTATGAGTTAAATTCAGATATAGAAGATTTAGAATATCAGAAAGAACACTATAAAAACGAAATGGCAAGAGACAATAAAGCCATCAAAGAGTTAAGTACGGAAGAAGGTATAGAGCGCAATGCTCGCGAGACCTATTACATGAAAAAACCAGACGAAGATATTTATATTATAGAATACGAAGACAGTATACAAAAACAAGAAGAAAATGAGTAAAACCTTATTTAATGATTTTGA
>NZ_CBFHMI010000090.1:0-5600 GCF_965656915.1 Winogradskyella sp. | reverse complement strand
CTGTGACTATACCTAAGTAGTCTATTATTTTATAACCTTCTATTGAGTTTGTTGTCGTTAAAATCATATTTAATCTAAGTAAATGGTTGAGTTACAAATTTACTCTTCAGAATTTGGTTTTCCAACCATATAGAAATCTAAATGTTTCTTCACTAAGTCTGTGTTTTTGACTTTTACTATAACTTCATCTCCGAGTTGATACATGGTTTTGGTTTTTCTACCAATCATAGCGTAGTGGTCTTGGTCAAACTGGTAATGATCGTCTTTCATATCTCTAACACTCACCATACCTTCGCATTTATTAGCGATGATTTCTATATAAATTCCCCAATCCGTAACACCAGAAATCACTCCTAAAAATTCTTCATCCTGGTGGTCTTGCATAAAACGAATCTGCATGTATTTAATAGAATCACGCTCTGCCTTTGTGGCTAAATATTCCATATTACTACTATGGTTGCATTTTTCTTCATAAATATCTTCATTCGCAGATTTACCTCCATCTAAGTACTGTTGTAATAAACGGTGTGCTATTACATCTGGATAACGACGAATTGGTGAGGTAAAGTGACTGTAATAATCGAATGCTAATCCATAATGACCAATGTTATGGGTTGTATATTCTGCTTTAGACATGGTACGAATAGTAAGTGTATCTACCAAGTTCTGTTCCTTCTTCCCTACCACATCCGAAAGTAATTTATTTAATGACGACGCCACACTATTACGATCTCTAAAATTTAATTTATGTCCAAAGCGTCCGACAACGGTTTGTAATTGTGCCAACTTTGCTTCGTCTGGTTCATCATGTACACGATAGACAAATGTTTTTTGTGGTTTTTGTTTTCCAACAAACTCAGAAACTTTTCTGTTAGCTAATAACATAAATTCTTCGATTAATTTATTAGCATCTTTACTAGTTTTAAAGAAAACACCAACTGGATTTGCTTCTTCGTCTAAATTGAATTTTACTTCAACCTTATCAAAAGAAATTGCTCCTTCTCGCATACGTTGAGAACGCATTTTTTTTGCGAGTTCATCCATTTTTAAAATCGCTTCAGCTATGGCTTGATCCGTTTTATAAGGCTTTCCTGTTAATGATACATCTTGCGGAATATTATTAGTTTTAGATTCTATAACTGCCTGAGCTTCTTCATAAGCAAAACGTGCATCAGAATAGGTCACTGTTCTACCAAACCATTGGTCTTTAATTTCACATTTATCATTCATTTTAAACACTGCAGAAAAGGTATATTTTTCTTCGTGTGGTCGTAATGAACAGGCTCCATTAGATAAGCGCTCTGGTAACATAGGTACCACACGATCTACTAAATAAATAGAAGTGGCACGCTCATAAGCTTCATCATCTAAAACTGTACCTGGCTGGACATAATGTGATACATCTGCAATATGGATTCCTATTTCATATAAGCCGTTTTCTAAAACTTTAAAGGATAAGGCATCATCAAAATCTTTGGCATCTTTTGGATCTATGGTAAAGGTTAAATCTTTACGCATATCGCGTCGTTTAGCAATTTCTTCTGGTTTTATAGAAATATCTACGTTATTAGCATAGGTTTCTACCTCGTGAGGAAACTCTAATGGTAAGCCATAATCTGCCATAATAGAATTAATCTCTGTACTATGTTCACCAGGTTTACCCAATACCTTAATAACTCTACCGTTTGGCGAATCTGCTTTTTCTGGCCAATCGTCTAGTGATACCAAAACTTTATCACCATCTTCTGCTTTGTTAATTTTATTAATAGGTACAAAAATGTCTTTATACATCTTTGAGCTATCTGGTACAACAAAAGCAAAATTCTTTTTATCCTGAATTTGAATGGTACCAACATACTCGCTTTTTGCGCGTTTAATAATGTTGGTAATTTCACCTTCTTGTTTACCTCTGTGACGTCTTTTATAAGCATAGAATTCTACTTCATCTCCATCTAAGGCTTTGTTGATATTATTAGAGGCTATAAAAACATCGTCTTCAAAATCATCTGAAATAATATAACCATTGCCTTTAGAAGACATATCTAAAATACCTGTATGGTACTCTGTAGTTACAACAGCTTTAAATTTACCGCGTTCTACTTCTTCTATCTCTTGTTTCGCCTTTAGTTGGGCTAATTTTTTAATAATCTGATTGCGACTACTAGCGTCGTTAACTCCTAGTTTAGCAGCTATTTGTTTATAATTAAAAGATTTGTTGCGTTCTTTTTTTAAAATACTTAAGATTGTATTTGTAAGGTTAGAAATCTTATTGTTTCTAGATTTCCTTTTTTTCTTTCTTGTCATTTAATTTTTGTAATCATATTCTTTTCCTAAAAGTGTTAGGAATTCTTCATTTTTAACTTAATATAGGTGGAAGTGAAGATATTAAGTTTACTGCAAAGCTACACTATTAATATTTAATAGTGTTTAGTAAAGGTTAAATAAATGAAAAAGCGCTGTAAAATACACTTATCAACATATATATACATATAATCATTTTTCTTTAAAAATTTAAAAAATAAAATGATGGTTATTATAGTCTGTTAATAGTTGGTATAACTTTTTTGAGTTTTGTTTTGAGAAGTTGTAGTTTACATTTTATTACGCTTTAGTTAACATTAAATTTACACCTAACTATCTTATTTATAATGAAAATCTAAAAACTATAAACAGGTGTTAATAACCAATGTTAATAGTTTTAGATGATATGTTTTTTATTAAAACATGTTTATTTCAAAGTAAAATCTGTTTATAAAATCACTCCAAAAAAAGGACTAAAAAATTAGGTTATATAAATGCTATTTTGCTTTGAAAAATTAAATTGATATTCCTAATTTTTCTTTTTACGAGTTGTGAACAGTTATTAACAAGTACTCATTAATTTTAGTATTACTTATAAACACTTATTATAAATGCTCATAAAAAACATATTAATAAACTTAAAACTTATGGATAAGTAAGCTCTTATAAGTTATGCTTACTTATTAGCAATTATTAACTTTGTATTATACTAGGAAAATAAACAGATTGCCGCGCTTTGCTCGCAATGACACTAAAATTAAAACGATGAACATTTCAATAGGAAACGATCATGCAGGTCCAGATTATAAAGCAGCTATTGTAAAACATTTAGAAGCCAAAGGACACCGTATAACTAATTATGGAACCGATACTTTAGATAGTGTAGATTATCCAGATTTTGTACATCCAGTTGCTAAGGACGTAAATGATAATAAAGTAGATTGTGGTATTTTAATTTGCGGTAGCGCCAATGGTGTTGCAATGACCGCTAATAAATATCAAAACGTAAGAGCTGGTGTCTGTTGGACGAGTGAAATTACGGAATTAACCCGTTTACATAATAATGCCAATATTATTTGTATTCCTGCTCGTTTTACCTCAATTCCTCAAGCTATAAAAATGGTAGATGTATTTTTAAATACTGAGTTTGAAGGTGGTCGTCATCAAAACCGTGTTGACAAAATTCCATTTTCATGTTAGATGGGTCATTCGCACACTCATAATCATTCACATACGCAAGATCTTAATAGTCGTAATCTTTTAATTTCCATACTTCTTAATATAGCTATTACTGTAGCACAGGTTATTGGTGGTATTTTATCCGGAAGTTTAGCATTACTGAGCGACGCACTACATAATTTTAGTGATGTTATCTCCTTAGTTATTAGTTATGTAGCTAATAAACTTGTAAAGAAAAAAGCATCTTTAAAACGCACCTTTGGTTATAAACGTGCCGAAATATTAGCCGCTTTTATAAATGCAGCAACTTTAATTATTGTTGCTGTTCTTTTAATTATCGAAGCGATAGAGCGTTTTAACCATCCAGAAGAAATTGAATCTAATCTGGTTATTTGGTTATCTACAATTGCTATTTTAGGGAATGGGTTTAGTGTACTATTATTAAAAAAGAGTGCTAATGATAATATGAATTTAAAGAGTGCCTATTTACACCTGTTAACAGATATGATGGCAAGTGTAGCGGTATTAATAGGTGGTTTATTAATGAAATTTTATGAAATATGGTGGATAGATAGCGCATTAACGCTCGCCATCGCTATTTATCTGGTTGTAATGGGTTGGGATCTTTTAAAAAATTCATTTAATGTATTAATGTTGTTTACTCCACAGGCGACCTCTCTTAATGCTATTGTTGAAGATATTCAAAAGATTGATGTTATACAAAACGTGCATCACGTTCATATCTGGCAACTTAATGAAGACGAAATCCATTTAGAAGCGCATATAGATTTTAATAAAGATATAACACTATCTGAATTTGATGTTATTTTAAATGAAATTGAAGAATTAGTATATCATAATTACGATATTAACCACATTAATATTCAACCAGAATTTGGTAAATGTGATGCTAAAGATGTTATTGTACAAGATTGAAAACATCTTGTCATCCTTAGTTTATTTCAGGATCTTATAAAAGTAGAGTATGCTAAAAATAAAAACCAAAACATTCCAAGAATTAAGTACTAAAGAACTTTATGATCTTCTTCAACTAAGAAGCGAAGTGTTTGTAGTAGAACAAGATTGTGTTTATCAGGATATTGATGGGAAAGATCAAAAAGCTTTACATATTCTAGGGTATAAAGATGATGATTTAGTTGCTTATACACGCACTTTTAAACCAGGAGATTATTTTGAAGTCTCTAGTATTGGTAGAGTAGTGGTTAAGGACACTGAACGTTCTCACAATTATGGTTATGATATTATGAATGCTTCTATAAAAGCTGTAAAGAATCATTACAAGGAGAACCGTATTAAGGTGTCAGCACAAACATATTTGAAGCGTTTTTATAATAATTTAGAATTCTTCGAAGTAGGAGAGGAGTACCTGGAAGACGGTATACCGCATATAGCTATGGTTAGATCTTAGTTAGATCTTCTAGGCTTTATAATGCGAGTTACTAAAATTTCAACACGCCTATCTAATTCTGGTTCTCCACCTAAAGGATATTTTCGTTTGTGGCCCACAAATTTCATCCGATATTTTTTTACACCTTTCGTAGCTAGATAATCGTACACTGTTTTAGCTCTGGCAAGCGATAGATTTCGTTTTTTAGTCTTGCGGTCAATAGCATCTCTAGATCCATACGTGCAACAAACATGACCTTCAATGGTAAAGTAAATATCGGTGCGTTCTACTAGTATTTTAGCGATTTCATCTAGTTTATTTTTAGATTCTTTAGTTAAATAACTATAACCAGTTCTAAATAGAATATTTTCTAATTGAATTTTATCACCTTCTTTAAGATCACCTTTTAATAAGTCTGCTGTACTTTGTTTTTCAGGCTCTTCTGCTTTTACACGTGGAGGATCATACTGTTTTACAATGATTTCAACTTTACGATTTAGTCCTCTAATTTTATATAAGTCATTATCATTTATAACATTAAGAAGAATTTCTCCTTTTCCATCAACATTTGTAATAACAGATTCGTCAAACTCATTATTAGAAAATATTTCTTTAATTGCATCTGCACGTTGTTGAGATAAGACAAGATTATAGGAATCACTACCTCTATCGTCACAGAAACCATAGATAGAAATCTTTTCGATATCCATGT
>NZ_CBFHMI010000089.1:0-5785 GCF_965656915.1 Winogradskyella sp. | reverse complement strand
TATTACGGTTTATCAGGAGCAAGTAATGTTACTCTCTCAGAAGTTAGCAGATTTTACAAAAGGTGAAGCCGATGTTTTGAGAAAGGCCATGGGTAAAAAGCAGAAAGCTGTTCTCGATAAAATGAAACCAAAATTCATTGAGCAAGCTGCCGCTAAAGGCATGGATAAGGAAAAGCTTGAGAAAATTTGGAAAGATTGGGAAGCTTTCGCAAGTTATGCTTTCAACAAGTCACACTCCACATGTTATGCCTGGATTGCTTATCAAACGGCATATTTAAAAGCACACTATCCTGCGGAATATATGGCTGCCGTATTGTCTAATAATATGAATGACATAAAATCCGTCACCTTCTTCATGGAAGAATGTAAACGCATGCGGTTACCTGTTTTAGGACCAAGTGTGAATGAAAGTTATTATAAGTTTTCTGTAAATAAGGACAATGCAGTTCGGTTTGGAATGGGAGCTATTAAAGGCGTTGGTCATGGAGCTGTTAAAACAATAGTGCAAAATCGAAAAGAAGATGGTAATTATAAATCCATATTTGATCTAGCCAAACGAATAGATTTAAGAGCAGCGAATAAAAAATCTTTCGAAGGTTTAGCAAATGCAGGAGGATTTGATTGTTTTGAAGGCACCCATCGTGCACAATACTTCGCTCATGACGGTGATGGAATTACATTCTTAGAAAAGGCTATTCGATATGGTGCTAAACATCAGGAAAATGAAAATTCGGCCCAAGTAAGTTTATTTGGTGAGGCAAGTGGTGTACAAATTGCAGAGCCACAAGTACCACCTTGCGAAGATTGGGGAACTATGGAGAAATTGTCTCGAGAAAAGGAAGTTGTAGGAATCTATATTTCTGGTCATCCACTTGACGATTTTAAAATCGAAATGAAGACATTTTGTAACGGAACGATTTCAGCATTCAATAATCTTGAAGCTATCATAAATAGAGAAATTACTTTTGGTGGTGTGGTGACCGATGTACAACACCGTGTGAGTAAACAAGGTAAAGGTTGGGCGCTGTTCACTATTGAAGACTATACTGATAGTTTTGAATTCCGAATTTTTGGTGAAGACTATTTAAAATTCAGACACTTCTTTGTGGTAAATTCGTTCGTATATGTAAGAGCTTATATTAAAGAAGGTTGGGTGAATAGAGAGACAGGTAAAAAAGGAGAACCAAGAATTCAGTTTAATAGTTTCCAGTTATTACATGATGTTATGGATGCTTATGCTAAGAAGTTATCAATTCAGTTGAGTATTGATAATTTAAAGACCGAAAAGATTAAACAGTTACAGGAGGTTTTTAAAACGCATCAGGGAAATCAGTCTTTGAATTTCTTAATTTATGACAATGCCGAAAAGATTAAATTGAAAATGCCCAGCAGAAAACAAAAAGTTAAGATTTCTCAAGAACTCCTTAATGAGCTTGAAGAACAAGATGTAATTTACAAATTAAATTAGCATAAAACCAACCAATGCCAGCATAGTGAAATCAAATAATGAGAATGTAAGGTTTGGCAAAATTTTTGACTAATATTGTATATTAAACTAAAGTAAAATACAATTAAACAAAATATTATGGCATTAGAAATAACGGATGCAACGTTTGAAGAAACAGTATTAAAGAGCGACAAGCCTGTGGTGGTAGATTTTTGGGCTGCTTGGTGTGGACCATGTCGTATGGTTGGGCCAATCATTGACGAAATTAGCTCTGAGTACGAAGGAAAAGCTGTAGTTGGTAAAGTAGATGTTGATGCTAATCAAGAATTTGCTGCTAAATATGGGGTAAGAAATATTCCTACAGTTTTAGTTTTTCAAAATGGAGAAGTAGTAGGTCGTCAAGTTGGTGTAGCACCTAAAAATGCTTATGCTGAAGCGATTGATGCACTTTTATAGAGTATTACTCTAAAAGAAATGATAAAAGGTTTGTCAATACGGCAAACCTTTTTTAGTTTCGGTACATAATGGATTTACAGTTAGAATTAAATAAAGCCGGTGGGTTTAAAAATCTGGAATTACTTGCAAAGCAGGTTGTAGAAGGCTTTATAGCAGGTATGCATAAAAGTCCTTTTCATGGTTTTTCTGCTGAGTTTGCGGAACACAAAATCTATAATCAGGGAGAAAGTACCAAACATATAGATTGGAAATTATTTGCAAAAACAGATCGTTTATACACAAAACGTTATGATGAAGAAACGAATCTAAGATGTCATCTTATAATAGACAATAGTAGTTCCATGCATTATCCTGAATCGGCTGGTACATCCATAGATAATCTAAATAAGATAGCTTTTTCCGCTCTGGCATGTGCCTCTTTAATGAATATACTAAAGAAGCAGAGAGACGCCGTTGGTTTGAGTATTTACAGTGACAGTTATGATTTTTATTCACCAGAAAAGGGTAGTGAGCGACATCATCAAATGTTATTAGGCAAATTAAGTAATGCCGTAGTTTCAAAACCCGAGACAAAAACAACAGAGACATACAGATACCTACATCAGATTGCAGAAAAAATACATAGAAGATCTTTAATTTTTGTTTTTACGGATATGTTTCAAACATCTGAGGAAGATGAAAAATTATTTGAAGCATTACGTCATTTAAAGCATAACAAACACGAAGTCGTTTTATTTCATGTCTTTGATAAACAACGAGAATTGACATTTGACTTTGATAATAGACCTAAGCGTTTTATTGATGTTGAGACTGGAGACTACATTAACCTGTATGCGGATAACGTTAAAGATAATTACGAAAAAGCTGTTAGTGAGTATTTTAAAAATGTAAAATTAAAATGCGGTCAATACAGAATAAAGTATGTAGAAGCTGATATTAATAGTGGATTTAATAATGTGCTTACTACATACATGATAGAGCGACAAAAATTTGTTTAGTTAATTGTCTATTTTTTACCTTTTTTGTTTGCGATATTAAAAATGGAATGTATATTTGCCCTCGCAATTATGCAACGGTCTGGTAGTTCAGTTGGTTAGAATGTCGCCCTGTCACGGCGAAGGTCGCGGGTTCGAGTCCCGTCCAGACCGCTAAAATTGCAGAAAGGCTTCTAAAATTAGGAGCTTTTTCGATATAAAGATGTTGTGTTGTTCTCAGGTTATAAATCTGAGACGTAGTAGAAATCCAATACAATTGGATATTTACCAATGAAAGGCTTTCCTTTTTTTACGTAGTAAAAATCGGGATGCTTTTTTGTTTTTATGACCTCTAAGATCTTAATTTGGGGATAATAGTATTTATTCTTTTGAACATGTTATTAACAAAAAAAGGTATTTAATCGATAAAAAAATACATATAGTCGGTAAAATACTTGTTTATTGTATAATTAAATATATATTTGTAGTCCTTCGTAAGACCTCAAATCGCTTATCAAGGAAATTTTAATCCATTTTACTTTTAGGCAGCAATTGCCAAAAACGTCCCTCGTTTTATTTTAGTATTGTTTTAGGCATGGCCTAAAATAGTTAATTATCCATTCCCTTCCCTCGGAGTAATGTTTTTGCATTGCAAAAATTTAATAATGACTAATTATAAACCCTAAATTAATACTTAAACCTATGAAAACCTTAAAAATTACTTTAGCCTTAGTTGCAGTACTTTTATTAACTGTTTCTGGTGTAAAATCTGAAGATGTTGTAAAAGACCAGCCAACTTATGAAACAGAAAGCAATTTTGATTTATTAGCAACCAATAAGAAAAAAGGAGAAAAGCCGTCTAACGCTTAATTTTTTTATCCTTCCTTAATATAATTAACCCTTATTGTTAAATAAGGGTTTTTTGCGTTATTATATATTTAAATTCTTCAGGTATAATTGAATTTTAATTGTTAGTTTTAGATTATCAATTAAACTTCATAAAGAGATTGTTTAGATACCCTATATTATCACTTGTTTTTATTGCCGGTTTATTCTCTGTTTATGGGCAGAATGATACTGCTGTATTCGATAGTATTCAGAAATACAGAACACTTTCTTCAAGTAATAATTTTGATTTGAATCAACGACTTCAATTTGCCAAAAAGGCCGTTAATTTCTCTAACATAACAAAGATTGATTCAACAATCCTATACAGTAATAGACAGTTATCATTTATCTATTTATTAATGGATAACTATGAACCATATAGAGAAATCAATTATAAAAACTTAAAACTTTCTACAAAATTGAAAGACACGTCGTCTTTAGCAGTTGTTAATAATAATTTGGGTTATTACCATTATCAAGAAGCCAAGTCGGATAGTGCTTTTTATTATTATTCTAAAGCATTGAAATATTTTACACACTTAAATAGTGTTGAAGATGAGTACAAGATATTAATAAATATAGCTGATATTCAAGAGACTGAAAAAGACTATGTAGGTAGTGAAGAAAATGCAATAAGAGCAATTAAGATAGTCAATTCACTCCCAATGAATGAAGACCATCTAGATAATTTATGGACCTTAAATAACTTAATAGGTATAACTTCCTTAAAGCTAAAAGCTTACGAACGAGCTATCGAATATCATAATAAAGCATTAGAATATGCAGATCAAATGAGAGATGGATATTACAATAGATTATATTCTCTAAATAATTTGGCTGAAGTATATAAAACCAAAGGTGATATTGAAAAATCTATTAAACTATATGAAAATGTCGTTAAACAAAAAGATGTTTATATTGAATATGATCCTTCTTTTTATGCCATAGCATTAGCTAATCTCGCCTTTACTAAATCCCTAAAAAAAGAAAATAATTTAGAGGAAATAAGAGCGATGTTCTATGAGGCTAAAAACGTTAGTGATACGCTCGATGATAAATTAGCGCAAACAGGAATCTCTATTGATTTGGCAAGATTTTATACTGATTTAGAGGAAAAGGATTCAGCATTATTCTATGCAGAACGCAGTCGAAAGCTAGCAAAAGAATCAACTAATAATGAATTACTTTTAAAATCATTATATATACTATCCGAACTCAAAGGTGGTGAAGAAGGTAAAATCTATTTACGAAGACATATAAAACTTGCAGACAGTCTTCTTAATGTAGAAAGAAATGCAAGAAACAGAAATGCCAGATTAGAGTTAGAAACCGACGAATTAGAAGCAGAAAACGAGCAAATATCTAGAGAAAACCTATATCTAGCTATTTTATCTATTGGTCTATTACTCACAGTAATACTTATTTATGTTGTCATTTCTCAGAGAGCCAATAACAGAAAATTAAAACTACAACAAGTACAGCAGAAAGCTAACGAAGATATATATAACTTAATGCTAGGACAACAAGACAAGGTTGATGAAGCCAGAACAATAGAAAAAAAGCGCATATCAGAAGAATTGCATGACGGAGTTCTAGGTCGGCTTTTTGGTACGCGATTAAGTCTGGATAGTATAAATTTTAAAGATGGCAAAGAAGCCATGATGACAAGAGCAAATTATATTAGTCAGCTAAAAACTATCGAAGAAGATATTCGTAAAATCTCACATGAGTTAAATACGGATTTTGTTTCGGGAACTGGATTTATGGATATTGTTTCTGAACTGATTGAAAATCAAACACAAGCATACGGACTTAAATATGATTTTGAATATACGGACGATATTAGTTGGGACATAGTGTCAAACAAAGCGAAAATAAATATTTATAGAATCATTCAGGAGTCTATGCAGAATATCTATAAACATGCTAACGCAAAGTCTATAAAAATTAGTATTTCACTGAAAAATGATGTAATTTGCTTAGACATCAAAGACGATGGAGATGGCTTTGATACATCAAA
>NZ_CBFHMI010000088.1:0-6567 GCF_965656915.1 Winogradskyella sp. | reverse complement strand
TTAGTATTGGCGCTGTTGATCTTTTTCATAATTATATTAAAACTAATCTCTATACCTTACCCTACTCTGTATGTGATATCGATAATGATGGGTTAGAAACCTATGAATTAGATGCTGTAACCTTTTCGCTGAGTTCTAATATCACAATACCCACATCTATTACTTATTACGGCAGTGAAACTGACAGAGATAATGAGACTAATGCCTTAGACCCAAGCATTCCTCAAACCATAAATACTGCACAACTTATACTCTACACTAGCATAACCACAGAAAACTGTACGACACCTGTTTTAGCAGAAGTAGAAATTAATTTAGAGCCTATTACTGAATTTTCCTCAATTGGCACTATTGCTATCTGCAGCGAAAATACCTCGACATTTACAAGCTTAGATTTAACTCAAACTTTTACAAATTTAGTCGTAAACGGCACACCTGGTTTTTCTGTACGCTATTATCTTACGGAAGAAGACGCCACTGTTAATAGTAATAGTTTACCTAATAATTTTACCAATATAAACAACCCTCAACTATTATATACACGAATTACTAATACCAATACCAGATGCTATTCTGTAAATCAATTTTCTTATAATGTATTGCCTGCGCCACAAACAAATAGTATTGAAGACACTATTATTTGCGATGACGACTTGGACGGTAGTTATAATGTAAATTTAATAACTGAAACACAAAATTTACTAGCTAGTCTTATGGATCGTACCATTAGTTTTTATGCTACAGAAAATGATGCTACAAGCGGCTCAAATGCCATTACAAATCCATCTAACTTTATTACTGAAAGCACTACCATATACATACGTGTTACAAATACAGACACCAATTGTTTTACTATTGTTCCGCATTCTATATATATAAATACAGAACCTCAATTACAACCTATATCACCTTATATATATTGCGAGGATAATAGCGATGGTATAGGAGATTTTATTCTGGCTAATAAAGACATAGATATTACCGGAGATCTTGAAGGCTTAAATGTGCTTTATTTTGAGACGACTGAAGATGCCCTTAATTCTACTAATGTTATAGATAAAAACAACAACTATCAAAATACAGGCAATCCACAAACTATAAGCGTAAGGGTAGAGCACCTAAATGACCCTAGCTGTTATACTATAGGAGACTTTGAGCTTACCGTCTCTTCAAACCCTCTTTTTAATGAACCTAGTGATATGTTTCTGTGTGACGATATTACTAATGATGGTTTTGAAACCTTTGACCTTTCTGAAAAAGCCACAGAAATGAGTCTAGGTATTGCAGATAATCTTAACTTTTCGTTTTACGGCTCTTATAACGACGCATTAACCAATACTAATGCGTTACCTAACAACTTTACAAATACCTCAAACCCACAAGAAATTTTTGCACGTGTAGATAATGGTGGTTTATGTCAACCTATTACAAGCTTTTTGATAGAGGTGTATTTGGTTGCAGATATTAATCAAATACAATCACTAGAGGTATGCGACAATGATTATGATGGATTAAATACATTTGACCTTACAACTACTGAAGATCTTATATTTAATATAAGAACCTTAAATATTGAGGTAAGCTACTTTGAAACTGAAACAGATTTAACAGACAACACCAACAGTATAACTGCCCTAGAAAACTATAATAACCTCAGCAATCCTCAAACCATTTATGTTAAAGTACAAAATACAATTTCTGGATGTTTTTTCTCTTTCCCCTTAGATCTTGTGGTTAATCCACCACCAGTAATTAATGATTTTATAAAGTATGAGATCTGCGAGAGTGAAGCAGAAAACATCGATTTAAGCCCAATAAATACGATAGTCACAGAGAATACGTTTAATAAAAGCTATACGTATTACTTAAATTTAAACGATGCAATTGCACAAAATAATGCCATCACTGAGCCTTATAATCCTACTACAGCAGCAGATAATCTTTATGTTAGAGTCTCAAATGTAAATACGGATTGTTATCGTATTTATCCTTTTGTGCTTCAAGTAAACCCTAATCCAATAGTACAGTCAACCCCAAATATTGAAATCTGTGATACCAATAATGACGGTATAGAGACGATACTTTTAGAAACCCAAAATGACCTACTATTACAAGATGAAGATCCGTCTCTCTTTTCCGTGAGCTATTATACCACTCTTGAAAATGCACAAAATGCTTATGATCATATCCCTCTAATCTATAATAGCTACCATAATGAATTAATTTATGCACGCATTGAAAATAACGCAACAGGCTGTTACACAATTACAAACTTTAATGTTATTCTGCAACCATACCCTGTGATAAATTTACCTCCTGTAATAGCGCTTTGTGATAATGATGGACCACTTTTTATAAATGCGCAACAGGCTACTGATAATAACACCTACTTATGGTCTACAGGAGCCACTACTTCTGTAATTAACATCAACGAAACAGGAGACTATTGGGTAACAATAACTTCAGAAAACGGATGTACTTCAGAACACTATTTTGAAGTTATAAGTTCTTCTTCTGCTATAATAACAAGTATTAGCGTATCTAATTTTTCCCCTCTAAACACAATTAGTGTTACCGTAGAGGGCAATGGAGACTATATTTATACATTAGATAATGGCAACCCACAAGACAGTTCAACATTTAGTAATGTTGCCGCTGGACCACATACGCTCCAAGTCATAGATATTAATGGTTGTAGCACTTTAAGTATTGAGGTCTTTGTATTTAATGTTCCAAAATTTTTCACTCCAAATAATGACGGTAAAAATGATTTTTGGCAAATTAAAGGTGCCAATCAATTAGAGTATTTAGAACTAAATATCTTTGATCGATTTGGAAAAATTATAGCCATGCTAAATAAAGATAGCCGTGGTTGGGACGGCACACTAAACGGTATTAACCTACCATCTACTGATTATTGGTACAACGGCTCTGTAGCAATTAATGGACAAATAATATCACTTAAAGGTCACTTTGCCCTAATAAGGTAAATATATTTAGAACACATTTATATCTTAAACATGCACTATACATTGTAATACGTTACTCTATAGCACCATAAACCTTCTGGTTAACTATAGCAGCTTTACATACTTAAATCACAACATTTAGGTAATATTTCTATAATTTTGTTTTCATTCATTTTTATCTTTTTTAACTTGCTACAAAAAAGCCCATGAATAAAATAACACACATAGAAAATGAAATTTCTAATCTCAGAAGTCAATTAAAACAGCATATACTTTATGATAATTTAGAAACTATTGATGACATTAAAGTATTTATGGAGAACCACGTGTTTGCTGTATGGGACTTTATGTCTTTATTAAAATTTCTTCAAACGGAACTAACAACTGTCAAAACACCATGGACACCTTCAAAACATCCAACATTATCAAGATTTATAAATGAAATTGTGCATGGAGAAGAAAGTGATATTAATGAGTTAGGTGAACCAAAAAGTCATTTTGAAATGTATTTAGACGCCATGGTTGAAGTCGATGCTAATACGCTAGAGATTGAAAAATTTATTAAACTTATTGAAAATAACCATGCTCTTGATGACGCACTAAACGATATTGCTATTGATAAGTGCGTTGCTGACTTTGTAAGATTCACTTTCTCCATTATTGCAACCAAAAAGCCCCATATTGTGGCTTCAGCGTTTACTTTTGGGCGGGAGGATGTTATCCCTGACATGTTTATTGAAATTTTAAAATCTGCAGAATCAGAAAATAATTCTTATCAGAAATTAAGGTATTATTTAGAGCGCCATATTGAATTAGATGGTGATGAGCATGGACCATTATCTCTAAAAATGGTATCTCAGCTTTGTGGAGATGACCAAGATAAATGGAGTGAAACCCTTACTGTTGCTAAAGAGGCCTTAGAAAAGCGAATTGCTCTATGGGATGGAATTAACGACATCATAAAAAAAAGACAACTCACAATAGCTGATGAAATTAATTAAAAATTAATTTTAATTTTTAATAATAGTAGACTTATTTTATAGCTATTAAGCATTAATACTCTACACGTACCATAAGAATAATAATAGGTGACTAGGAAGTATATTACTAAAAACCTAGATATTATAAATCACAATGACATCTTAACAGCAAAACAATTGCATAAAAAAACCAGAACTTAAGTAGGTTAAGATCTGGTAGATTTGGGTTTGGTCACTAACTAATAAACTAAAATTATGGTAAATTTGGGTTGTCAATTTCTACATCGTAAAGATCGTAAAATATTTTATATATTCGGTAATATGTTATTTTTTTCGTTGTATTACACTTTTTTTTAACATTTGACTCTAATTTTAGTACATAAACATCCTAAAATAGAATTAAAACTATGGTTTTTATTATAGCAAAAACAAATCTGCAAATACTTTAAAACATAAATCTATAATACATCTGAATAATAAGGTACCTGTTTTTAATCTAAAAAATGAAAACTAAATGAAAATCAAAATCTTTCTTATTAGCCTAGCCATCTTATTTGTCTCTTGCGCTACGAAAAAAAAACAAACCATTAGTGTCGTTAAACTTATGGAAAGTACGACCAGTTGGAATGGAGACCCTTTACCCCAATATCCATCAGGAACCCCAAAAGTTACTGTATTAAAAATTACGATACCACCCAAAACCCAACTAAAAAAACACTACCACCCAGTTATTAACTCTGGCATTATAGTAAAGGGTAAGCTAACAGTTATAGATTTAAACAACAACGAGCTAGAGCTAAAAACAGGCGATGTTATTGTAGAACTCGTTAATAAAATACATTATGGTATAAATAAAGGACATACCACTGTTGAAATTATAGTGTTTTACGCAGGTACTACCGATTTACCAATAACAATTTTGGAACAATAATTGACTTATTTAATACTGATATATACAAGTACCGTATGCGAAAAGTTTTATTTTTCTATGTATGACTCTAAATTTATATTAGGATTAGCTTCGTTAAAATAAAAAAGCAAGCTTGACTAAACCAATAGTTTATTTTATTCACAATTTAAAGGTATGGATTATAGATTCTAAAGCGTTCCGCTTTGAAAATGGTTTCATAAATAACCCTAAATGTTTACTCTTCTAACTTTATCAAGGATTTAAAAAGCATTCTATCTTTCGAGTTTTGATTATTAAATACAAACCAAAAATAAAATCCCAAGGATAAAAAATTATTCTTGGGAATAAATCGTGACCTCTATAAGCGAAAGTTCAAACTTTGTTGAGGATTTAAAGAGCTTTTTATCTTTCGATTTTTGATTTTCTAAAACCAACTTAAAAAATTATTCCCAAGGATAATTTTTTATCCTTGGGAATAATAGATAGAGTATACAGAAAAAATATCGAATCCAATTACGAAAAACTTTACTCTATTTTCAAAACTATTGGGTAGTTATATATTTTATTTATATTGTTTTACTATAAAATCAATTTACCTTTAATTAGTGATTTATTAGAAAGCAATATCTAGCCTGTTTTTTGCTGTTTTTAAGAACGAATCATAATATCTCTAGAATGAAACTCTTTTAAAACTAATCACTTGTTATTATATAGCAATACTTGCATTCATTACTCTATTTCATATAAAAACTAATATTATTAAAATAACATTTCCTTAGAAATTATGAGATAAGTCTAATTTTTTTAAAAACTTTAGTTTATTCTAATTAAACGAGGACTTCCATCTATAATACCGTAACTTATGTCTAATTCATAAGGATGCGTATTTGACACTTGCAATGATTGTGGTGGTATGTTGCTGTTACCATTTAAAACCCATGATGTTGTTTTATAAACAACTAAATTTAAAAAAATATTACTATCAAATACTAAAGACGAGTTTGGTGCTTCAGGCAAATTTTCTGAAGAACTCCCCATTAAAACATTATATGTATAACTGGGAGATAAAACTGCATTATATGTCCTAGAAGCAGCAGATGTACCGCCATTCGAACTTAATATAATACCAATTCCATTTGTAATATCATTATCAATGTCTTCAAAAAGCTTAATTCCTCCATTATTAAACACATTGCTAGAAGGATTAATTATATCTATAAGGCCTATATTGAGTTCTTGACTTACTTTAAAAGATAAAATAAAGTTATTACCTGATTGGTAAGACTCTGATTGTGAACTAGAGGTTATTAATCCAAAAGACGAACTTGAACCATAATTGGTATATAAATAAAGTGTACCATCACTTCTATTGTAAACTATTGTGCCGTTATCTAGGCTTAAACTATTAATATTACTAGAATCAGTGATTACTACCTGAGACCCTACTGAAGATGTACCTTCAGGCCCAGTCAAATCAATCGTAGTAAATGAAGTGCCATCGGTATAATCAAATGTAAAAGTGCCATCACCATTATCAGTAGTTGATTGAATACCATTTCCACTAGAACCTGTTAAAGAATCAATAAAGTCTTGTTCAGTTCCGGTATTGCCTAATGACAACCATACGTCATAAGCCGATTGTCCATCGATACCATCAGAACCGGGTTGGCCTTGAACACCCTCAGGACCAGACTGCCCTGTTGGACCT
>NZ_CBFHMI010000087.1:0-6623 GCF_965656915.1 Winogradskyella sp. | reverse complement strand
ATATTCAGTAATGCCAATGATGTCGCTAAATTAATGCAAATGTATTTGCAAAAAGGGTTTTATGGTGGAAAACGCTACCTTAAGAGCGAAACTATTGACAAGTTTAACACCTGTTATTTTTGCGAAAATGATAATAGACGTGGCATTGGTTTTGACAAGCCACAATTAGGTGAAGAAGGACCAACTTGTGGTTGTATTTCTATGACAAGCTTTGGACATTCTGGTTTCACAGGAACCTATGCCTGGGCAGATCCGGAAGAAGAAATTGTATATGTCTTTTTAGCCAATAGAACCTATCCTGAAGCAGGTAAAAATTTATTACTTAGAGAGAACATAAGAACGGAGATTCAACGATTGATCTATGAAGCTATAGTTGAGTAGTATTCTACTAAGAATACGTTAAAAAGGCTTGAAGTTGTTAGTATTTAAAATAACTTGACACTTTATTTCTAACCAAAGACATTTAAAGGTATTTATGAAAATAGGAATTGTTTGTTATCCAACCTTCGGTGGGAGTGGAGTTGTAGCCACAGAGTTAGGTTTAGAACTATCTAAACGTGGGCATGAAATACACTTTATATCTTATGGACAACCAGTAAGATTAGAATTGTTGAGTAACGATGTACATTTTCATGAAGTACATGTTCCAGAGTATCCCTTATTTCATTATCAACCATATGAATTAGCCTTGTCTAGTAAGTTAGTGGATATGGTTAAATTACATGGTATTGAGTTGTTGCACGTCCATTATGCTATACCACATGCATATGCAGCTTACATGGCACAACAAATGCTTTTAGACGAAGATATCTTGGTGCCAATTGTAACCACATTGCATGGTACTGATATTACCTTAGTTGGAAGTCATCCGTTTTATAAACCTGCAGTAACCTTTAGTATAAACAAATCTGATGCGGTAACTTCCGTTTCTGAAAGTCTAAGAAAGGATACCAAGCGTTTGTTTAATATCGAAAGAGACATTCACGTCGTACCTAATTTTATAGATTTAGATAAACATCTTAATAATTTCACTGATTGTCAGCGCGCTATGATGGCAGAAGATGACGAACGTATTATTACTCATATCAGTAATTTTAGAGAGGTAAAACAAATTCCTGACGTTATAAAAATCTTTTATAATGTACAGAAAGAGCTTCCTGCTAAATTAATGATGGTTGGCGAAGGACCTGAGAAAGAGCATGCTGAAAATTTAGTTGAAGAATTGGGTATATCTGACAAGGTTATTTTCTTTGGAAACAGTAATGAAATAGATCGTATTCTATGTTTTAGTGATTTGTTTTTATTACCATCGCAAACCGAAAGTTTTGGACTTGCCGCATTAGAAGCAATGGCGAGTAGTATTCCGGTAATATCAACCAATACAGGTGGACTTCCAGAAGTCAATGTGGACGGTTATTCAGGGTATTTGAGCGATGTCAATGCAGTCAATGACATGACTAAAAACGCTTTGAAAATATTAAAAGACCCTGAAACCTTAGCAAAGTTTAAGGCAAACGCTAAAGCACAATCATTAAAGTTTGACATTCATGAGATTGTACCACAATACGAAAAAATCTATAAGGAAACGCTGAAAGAGTTTTTTGTAATTTAATTAAACCACACTGCATATTTTTCGCGTCGTAATTCTAATGCAATCTGTTCTTCAGCAATGATCGCTTCTTTTCTTGAAAGAAATGGATCTATATGATTGTATAAACTTGGTCTTAGATACAAACCATACTTTTCAACAATATTAGATGATATTTTATGACCTTTTTTAGTTCTGTATCCAGATTTGTGTTGCTCAAAACGCTCTTTAGGAGATTTACTAGTCATACCAATGTATAAACACTCTAAAACACCATTAAATTGAGGATTTGCATTTCTAAATTTAGTGTGTTCAGTATCCACACGCTTCGATAATTCTATAACATAAATTCTGTAAAGTATTTTCGGCATTATATCGTTAATTTATCTGATGGTTTTCGATTTGTTAAGATTAATATTGTAATAATATAGACCAATACAATAGCAAAAGGAATCACTACAAATCTATGTTCAGGTAAGAGATACCAAAGCCCTACAACTAAGATTGTTCTGGTCAACGTATGAAAAATTCCAACCCAATGATTGATGATCCAAGAAAATGGTAACCACATTAAACCAGTTAATATGCCAACAGATAATGGTAGCGAAGAATAGTCTATTAAGAAAAAAGGAATAGCTATGGAATATACCAAGATAGCTTGTGCTGCAGTAAAAAGAAAAAGCGTATCAAACTCATTTTTAGGTTTGCTTTTGTCTAAAAAATTCTCACCAGTAAATTTAGACAGAAATAGACCCAAATAAACAATACTGCCAGTTCCTATAAAAATAGACCAAACAGAAATAAAGTCAGAAAAAAATACACCTGTAATTCCAATGACTGTCCAAACTATTAGTCCAGATAGTGGTGTTGCTAAAAATTTTTGCTTTAAAAATTCAATACGTTGTTCTTCTAATGATCTATTCATTTGATTATGCTTTGTTGATAATATTTATTAAAATTAAGACTGAACACTATTCAATTCTAAAAAATTCACAATTTTGTTTCTAAGTTGATTTCTGAAGTATATACTTAAAGGATAGTATACTAAGCTTAAAACAATTAACAACAACCCAAAGAATAAGTAAAACCCATCATATTCAGACATTAAAAGTACTACTAGAAGTAATATAAATCCAGTAATAGCTGCTGCTATAGCGAAAATGGGTAGAATGGAATTAGGTTTTATAAGCAAGTTTAACAATGTTCCTTTTTGAGTATTAGCGAATGTACCATAACCATAGGCTGACTTTCGTTTTAAATGTGGCATGCTCCATCCAATAATATTCATTTTATTATGAACTGTAAACTCAGTACTACTATTGAATCTCCCTACTAAACCTAAAGTATTATTATTGAATAGATGTTCTAGTTGTAATTTTAGTTCAGCTTCACTCAATTTAGAAGTGTAGTTTGTTTCCTCAATATTTATAAGTTTTTGCCTGAGATTCAATTCGTTTATAATTTTTAAAATTTTACCAAATAAAATGACTATTACTTAAGTAGATTAATTATGAGTTTCTATTTCTTTTCCTCTCGTAAAATATTTTCCATTTTTCGACCTCTTGCCAATTCATCAATCAGTTTTTCCATACGTCTACATTGCTTATAAGTATCAAATTTGTCCTCTATGTCTTCAATTCTATATCCACAAACGACCCCTTTTATTAGATGAGCATTTGGATTGATATTAGCTTTTTGAAAAAAAGTTCTAAATGTAACTTTTTCATCAATAAATGCTTGTAAAGTATCCTGATTAAAACCGGTTAACCATTCAATTACCTGGTTGAGTTCCTCTTTTGTTCTGCCTTTCTTTTTTATTCTATTGAGGTAATGGGGATAAATGGACGAAAAAATCATATTGGCAACTTGCTCATTTTTTTCTACTGTAACTTTCATATTTTTTCGATTTTAAATTAAAGTTAGTGTGTTTATGACCGTTTTGCTACGTAAATGCGTTAGTATTGTTTGTTGTGCCTTTCAACAACTAATTTAGCAAACAAATAACAGATAGAAAATTACAGAGGACAACAGTACAAAAATCTGGCGCAGTAATTTTCGTAAGCCTGTCTTTTAATTACGCCATAGTGTTGTCTGTAGTTTATATTTGATTCATACATTATCATTCAGTTACATTTGATGACGCTACCTCTCGGTGGAGTCGCCAAACGCCGTCTTTCCCTTTTTTTAAGATAGCTAAGAAGCTGTCTTTCAGCTCAACTACATTTCCTTCACTATTTGTATAGTATACATGACTTATACCAAAATCATAAGCAATACTATCTGATGCGATGATTGTTTCTTTTGGAAACATGGTAATACTATCGTAAGGAAATGGACCTTGATTTTTAGCAGTCTTATACATTTCACCCCAATCGTTACTTCCTGGTGATATAGTCTTAGCATTTTTAGTAACCATTTTTCCAATGGTTTCTCCATCACCTTCTTTAACAGCCTTCATGAATATCTGGCGAGTTTTCTCAATTGATGCTAATTCGTTTTGAATATCAAGGGTATGGGTGTTTGAAAACTCTTGTTGATCCCTGCTGCTCTTTTCTTTACAAGAAACAAGGATCAGAATACAAAAAAGAATTAATGAACTTCTCATAGTTTAAAGTTTTTAAGGTTATTCAGGACGAGTCAAGCTTGCGTACAACGGTCTAGTGTATGATTTCGTTGCGTGTTTAAGTACTAAAGTTAGCAAATAAATCACAGATAGAAAGTCCGCGAGGACTTTCGTAAGTAAGCTATAACTAGCAATGAATTATACACGGCTTAAGTTTACAATCTATTAAATTTATAGTATAAATCAGAAAGAATAAAAGAGAGAATTAAGGTTAGTATACACGGTGAAGCTTAAGACTTCGACATTGATAATCCTCTCTCTTTTTCTACCTAAATTTCGTTCAGTTCTATGAGGCTTAAGACCTCGATTTTAAGTTGTTGAAAGTAAAGTAGAATGTCCTTTCCAAATTCAGTTCTTATGATTAAAGGTAAAAAAATTTATGGTATAGACATTAGTAAAAATGTCTTTAATGTCTATAGTGACACATCAGGTCACTTTCAATTCAAGAATGATGATAAAGGCTTTAAAAGTCTATTAAAGGCACTTCCTTCAAACGCTTTGGTGGTTATGGAAGCTACGGGCTATTATCATTATAGGTTAGCACAGTTTTTACATAAAAGGGGAGTAGCCGTATCGGTTGTTAATCCCTTATCTGTTAAACGGTTTATCCAGATGAAACTAGCTAAGGTGAAAACAGATAAGAGTGATGCCAAATCTATATGTGAGTATGGTACAATGAACGATTTGCCGCTTTATGACGCCCTAACCGATGTACATGCAGAATGTTTGCAACTCTTTACCGCAGCGAAGAACAAGCTTCATGGCGAAGAAGTTTTGGGTATACCATCGAAGTTTGTTTACCGTTCACTAAAACGACAATTGAAACATCTCAACAAAGAGATCGGATTGCTTAAGGATCGTCTTTTGGAACTGGTGAAACAGGACCAACAACAACAATTGACATTGCTTAAGAGTATTCCAGGAATGGGCGTAAAGACCGCTTTGTTTTTAATTGTGGTAACTGATGGTTTTTCGAAATTTGAAACAGCATCACAGCTATGTAGTTATGTTGGTATCACACCCACCATACGGGAATCTGGAAGCAGCGTTAGAGGAAGAAGTAGGATTAGTAAGGTTGGTAATAAGAAGCTTAGAAACCTGTTGTTTTTATGTGCTTTCTCAGCCTGTAAATACAACAAGGCATGTAGGGAAATTTATGAGCGCATTGTGGCCAAGGGAAAAAGTAAAAAAGTAGCATTGATCGCAGTAGCCAATAAGCTCTTAAAACAGGCTTTTGCCATTGCAAAACGTGGATTGCCTTATGATGAAAACTTTGTTTCTAAATTAGCTTAAAATTGCTTGTTTTTTAACTCAGTTCTTTGTTACAACCAGTTTTTAATCTTTTTTATTGTTAATTGTATTTCGATAGAAAAAGTTAATATCGTCTGAGTTACTTTCAATTATATCTAATCTACTATCATTGTTTAAGTCTGCAATTATAATGTCGTATGTTGCTGATTTATCATTTCTTAAACTGACTTTTTTCCAAGATGTTCCTTTTTCAAAATTAAGAAATACCTGATTTGGTTCTCCTGAATTTGCGATAACAATATCTATAGTTCCGTTACCGTCTAAATCTCCAAAATCTAATGAATATGAATTGTCAGAAGCGTGATCAAAAATTACTTTTTTTTCATAATTCAATTCACGATTCCCAAAATAAATTATGTTTGCTTCTTTGATGTTAGCAGTAATAATGTCATAAAATCCATCATTATTAATATCAACCACACTAACGGACCTTGTTTCGTCATTTCCACTACCGAAAGGGATTTTTTTAACAAAATTTAAATTGGTATCATTCAAATAGATGAAATTTTGTTGTCTGTCCCTATTAGCTAAAATTATATCTTTATGACCATCTTTGTTTATATCTATAACGTCAACATCAATAGTTGAGTCATCTTTTGAGCCAAATTTCACAATCTCATTAAACTGTCCTTTCCCATTATTTAAACAAATTTCATTTTCTCTTCCTCTATTTGTAATAAGGATGTCAATATCTCCATCAGAGTCAATATCAACTGTTTTTAAATTACGTGTAGGTGCATATTTTTCACCAAAGTTTCCAGATTTAACAAATTCACCTTGACCATTATTGATGTATAGTGTATTCGGGGCCATATCATTACCAACAGCGATATCTAAATCTCCATCACCATCAAAATCAGCTAATTCAGTTGCATAACTAGTTTCGTTTACTTGGTCTAGTAATTTTGATATGGTAAAAACGCCAAAACCATTATTAATAAATATCTTATTTGGCTCTGGCCAATGTCTTCCGTTTGCGACTATTATATCTATATCTCCATCATTGTCTATATCTCCAGTACTGATTGAAGCGGATTTATCTTTTGCAAAACCTAATACAGTTCTTGAGTTGGATTTAAATTCTATTTCTTGAGCATTTAC
>NZ_CBFHMI010000086.1:0-7691 GCF_965656915.1 Winogradskyella sp. | reverse complement strand
AGGTATTCAGATTTTTGGTGGAATGGGCTTCTCTGAAGAAACACCAATGGAAGCCGCTTGGAGAGATGCGCGTATCGCTCGTATTTATGAAGGAACTAACGAAATCAACAGAATGTTATCTGTTGGTATGTTAGTGAAGAAAGCCATGAAAGGTCATGTTGATTTATTAGGTCCAGCACAAGCCGTTCAGGAAGAATTAATGGGAATTCCGTCGTTTGACACACCAGATTATTCTGAATTGTTTTCGGAAGAAAAAGAAATGATTAAGAAGTTAAAGAAAACCTTCTTAATGGTTGCTGGTGGAGCAGTTCAAAAATTTGGACCAGATCTCGAAAAACACCAACAATTATTAATTGCAGCTGCAGATATATTAATTGAAATCTACATGGCAGAATCAGCAATTTTAAGAACAGAGAAAAATGCAAAGCGTTTTGGTAAAGAAGCACAATCTGCACAAATCGCAATGGCAAAACTATATCTATATCATGCTGTTGATATCGTTGAGGAAAAAGGAAAAGAAAGTATAATTTCTTTTGCAGAAGGCGATGAGCAACGTATGATGCTAATGGGTCTTAAACGATTTACAAAATACACAAATTATCCAGATATCGTGGATTTACGTATTGAGATTGCTGAAAAAGTAAAAGCAGAGAATAAGTACTGTTTTTAAAAATAGATTAAGTTAGAAATAGAAAAAAAGCCAATTCATTAGTTTGAATTGGCTTTTTACTTGTTTTATAAACCTTTATAATTAGTCTTTTACTAAACGAATAACTTTAACTTCATTTCCAGAATAAACCTTTGCAAAATAAACTCCTATTTCTAAATCTTTAGCATCTATTGAGACATTGATGGTATTTACTGCAATAGACTTTATGTTCTTACCTAGAATATCATACAACTCTAATTTAGTTATTATATTACCCGAAGCTACTATTTCCCAATTATCTTTTGTTGGATTTGGAAACACTTTAAATGTTGTTGAAGTAAATTCATTAACACCTAAAGAATTCTCAGTAGAGAAATAAATATTATCAAAATAAATAGTTCCGTTTCCTGTGAATTTCGTTTGCTTTAAATCAGCTCCATCCCATCCAGCATTAAATGTATTATAGTGTGCTAGTGGAATAAAAACGCTCGTCCATTGGCCTTGTACTAATGGTTCATCACCGGTAGGACCAAATGCGTAAAAAGGTTCAGCAGGATTCCCACAACAGACGGTCTCAGACAATGAATCATCAATCAAGAAAAACTCAAAATTAGTCGCTGTTGTAGCAAAATAATCGAGGTGAACATAAATATACGGAGTAGCATCTACTGGATCCCATTGTGAGCCAAAGAAATCTAAATCTAATAACTTACCCGTCATGTTATTGTGCATTTCTAAGTCAACTTCAGAGTAAGTTCCTCCTGCACCACCAAAAGACGTAAATATAAAATTAGATACAGATGGACCAACAATATCACTATAAACGTACAAATCCGTTCCTAACGAACCATATTGAGGTGCAGAGGTTGGAGGATCTGGAATACAAGTATTAGGACATGAACCACCGCAATCAACACCTGTTTCATCACCATCCTCTATTCCATTTGTACATGATGGTGCTGGTGGATCTGTTAATTTATTAGCTCCACAAGTAATATTATCTATCAACAATGTAAGGTCAGAAGGTCTAGGTGGCGTTCCATCACATCTCCAATCAGCAAAAATTACAATTTGATCAATATTAATATTATCACCACTACTTGCTCCTGACGAAATATTCAATGTTAAGGTTTGCCACTGCCCTGCACCACTATAATCACCTTGTGCATCTGAAATCTCAAATACAGTTCCATCTGTAGCATTAACCATTTTAACACCAATTCTACCGATAGGTAAATCACTATTAATATCCATACTTAGAGAAAGGTTACTTAGAACAGCTCCATCTAAAACCCACGTACCCAAAATACCCTGTTCATTTATAGCACCTGCATAACATGCTGAATTTTGATTCACCTCTAGCTGCAATACCTTGGTTACTGGAATTGTACCTCCATCGGTATCTGGATTATCAATAATTTGAGCAATTGGATTGGGTCCTTCAAAAGTTCGTCAATAATTAATTACTCCATCATTATCCGAAGGTTCAAAACCAATATTATATTGTGTTTGTTGACAGTAGCCCAAAGTGATAGAGAATATTAGAACTAAAGTAATTGTAATTTTTTGCATCATGTTTAAGTATAAAGTTATTAGCTTAATTTTTTTTAATGTAAGTCTTTTTAGTAACAAATTGTAGTTTTAATGAATATAGGATCTTATACAACTTGTTTAATTTTAAAAAATCAATTTATGACACTTCTGATAAAATTGCAATTAACAAATTCCATCTAAGAATTAGTCCAAGAATTGCTATATTTAAGTGCTATTAACTTTTATGATGAAATATATCTTATTATTACTTCTATTGGTGTCTTTTGAATTAATTCAATCTCAGAATAACACCGAAATATTCTTGTTCGATATTCAAAACGAAAGCTCTAAAATTTCCCTTAAGAACGGAAAAAACATATCCAACAACCAAGGCTATGACAACCAACCAGCATTCTATGACGATAGGTATATTTTATTTGCATCTACAAGAAATGAACAAACAGATATATCTAAATACGATACGCGTTATAACGCTAAAAGTTGGCTAAATTTTACTGAAGGAGGTGAGTACACACCTTTAAATATTCCAGAAAAAAATGATATTTCCGCCGTACGTTTGGATAAAGATGGTAAACAACGCTTATATAAATATAGTTGGAGTAATGGAGAATCAGATGAACTCATAGAAGATCTGATTGTAGCCTATTACACTTGGTTTAATAACAACACAGTTGTTTCTGCTGTAATTGAAAGTGAGCAGTTAAATTTATACACCACAAATGTTAACTCAGGAAAAAGCAGAAAATATGCAACTAATGTAGGAAGATCGTTTCATAGAATACCAAATTCAAACCTTGTTAGCTTTATATCTAAAGAAAATGACAAACAGTGGCAAATAAAATCTCTAAACCCTGAAACTGGTTCAATTAGACTCATCGCAAATACCATTGAAGGTGTTGAAGATATTTGCTGGTTAGATAGCAAAACACTCTTATCAGGAAATGATAGTAAACTCTACAAATTGACATTGAGAAGAGATAATAATTGGAAACAAGTAGCCGATTTAGCGGAAAACGGAATTACCAAGATTACAAGGTTAAGTATAAATCCGTCGTCTACAAAACTACTTATTGCAGGAGACATCATTGAAGTTGAAGAAACTATAGAGACTAGCAATGAGATAGACACCAAGACAAATGAGTCTGATACTGAAACTAATGCTGAACCGTCAGATGCTGAAAAGATTGTACAATTACAACTCGATGCGTATAATGCCAGATACATTGATGCGTTTATGTCCACCTACACCAAAGATGTAAAGCTTTATAACTATCCTAACAAATTACTTTCTGAAGGACAAGAGCAAATGCGAAAAGACTACACGGCATGGTTTGAGCGTACACCAGATCTAAGAGCGTTTATTAAAAAACGTATTGTTATTGGTAACAAGGTTATTGATGAAGAACAAGTAACCGCAAACGGACAAGTTTTTAACGCTGTTGCTATATACGAAGTAGAAAATGGTAAAATCACTAAAGTGACTTTTATTCAATAACACAACTATAAATTATTAACTTTTAATTAAAATCAAATCTTCCTGAGGTGGAATTAGATATTCGGCACCATCAGCTTTCACTACTGCCATCTCCTCTACCGAAATAGTCTTGATACCACCATTTTCTAATGTCCAGGCATGAAACCCATCAAAAGCAAAGGTCATGCCTTCTTTAATAATTTTCTCGGAAGCTGGTCTTACATGAGATGCTTGAGAACCGCCTAAATTTGGACCAACATCATGTGCCACATAACCTACAGGATGTCCCGTACTCCACATGACATAATCGGAACCTGCTTTTTCCATCAGAACACGTTGTGCTCTATCCACATCAACTCCCTTAGCTCCAGGCTTCATCGCGGCTAATGCGGCTCTATTGCCAGCTTTACCACTTTCCCAGTAATGCATAATATCGTCAGGTGCTTCAGTTTCATCTTTCTTCAAAACATAAGCAAAGCGCTGAATATCACTTACCCAACGGTTATAGACTTTAATACCAAAATCGATTTGTATAACATCACCAGGCATTATTACTTTATCAGTAGCATGTGAGTGTCCTCGGTCAGCTCCTGAATTTACATTTGGATTCTGATCTGGTGCCCAACCATCAGTCACTCCATATTCAGCCATTTTTTGTTTTAAAAATTTAGCAATATCAGCGTCTGTAGATTTTCCAGGAATCACTTGTTTATAGGCTTCAATTTGCCAATCTGCTGTCAATTGTGCTGCCTTGCGCAAAATTTCAACTTCTTGCGGTAATTTAATAGATAACCATTCATAAACCAATTCTGTAGATGGCACTAAGCGATCTGATATATTACCTAATAAATCTTCTAAATTAATACGTTGAGTGTACGTTAAACCATCTGCCATAGAATTACTGGTAGACGAATTAACTGCTATGCTATTAAAATCTTGAGTCTTTATAAAATCAACTGCCATAGCAACTGATGATGTACCTCGTTCTACACTGATAACCTCATCGTGAATATCTAAATCATCTAATGCAGTAGCCTCACCTGACGGTGAAAACACCTTTGAATGTAAACCTTCAGCATCATTATAAAAAAGAAACACAGCAGTACCGGCAGCGTTTTCACCTCCAATGTGATCTGCTATGGGATCATTGTTGTTTTCTCTACAGATAACCAACCAACAATCTACATTAGCATTGTTTAGAGCATTTGGTAATAAGGTATTTATACGTTCTTTTCTAATCTCTGGCCATGGACTTTCTCCCCAATATACTTCTGGATTTATAGTTTTAGTTTCTGGAGTTATTTCTGCACAGCCCGTACAAATAAAAAATAACAATAGAATTCTAGTGATGTTGTTCATTTTCAAAGTTTATGGTATCTTCACGAAGATACAGATAAATAGAAAAAATAAAGCTATCACTCAATGAAATTCATTTTAATTCCCTTCCTGATTTTTGCTGGTTTATTAACTGCGCAAGATGGTCGATTAGAACCAAAACTAGAAAACATCGCATGGATTGCTGGTACTTGGCATGGTGAAGCTTTCGGAGGTCAAACTGAAGAAATATGGAGCGAACCTAATGGTGGTTCTATGATGGCCACTTTTAAATTGATTAACGATGGTAAAGTCACCTTTTATGAAATTGAAATAATCAGAGAGCTTGAAAACACATTAATACTCCAATTAAAACACTTCGGTCCAAATTTAAAAGGTTGGGAAACCAAAGATGAAACCGTTGATTTTCCTTTAATAGAAATCACCAAAAATAAAGTGGTTTTTGAAGGTATGAGCTTCGAGAAGATATCGAACACCGAAATGAATGTTTATGTAGATATGAAAGAAAATGATAAAGTTGAAACCGTAAAGTTTAACTATAGAAAGAAAATTGAACTAACCAAGCATATCAATCACCTCATAATGGTAAAAAAGGCAAAAGCTAAACCTATCATTGACGGTATTGCAGATGATGCTATATGGTCGAGTAAAATTTGGTTACCTATAGACCAGTTATGGTTAGGTGATGCCTACACCGCTGAGGATTTTAAAGGTAGATATAAATTGGCATGGAGTCATGAGGCACTTTATCTTTTGGCAAAAATTAAAGATGATAAACTCGTAGATAATCATGAGGATCCACTTAAGGCTTGGTGGGATGATGATTGTTTAGAAATATTTATAGATGAAGATAACAGCGGTGGAAAGCATCAATATAATCACAATGCGTTTGCATATCATGTGGCCTTAGATGGTAACGTAGTAGACATCTCAACTGAGAAGAAAGGAAAATTCTATAATTCACATATTGAATCTAAGCGCGTAACCAAAGGAAATACATCGATTTGGGAAGTGAAAATTTCACTCTTCGATGATTCCTATTCAGATGATGGAGAAAATACTCCAATAAAACTTCAACCAGGTAAAGTGGTTGGTTTTGCATTAGCTTATTGCGATAATGATACAAGTGAGCATCGTGAAAATTTTATCGGTTCAGTTTTTGTACCTGGAGAAAATAAAAATAGAGGTTGGATCGATGCTAATATTTTCGGAACTTTAAGACTTGAAAATTAAAACACCTATGAAATATATACTATCACTTTTTATTACTCTGTTAGCATTCTCAACTTCTGCACAGACCGACCCAAAAATCTATGACATTGTTGATGCAGTCTCAGAAGAACGCTTAAAAAATGATGTAAAAACTTTAGCTGATTTTGGTACCAGACATACCTTAAGCGATACGCTTTCGGATACGCGTGGTATTGGCGCTGCAAGACGTTGGATAAAATCTCAATTTGATGCTATTTCTGTGGATTGTAATGATTGCTTAGATGTCTTTTTTCAAAAAGACCTTGTAGAGAAAGGTACCAACCAACGTATTGTTAAAGATGTTATGGTAGTTAATGTCGTAGCTATACAGCGTGGCACTAAATATCCTAACCGATACATTATAATGAGTGGTGATATAGACTCTAGAGTTTCAGATCCAACAGATTTTACGTCTGATTCACCTGGCGCAAATGATAATGCTACTGGTATGGCTGGTGCTATTGAAGCAGCAAGAGTTTTGTCTAAATATAAATTTGAAAGTAGTATTGTCTATTTAGGCTTATCTGGTGAAGAACAAGGCCTTTTTGGTGGTCAGGGTATGGCAAAATATGCACAAGACAATAATTGGGACATCATTGGTGTTTTAAATAATGATATGATTGGTAATATCTCTGGTGTTGATGGTGTTATTGATAATCGTACGTTTAGAATATTTTCAGAGTCTACCACTACTGATGAAACAGATCCTGAAAGACTTGCAAGACAAGCTAGAGCGCGTCGTTTTTATGGTGGTGAAATTGATGGAATTTCACGTCAATTAGCGCGATATGTATATGAAACCACAAAAACATATATGCCAGAAATGAATCCAATGATGGTATATCGTTTAGACCGTTTCGGTCGTGGAGGCCATCATCGACCATTTAACGATGCTGGTTTTGCTGGAATCAGAATTATGGAAGCACATGAAAATTATACGCAGCAACATCAAGATATTAGAACCGAAAATGGCATCAACTATGGAGATACTTTTGAGCATGTTAACTTTCCATATTGCAAAAAGTTGACAGCAGTCAATGCCATCACCATGGCAAGTCTCGCCTCTGCTCCACCAGCTCCTAAAGAAGTTGGTATTGGCGGTATTGTAGAGCCTTCTGCTAGATTACAATGGAGTAAAGTTGAAGGAGCCAAAGGTTACAAAATTTATTGGAGAGATACGACGTCGCCAACTTGGGACGATAGCCGTTATGTTGGAGATGTTACAGAATTTACACTAGATGGTATTGTAATTGATAATTCTATGTTTGGCGTTGCAGCCGTTGGAGAGGACGGTCATGAAAGTGTGGTCGTATTTCCTAATAAAATTATACGATAAGGAGACTTCAATTCGTTATATACTTGAACTAAATTAATATGATAATGAAATCATTAAAGTCCATACTTCCAGAATTATTTTTAATTATCTCT
>NZ_CBFHMI010000085.1:0-7902 GCF_965656915.1 Winogradskyella sp. | reverse complement strand
ATTCTTTCTCTAATTCTATCATTGAATCAGTATAACTAGAATCTATTGCAGGAATAAAAAAACGGGTAACATTAGCATCTATGGCTCGTTTAATCATTTCTATTCGGTCATCCTCAAAAGCTTCACTATATAAATGTGTGTGTGTATCTGTAATTATCATTCTGCAAAAGTAATTGTTTAGATGATTATATTTACACAAATTGTAAAAATGGAAACGTTAAAAGACTTCCTTATAAATAAAGGGTATTCTAAGATTAAATTAAAACTCACAAAAACCAATCACTTTGAAATTAAAGCTACTATAAACGGAACAAAAGGACGGTTTATTTTAGACACCGGAGCCTCAAGTAGTTGCGTTGGTTTTGAAGCTATTGATCGTTTTAACTTAAAAGTTAAAGATTCTGAAATTAAAGCTGTTGGTGCTGGAGCATCAGATATGATTACCAAAGTATCTAGTTCAAACCTTGTAAAGATTGGAAAATGGCAAAAAAAGAGCGTTGCTTTAATACTTTTTAATTTATCGCATGTCAACAATGGTCTCATTAATCATAACGCAGATCCTGTAGATGGAATAATTGGTGCTGATATGCTTAAGAAAGGGAAAGCAATAATTGATTACCAAAAAAAACACCTCTATTTAAAGCTCAATGAAATTCCAAAAAAATAAAGAATCTTAGTATCTTCACAATTCCCTTAGAGAATTAATAGCAACATGAACCCAACCATAATTATTGCAGACGACCATCCTTTGGTGTTAAAAGGTCTCCAAGACTATTTAGACGAAAACAACTACAATGTTTTGGCAAGTGCTAAAAATGGAAAACAGGCTCTTGCATTAATTAAGGCTCATGCGCCAGACATTGCTATTTTAGATATAAAAATGCCTTTTTATACTGGGTTAGAAATTGCTAAAAAATGTAGAGATTCTAAACTACCAACTAAAATCATATTAATTACCTTTGAAAAAGATGAATTGATTTATAACAAGGCTAAATCATTAGATGTTTTTGGTTACGTATTAAAGGAATTTGCATTAGATGAAATCAACAATTGCATTGCATCTGTTGTAAAAAACAAACCTTATTTTAGCCCAGAATTAATTTCTTATTTAAAAGCAAATAATCCACCTGAAAAATTAAAGACACTCACAGAGTCAGAAAGAAAAGTTCTTAAGCTCATTGCAGACAATAAAACTGCCAAAGAAATAGCAAAGGAGCTATATATCTCTTCGAGAACCGTAGAAAAACATAAAAGTCATATCAGAACCAAACTTGCACTAGACTCAAAATCAGCTAGTTTATATTTATTCGCAAAAGAAAATTCGATATATCTGTAAAAATACGTAGTTCTACGTATAGTATTGCTTTAAAAAAAATTGCAATTTTACATCAGCTATTAATCAATGCCTCAAATTAAGTTCAAAAAGCTCTGAACTAAATATTACTTCAGAGCTTTTTTAAAATATGTACTATGCAATCATTAAACAATAACACAGAAAAAAAAGATAAACTATTTATTGCACTACTTATAGTAAGTTCAGTAATAGTCATATCAGCCAATGTAGCTGTTATTTTTTTTAGTTAATTTTAGTTAGTTGCTCTTTGTTAGTTAGAGTAAAAAAGCGCATTTTCAATGAAATTGCGCTTTTTTAATTTGTCTTTTTTATGTAATTACATTTCCAACGCTTTCTTAGGATTATTATCCATAAGTAGCTCAACTGGATTTTCTAAAGCCTCTTTTACTGCAACCAAGAATCCTACAGATTCTTTTCCATCAATGATTCTGTGATCGTAGGACAAGGCTACATACATAATAGGTCTTATTTCAACTTTTCCTTCAATAGCAACTGGTCGCTCCACAATATTATGCATTCCTAAGATACCACTTTGTGGAGGATTAATAATTGGTGTAGATAACATACTTCCAAATACCCCACCATTAGAAATAGTAAATGTACCGCCAGTCATTTCATCTACCGTGATTTGTCCATCGCGAGCCCTTATTGCCAATCTCTTAACTTCTGACTCAACACCTCTAAACGATAAATTTTCAGCATTTCTAATAACTGGCACCATAAGACCTTTTGGTCCTGAAACTGCAATACTAATATCTACAAATTCATAAGTTAACATTTCTTTTCCATCAATCATAGAATTAACCGCAGGATATAGCTTTAATGCTCTTACGACTGCTAAAGTAAAGAAACTCATAAACCCAAGACTTACACCATGCTTTGATTTAAAATCTTCTTTGTATTGCTTACGTAAATCAAAAATTGGAGACATATCAACCTCGTTAAACGTGGTTAACATGGCTGTGGTGTTTTTTGCTTCAACTAAACGCTCCGCTACTTTACGACGTAACATAGACATTTTACTACGAGAAGTACTTCTATTTCCTCCTGTCGGAGTTCCCATTGAAGGAACGGCATTAACCGCATCATCTTTAGTTATGCGACCATCCTTACCTGTTCCAGCAACAGAACTAGCTTCAATTCCTTTTTCAGCCAATATCTTTTTAGCTGCTGGACTTGCTGTTCCGGTAGCATAGGTCTTATCAGCAGGGTTAGGAGCTTTTTCTCCTGTATCTGGTGTTTGCTCTTGCTCCTTCTTTAATTTTTCTGCGACATTCTCATCGTTGCCTCCTTCATCACCACCTTTATAGGTTGTAGAAGCATCAGCTTCAGGTTCTGCGCTAGTATCAATTAAACAAACTACGGCTCCTACTTCAACAGCATCACCTTCTTCAGCTTTTAGTGTTATGGTACCACTAGCTTCTGCAGGTAATTCTAAAGTTGCTTTATCACTATCTACCTCAGCAATAGCTTGGTCTTTCTCTACATAATCTCCGTCTTGCACTAACCACTCTGCAATTTCTACTTCGGTAATTGATTCGCCTGGTGAAGGCACTTTCATTTCTAAAATCATGGGCTTTATTATATTTAAGCTCTAATTCGAGTTAGTTTTATTTCTGTTTTCTCTGATTGTTTTTTGTTTTATCAAAAACGTAATCAATAACTTGTTGATGTCTTATTTTTGAACGTATTGAACTCCCTGCTGCAGGTGCGCCATAAGGTCTTCGACTCGCTGACCTCCACGCTTTGGCTTCATCTATATGCATTAAAATATGGCTATAAGCTCCCATATTTCGAGGCTCTTCTTGTGCCCAAACAACATCATCAGCATTATTGTATTTCTTTAAAATTGCTCGTATTTGTTCTGCTGGTAACGGAAATAATTGCTCAATTCTTACCAAAGCAACATCTTCTCTTTCTTGTTTCTCTTTTTCCTCTAATAAATCGTAATAGAATTTTCCTGTAACAAAAACCAAGGTTCGTACGTTGGTTGTTTTAGCGGTTTCGTCATCAATAAGCATTTGAAAGCTACCATTAGCAAAGTCATCTACAGTAGATACTACTTTTGGATGACGTAACAAACTCTTTGGTGTAAATACAATAAGCGGTTTTCTAAAATTAGCCTTCATTTGTTTACGTAGCAAATGAAACATATTGGCTGGTGTGGTACAATCTGCAATAAACATATTATCCTTTGCACACATTTGTAAATAACGCTCCATACGACCAGATGAATGCTCAGCACCTTGACCTTCATAACCATGAGGCAACAACATTACTAAACCATTTTGAGTCTTCCATTTGTCTTCACCAGAAGATATATACTGGTCAATCATAATCTGAGCTCCATTACTAAAATCACCAAACTGTGCTTCCCAAATAGTTAACGTATTTGGACTTGCCATGGCATAACCATAATCAAATCCAACAACTCCATATTCTGATAGTAATGAATTATAGATATTGAATCGACCTTGCTCTTTAGAGATTCTATTATGTAAGATAATTTCTTCTTCGCTATCCTCTACTTTAACAACGGCATGTCTATGAGAGAATGTCCCTCGTTCTACATCCTGACCTGAAATTCTAACATTATAACCTTCAAGCAACAAAGAACCATAGGCTAAATGCTCAGCCATTGCCCAATCTAATCGATTCTCATCGAACATGGTTTGTCTTGATTCAATTAAACGCTGAATTTTTCTAATGAATTTTTTATCCTCTGGAAGATTAGAAATTACTTTAGTGATGTCTTTTAAAACGTTCTTTGAGACCTTAGTGTCTACAGGTTTCATCATAACATCTTCAGCAACTCTAGTAAATCCTTCCCATTCTTCCTGCATAAACGCAGTAATTTCAGTCTTGTCTTCTTTTCGAGAATCTTCTAATTTTTCTTCAAGTTGTGCTTTGTATTTGGCCTCAATATGTTTAATATATCCTTCATCAATGACTCCTTCTTTTATAAGTCTTTGCGCATATATATCTCGTGGGTTTTTATGCTTGGCTATTGCTTTATATAATAATGGTTGTGTAAATTTAGGTTCATCACCTTCATTATGACCATATTTTCTATAACCTAATAAGTCAATAAAAACATCTCTTTTGAACTGCATTCTAAAATCTAATGCAAACATTGCTGCATGCACTACTGCTTCAGCATCATCAGCATTGACATGTAATACTGGAGATAAGGTTACTTTACCAACATCAGTACAATACGTACTTGAGCGCGCATCTAAATAATTGGTTGTAAAACCTATTTGATTATTAACAACAATATGAATGGTGCCATTAGTTTTATAACCATCTAACTTTGCCATTTGAACGACCTCATACACCAATCCTTGTCCTGCAATAGCTGCATCTCCATGCACCACTATTGGTAAAACCTGAGATGCATTTTCGATCTCATTTTTGTCTTGCTTGGCTCTTGTAATACCTTGAACTACTGCTCCAACCGTTTCTAAGTGAGACGGATTCGGTGCAATATTGAGATTAATTTTTAAGTTATTGTAGGTTTCTCGGTTACTTGTCCATCCCAAGTGATATTTAACGTCACCATCAAACACCTCTTCTTCGTAATCTTTTCCATCAAATTCACTGAAAATATCTTTAGCAGATTTTCCAAATATATTTGTTAAGGTACTTAAGCGTCCTCTGTGTGCCATACCCATAACAAATTCTTTTACTCCTTGGTCTGCTGCTTTTTCAATGATAGCATCAACAGCAGGAATAAGAGATTCATTACCTTCTAAAGAAAATCGTTTTTGACCGACGTATTTTGTATGTAAAAACGATTCAAACGAAACCGCCTGATTTAATTTCTTAAGAATGTATTTTTTCTCATCCTTTGTAAATTTGGTGTGATTGTCATTGACGTTAAGTTTATTTTGAATCCATTCAATCTCTTCAGGTTTTCTTATATACATATACTCCACACCAATAGAATCGCAATAAATACGTTCTAAATGATCTATAATATTTTGTAATGAAGCTGTTTTTAGCCCAATAATTTCGCCAGCAGAAAAAACAGTATTTAAATCTTTTTTTGAGAGTCCAAAATTTTCAATTTCTAGTGGTGGTGCATATTTACGTCTTGCTCTAACCGGGTTAGTCTTTGTAAATAAATGACCTCTATTTCTGTAACCATCGATTAGTTTTACAACCTGAAATTCTTTCTGTAATTGTTCTGGGATTTGAGTAGAAACCCCGTCAATAATTTCTCCTTCTAATCCATAGCTTTCCGACCCAAAATCGTAACCTTGAAAAAAGGCACGCCAACTTGGTTCTACGGAATCAGGATTTTTTAGGTATTGGTCATACAAATCGGCAAAATATGCCGTGTGTGCTGCGTTGAGAAAGGAATATTTATCCATTACTTTTTTTGAGCCGTTGTCGTTTCAACAAAATTTTTTCAAAAATACAACTTTTGCCAAATATAGATGCGGATTTATTATATTTATAACAATTAGAAAACCAACAATTATCAAGATGATAAATTTGAACTTAACTTATTTAAATAAAATAGTAATTCTCTGTTTTTTAATAGGCTCCATTACATTATGCTCAAATTCTCAAGATAATTCTAATAACGACAGTTTCTGGAAAAACGTACAGTTTGGCGGTGGTATTGGGCTTAATTTTGGTGATGGCTTTTTTAGTGGCGCTTTGGCTCCAGCAGCGATTTACAGACATAACATCTATTTATCCACAGGTGTTGGGCTTAACTTTCAATATAGCTCTCAGCGCGATGTCTTTAAATCTACAGTTATTGGAGGAAGTGTTATTGGTCTTTTTAATCCCTACAGAGAACTACAAATCTCTACTGAGTTTGAACAATTATATGTAAATAGAGATTTTGACGAACAATTTGTCTCTAATGTTGATGATAGTTATTGGTATCCAGCATTATTTTTAGGTGCTGGTTATCGTAGTGGTAATATAACTTTTGGAATTCGTTATGATGTTTTATATGATGAAGATAAGAGTATTCAAAACCAAGCCTGGATGCCATTTGTTAGATTTTGGTTTTAAGAAAACCTAGCCTTATACCAAACCTTTTGCCATTCGCGCTGAAGAATTAGAAACGTAACATCTTCTGATAGTTTTATCACATCATCACCATCTAGTGATCTAATTTTTAATTCTGAAACATCAACTTGATACAATAAATTTAAGTAGTCTGAAAATTTGTTCTGAATCAGATGAAAAACGGTTTCCTGAAGTACCAACTTTAAGCTCGTCGGTAAAGTTTCTTCATCAAATTCTAAATCGATGTTCGCCAAGACTAAATCTTTATTTAGCTGTAAAATAAGCTTATTATATAGATGTAATGAAGTAGCTTCGGAGATTAATTCTTCAAAATTAGTTGGTAAAGACATTATACGCGTCTATTCATTAATTGCTCGCCAAATAGTCTTAATAGCTGTTTTTTATCTTCAGAAATATTTAAAGCTTCTAAAACCCTAAAGGCTTTGTTAGTGTAATCTTTAACTGCATTTTGAGTTGCATCTGAAGCACCAGAGTTATTAAACATGGTTTTAACTCTACTCACCTTATCCTCATCTGAGATTGAATTGTCAGAGATAGTTTGGATTAAATCAGATTGCTCATCTGAAGAACCAAGTTCTAAAGTTTTTAAGTATAAATAAGTCTTTTTGTTTTCCAAAATATCTCCACCAACTTGCTTTCCGAAGGTTTCAGGATTTCCAAAAGCATCTAAATAATCATCTTGTAATTGAAATGCTATCCCTAAATAACGTCCAAAATCGTAAATCGCATTTTGATTGTCTTCTGATGCTCTGGCAACAATGGTTCCCATTTTCATGGCTGCACCAACTAATACTGCAGTTTTGTATTCAATCATTTTTAAATACTCTGGTATAGTAACATCGTCTCTGGTTTCAAAATCAATGTCATATTGCTGACCCTCACAAACTTCTAAAGCCGTCTTACTAAATAGCTGAGCTAATGCCTGAAAAACGTCAGGTTCATAATTTTCAAAAAGCTGATAAGCTAAAATTAGCATAGCGTCACCAGAGAGAATTCCTGTGTTTAAATCCCACTTTTCGTGAACTGTTTTTTTGCCACGTCTAAGTGGTGCATCATCCATAATATCATCATGAATTAATGAAAAATTATGAAAAACCTCAACAGATAATGCGGCATCTAGAGCAGCTTTTGTATTACCACCAAATATATCTGTTGTCATTAAAGTTAAAACCGGTCGTAAGCGTTTTCCTCCAAGCTTTAATATATAATTAACAGGTTCATATAAATTCTTAGGCTCTTTTTCTACTGCGAAAGCTTCTAAATATTCTATAAAAGACTTCTGGTAAACTTTTATGTTTTGCATAAGACAAAAATAAGACTTTGCGCCAATTTAAAGCTAATGTTACCTGTGTTAAAAAATTATTAAAACTTTGGAAACTTTTATTGTTTTTAAAGTTTCCATTGTTACATTTGCAGCCTGTTATGCGAGAAAATATTTTACATAAGTCATCAGATTTGTTTCTTACACTTGGTTTTAAAAGTGTAACAATGGATGA
>NZ_CBFHMI010000084.1:0-8337 GCF_965656915.1 Winogradskyella sp. | reverse complement strand
CCAGCCAAAATAATTTTAGTAGCACTGTTTTTATCCTTAACGCGTTTAATGATGTCTTGCAAGTTAGATTTGGTTTCCGATAGAGGTATACCGCGAAGCCCATCATTACCGCCTAATTCTAATAAAAATATATCTACATCTTTTTGCAGTACCCAATCAATTCTACTTTTTCCACCAGCAGACGTTTCACCACTCAAACCAGAGTTAATAACAGTATAGTCAAGATCTAAAGAATCAATTTTTTTCTGTAAAAGTGCAGGATAGGCAGCATTAGTATCATCTAAACCATAACCTGCTGTAATACTATCACCAAAGCAAAGTATCGTTTTGGTAGAAGATGATTCAACTTTAGTAGTATCATTTTCTTTAATAATTTCATTTTCAGTTTCAGTTTTTTTAGAGGATTCATTGCCGCAATTCAATAGAAAAAAAGCTACTATAAAATAACAAAACTTTATGAGTTTCTGAGGTGTTGAGATTGGTGAATTCAAGTACAAATGTGTATTTTGAGTCGCGAACATATGATAAATTAAAGCTGTTAAGTATATGACAAAGATATTAAAGATTAGTGGTTTGGAGAAGACTTATAAAAGTGGTCAGAAACAGCTCACAGTTTTAAAAAATATAACCTTCAATGTTGAGAAAGGGCAGACGTTCTCTATTGTTGGTCCTTCAGGTAGCGGAAAAACAACCTTACTCGGTCTGTGTGCAGGCTTAGATGAGCCCAATTCTGGTAGTGTAGAACTATGTGGTTATGATTTAAAAGCGCTCAATGAAGACGAACGTGCACAATTACGAAACAAAGAAGTAGGTTTTATATTTCAAAATTTTCAATTATTACCTACACTTACAGCTTTAGAAAATGTAAGTGTACCTCTTGAATTACAGGGAGACACTGATGCAAAAGCTAAGAGTTTAGAATTATTGAAAAAAGTAGGTTTAGAAGACCGTTGTCATCATTATCCATCTCAACTCTCAGGTGGTGAACAGCAACGAGTAGCCTTAGCGAGAGCATTTTCTAATACACCATCTATTTTATTTGCAGATGAACCTACGGGTAATTTAGATGAGGAGACAGGTGAAAAGGTAATCCAATTATTATTCGACTTAAATAAAGAAGCTGGTACTACTTTGGTTATTATTTCTCACGATTTAGATTTGGCAAATCGCACGCAACAAATACTACAACTTAAAGGAGGTCAGATATTAACTAACGAACCGACAACTACACATTGAAAAATAAACAACACACCTTAAAACCAAGAGTTTCATGGTTATTTAAAATGGCGTGGAGAGACGCTAAGTCTAGCCGAGTGCGATTACTCCTGTTTATGTCGTCAATAATTTTGGGAATATCTGCAGTGGTTGCCATACAGTTATTTAGTCATAATCTAAGTGATAATATTAAACGGCAATCAAAAAACTTAATGGGCGCCGATTACATTATCGACACACGTCAGGAACCTACAGAACGCGCTCAGGAAATCATAGATTCTTTAAAACCAGATGCAAAAGAAGTGACGTTCTTATCTATGATTGCATTTCCAATAAACAATGGAATAAAGCTGGTTCGAATACGAGGTATTGAAGGAGGTTTTCCTTTTTATGGCGATATGAAAACTAAACCTGCTGGTCGTTCTAAAACTTATCAAAATAAAAATGAGGCACTTGTAGACGCAACTTTAATGTTACAGTTTGGGATTAAACCTGGCGACTCCATAAAGGTTGGACAAGAAACGTTTCAAATTGGAGGCGCTCTAAATTCTATTCCAGGGAGTACGGCAGTTTCAACTTCGGTAGCGCCAACCGTCGTTATTCCTTATAAATCCATTGCCGAAACACAACTTCTACAATATGGAAGCCGAAAAGAGTATCAGTATTTCTATAAAGCTTCAGACACATTAGACCTAAATGCATTTGACGATAAAATCGATCCAATGCTTGATACTGAAAATGCAGATTTAGATACCCACACCAGCACAAGTCGTCGTTTAGGAAGACGCTATGACAATGTCGGTAAGTTTTTAAATCTTGCGGCTTTTATTGCTTTATTATTAGGTTGTATTGGTATAGCAAGTTCTGTTCATATTTACATCAAAGAAAAACTAAAAGCCATCGCCGTATTAAAATGTTTGGGCGCAAGTCGTAAACAGAGTTTCCTTATTTTTCTTATACAAATTGCTGGTATAGGTCTACTTGGTGGTATTATAGGGTCTGCCATAGGTGTGGCTTTGCAAGGATTGTTTCCTTATTTACTAAAAGCCTTTTTACCATTTCAATTAGAAATGACCATTACCGCAAAACCTATTATCATTGGTTTACTACTCGGTTTGTTTATTTCCGTATTATTTGCATTATTACCCTTATCACAAACTTGGTATGTTTCACCTTTAAAGGTACTTCGTATCAATGAAGAAGCAGAACAACCACGGAAAGTCCGAACGTTTATTTTTGGCTTAATCCTAATATCCCTATTTCTATTCTCATATATACTGATTCAGGATATTCAATATACTTTAGCATTTATTGTTGGTTCATTAGTAACGTTTATAATATTAGCATTAGTGGCCAAATATTTCATGAAATTGGTCAGGCGGTTTTTCCCAAAATCATGGAGCTTTACAACAAGACAAGGTTTATTAAATCTTTACCGACCAAATAACCAAACGGTCGTATTAGTATTGGCAATTGGTTTAGGTACTTTTCTTATCAGTACGTTATACTTTACTAAAGATATTTTATTAGCGAAGACCGAAGTCGGCGTTACAGCCGAAAATGCGAATATGATTATTCTCGATGTACAAAGCGATCAGCGTGAGGCTATGAAAACTCAACTTATAGAGAACAATGTACCTGTGTTAGATAATATTCCTTTGGTGACTATGCGAATGCATAAAATAAAGGACCAGTTGGTGAATGAATTAAGACAAGATACCACAAGACAGGTCAGAGGTTGGATTCTTAATCATGAATTTAGAACAACATACAGAGATGAACTCATTGCTTCCGAAGAAATTATAGCAGGTGAGTGGACACCAAACTTAAAGCCTGATGAACCTGTAGTGATTTCAATTTCAGATAATTTGGCTGATGATGCTAATGTTGATATTGGTGATAAAATTACATTCAATGTGCAAGGTGTTTTAATGGAAACCACTGTTGGTAGTATTAGACAAGTAGATTGGGGACGCATGCAATTAAATTTTTCAATTGTTTTTCCTGAAGGAGTATTAGAAAAAGCTCCACAATTTAGTGTGTTCACTACGAAAGCAGATAATGAACAAACTTCAGCTCACTTGCAACGCAAATTAGTAGCAAATTTTCCTAATGTATCCATTATCGATTTACGACAAGTCTATACTATTGTAGAAAATATATTAGATAAAGTGTCTTGGGTGATTAACTTTATGTCGTTCTTTAGTATTTTAACCGGCCTCATCGTTTTAATTGGTTCTGTTAGAACCAGTAAACATCAGCGCATCAAAGAAAGTGTGCTTCTGCGAACCCTTGGTGCCCGAAATCCGCAAATTTTAAAAATATCCGCGCTGGAATACCTGTTTTTAGGTCTGTTAGGCAGCTTAATTGGTATTATACTAGCATTAGTGAGTAGTTTGTGCTTAGCCATTTTTGTTTTTGAAGAGCCATTCATTCCATCTGCAATACCTTTTGTTGTCTTTTTACCGTGTATCACACTATTGGTCATCATAATTGGTCTAAGTAATATTCGTTCAGTACTTAATAGTTCACCTCTTGAAGTGTTACGACGAGAAATTTAAGATTATTATACGTGATATCATTTAGTTAAAAATGCTGTGCTGGCAGGATGTGTACATTACTTAGTGTTCCACTTGGTAGTAGGTATGAGGATGCTAAATTAAAATAAAACATTAAAAATTTATCCATTCATAATGGCGCCAGTCTCTTAGGTACATTTATGGTTATATCTATAGGGATTTTAGCGTTTATGGTAGTTAGAGCGTTCAAAAATCAAAACGTATAAAGCATCTTGTTATACTTAATCTTTTTGATTAAAATACTACCAGCAGAGAGACTATAATAATACCTTATAAAACCAATGTTTTAATAGGCTTATACAAATATTCTTATATTTGATAATACGACATGGTCAAATTTAGATACTTCCTAATCCTACTAATCACGCTTCAACTATTGTCTTGTAAGCAAGATAAATCTAATGTTGGTAATGCTGATGAATTCTACAATAGTATTGTAGCAAATTCTGTAGATCGCGATTTAGAAGCTATCAGAAACGATGGAGTATTAAAAGCTTTAGTGGTTTATAGCAGTACTAGTTATTTTTTGTATAGAGGTCAGGCGATGGGTTTTGAATATGAGTTATTACAGCGACTCGCCGACCATCTCGACTTAAAGTTAGAAATTGTAGTATCTAAAGATTTAGATGCCGAATTCGAAGTGCTAAATAGAGGTGATGTAGATTTAATTGCGCATGGTATGACGATTACCAACCAACGAAAATGGGAAGTTGGTTTTACAGAACATTTATACATCACCAAACAGGTGCTTGTTCAGAAAAAGCCAGACAATTATTTAAACATATCCTGGAAAACATTACACAAAGCACTTATTCATGACCCAATAGAGTTAATTGACGATACAGTTTCCATTCGCAAGAATTCTGCTTATCACGAACGTCTAGTTAGCTTATCTAATGAAATTGGAGGTACTATTGTTATTGATACGCTAAGTAGTAAACTATCCACAGGTGAAATTATGGATATGGTAGCTAACGGCACTATAAAATACACTATTGCCGATGAAAACTTGGCCAAGATAAATGCTGCTAAGAATCCCATCCTAAATATTGATGTACCCATATCTTTTTCACAGCGTATTGCTTGGGTAACACGTCAAAAATCTAAGAATTTTAGAGCTGTTATTGATGATTGGATTTTAGCTCAGCGAAAAACAAAGGATTATCAAGTAATTTACAACAAGTATTTTAAAAATAAGCGATTTTTTAAACGCAGAATTAGAAGTGACTATTATAGCTTAACGAATAATGAGATCAGTAAATATGACGACCTAATAAAAACTTATGCTGATAAAATTGACTGGGACTGGAGATTACTGGCATCTCAGGTCTATCAAGAGTCTAGATTCGATCCTGGTGCAGAATCCTGGGCAGGAGCTGGAGGGTTAATGCAGGTGATGCCTGCCACAGCAGAGTCTTTAGGAATTAAAGATCTGTCAAACCCTAAGGAAAGTATTAGAGGTGGTACCAGTTATTTACAACAAATGCACGAACGCTTTTCTCACATTCCGGATAGTTTAAACAGAATAAAGTTAGCCATGGCAGCTTATAATTGTGGCTATGGTCATGTTAGAGATGCACAGCGCCTTGCTGATGCTAATGGTTTAGATTCAATGGTCTGGGCAGATAATGTAGATAAAATGCTGCTTGCATTACGTTTTCCTAAAAACTACAATAAACCCTTTATAAAATATGGTTATGTTCGAGGTTCTGAACCTGTAAATTATATCGAACAGATCATAGAACGCTATAACCATTACAAGCAATTTATAAACTTGGAAGAATAGTAATATTTAAATATTTTGTTTAAATATTTGTTAATAAGGTTAAACAAAACTAATGTTTTCATAACTTTACATATAACGAACTTAAACATAATACAGATGAAATTATTAAAAACATTAAGCATTTTCACTTTAGTCACAGTCTTTTTCTTCAGTTGTGGAGAAACAAAAAAAGACAATTCTGAAGCAATGGAGACAACTACAGAAGAAGTTACCGAAACAGTAGAAGTTGAGCAGACCGAACCAAATATTGTAGAAGTTGCCGTTGGAAATGAAAATTTTTCAACATTAGTAACTGCGGTAAAAGCTGCAGATTTAGTTGGTACATTAAGTAGCGAAGGACCATTCACAGTATTCGCTCCTACAAATGATGCATTTGCGAAGTTACCTGAAGGAACTATTGCTTCTTTATTAGAGCCAGATAGTAAGAATCAACTAACAAGCATATTAACATACCACGTCGTGTCAGGTAAATTTGAGGCTGCTGCAGTAATCGAAGCAATTCAAAATAATAACGGTGCATATGAAGTAACCACTGTTCAGGGAGGAACAATTACTTTAAGCTTGAATGATGGAAAAGTGATGTTAAAAGATGCTAACGGAGGTATGTCTACAGTAGTTATTGCAGATGAAGCTGCATCGAATGGAGTTATACACGCATTAGACACTGTTATAATGCCAGAATAATAATAGGATTTTAGGTTAATAGCTAAAAACCATTGTAACAGTATAGAAGTTACAATGGTTTTTTATTTAGAAACGAATTATTGATTTAAGCCTCTAGATTAATTAAATATTTTTATAAATTAGATACAAGACTTTTTAAAACCAGCTCTTATGACTTTTACAGATTATGTTATTGTTGCACTAAAGCTAATCGTTGCTCTTAGTATACTTAATGTGTGGCTTATACAGCCCAAAAAGAAAACAAAATGGCGTGGAGGTGATGCCACGACTATAATCGAAGAATTTAAAGCTTATGGTTTGTCAGAAACCTTTTGCTATGTTGTCGGTTTTTTAAAAGTAGGTCTGGCATTAATATTATTAGCCTCATTAAAATTTGAAAATCTTACCCTTATAGGTAGTATCGGCTTATCTTTATTACTATTAGGGTCTATCGCTATGCACGTGAAGATAAAAGACCCATTATTCAAATCGTTTCCTGCGTTTTTATTTATTGTACTAAATCTAATTATTATTCTACTGTCGCAGTAAAGAATTTTGTGTAGGTTTTTACAGCTATTAATAGGTTCAATACGGCAAAAACAAAAGATGGTGACGATTTTATAAAATTATCCTTAATCTTTAATCTCACAATAAAACCTGCTGTCATTAAAAGAAATAAGCCAAAAGCAGCGCTAAATAGTAACAACGAACTAAAATAAAGGCCCAGAAGTAAACCTCCTGCACCTGATAATTGAAGCCATCCTGTGAGTTTGCGCTGATTTGGTAGACCATAACGCTCAAATTCGTCAACTATAAACTTAGAGTAAAAGCAATTTAATCCAAAATAGATAAAGGCAATACCAGAGAACCAGGTTAAAGCTGTAAGTAAATCCAAATTAATTTTTTAATGATTAGGCCACAAGGTCATGACAATGTAGTAAGCATCTATTGACACTTTGTATTGTGGTATCAAACTGCATACTGTTTTAATAAGTCTAAAGATACGTGTTTTAAAGCAACCTCATGCGTTGCTCTTAAATCTACTAAAGGTGCCTTATTAACCTTTTCGGCTTGTTTCCAGCGCGATACACATAAGCACCATTTATCACCTGGTTTTAATCCAGGAAATTGCCATTGTGGTATGGGTGTTATTAAATCATTTCCTTTGGATAGTGAATATTGTAAAAATTCTTCCGTAACAATGGCACAGACCACGTGTGTGCCTGTGTCCTGGGCTATCGTTTTACAAAATCCGTCTCTAAAATAACCCGTCATTGGCTCACAAGAACAGTTTTCTAAAGGTTCACCCAGTACATTTAAGGTCTCTTTTATTTTCTGCATTAATTATTCGTATTAAGAAGCTTTATAATGATTGATTTTTTCATATTATTAAAGTTAGGATATTTCTATTTTGTTGAAGAATAAGTTCAAAAAGTTAAACTAAATTTTAACACAATAGATCGATTATTAGTCTATATTAAATGTTGTATACCAGAGTGGTTTACATCAAGCATTAACTTTCAAATCAAAAATAATAAATGGACTATAACGTAACATTACGGAACATTGAACTCGTAACACATAATGTATTAAGATTAATCACAGACAAACCTAAAGGTTATACATTTACACATGGACAAGCCACAGAAATGGCAATTAATAAGTTAGGTTATAAAAATGAAAAACGACCATTTACATTTACAAGTTTACCAGACGAAAAAGAATTAGAATTCACCATTAAAATGTATCCGTCTTATGACGGTGTCACAGATGAGTTAAGCACGTTAAAAGTAGGTGATGAGCTTATCATTGACGATGCTTGGGGAGCTATAAACTATAAAAGACCAGGAACTTTTATTGCTGGAGGTGTAGGCATTACTCCTTTTATCGCTATTCTAAAGGATCTAGAACGAAAAGACGAGCTCAAAAACAATATGCTTATCTTTTCAAACAAAGCGGAAAAAGATATTATCTACAAGCAAAATCTTGAAACCTGGATGGGAGATCAAGCGTCGTTTGTGCTATCTGACGAAGAAAATAACACATACCATCATGGCCATGTCGATAAAGCTTATTTAAAAAACAAATCTATTG
>NZ_CBFHMI010000083.1:0-8546 GCF_965656915.1 Winogradskyella sp. | reverse complement strand
TGTATCTCCAGTTCCGCCGCATAAAATATCGGTAGTAGTCACATTAAATTCCGGTTGTGGAATTGTATCAATTGAAATTGTTGTACTTGCACTACAGTTATTAGAATCTACTACAGTAATATCATAAACTCCAGAAGACGTAACCACAATTTCCGGTACGGATTGAAAATCAGTTGTACTATTTATAAAATAGAAGTAAGGCGGTGTTCCTCCTTCAGGATATACTGTAATTTCACCATCAGAACAAGTTAGAGGTACTGTGATTGCAGCTGATACCGTTAATAAAGGTGGTTCTACAATTGAAACGTTTTCTGTATAGGTACATTCATTCTCTGTTTCGACGGTCACTGTATAATTACCAGGATCTAAATTGTCAAAGGCATACGTGTTTTCTATAATAGGACCAACACTATTAACTAGAGTCGCACCTTCATATAAATAATACGAATATTGCGGATCAACATCATTAGCTGCTAATTGAATATTTCCTTTATCACCAAAACATAACGGTTGTATCACTGTATTTGTAACAGAAAAATCCCTATCTCTTATTAATACATCTGGAATTGTAAAAACACATGGATTTGTTGGTACACCAACTTGTCTTACATAAATCGTATAAGTACCAGGTGTACTTACTGAAAATATATTACTCGCCTGAAAATTGACATTATCTAGACTATATTCGTAGCCATTAGGCACATCATTTACTGTAACACTTCCGTTTGTCGTACAAATGATATCTGTTGCATCTACAGTCGGATTTAATAGGTTCTGATAGACATTAAAGTAAAATTGGTTGAAACATCCACCTGGATAATTAATGGTTAATCTAAACTGCCCTGAACTGTTAGCTAAAAAATTTGGACCGTTTGCAACTTCATTCCAAACACAAGACGGATCCTCATTAGCACAATCTTCATCAATAACTGCTGCACAACTAGACTCATCTAATTGTTCCCATATAATAGATGTAGAATCTGATATATTTGTTTCAATTAATCGTGTATCATTCACTCCACACAAGAAAATGAGTGGTAATAACTTACCGTCATTTGGACAAGTAACAACCTCATCCGCATAAGGAATCACTGGGTTTTGTATATCTCCACCAAATAACTCAACTTCAAATACCTGCTCTATGGACTGACAAGGCGCAATTGCATTATTAAATGAATAATATGTACCTGTTGAAGATACCGTTATTGTTTGAGTATTTCCTATGACAGGTGTTCCTGAGGGATTCGTAGACCACGTGTAAGAATCATATCCATCTGCAGCTGTTAGCTCTACACTATCACCACAAAGCACAATATCTGTAATAAACTCACAATCCAAATCCGTTAGGAAGTTAGTGGCTTGCGGAGTTAGTAGACATCCTGTATTGCTGTTTAAACTTGGATCATCCGTAATTTGAAATGTAGGATTAAAAAAGCCATTATAAGTGGCATATGCCTGATTATTTATAATATTAGAACAAGCGTCTGCTAATTGGTTACAGTTATCTACAACCTGAACTTCAATACGAATCTCATAAACCGGATCATTTTCTTCAACAAGTAAATTATCAATATTAAAAATAAGTTCTCTTGTCGCTGGATCATAACTGGCGACAGTAACTCCTGGTGGCAGAACTAAATCGGTTGGATGATTGTAGATTATGTTAATTGGAAGAATATCTCTGATTTGAAAATTTGTAGCGTTATCATTTCCTGTATTCTGAAAGCCAATGACATAATTTAACTGTGAACCGAGTGTTACAGTTTCACCACCAATATCATTACCAGCATCGTCTTCAACAATTTTTGTGAGTACAATGTTAGGTTCAATAATTTCTACTGCAAATGCAAAAAAGTATGGGAAATAGGTATCACCACTAGTTTCTAGTCGAATAACACCAGATGTAGCATCATTAGCAATGACTGAATTACCAGGATTAGGTATTGCCATTACACCAGTATCAAATCCTAAAGTGTTCGTACTATTTGGTACCCTGTTATTTACAGGAGTAGCATCTAGTTGTGTCACTGAAGAATTAAAGAAATTTGTTTCTGGTCTGTCTGCTGTAGATAAGCTAACTCCATTTATTCGCAGTCTATCTCCAAGTATTGGACTATCACCTTCAAGCGTAGCAAAAGCGAAATTTGCTCTTACTGGAGCAGGAGCAGGGATAGTTCTAAAACCATCAACTGGTATATCTAAAGTTTCGTTATTTCCAGGAACACTAATAGCACTAAAACCATCAAAACTGGTAATTGATTTACCAGGAAGCGTTGGGTCCTCATAAACTACGAATAAAGACCAACCAGCAGATTGCCCTGTACCATTATAAGGGTCAAATGTTGCTGTCTCACCTACATCTGATGATACGTTAGCAACAGTATAGGTTCCAAGATCAACTCCAGGACCAAAACTTGTAACGATGTCTGTAACATCAGCAAAACAAGCATAAGAAAAACTATCTCCACCATCAACTGTAGTTCCATTTGCATCATAAATTATAGATCCTTGAATATCATTGTAAGGACCAATAGGACCTTTAAATTTCACATCAGTAATTGGCTCATCACCTGGATTAACCGCGCCCCAATATAATCCTGCATAAATAATTCTATAACAATTAGGATTTGGTATCTCTAAATCTGCACTAGATGAACTAAATGTAGAGGCATCTCCATCAATATCAATATACTGCATGTTAACATTATGATTGTATACCGAATTGTCATTAAATGCATTGTTGTTTGGTCCAAGTATATTATTTCCAATTAGAACAATATCGCCTTTTAAATCTTGATTGAATCTCGGAGTAAATGGTTCATAATTTTGTGCAAATATGTTCACCCCAAAGAACAACATTGTGATCACAATTGCTATGCCAGAAAAAGTAGGTTTTTTCATGATACTTATTTTTATTTCTTCATTTTCTATTGAGGGCGAAATAGATAATGAGTTGCGCTTAACTAATTTTAATTTTCAATTTTTACTATAGACATTTTCCCATTATACGGTCTATTTCCTTTTGTTTTAATAGCTTCATTGGCTTGTTCTATAAAATCAAATTTGTTATAGTATATATAATACTTACTTGTATTTACATCATAGAAAAAGTCAACGTCTTTGCGACCTGATTCTACAACTTTCTTTACAAATTCATTTCTCTTGTTTATATCATTATGCACCGCAATAATGAGGTAATAGCCATTTTCTGCATTGTTTATATTCTTAAGAATCTTAATATTATCTCCAAGATCTTCACCAAAATCAAAATCTTCTTCTTTTGGAGGAGAATCACTAGTTTGAGTTGTTCGCTTAATATTTTGTAACATCGCTCTGTCTTGAGCATATCTATCTTCTTGATTGTCAAAAGCAGCTCGTTTAATACGTCTTCGTTTTTCAAATTCAGTAGCAACTCTAATAGACTCTAATTTAGATTCTAATTGTATTTTAATTTGTTTCGCTTTTAATTGTTCTGCTTCTAATCGGTCAATAGCTTCTCTATAATGGCTATTTACGGTATCATTATTAGTTTTTTCACTTTCCTGATATAATGATTTCAGTTCATTTAACTTTTGACTTCTTGTATCAATTGTCGTTTCTAATTCTAATTGAATAGCCTTTAGTCTATAATTTTCTTCAGTAACACTCTTAAATGGTCTAGGTTCTACTGCAATACCTTGATCACTTAAATCGTTTTCTTCCTTTAAATCTTTAAGATCTTTTTCTTTAATGGAAACGATAGCATCAAATCGATTTAATAAGTCCTCTTGTGTCTTTTTAGATTCTTCTGCTTGTTGTTCGGTTTCAAGCATAGACCTACCAATATCATCTTTTGGATTAGTTATTAATTCTTCCTGTGCTTTCTTGGCTACTTCTATTGCAGCTTTTTGTTCTTCAACTAATCTAGCTTGTGCTTCTGCGTCTTGTATTGCTTTTTCTTCTGCTAAACGTTGGGCTTCTTCTTCAGCTTTGATCTGCGCCAATCTTTCTGCCTCTTGTTTTGCTTTTTGTAATTCTAATTGTTTTGCTTCTGCTTCGGCATTTTCTTTAGCTTCTTGTTGTGCTAGTAGTCTTCCTTCCTCAGCTGCTTTTATTTCAGCTTGTCTTTGTACTTCCTCTTGTTTTTTAGCTTCTTGCGCTGCTAAAAGTCTTTGTGCTTCCGCGGCTTTTTGAGTAGCTATCTGTTTCGCTTTGGCTTCTGCTTCCTCCTTAGCCTTTTGTTGTGCTAATAATTTTGCTCTTGTTTCAGCTATTTCTTTAGCTCTCTGTTCTTCTTGTTCTTTAATTCTTTGCTCTTCCAATAGCTTTTCTTGTTCTGCTATAGCTTTAGCTTCGGCATCTGCTTTTTCTTTTGCTTGTTTCTCTGCTAAAAGTTTAGCTTCTCTTTCGGCTTTTTCTTTTTGTACTTCAGCTAATCGTAACGCTTCTGCTTTTGCTTTAGCAGCATCTGCCTCAGTAGTCTTTTTGGTGGTAGTTTTAGGCTTTTTAGACTTAACATAGCGTCTTTTTTTGTTACCACTAGATAATAAACCTACAACTTCATCTTCATTACTATAGTTGTAATTATTTCTATTTTTGAATCTATAGGCTAAGGTAATTTCGTGTGATGGTCCAAACTCACTTAAATCTCCCATCGCAGTTTCAAAATTGTATTCTATTGCTATTTGAGTAGTGAGATTAATACCTAATCCACCAGAAGCACCAAAAACGGAATTATACCCAAACTGAGCCCAAATTCCTTTTGGTACAGTAACCATAGCTATAGCTGCGATTATGGTCTCATCCTTCCTGAATTCTGAACGAATAAGCCCAGAAAATTTACTTTCATCAAAAAAACCTCTACTGTCCATGTAACCCGTATACATAACATGCGCTTGTATCCCTTGTTCTGGGTTATCTTGAATCATTTCAGAAGATTCAAAATTATACAGTGCTAAATTGTTTACTGAAACTCCAAAATCAAAAAATTCTGTTCCGAAGTTAATACCTGGATTTATAGTCAATAAGAAGTTTTCAGGTACATTCTGTAACGATGGATCTTCAAAATTAGTTACCACATTAGAGGTATTGACATCACTTTTATAGGCACCAACATTTAGTCCAAAAGTCAGGTTAGTATCTCTACCCATCTGTGCATTATAGGCAAAATTCAAAATTCCACCAAACGTCGTTAACACTCCATAATTTTGTTGAAACAGCCCTAAACCAGCACCAATATTTTCACCAAAGCGACCAGAATAACTAACTAAGTTGGTGAGTGGTGCATCTTCAAATTGTACCCATTCTCTTTTATTGTATACACTAATATATTTAGATTGTTCTCTAACAAAACTAAAGGTTGGGTTTAAAGCGTAACGATTAAAAGTTAAAGAGTTTCTCACAGGTAACGTCAATGAAACCACACCATCATCTTCTTGAGATGTGATAGTCTGTATAGAACAGATAAAAGCTAATATGAATAATACTAATGCTCTCATATCATTTCACTACGGTTATTGAACCCTTTTTAGTTTTATTGTTTGTTGTTGTAATGATGTAGTAATAGACCTGGTTAATATTTGAGAGTTTTAAATCGTCTTGTGGCCAGTTATTTTGGTATTCGTCTGTTTTTAAAACGACTTCTCCGCGGTTAGTCATAATTAATACTTCAGTACCTGTACCACTAACATATTGCTGTGGTAACACCCAAGTATCATTAATCATATCTCCATTTGGACTAATAACATTTGGTATTTTAGCTACATCAGGAAATGGATCTAAAGCCTCTTCAATTGTAAATTCGTATGCTTGAGATACAGTACAGCCAGAAGTTTCATTGATGATAACTTTATAGTCTCCAAATTGACTGGCCTCAAACGTATCTTGTGTTTCACCTACTAGAATTGAATTATTGTAATACCACTCAAATTCCGGGCTAATGGCATTTGTAGTTACTGTAATCGTTAAAATTTCACCTTCTTCAAGACTGTTAATTTCATCAACATTAATATCACTTTCAAATAATTCGCTTATAAGATCTATTGAACCAGAAGCGGAGCATTCTCCTAAATCTACCTGAACTGAAAAAGTACCAGACTCATTAGTTTGGTACATTTGATTAGTTGCATCTTCTATGGCTATACCATCCTTAAACCACTGATAGCTTAAGCCGCCTATAGTACTTAAAGTGGTTAAACCTTGTTCGGGACAATACGGGTTCCCTAAACTTGAAGCTATTGTTGCATCTGCCTCTCCTGATGAGGCTTCACTTATAGTAACTCTATTAGAAAATGAATTTGAAGTACAGGTACCATAATTGGTTTCAACAAAGTAGGTGCCTTCTTCACTGACGGAAAGCGTTGGTCCTTCAGTGATAAATTCTGAAGTTGTTTGACTTGTTTCCTTATACCAGTTAAAAGTTAAATTTGGATAGAGTAGTGGTGAATCATTTGATCCTGTTCCAGGATTATCAATAGTTAACAAATAACTTCCGCCTGTGCAATAAGCGCCAGTAGAAACTAAATTATTAATTGAAAATGGTGAATCCTGTATTTTGTAGTATGCTGCAAAACTTACAGAACCAGAACTTGTGGCTGCAGGATCACTACTTTTTATTCGAATTCTATAATTTTCACCTGCAGTAGTTTCTGGGATAGAAAATTCTAGAGTAGCAGGCGAAGCTGTAATTTCTCCGGCATTTGAGGTATAAACAACTGTCGCATCTGTGAAATCGCCTTCAGCATCAGACATTTCAATACTAAACTGGTTGGACGCGTTTAATGCAGTCTCTGGTGAAAATACAAATGTGGTACTGTAATTATTAAAAGATTCACTTGCACATGCCTGACTAAAACCTAGGTTTGGTGAACCTATTACTAATTGCGCACTCACTTGTTCCTGAACAGAAAGAACAATTAAAAAAAGTCCAATTATAAGTTGATTTGCATTAGTTGTTTTAAGCATGGTTTTAAAATTGTAGTTATGTATCCTATAAGCTAATTTGTATTAAAGTTTCTTGTTTTTCTATCGCACAGTCATTTAAACTATGCTGTATAGATCTAAATCGAGGTTTTGATTTTTTTGGTTTTAGAGCGGCACGATTTTAATCGTCATCATAATCATTAGAAGCAATGATCTTGTTTATTCTGAGTCTAAAATCCGGACGTCTACCATTTTGAGAATCTATGAAGGTTTCAGAGTCTGGTCCTTTTGAGTAAACATTATTAAATGCTCTACTACCATACCAGCTTTCTAAGTCATCATTATTGGTATAGCCTTTTCTATAGATGTTGCCGTTGCAGTTATTAAAATACGTTCTGGTAAACTTTATTTTACTTAGATTATCATTATCTATTTTTATCCTGTCATCTAATATTACTGCAGGATTAAAACCAGAAATCACACTCTTGTCTATAGAGAATGACACATCCGGACCTACATAAATAGCTTCCTTAACGAGCCCAACCTGAATATCGGCTTCAAGGTCGTTACTTATATTTACTAAGGTTAAATTTTCGGCAGTAACATTCGTATTATTTCTTGTGGTATCTGCAGCATCTTTTTCGTCGTAAGATCTAATGTATAATGTTCGTGAACCTTCTGCACTAGAGACGTATGGTGATCTTACGGCTAAGGAGTTAACGAGATGGCATCTCACACCATGATTAAAATTATAGTCATTTCTACTAGTTCTAAAAGACACTAGCTTTTGCAAATTAACATCACCACCTAGTATATTAAATGAGTTACCTTCACAATAGCTAGCCATTATATTCTCTATTACAGTTTCATTTCCAATACCAGCTAACGTTAAGGCACTAAAATAGCCGTGCCCTTTTGTTCTTTTCCCTGCAAACTCGATTCTAATATATTTTAAAACACCTGCGTTATAGGCTATATTCTCACCACCATAACTGATATTATCGGTAGAACTTGGATTCAAACCATAATTTAATGAAGCTACATTACCAAAAGTATTGATAGGAGCATCACCTAAAACGAAAATGCCTCCCCAATCACCTTGCTTTCTGCTATGACGACTGGAGGTAAAAATTATAGGATCTGTTTGTGTACCTTCTGCAATTATTTTAGAACCTTTACTGATAATCAATGCGCCTTTTGATTTATAGTCGCCTTTGATCACTGTACCAGCTTCAATAGTTAATGTGGCCCCGTTGGTAACATATACATCACCTAAGAGTAAGTATATATCTCTTTTTTCGAGTTTGGTATCTTTTGAAATATTACCACTTAATATTTGTGTTGGTTCACCATATTCTGCCGGACTTGGTTTAAAATCTGTCCAAGTATTCAACCAGTTATTGTAACCAATAATACCTTTTTCTTGTTGGGCAAATACATTACCAAACACCAAAAGTAGGATAAGCGCGGTTTGAGTAATTTTTTTCATAGTTGTTAAATTCGTTTATCTAGTATTTAGGGCGTAATTCACTTACAACCCAAACCTAACAAAAAACACCACGTAACACAAATAATATCGATGAATTACACTTATTAATAAGTTTTTAGCTATTTTTCTTACAATATCATTAATACTTTTACGTCTT
>NZ_CBFHMI010000082.1:0-8932 GCF_965656915.1 Winogradskyella sp. | reverse complement strand
ATTAGTAGAGTTATTTGTCTCATTTTCATACTATATTTTTCAATAGGTTATTATTATCTTTTTGATTGTTGCCAACTTTAGTGATATGAGTCCGTTGTAATGACTTATATCAGACGTTAAGCGAAGTTAGGTTTTTAAACTCATAATTTCAATACGTAGAACTACGTATTTTACTACAACATATAAGTCTGTGATTTCTCTTTAAAACTACAGAAATAAAATGACAGTTATCAGGTTTTAAATGGTCAAAATCTGTAATTTTGTAGAGCTTTTAATAAACGATACAATCATGAGTTACAGAATAGAAAAAGACACCATGGGCGAGGTTAAAGTACCAGCCGATAAACTTTGGGGAGCACAAACAGAACGGTCTCGTAATAACTTTAAAATTGGTGCACCTGCATCAATGCCTTTAGAAATTGTACATGGCTTTGCCTACCTTAAAAAGGCGGCAGCCTATGCCAATTGCGAGTTAGGCGTTTTAGATAAAAACAAACGCGATCTTATTGCTCAGGTCTGCGATGAAATTTTAGATAACCAACACAACGACCAGTTTCCACTCGTAATTTGGCAAACCGGTTCTGGTACCCAAAGTAATATGAATGTTAATGAAGTAGTAGCTAACCGCGCACACCAAATTGCTGGTAAAGTGATTGGTGAAGGTGACAAAACCATTCAACCTAATGATGATGTCAACAAATCGCAATCCTCTAACGACACCTTCCCTACGGGTATGCATATCGCAGCGTACAAAAAGGTCGTAGAAAACACCATACCTGGTGTGATTCAGTTGCGCAACACCTTACATAATAAATCCATAGCCTTTAAAGATGTGGTGAAGATTGGTCGTACGCATTTAATGGATGCGACACCATTGACTTTGGGACAAGAGTTTTCGGGTTATGTATCGCAATTAGATCATGGTCTTAAAGCTTTAGAAAATACCTTAGCACACTTAAGCGAATTAGCATTAGGTGGTACAGCAGTTGGTACAGGCTTAAACACACCACAAGGTTACGATGTCTTAGTGGCAAAATATATTGCTGAGTTTACAGGTTTACCGTTTGTCACTGCAGAAAACAAATTTGAAGCTTTAGCAGCACACGATGCTATTGTAGAAACACATGGTGCTTTAAAGCAAATCGCCGTATCCTTAAATAAAATAGCCAATGATATTAGAATGATGGCGTCTGGTCCACGTTCAGGTATTGGTGAGATTATTATTCCGGCTAACGAACCTGGAAGTTCTATTATGCCAGGAAAAGTGAATCCTACTCAATGCGAAGCCTTAACAATGGTTTGCGCTCAGGTAATGGGTAACGATGTCGCTGTAACGGTTGGTGGCACACAAGGGCATTATGAGCTTAACGTGTTTAAACCAATGATGGCAGCGAATCTTTTGCAATCAGCTCAACTTATTGGTGATGCTTGTGTGAGTTTTGAAGAAAACTGTGCGAGTGGTATAGAACCAAACCATGAGGTAATTAAAGAGTTACTGAATAACTCATTAATGTTAGTTACGGCATTAAATACCAAAATAGGCTATTACAAAGCCGCTGAAATTGCCAATACAGCGCATAAAAATGGCACGACTCTAAAAGAGGAAGCCATTAATTTAGGGTATGTGTCTGCAGAAGACTATGACGACTGGGTAAAACCAGAAGACATGGTAGGTAGCATGAAATAATAAAACCATACGCAAAGCATAAATTGAACATTACAGCGTCAGTTTGAGCGAGGTATCTAAAAAGATAAAACTGCACTCAAACTGACGTGTTTTTTAAAACAAAAATGAGTGGTATTGCCAGTTTAAACGACTGAATATCAAGATAAAAAGACTATTAGCTAAAATAATTTCTTACATTAGCAAAAAACAAATCTATCATTATGAAAAAAACTTTACTCACTTTATTATCAACTATTTGCATTGCAGTGGTAGTTCATTCTCAAACGAATTGGGCAGCCAAAGCCACTATTGATGGAGCAACGGGAAATAATCCGTATACGATTGCTTCTGGTCTTATTGATGCAGATTCTAATCTAGATATAGTCATAGGTACTGATGCAGACCATATCATTGTATGGTATAAAGGCAATGCAGATGGCACATTTGTAAAACAAACAGCTGTTACAAATACCTTGACTAATATTACTGGTCTCAAATTAGTTGATTTAAATAGTGATGGTGACTTAGATATTCTGGCTGTTGGCTTTGGTAGTTACGGAGCTGGTTATGGCACACCATCGGCTTTAGTTTGGTTTGAAAATGATGGCAACGGAGTTTTTGGAGCTGAGCAACTTATTACTAATGCTTACGATGGTATGAGTGGCCTTTTTGCAGGAACTATTGATGCTGGTGCGACTGTTGACGTCGCTGTAACGTCTATTGTAGATGGTGAAGTACTTTGGTTTTCTAATGACGGTGCAGGAAACTTTTCTGTTCCTACTAATAGTAGTATAGATATTACACTTAACTCACCATCCGTCATAAATATGAAAGATATTGATAACGATGGTGATCTAGATGCTATCATTGCTACAGCAGCTTACTCTGGTAGTGATGTTGTAGAAATCTTTAGAAATGATTTAGTACCTGGAGGTACAGTGTTATTCACCAAAGATGTAACTTCTGTAGCGACAGGATTAATTGGTGTTTTTAATGCTAATTTTGAGGATTTAGATGGTGATTCTAATTTAGATATTTTGGTTACTGAGGTATCTTGTGGTTCATTCTGTGGTAATGTACCAGGTAACTTATACTGGTACGAAGAAGATGGTGCTGGTGGTTATACCACAACAATGTTTACAACAAGTATTGTAAATCCTGCAGTAGCACAGAGCAAAGATTTAGATGATGATGGTTTAAAGGACATCGTATTAAGTAGTGGTTCTTCGGGAGTTGGCAATGATTTAGTATGGTTTAAGAATAATGGCGCCGGAAGTTATGGCAGTGAAACTGTAATTGATAATACACAAAGTCAATCGTTTGTATATACTGTAGCGGATTTTGATAACGATGGTGATTTAGATATTTCAAGTTGTGCTTATAATGATGATGATCTTAATTATTTTGAAAACGAAAAATACGTGTTAAGTGTTTCAAATATTGAGACTGAAGAATTCTCTATGTTTCCAAATCCAACAACAAATGTTTTAAATTTTGAAGGTTTCGACAATGTGACTATTAAAATGGTCATCTATGATATCTTAGGAAAGAAAGTATTTGATAAATCCATAGATGCTAATATATCATTAGATGTGTCACATTTGAATAACGGCATGTATGTTATAAAAATTGATAATGGGTTTATCTCAAAATTTATTAAAGAATAATAGACATAATAACTAATCATATAAAAACGCTGGTTTATTTAGACCAGCGTTTTTTTTTGTTCAAAAAATTAGCAATCTTTACAAAAAGCTAACCACATGTCAATACTAATTACCAACATCAAACAATTACTTCAGGTACATGATTCTAATGTTACCATAGTAAAAGGTGAAGCGATGAAAACCTTACCAGTTCTGGAAAATGCGTACTTATACATTGAGCACGACACCATTATTGAATTCGGTAAAATGGAAGATTGTGATGGTTTATATCCGGAAACAACTATTGATGCAACTGGTAAAATTGTTTTACCATCCTGGTGCGATTCGCACTCCCATTTGGTGTATGCAGGGAATAGAACTTCAGAATTTGTAGATCGAATAAACGGTTTGAGTTATGCTGAAATTGCCAATCGTGGTGGTGGCATCTTAAACTCAGCAAAACTACTTCAAAAAACATCTGAAGAGGACTTGTACAAACAAGCTATGGAACGCTTGGAAGACCTGATAAAAATGGGTACAGGTGCTATTGAAGTTAAAACAGGTTATGGCTTAACGGTTGATGCTGAATTGAAAATGCTACGTGTTATAAAACGTATTAAGCAAGATAGTTTAGCGAAAATCACTCCTACACTACTGGCAGCCCATGCTATACCAGAAGCGTATAGAAAAAATAAATCCGATTATATCAAACTTATTACAGAAGAACTTATTCCTGAAGCTGCTAAACTAAACATTGCCCATTACTTAGATGTATTTTGTGAAGATGGTTATTTTAGTATTGAAGATACCGAAGCGATTTTAAAAGCAGGAAAAGAGCATAACCTAAGACCAAAAATACATGTCAACCAGTTTAATATTTTGGGTGGTGTGGCTTTAGGTGTAAAATATAATGCGCTCTCTGTAGACCATTTAGAAGAATTAAACGACGATGATATAGCAGCAATAAAGGGCTCTAAAACGATGCCTGTAGCATTGCCAGGTTGCTCATATTTTTTAAGTATTCCTTACACACCAGCCAGACAATTGATAGACGCTGGTTTACCATTAGCTATTGCCACGGATTATAATCCTGGTTCTGCTCCTAGTGGCAACATGAATTTTATTGTGAGTGCCGCCTGTGTAAAACTTAAACTCACACCAGAGGAAGCTATTAACGCAGCCACGATTAATGGTGCTTATGCCATGGGTATTAGTAATATGTATGGTAGTATCACAAGAGGAAAAAAAGCCAATTTAATTATTACAAAACCGCTTAATGATTATACAGAAATTCCGTATGCCTTTGCCCATAACCCTGTAGAAAGTGTGATTATAAACGGGGAGTTTAGGTAATAAAAAATCCGGAAACATGTTCCGGATTTTTATCTATCAATCAATCAAATAATCAATTCTTATTTCAGAGTAAACTCTGATGAAGAAATCAACTCTTTATCGTTAAATACATTAACTCTGTAACGTCCTGACTCAAATTTATCATCGTCAGGTCTGGAGATGTATTCGCATATATTTAAGTTTCTGTTTTCGTAATTAAAACGACTAATTAAACTGTAATTTAAAACTTCCTCATCAAACTGTAACTGGCCATTTTCACCAAGTACATTGTTTTTAGGATCAATCACCTGCACGTATAATTCTTTATCACCAGAATCTGCTAACGTATTTTTTGCTACTGTAAAGCACACTTTAATTTTATCACTACGTCTAGCACGTTCTGTAGGTATTTGTTTACCACTACTACGCTCTATTACGCCTAAGCCCTTTAAGCCTACAGTTTGTAATGCCGCAGCATCTTTCACTACAGAGGCTAATTCTGTATTTTGTACTAACAGAGAATCTGTGAATGTTGTACGCTCTGCTAATTGTACTTGTGTGCTATCTAAAGACGTCGCTAAATACTCATTTTCAACTTTTAAACGATCATTTTCTTCCATTAAGACATCCATCTCACGTTGTAAGGCTATGTATTTTTTTCTATATCGCCACAAGCTATTAACACTGTTTTGCGATACTTTTAGAGAATCCATTAAGCCTTGAATACGCTCTCTGGCCTCTAATAGATCTTCGTTTGTAATCTCATTATCTGCAATGGCTTCGTCATATTGCTTAGCCATATTATTGAGATCATTCATTACCTCTTGTTTTTCACTGATCAGCGTCTTCTCTGTTTCTTTTTTGTCATTGTAAAGTTTAGATGCAAAAAAGGCAGTTCCTAAGAAAAGGACTAAAAGAATACCTAAGCCTACTTTTAAACCTGTACCTGTTTTTTGTGAACCTTTCATAAATTATGTTTTTAGTTATTGTTATTTCTTATTCTTAATTTAATTTTGAAATCAAAGTAATTAATTAAAACTGTACTTTTATTACCTATTGTAATAAAGTTATCAAATGAAAAATCTCGACTTATTCACAGAAAAAGACCTACAACATCTTTTAAAGAAACGTAAAGGAGAATCAAAATTTGGAGAACATATTCAATTAATACCTAACCTCACTAACATATACGATGATATTGTTGATTTAGATGTTGACTATGTTATTTTCGGAATTAAAGAGGATATTGGAGTATTCGCAAATCACGGAAAAATAGGTACTTACAGTGCTTGGGACGCTACAATAAAAATTTTGTTAAATATTCAGAGTAATACCTTTACAAAGGTAAATCGAGTTTTAGTTCTTGGTGCTTTAAATTATGCTGACCTACGTGAAAAAGTGTCTAAGTTTGATACTACAAAAAAGAAACATATAGCAAAAGCCAGGGACTATGTTGAGGAGATTGATAAAGATGTAGCCTACCTTGTTGCTTCTATTATAAAAGCTGGCAAAAAACCTATAGTTGTTGGTGGTGGACATAATAATGCTTACGGCAATATTAAAGGAACCTCATTAGCCAAAAACACAAAAATTAACGTGATTAATTTTGATGCTCATACCGATTTTAGACCAGAAGAAGGCAGGCATAGTGGTAATGGTTTTAGTTATGCCTTTGCAGAAGGGTTTCTAAAAAATTACCATGTAATTGGCCTGCATGAAAATTACACTTCAGATAAATTATTTAAGACGCTTAAAAAGGTGAAATATTTTAGTTTTAGTACGTATGAAGCTATAGACGTGCGTAAGGAAACAGACTTCAATACAGCTTTAGAAAAAGGCTTAAGTGCAGTTTCAGACAAATACTTTGGTATTGAATTAGACTGTGATGCCATTGAAAACATACCTAGTAGCGCTATGACACCAAGTGGTTTTTCCGTGTCTCAGGCTAGACAATTTGTACATTATTGTGCGGCCTATGAAAACGCTAGTTATTTACATATTTGCGAAGCTGCACCAAGAAAAAAAACCATGACTAAGGTTGGAAAATTAATTTCATATCTCATTACAGATTTTATTAGAGCTAATGGAAATTAGTATCATAAACTACAATAAAGCATACGCCAAGAATTTTTATGATTTAAATATAGAATGGCTTAAAACCTTTTTCTACGTTGAACCATATGATGAAGAAGTCTTAAGTCAACCCGACAAATATATCATAGACAAAGGTGGATTTATCTTTTTTGGAATGAAAAATAATGCTGTAGTTGGCACAGTTGCGCTAATGCCAACTAAAGATGATGGAATTTTAGAACTAACTAAGATGGCCGTTTTACCAGAAGAACGCGGGCAAAAAATTGGTCAGAAATTATTACAATACTGTATTGATTTTGCTCAACTGCAGAATTTAAAAGCACTTCTACTCTATTCTAATACCAAATTAGAAAACGCCATTTATTTATATAGAAAATATGGTTTTAAAGAGTTACTTCTTGAAAAGGATAATCCTTATGAGCGTGCCAATATTAAAATGCTGTTAGAATATTAAATTATTTTACAGACTAAATTTTGCCTTCAAATAATCAAAAGCTGTATCAATCTCATCAAAAATATGTTCTTCAGAAATTAGGTCGGGAACAATATCTATAGAAACTAGTTTGTCTTTTGGTTGTTCCTGTAATGAAGTTAGTAATACCTTTACACCTCTTTGCTCTAAGTCCAAAACAGCGTTTTCTAACGCGTATAAACCAGATTGGTCAATGTAAGGCACGCGATCCATACGAATGATTAGGGCTTTAATTTGTTCTGGTATATTTTTTATTTCATCTTGAAAATGTGATGTAAAACCAAAAAATAGTGGTCCGTAAAGATGCTTTATATAAATCTTGTCTTTATATTTTTCATAAAATTCCACCTCATCCTGCCAGGGTTTTTCGCCATCAAAACCTGCGATTGTACCTACTTCCATACCTTTCTCTCCAATATCACTTGCGCGTTTCATAAATAACAAAGAGGCTAATAACAAACCGATTCCAACGGCTTGAATTAAACTACCGAAAGTCGTTATTAAAAGAACAATTACCAAAACGACAGCATCTGCTCTTGGAACCACCAATAAATGTTTTAGACCTTTGGTATCAATAATCTTAAACCCTATTGGAATCAACAGACCTGCTAAAACAGATAGTGGAATGTAACCTGCTAATTTTCCCAGTCCTAACAATACAGCTAAAAGAAACAAACCGTGAATAGTACCAGAAACCCTTGTCCTTCCGCCTGAATTAATGTTCACAACAGTTCCTTTTGTTGCTCCTGCACCTGGAATACCTCCAAAAATTGCTGCTATTGAATTTCCTATACCCTGACCAATTAATTCACGATTACTATTGTGTTTGGTTTTGGTCATATTATCAGCTATGACCGAAGTAAGTAATGAATCAATAGAGCCCAAAACTGCTAATACCAGGGCATATTCTGCCACTAAACTATATGCAGATGCATCAATTGAAAACAATCCATCGACCTGTAAGGACGGTAAGCCTGATGGTATTTCTCCAATAATTGGAACATCCCATTTTAAGTAGTAACCAATCAATGTCGCTACGATTAAAGCTACAAGTGCGCTAGGAATGGCTTTAGATATATATGGAAAAACATAATAAGTTAATACTGTTAAGCCACCTAGAGCCAACGCTTGCCAATTAAAATCCGTAATTAATCTGGGTAGATCTTGCATAACTAACCAGGTCGATTTTGCTGAACTTAGTCCTGCAAAAGGAAATAATTGAAGAATAATGATAATGAGACCGACACCGCTCATAAATCCCGACACAACCGGATAAGGAAAATACTTTACATAACCAGCTATATTTATCAGTCCAAAAATGATTTGAAAAACTCCACCTAACAAAAACGTTACAATGATAATAGGCATAGCAGCCTCCAAACTTCCGGTAAGTTCTATAGCTCCGGCAACTAATGCTGCAGAAACTACAGTCATTGGTCCAGTTGGCCCACTTGCTTGGGTAGTAGTACCTCCAAAGATTGCTGCAAAGATTCCAACAGCAATCGCACCATATAACCCTGCTGTAGCACCTAATCCTGATTGTACACCAAATGCTAGTGCCAAAGGTAAGGCTACGACACCAGCAACTAATCCACCCGTTAAATCTCCTTTTAAATATTTAAAATCGTAAATTTTTGAATTCATACTTCTTATTTTAAAGCATATAAAAATAAAGTATTTACTCAAGAAATTGTTATCTAAGCGCTTATGAGATAAAAATTA
>NZ_CBFHMI010000081.1:0-9229 GCF_965656915.1 Winogradskyella sp. | reverse complement strand
AAGTTCATGGAGAATGGAAAATGTATGACCTAGAAGGTAATAAAATTGCCTTAGGTTCTTATGAGAATGGTAAGAAAGTAGGAAAATGGTTTTTCTGGGAAGGCGAGTCCTTAAAGGAAGTAGATTACATTGACTCTAAAATTGTTAGTGTAAATAAATGGGATAATAAAACCAAAGTTGCTGTTAGAAACAGATAGTTCCCCTTAATAAACATAAAAAGGCTTACCTTAATTGGTAAGCCTTTTTTTATTAAACTAACTTAAAGATATTCTCCTTAGAATTTAAAAGTATAGCCTAAAGAAAATTCTGTTCCTGGATCTCTCAAGGAGAATATTTCATTACTTGTTCCAAACGATTCGTATTCACTTAATCGTTCATCTCCCAACAAATTAGTGACTTTAATATTTATAGATGATCTTTTAAGCTCACCGAATGCTTTATTAAGCGTAAAGTTTAAACTATTAAATGGTTGTGTATATACATCTGGAACAAGACCGATACCAACAACTTCTAATGTTGGTCCTTGTACGTTATAAAAAAGAGCGGTTTGTAACCCAATCTCTGAATTATTATAATCAAATCCAAAATTAATTAAAAATGGCGCTTGACCTTGCATGTCTCGTTCACGTTCAATAGTTTCACCGTCTCTAGCCGCTAAACGTCTACTGTTAAATTCATCTTCTGACATTGTTAATCGAGACTCCATGAAAGAAGCGTTAACAATGACTCTAAGATTATTTAAACCTTCAGAAATAAAGCCTAATCGTTGTCTTGCCTCAATTTCAGCCCCAAATACTGTGGCATCACCTAGGTTACCTACAGTTATTTGAGTTGGTGCTTGTTGAAAGAAAGCTTGCTCTATAGTATCTGTAAAATCTTTATAGAAACCACTTATTGCAAATGTTTGTCCACTGCCTCCAAAAAATTCGTAACGTAAATCAAAATTGTTTACATAAGTAGGAACTAAATCTAAGTTACCTATAAATAAGCGACTTGTAATCGGATCAAAGATTTGTGCAACAGAAGCCTCTTTAAATGACGGTCTTGCTGTAGAACGAAAATATGAAGCTCTTAGATTAGATTTATCATTTAAGGCATATATGAAATTGGCTGATGGAAACAAATCTAGTTCGTCCAATATATTTTCACGCTCATAAGTTCTCGTATTATCTTGGCCAGTGTAAAATGAGTTAAAGGCTTCCATTCTTAGCCCTAACACCGACTTTAAATTTTCAGTAATATTAAATTCAGCTGAGAAATAAGTTGCTCCTATTTGCTGTTCTCCTTCATAAGCATCATTCGGGTTAAAGGTATCAATGGAAATTAAATATGTTCCATTACCACTTCCTGGTGTGCCATCCTCTTGAGTCCAAATGTTATCTGATGCTAACAATTGATTTACATCTCCTCCAGCAATAAAAGAATCTTCTCCTTGGATGTTAAATGTATAGTCATCCGTACTAAAGTCTCTAAACTTATAGGTAAAAGCTCCACCAAATTTTAGTTTTGCAGGTCTTCCAAAAATCTCAACAGACTTATCTAAATCGACTTTACCAGCCCAATTCTCTTCAAGTAAATTTCTCCAAAGTTGTATAGGGAAAGTCGCTGCTGAAGGACTCACAAAAAACTCGCCATTATCTGCGATTTGTAATGGAGTAATTCTATGCGCTTTATCCATAACTTTAGAAAAAGTTGGTGAAAGCTTCCATTCTAGATTTAAAGGATTTTCCTCATTAATACTATTTAATCTGTGCTTACCTGTTAATAATAGATTGGTTATTGAGCGCTCAGTATAGGTAATTGAATTTTTTGTTAACGGTTCTAAACCACCACCAATTCCATCTTGTGAAATAGTTTGATTAAAGAAACCAGCTGTAGATTCCCCATTCTGGATGTGCAATAAATTTGCTTTTATCTTAGATTTATCAGTTTTATAGGTTAATCCCAACATACCGTTTAAAATAACGTTGTTGATACCTTCAGAGCCATTTGAGTCTAATGTGAAATTTAAACTATTATCAGAAGGATCGTTGTTGTTTTTTAAATAAGCACCATCTTGACGATTTTCATAGAAAGTAGTTTCATTTTTATAAGAAAAAGAAGCTTGATATCCCAATCGATCATCTCCGATATCATACTGATTACCTAGAGTGAAACCTAAATCAAAGTTCATTCCACTGGTCTGTTGTTGTGCTCGTAATTCTTTTAAAAATCGATTAGTTAAAGATGTTAGTAACTGTTTGTTTTCAAATGTTCCAGGGATTTGTTGATAGCGATTTATTGGTAAATTACGTGTACCATCATCGTATCCAAAGAAATCTGTATCACTACCATCAGATGTCAAGTATTGATCATTAAAGTGCATGTCAGGATTGTAACCAGAACCCAACGAAATAGAATACTCTGCTTGGGTTGGAAAATCTTTTGTTGCAATATCAACAATACCACCTGTAAAATCGGCTGGTTGTTCTGCAGAACCTGATTTTACTACTATAACGTTATCCACAATGTTAGTAGGGAAAAGGTTCATCTGTATTGTGTTTCTGTCTGGATCTAAACCTGGTATATCTACACCATTAAGAATAGATTTTGTATATCTATCACCTAAGCCACGAACAAATACATATTTACCACCTTGAATAGACACTCCAGGTACACTTTTTACAGCACTAGCAACATTGCTGGCACCAGTACTTTGAATTGCCTGAGAAGAGAGACCATCTAAAACAACTACAGATTTTTTCTGTATGTTTAATACCGCATTTTCAGTATCTCTACCTGTGGAGGTTGTAATTACTACAGTCTCTAAAGAGTTTGTTATCAAAACAACATCTAAGGTAGTTACCACACCGTTTTTAATACTAATATCAGTAACTTCTTTGGTTTCATATCCCACGAAAGAAAATACCAATGTATAAGTACCTTGCTCTAACTCTAGTTCATACTTTCCATCAAAATCCGATGTCGTTCCTTTCGTCGTTCCTTTTACTATAATATTAGCAAATGGTAGAGGTTCATTAAAGTCACCGTCTATAACAGTTCCTGAAACTTTACCTTGAGAATAAGACATTAAGGTTATGAGAAAGAAAACAAAAGTTAGTACTTTTTGTATATTTTTCATATAAAATTTTATATAACCCACTACCTACCTTGTAAGCAGTGGGCTTATGTGTTTAATAGTAATTCTTAGAAGCCTAATCCACCGGCTGTATTCGAATACGTCCAGCTTAAGTTTGAAGTCATAGCTCCAATAGTCTGAGCACCTTCTGTTACGGCTGTAGCAGTTGACCCAAAACCAGAAACAGTTACAGTTTCTGCATTATTTTTAAATATCGTTAAAACATCAGTAACACCAGCTGGTAATACAATTTCCCAAGGACCAAAATTTAGATCTCCGTTGTTATAGTTAGTGGCAACTCCATCGTTGTCTAACTCAACATCTTTTCCATCAGGGAATCCAAATGCATAAATGTTTTCTGTCAATCCTTGTGCGTTACTTCTGTAATCTGCATATTCACCATTAGATGTTACAGAATTACCAATTATTGTAGCATTTCGTAAAGTAAATGCGCCATTTAAAGTACCTTCTGGACCATCGATTTCGAATGCGTGATCAGAGATGTCACCTAAAACAACTACTGCATTATCAACAATACCAGAATAAGCTTGGTCGATATCTATCGCGTCGTCTCCTTGTGCCCATACTAATAAGTTAGAAGCATCAACAGTCCCACCAAAGAATTCAATACCGTCATCTACATTGGCTACTACTTCGATATTGTCAATAAGAGTTCCTCTACCAACACCACCTAAGGTTAGTCCGTTAATTTCGTTTCCTTCACCGATTAAAGCTCCACCATGACGTATAGAGATGTAACTTAATGCACCAGAACTATCTTCTGGATCAGTTCCTCCGTATAATCCAAATGTATCATCAGCAGGTATTCCTTCAATTTGTGCTTCTGGAATATCACCTGAGAATGAACAAGGAGCATTTCCTAATAAAATTAATCCACCCCAAAGACCTCTATCATCTTGGTCTAAATTAGTACCAGCTGTTTGGCCACAAGTAATGTTATCACTTGTAGAAGTAAAAATAATTGGTTGATCAGCAGTTCCTTGTGCATTTAACGTTCCGCCTCTTGCTACGATTAATGCAGACGCTAAAGAACCTGTACCTGCAGAACCTTTAATAATTGTACCTGGATTGATTGTTAAAGTAACACCATCTCCAACAACCACTTTTTGGTTTAATTGGTAAATATTATCAGATGTCCAAGTTGTGCTTTGCGAAATTGCTCCGGTTACGGCAACCACTGGGCAATCATCTCCTCCGTTTGGATTGTTGTTGTTTACAATTGTAGTTTCTTCTATGATAATTGGAGTATCATCATCTTTAAAACATCCAGTAAATACTAGTGTTGAAGCTACTAATGCGATTAAAAGTAATTTTTTCATGAGTTAAATTTTAATATACAGTTTAATTTTTTTTGTATTTGTGATGCAAAGAAACCACGATATTCCATGAGGTAGGTTATACAAAAATTAAAGATTTGTAATTAAAAGGTTAGTTTACTGTTAGCTTAATATTATGTAGATTTATCTTTAGGAAACAATTTGGTAACATTACGATCTATCTCAATTTTTTGTAATCAAATCTATAGCAATTTATCTATCTTGCATCTTCTAATATTAAAACCATGAATTGGGAACAACTACTATCCTTAAAACGGTATGGCGACACTCATAAACGATTACGAAAAGAACAAGATGAGACGCGTCTTGGGTTTGAAGTAGATTACGATCGTATTATATTTTCTTCAGAGTTTAGAAGCCTTCAGGATAAAACTCAGGTCGTTCCATTATCTAAAACAGATTTTGTCCATACACGCCTAACGCACAGTTTAGAAGTTAGTGTAGTTGGTAGATCTTTAGGACGGAGGGTGGGCAAATTGCTTTTAGAAAAGCATCCACAATTAGAGCAAACGCATGGCTACAAAATAAATGATTTTGGAGCTATTGTAGCAGCAGCTGCATTGGCACATGATATAGGGAATCCACCATTTGGACATTCTGGTGAAAAGGCCATAGGTTCTTATTTTAAAAATGGTAATGGAGCCGAATTTAAATCATTACTTACGGATAAAGAATATCAAGATCTATGTGATTTTGAAGGGAATGCCAATGGGTTTAAAATTTTAACTGAAAGCAGAAATGGAAGAAAAGGTGGTTTGAGATTGAGTTATGCAACTCTTGGTGCTTTTATGAAATATCCTAAAGAGTCCTTACCGAAAAAGCCAACGAGCCATATAACAGATAAAAAATATGGTTTCTTTCAGAGTGAAAAAGATATGTTTAAAGATGTTGCATTAGAATTAGGTTTGCTTGAAAGAAGTAAAACAGATCTGAGTTATCAACGCCATCCACTAGCGTTTCTGGTAGAAGCGGCTGATGATATTTGTTATACTATTATTGATTTTGAAGACGGCATTAATCTAGGGTTGATTGATGAAGACTATGCCTTAGAGTATTTAATCAATTTGGTAAGAGACAAAATTATAACTAAAAATTACAATGCACTAAATACCACTCAAGACCGTGTAAGTTATTTACGTGCTTTAGCTATTGGAACTTTAATAGATGAAGCTGCGTCAATTTTCATGAATAATGAAGATGCTATTTTAAAAGGTCAATTTTCTACAGGACTATTAGATGTAAGTAATTATAAGGCACAAATTAAAGATATTATCTCTATAAGCATAAAAAATGTTTATCGTTCTAAAGAAGTTATAAATAAGGAGATAGCAGGATTTGAGATATTAAATCAACTGCTGAAAGCTTATGGTAAAATGGCCTATAATGCATACCAAGATGAATTGTCTCATTACGATAAACTGATAGCGAGTATGTTGCCAGAGTCTGTTGTATTGAGTACAGATTCGTTGTATGATAATTTATTAGCGGTCTGTTTGTATATCTCGAAATTATCAGACACAAACGCCATGTTATTGCATAAAAAGTTAAAAGGAAACATTCTATAGCGGTACACTTCGTCGAATAAATTTGATTTTTAACGATATATTGTTTTACTTTAACTCGTAATTAGCCTTAAAACACCTACTTATGAGAAATAATATACTTGGAGGCTTAGTCATTTTCATGGTTGTTTTGACTTGCCTATTAATGCTAGATGATATTTCTAAACCTAGAGAAACGTCTCCTGAAGTAAATACTACTGACATTGAAAATGTAGAACAATCTAAAGATTTAGCTGTCGCTGAGCATTGATAACACCTGTTCAATTTTTTGTCTTATAGAATTAGAGTCCAATTTTTGAAGTTGCCTTAATTGGTCTATGCTACCATGTTCAATAAATTCATCCTCTATGCCTAGAGTAAGGATTTTTTGCGTGTAGTTATTTGTATTGGCAAATGCTAATATAGAACTACCAAAGCCACCTGTTCGTGTGCCTTCTTCAATTGTTATAATGGCCTCATAGGTATGGAAAATTTGATTCAGAAGTTTTACGTCTAGAGGTTTTACAAATTGCATATCGTAATGACCAATCGCATCTTTGTTGTTGAGTTCTGAGATAGTGTTTTCAACAACAAGAGCAAGTGTTCCGATAGTAAGAATCGCTATTTTTTTGCCTTCTTTCAGACAATCACCTTTTCCAATTTCTAGTTTTTGAAACGGTTTTTTCCAATCTAAAAGGTGTCCTTTTCCTCGCGGATATCGTATAGCAATAGGAAAATCTATTCCCAGCTGAACAGTGTATAAAATGTTTCTAAGAGCAACTGCATCTCTGGGAGCAAATATGACCATGTTAGGAATACAATTTAAATATGCTAAATCAAAAACACCATGGTGTGTAGCTCCATCTTCACCAACTAAGCCAGCACGATCTAAACAGAATATTACAGGTAAGTTCTGTATAGCCACATCGTGTATAATCTGGTCATAAGCACGTTGTAAAAATGTAGAATAAATATTGCAATAAGGAATTAACCCTTGTGTTGCCATTCCTGCAGCAAGTGTTACGGCATGCTGTTCTGCTATACCAACATCAAACGCACGTTCTGGTATAGTTTCCATCATATATTTTAGAGAACTTCCGGTAGGCATGGCAGGTGTAATTCCTGTAATTTTTTCATTTTGTAATGCCAATTCCACAATAGTTTCACCAAAAACATCTTGATACTTTGGTGGTTGGCTAGCGCCAGATTTAGCAATGAGTTCACCTGTACTAGCATTAAACTTTCCTGGAGCATGATATTTAACTTGGTCTAATTCAGCCTGTTTTAATCCTTTGCCTTTGGTGGTGATGACATGCAAAAATTTTGGGCCTTTTACTGATTTTAATCGTTCTAATTCTGAAATTAAAAGCGGTAGATCATGGCCGTCAATTGGACCAGAATAGTCAAAATTTAAAGCCTCAAATATATTGTCTTGTTTTTCCGTACCTTTTTTTACGTTGGTGAGATATTGTTTTAAAGCTCCAACACTCGGATCGATACCAATAGCGTTATCGTTCAGAACTACTAATAAATTAGCATCTGTAACTCCAGCATGATTTAGACCTTCAAAAGCCATTCCACTAGCAATAGAGGCATCACCAATCACAGCAATATGATGCTTATCTTTACCTTTAAGCTTTGACGCAATAGCCATACCTAAAGCCGCTGATATTGATGTTGATGAATGACCAACACCAAAAGTGTCGTACTCACTTTCACTACGTTTAGGGAAACCACTAATACCGTTTAATTGTCTGTTAGTTTCGAAAATAGCTTTACGACCAGTCAGTATTTTATGTCCATAAGCTTGATGGCCAACGTCCCAAATTAATAAGTCTTCAGGTGTGTTAAAAACATAATGTAAGGCTATGGTTAATTCTACAACTCCGAGACTTGCTCCTAAATGGCCCTCTTTTGTGGCAACTATATTAATGATGAAATCACGTAATTCTTTAGCAAGATGAGATAAATCCTTAGCATTTAATTCACGTAAATCTTTTGGTAAGTTGATATGTTTTAGAAATCCTATGGACATTTAGCAAAGCTACATATTAAAAAAGATTTGTCGTTAAAATATATTTAGAAACATCCCTCACTGATTTCATTTTAAATATTGTAATTGATTCCTTATTTTTGAGAAAAAGAAAATAAACGAAAAGTTTAATTATTATAACTTTTCTACCCTTAACTGATTGCTATGATAAAAAATTCTCTTCGTATTGTATTGCTGTTTGTAATAGCGATATCTTCTATTAATGTGTACAGTCAAAATAGTCTTGAATCTTCAGAATTTGGAGAGGTCATTACAAATTATCTAAATGATAGAAAATCTGATTTCGATTTTGAAGATGAAGACATTGCAAGACTTGTGGTGAATGATCAATTTTATTCAGAAATCACAGATTTAAACAATGTATATGTAAATCAAACATTTCAGGGTATTAGAATATACAATGCTATAAGTAGCATTGCCATTAGAAATAATGAAGTGTTTTACTATGCGAATAGATTTCTTAAGGATATTGAGGAGAAGGTAAATACCACCAATCCATCTCAATCTCCAGTAGCAGCAGTAAATAGCTTAGCTAATAATTTTCAGTTAGGTGTAGTGCAGAATTTACAACAGTTAGAAGCTAATGGTTATAAATTTATTTTTTCGAATGGTAATATTTCAACAAGAAATATTACTGCCGAATTAGTTTTTGTAAATACTGAAAATCAGTTGAAATTAGCCTGGGACATTATGGTTTATGCCAATGATGATAAGCATTGGTATAGTACAAGAGTAGATGCTGTTACTAATGAGATTATTGAGACTAATAATCTAATTTTAACCTGTACGTTTGATAGAGACCATACACATAATGAGGCTTCTAAAGATTTTAACTTTTACAACAACGTAAGTGCTCCATCAACCATGTTGGTAGATGGCTCTAGCTATAATGTTTTTGCATTGCCGACAGAAAGTCCAAATCATGGTCCTAGACAAATAGTTACTAATCCGGCAAGTACGTTAGCATCTCCTTTTGGATGGCATGATGATGACGGTTTACCTGGTGCTGAATATACTGTTACAAGAGGTAATAATGTATTAGCACAAGAAGACAGAGATGGCATTAGGTTTACGCCAGGTTTTACTCCAGACGGTACAACAAATTTAAATTTCGATTTTCCATTAGATATGAATCAGCCGCCAGAAGGCTATGAAGAGG
>NZ_CBFHMI010000080.1:0-9390 GCF_965656915.1 Winogradskyella sp. | reverse complement strand
GTAGTTGATCAACTAAATTAGAATATGCTAATTCAGAAGGATGTAATCCGTCTGATGCAATTAATTCTGGATGCACTAAACCATTAATGATTAAATTTTGAACATCTATAAAGTTGAGGTTGTTATCTGCGCAATAGGTTTCTATATAACCATTATATAAGGCTATTTCTTCTATGATTGAAGAACTGCCAAAAATTTGACCAAATTCTGTATTTGAGTAATCAGGTATATTTAGTATAACTAACCGGTTTTTGTTTCCATTTGCCAGAGTGATAGATTTATTGACTATATCATCAAATTCAGTCTGAAATGTAGACAATGGTAATCCTTGAAACTGATTATTAACTCCAATAAGCAATGTGATAAGATCATAATCGCTATTTATATTCCTGAGCTCTAAAGCTGAATTTAAATCTGAAGTCGTCCAACCGGTTTGGGCTATAACTTGTAAATTAAAACTATCTTGATTTGGAAAATTATTTATTAGACTATCCTTAAGTTGCTCAGGAAAACCACAGCTATCACAGACACTTTCGCCAATCGTATAACTATCACCTAATGATAAAATAGTATAAGATTTTGGAGGTGCAGATGCTGAATCGTCATTAGAATTACATGTAAAAAGGCTACATGTAATCAAGAAAAACAAGCCTATCTTTTTCATAGAAGTAAAGATAAGATATTCACATAATAAAAATGCTTCCTAATTGAGAAGCATTTTTAATATTAATAGTAGGTTCACTATTTTATTTAAAAGCGTTTAAGCCCGTAATGTCTAATCCTGTAATTAATAGGTGAATGTCGTGTGTTCCTTCGTAAGTTATGACACTCTCCAGATTCATCATATGTCTCATAATACTATATTCTCCTGTAATACCCATTCCACCAAGCATTTGTCTTGCTTCTCGGGTAATTTTAATAGCCATATCCACATTATTACGCTTAGCCATTGAGATTTGAGCAGAAGTAGCTCTATTTTCATTTTTTAGTTGACCTAAACGGAAAGCTAATAATTGTGCTTTTGTGATTTCAGTAATCATTTCTGCGAGTTTCTTTTGTTGCAATTGAAACGCTCCAATGGGCTTTCCAAACTGAATACGTTCTTTAGAATATCGTAAAGCAGTATCGTAACAATCCATAGCCGCACCAATCGCTCCCCAGGCTATACCATAACGCGCAGAATCTAAGCATCCAAGTGGTGCACCTAAACCTGATTTGTTAGGAAGTAAGTTCTCTTTAGGTACTTTTACATTATCAAAAATTAATTCACCAGTAGCACTTGCTCTTAAGGACCATTTATTGTGAGTTTCAGGTGTAGAGAAACCATCCATACCTCGCTCTACAATGAGTCCATGAATACGTCCTTCTTCATTTTTAGCCCAAACAACCGCAACATTACAGAATGGGGAATTACTAATCCAAAGTTTTGCACCATTCAACAAATAATGGTCTCCCATATCTTTGAAGTTAGTGGTCATGCCACCTGGATTACTTCCATGATCTGGTTCAGTTAACCCAAATGAACCCATCCATTCTCCAGAGGCCAATTTTGGTAAGTATTTATTGCGTTGCTCTTCTGTACCATATTTCCATATAGGATACATAACCAATGATGATTGTACAGAAGCCGTGCTTCTTACTCCAGAGTCTCCACGTTCAATTTCTTGCATGATTAAACCATATGAAATTTGATCTAATCCGGCTCCACCATATTCCTCAGGAATATATGGACCAAATGCGCCGATTTCGGCTAATCCATCTATAATTTGTTTTGGAAATTCGGCCTTCTGAGCATATTCTTCGATTATAGGTGAAACGTCTCGTTTTACCCATTCTCTTGCAGAATCTCGTATGAGTTTATGTTCTTCAGTAAGAAGATCATCTATATTATAATAATCTGGTGCTTCAAATAAATCTGGCTTCATATTTTATGATTAAAATTTGAATAACAAAAGTAACGAAAACGTTTTCATTGCCCAACAACAGACCTACATTTTAAGGTAAAATTCTTTGGTTAGATTTATATAATCATCAGTGTATTGATGACGACCTGTTTCAATAATTAATTCTAAAGTTTCAACTTTAGATTTTACAAATGAATATTCTAACAAACTTCTTTTAATATCAGATTCGGGATTACCTTTAACATGTGTTCTTCGGTTAGGAAACAAACCAACTTTTGATGCTATTGACGTAAAGTGCTCTTCTTCTTTGAAGGGAAGAATAATTGATAAAATACCAATTTCAGACAGTAGATTTACTGCTGCATATATAATATGTTCAAACGGCATAGCGTCATTAAATCTTGCTAAATCTCTAGATGTGTTATTAGTTTTAAAATCTTCTGAATAGAAAGGTGGATTGCAAATGATGAGGTCGTAATTATCTTCTATTTCTTCCACATATTCAAGTAACGCGGCGTGATAACAAAACAAACGGTCAGACCATGATGAATTTTCAAAATTATCGGCACACTGCTCGTAAGCATCAGCGTCTATCTCTATTGCTTCAATTATTTGTGCTGTGCTCCTTTGTGCTATCATCAAAGCTAAAATTCCTGTGCCTGATCCTATATCAAGAACTGAAAAAGGTCTATGATTTATACTAGTCCAAGCACCTAACAGTACTCCATCAGTGCCAATCTTCATGGCACAACGATTTTGATTTACAGTAAACTGTTTAAACTTAAAAGGTTCGGTTGCCATTATTCAGAGAGATATAAGTCAATCAATCCATCTGGTGTTTCAACTTCAATTAATTTATTTTTACGATCCACATTGACAATGAACTCATCATTCATTGGAATTAAAATTTCAATATTGTCTTTATCAATTTCAAAAAGTGCTTGAGCTGTAGAGTCATTTATTGCCTTTATAATACCAACCGCACCATAATTTTTATCAATAACAGTGAATCCAATAACCTCATGGAAGTAAAATTTATCACCTTCGAGTTTTGGAAGTAAATCTAATGGAAGATATAAATCTGACTTCATCAATGCGTCGGCATCAGCTTCACTATCTACATCTTCAAATTTTAATCGGAGTAGATTTGATTTGTGTAACTGAGAACTTTCTAAAAAAAATGGCACCAGATTACCCCTTAGATCCACAAAAATAGCATCTAAGTTATCGTACAAATCTGGTTCGTCAGTGTCTAGTTTTGCCAAAAGCTCACCTTTAAAGCTGTACTTTTTTACAATTTTTCCTAAATAAAAACAGTCGTCTTTTGTCATAAAAAATAGGGTATAAAAAAACCCAGACTAAAATAGTCTGGGTTAGAAATATAAAAATTAATATTTTATTCTTCCTCGTTTGAAGCTGTTGTTTCTTCAGTTGTAGCTTCTTCAGCTACTTCTTCCTCTTCAACAACTGGCGCAGCTGCAGCAATACGAGCTTCATTTACAGCTTTTTCAGCTTCTAATGCTTTTGCTTTCGCATCAGCATCAGCTTTTGATAACCCGTCAGCTTTCGCTTGGATTTTAGCTGATTTTTCTTCTAACCAAGCGTTGAATTTTGCTTCTGCTTGTTCTTCAGTTAAAGCACCTTTGCTTACACCACCAGCTAAATGCTTTTTAAGCATTGCACCTTTGTAAGATAAAATTGCTTTTGCAGTGTCAGTTGGTTGTGCACCATTTTGCATCCATTTTACAGCACCATCCACATCTAATTCGATTGTTGCAGGATTTGTATTTGGATTGTAAGCACCTAGTTTCTCAAGGTATTTACCATCTCTTTTAGAGCGAGAATCCGCTGCTACGATCCAGTAATAAGGCTTTCCTTTTTTACCGTGTCTTTGTAATCTAATTTTTACAGGCATAATAATTAATTAGTGAGGTTCTCGACCTCTGTTATTAATGAGGGCGCAAAGATAAGATATTTTTTTAATTATCAACACTTTATTTAGCTTTAGGCAATATCAAAAATTATTATACTTTTGACATTCTTGATTTGTTATAACTAAAGCAATGATAATTTAACGTAAAAAATGAAAAAACTTATCCTCTTATCTCTTGTTTTTTTTGCACTATTCAGCTGTGGTGATGAAGTAGAATTTAACTCACCTGCTTTTCAAGGAGACAGAGCTAATCAACTTTGGAGAGCTAAAGCGTTTTCCGCAAGTATAGACGCTAATGGATTTTTAACCATTACGGGAACAAATAATGTAGAGACTATTAATCTTAGGGTGCCATCTGTTTCAACTGGAACTTTTATTGTTGGCGATGTTAATGCTATTGAAGCAGAATATATCGATGGATTTGGTACAAGGTTTACAACAAATAACAGACCAGATCCTAGTGTTTCTATTTACCCAGAATATGGTGAAATTATAATTGAGGAGATTGATGTAACCAGAAGAACATTTACGGGTAAATTTACATTTTTAGCATTTGATGATTCAGGTTTAAATTCTGTGGGTTATGCTAATGGTATATTTTTCAAAGTTCCATTAATATCTGGCGAGTTTCCAACAAACCCAATAACGTGTATAGATACAGAAACAGCGTCTGATGCTGCAATGATAAATTACCAGGCTACATTTTCTTCAGATTTAGAATTTATAAATAGTTCAGATTTTGTTGCGGCCTGTAACACTTACGCACAAGCTCTTTCTGACCAAAGAAACTATTGTGGTGATTTAGATGGTTCAATTCAGTCTATGATTGATGCTTTAGGTAATTGTGAACTAACATGTGCTCAGGCAACAGCTAATAGACAAGAAGCAGAATCTCAATACAATGCAGCAACAATTGGTAACTTTAACGAGAAATGTGCACAATACGTTTTTTATCTTCAGGAACAAATTCAGTTTTGTGGTGATTCTAATGGAAATGTTCAGGCAGAAATTGATAGTATAGATTGTGCTGATGATGATGGTGATGGCATACCTAATGCATTTGAAGATTTTAATGGAGATGGAGATTTGTCTAATGACGATACTGACGGAGATGGCATCCCTAACTTTTTAGATGATGATGATGATGGAGATGGTATACTAACAATTAATGAAGTTCTAGACGCGGATGGAAATCCAGTGGATACTGATGGTGATGGAGATGTAGACTATTTAGATAATGATGATGATGGAGATGGTTTGTTCTCTAATTTTGAGTCTGGTGATACAGATGGAGATGGAGTTGAAGATTATTTAGATAATGATGATGATGGTGATGCTATTTTAACCATAAATGAAAACGCAGATCCAAATACGGATGGTAATCCTGCTGATGCTGTTGATACAGATATGGACGGTGTGCCAGATTATTTACAGGCATAAAAACAACTTTGTATATTAATAAAGAAGCGTTACTTATTGTATGAGTAATGCTTTTTTTGTTAAATGCTGTTAAACAGTATTAAACCTTGTTAAAATAGTTGACTTAGCAGTTTATTCCTCTTATACTATAAATGCGGATGTGAAACAATACGCATCTATAAAAAAAGTGTTGAAATTAAAAACGATAAAGATAAAATGAAGTACGAAAAAATAGTTTCAGACAAATTAAATGAATTGCTGGTAAAAAATTATGATGCAGAAAAAGGCTATATCAACGCTATTAAAGAAGTTGAAAATAGAAACGTAAAAAACTTCTTTAAAAATAGGGCTGAAGAACGATCAAAATTCGCACGTCAGTTAAGAACAGAGATTTTAACTTATGGAGAAATTCCGGAAGACTCAGGAAGTTTCAAAGGCTTAATGCATAGAAATTGGATGAGTTTAAAAGCAACATTTTCTTCAAACAATGAAGAAACAATTCTTGATGAAGCTTTACGAGGAGAAAAAGCAAGCTTAGAAGAATACAACGAATTACTAAGTAATAATAATTTTCCTTCAAGATTAATTGAGCTATTAAGAGAGCAGAGAAACGCAATCGAAGCAGCAATTAATTCTGTGAAATTATACGAGGAAGTATTGTCATAATACTCCAGTTAGATTAAGAAATGTAAGCCACGCAAATGCGTGGCTTTTTTAGGTCATAAACCTATGTTAAACACAGTGAAATGTTAGGGTTTTCCTACAAAATAAGGTATGTTATAAAGAAATGATGTGAAACAATACGCATCACAAAAAAAGGTATTGAAATTTAAAATATGTAAGAGATAATGGAGTGTTCAGAAGAAATTTCAAATAAATTAAACGATTTAATAGAAAAAAATATAAATGCTAAAGATGCCTATGCTAAGGCAATTGAAAAAGTTGAAAATCCAGAAATTAAAAACTTTTTCAAAGAAAGAGCAAAGAACAGAGCCAGATTTGTAAAGGAGTTAAGAACAGAAGTCTGGGGAAATGGAGAAATCCCTGAAAATTCAGGTAACATTTCCGGAGAGGTCCACAGAAATTGGATGTCGTTGAAAGCTATATTTTCTTCTAACGATGAAGAGGCTATGCTTAATGAAACTATAAGAGGCGAAAAAACTAGTTTAGAAGAGTACAATCAAATTCTCTCAGAAATTGAATTGCCAAAGAACATTGAAAACCTCATAATAAAGTAAAAAAATGCAATTGAGACGTCAATTGTAAAAGCCAAAAATTATGAAACTATAATGTCATAATATATAAATCAAATAATACTGTTAAAACCACGCGTAAGGGTGGTTTTTTGTTTACAACTGTTTATAACTTTAACTGAGAAAAATTATAATATTTCTTAATTTTAAATTTCCGATTTTTTATTTCAAAAGAACTTATGTTTTTAATTTTTGATACTGAAACTACAGGTTTACCTAAACGTTGGGACGCTCCAATTACAGATACAGACAATTGGCCAAGAGCCATACAAATTGCTTGGCAGTTACATGATGCTATGGGTAATTGTATCGAGCACCAAGACTATTTAATACAGCCAGATGGTTTTAATATTCCTTATGATGCTGAAAAAATTCACGGCATCTCCACTGAGTTGGCTCTAGAACAAGGAGTACCTTTATCTGAAGTTTTAGAAAAGTTTAATACGGCGTTATCTAAAACCAAATTTGTAGTTGGGCAGAATGTAAAGTTTGATTTAAATATCATGGGTGCTGAATTTGTGCGTGAAGATGTGGCAAACCCATTACAAGAATTACCAGTTTTAGATACCTGTACAGAACAAACAGCTAGTCTATGTCAAATCCCTGGTGGTAGAGGAGGTAAATTTAAGCTTCCTACACTAACCGAATTACATGAGTATTTATTTAATCAACCGTTCGCGGAAGCACATAATGCCACGGCAGATGTTGAAGCAACAACCCGTTGCTTTTTAGAATTAATACGACGAGAAGAATATACCAAAGAACAACTCGATGTACAACCCGATTATTTTCAGAGATTTTCAGAAGAAAACCCTGATACAATTCAGCTTATTGGCTTAAAACACATAAATCTTAAGCGCGAAAGTGCTAAAATTAATGAGCGACTTCAAAAGGAGCAGACACAAGCCCTTCCAACAGAAACAAATAAAGAAGCTGCTGCGCAATTAGCGGATACAGATTTTGTGCATCTGCATAATCATTCTCAATTTTCAATTCTTCAATCCACAATAAGTATTAAAGATTTAGTAGCTGCTGCTGCAAAAGAAGAAATGCCTGCAGTTGCCTTAACAGATCATGGTAATATGATGGGAGCATTTCATTTTGTGAGTGCCGTTTCTAATCATAACAAATCTGTAAAAGTACAACATGAAGAAGCCCAAGAAAAAGGAGAAGAGAAGGAAGGCAAGCTCATTAAACCAATTATTGGTTGTGAGTTTTTTGTATGTGAAAATCATCTAGACAAAACCCGAAAAGATAATGGCTACCAAATTGTACTTTTAGCTAAGAATAAAAAAGGCTACCACAATCTGGCAAAACTATCATCGGCAGCCTTTACGGATGGGTTTTATTATGTGCCACGTATTGATAAAAAGCTTATTGAACACTATAAAGAAGACCTTATTTGTTTAACAGGAAATCTCTATGGTGAAGTGCCAAGTAAGGTATTGAATATTGGTGAAAATCAGGCCGAAGAAGCCTTACTGTGGTGGAAAGATGCGTTTAAGGACGATTTGTACATTGAATTAATGCGTCATAATCAAGAGGATGAAAATCGCGTGAACCAAGTCTTAATTCAATTCGCAAAAAAACATAATGTAAAGCTTATAGCCACGAATAACACCTACTATGTTGAACAAGAAAACGCAAATGCACATGATATTTTGTTGTGTGTAAAAGACGGTGAAAAACAAGCAACACCTATTGGCCGCGGAAGAGGTTATCGCTATGGATTACCAAATCGGGAATATTACTTTAAGTCTTCGGAAGAAATGAAGGCCTTGTTTAGAGATATTCCTGAAGCTATAGTAAATATACAAGAGGTCGTTGATAAAATTGAGCCTTTCGAATTAGCTCGTGATGTATTGCTTCCTGCCTTTGATATTCCTAATGAATTTAAAGACGAAGAAGACGAGATTGATGAAGGTAAACGTGGTGAAAATGCCTATTTAAAACATCTAACATACGAAGGGGCTAAAAAACGTTATGGTGATATCACACCAGAAATAAAAGAACGTCTCGATTTTGAGCTCAGTGTTATTGAAAACACAGGTTATCCAGGTTATTTCTTAATTGTAGAAGATTTTATTCGCGAAGCACGAAATATGGATGTTTCTGTCGGGCCAGGTCGTGGTTCGGCAGCAGGTTCTGTTGTAGCTTATTGTTTGTGGATTACCAATATTGACCCTATTAAGTACGATTTACTTTTTGAGCGTTTCTTAAATCCAGATCGTGTAAGTATGCCAGATATTGACATCGATTTTGATGACGAAGGTCGTGGTCGTGTCATGCAATATGTTATTGATAAATATGGTGCCAATCAAGTAGCTCAGATTATTACTTACGGAACGATGGCGGCAAAATCTTCAATAAGAGATACAGCTAGAGTTTTAGATTTACCACTTGGTGATGCGGATCGTATTTCAAAATTGATTCCAACCATGTCTAAACTCGGAAAGATATTTGGACTTTCTGAAAAAGAATTGGCTAAAAAGTTTAGAACTGAAGATTTAGAAAAAGTCAATGAACTTCTTAATATTTCAGACGGAGAAGATTTACAGGCAGAAACGGTCAACCAAGCTCGGGTTCTAGAAGGTTCTGTACGTAATACAGGTATTCATGCCTGTGGTGTCATTATCACGCCAGGTGACATTACTAACTATGTGCCTGTATCAGTGGCTAAAGATTCAGATTTATATGTCACGCAGTTCGATAATTCAGTCGTTGAAAGTGCAGGCTTGTTAAAGATGGATTTCTTGGGTCTTAAAACCCTTACGTTGATTAAGGATACTGTTAAGATTGTAAAAGCAAAGCATAATATTGATCTCGATCCAGACAGCTTTCCACTCGATGATGAAAAAACATATGAACTTTTCCAACGTGG
>NZ_CBFHMI010000079.1:0-9722 GCF_965656915.1 Winogradskyella sp. | reverse complement strand
ATACTTTGTCATTGGCCATAGTTCATCATCAATCATCAACTCTAGCTTGTCACAATGATACCTAATATCTTCAAATAATGGTTTAACTTTATTGCAATAGCCTTTAGCTTTCACCTCTATATCAGACAATTTATTTAGTGATTTACGTTGGTTAGTCATTTTAGTAACTAATGAATTTATAGCTTCTATATGTCCTGAAATTTCTTCTATCAGTTTTAACTGTTCCTTAGCTAATCCTTTAAACTTATCACCATATATCGTTTTTAATCCTGTTACGTTTTCTATGAGAATATTTTGATAACGCACAGCTGTTGGAACAATATGATTACGAGCTATATCACCAAGAACACGACTCTCTATTTGAATATGAAGGATATATTCATCCATTTCAATTTCGTATCGTGCTTTAGATTCTGTTTCATTCATTACAGCTAATTGTTCAAAAAGTTCAATTGCTTCTTTTGAAACTTTAACTTCTAGGGCTTCTGGTGTAGTTTTGTTATTACTTAAGCCTCTTTTTTTGGCTTCTTTCTCCCATGCCTCACTGTAGCCATTACCTTCAAAGAGTATGTTTTTTGAAGTTTTAATATACTCTCTGAGAACATTAAATATGGCGTCGTCTTTTTTCATTGACTTCTCGCCAATTAAAACATCCACTTCTTTTTTAAAATCAGTTAATTGCTTTGCTACAATCGTATTTAAAACAGTCATAGGGTTCGCGCAATTTGCCGTAGAACCTACTGCCCTAAACTCAAATTTATTGCCCGTAAAAGCAAAAGGAGACGTCCTGTTTCTATCTGTATTATCTAATAATATCTCAGGTATTTTTCCTACGACATTTAGTTTTAAGTCCGTTTTTTCTTTAGGTGACAATTTTCCTTTAGTAACCGTTTCGAGTTCCTCTAAAACTTTAGTTAACTGTGCTCCAATAAATACAGAAATAATGGCAGGTGGTGCTTCATTTGCTCCCAACCTGTGATCATTACTTGCCGAAGCTATTGCTGCCCTAAGTAACTCTTCATGTACTTGTACCGCTTTAATTGTATTTATAAAAAAGGTTAAAAACTGAAGATTGCTCATAGGAGTTTTACCAGGTGACAATAAATTTACTCCAGTATCTGTGCTTAAACTCCAATTATTATGCTTACCAGATCCATTGACACCTGCAAATGGTTTTTCATGCAATAATACTTTGAAACTATGTCGTCGAGCAACTTTTTGCATCACATCCATTAATAAAGAATTATGATCTACTGCTAAGTTTGCTTCTTCATATATTGGAGCAAGCTCAAACTGATTTGGAGCAACTTCGTTATGTCTGGTTTTAACAGGAATTCCTAAGAGAATACATTCATTTTCCAAATCACGCATGTATGCCATTGCCCTGTTAGGTATTGTTCCAAAGTAATGATCATCTAACTGTTGTCCTTTAGCAGGTGAATGTCCTAATAATGTTCTACCTGTTAATACAATATCTGGTCTTGATGATGCCAAAGCATTATCAATTAGAAAATATTCTTGCTCCCATCCTAAGGAGGCATTTACTTTTTTAACATTTTTATCAAAATATTTACATACATCAACAGCCGCATTGTCAACGGCTTGAAGTGCTCTTAGTAATGGTGTTTTATAATCCAAGGCTTCGCCAGTATAAGCCACAAATACTGTTGGAATACATAGTGTTGTACCATATATAAATGCAGGCGATGTAGGGTCCCAAGCTGTATATCCTCTAGCTTCAAACGTATTTCTTATACCGCCATGCGGAAAACTGGAAGCGTCTGGTTCTTGCTGAACCAGTTGATCTCCACCAAATTTTTCTATTGCTAAACCATTACCAATCGTTTCAAAAAATGCATCGTGCTTTTCTGCAGTGGCACCTGTTAATGGTTGAAACCAATGGGTATAATGCGTTGCACCTTTTGAAATAGCCCACTCTTTCATACCATTTGAAATATGATCAGCTACTAAACGATCAATACGTTTTCCTTTTTCAATGGCCTGCATAACTGATACCATTGCAGTCTTGGTAAGATATTGTCTCATGGCTGCCTCATTAAAGACATTAGATCCAAAAAGTTCTGATCTACGTTTATAGTTTGCAACCTTCAATGGTTTTCTTTTTAATGAATTTTTAAGGGCATTAAATCTCAATGTTGACATATTATTAAAATTTGAGGTTAAAAGTACTAATATTTTAATTTTGAAATCACTTACCCTATAAAAAATAGGGTTATCAACAAATATTAATAACATTTTATCTAAAAGACCCTATTTTTTTTGACCAATTGAAAAAAAACATAATATTTGCAAAGTCAATTTCTTAATTAAATAAATATGAGTAAATCGAAATTAGAGTATATATGGCTTGATGGTTACAAGCCAACTCAAAACATGAGAAGTAAAACTAAGGTTGAAGATGATTTTAGTGGAAAGTTAGAAGATTGCCCTATTTGGTCATTTGATGGTTCATCAACAAGACAAGCAACGGGAGATTCTTCTGATTGTTTATTAAAACCAGTGGCTATTTATCCAGATCCAGACAGAAAAGATGGATACTTAGTAATGACTGAAGTACTGAATGCGGATGGAACACCACATGGGTCTAACGGAAGAGCAACGATTGATGATGATGATAATGATTTCTGGTTTGGTTTTGAGCAGGAATACTTTATTATGGATAGACAAACACAAATGCCACTTGGATTTCCATTAGGTGGATATCCTGCCCCTCAAGGGATGTATTATTGCTCAGTTGGTGGAAGAAATACTCATGGTAGAAATATCGTTGAAGAACATGCTGATCTATGTATTGCTGCTGGACTTAATTTTGAAGGTATTAATCAAGAAGTAGCTTGTGGGCAATGGGAGTTTCAATTGTTTGCAAAGGGAGCAAAGAAAGCAGGTGATGAAATCTGGGCTGCTCGTTACCTATTAGATCGTTTAACGGAGAAATACGGTTATTATATAGAATATCACCCAAAGCCATTAGGAAAGGATATGGACTGGAACGGTTCTGGTATGCATGCTAACTTCTCAAACACAACATTAAGAACTTGCGGTAGTCAGGAGGTTTACGAAAAAATATGTGAAGCTTTCAGACCTGTAGTTAAAGAACATATTAAGGTTTATGGAGAGTTTAATGACCAACGTTTAACTGGTGATCATGAAACAGCATCAATAAATGACTTTAGCTATGGTATATCAGATAGAGGAGCTTCTATACGAATTCCAATAATTACTGTAGAAAAAGGATGGAAAGGTTGGTTAGAAGACCGTCGTCCTGCATCTAATGCAGATCCTTATAAGGTCGCCGGAAGAATTGTAAAGACAGTAAAAGGTGCTGATATTTAAACCTTAAACTTTTAAATACATTTAAAAAAAGTCTGTGTAATGCAGGCTTTTTTTATTTTAAAGCTAAAAAAATAAATACAATATAGGATCCAAATAGTAATAACCCTTTTAATCGACCAATTTCAAATCTCTTTGGAATAAGCATAAGTGGAATTAAAATTGCAGCAAACGCTATCATCCAAAAAATATTGGTAGATAGTATTTCTGGTGTTTCAGGGTTAACAACTATAGGTTTCACAATGGCTGTTAAACCCAATACAGAAGCTATGTTAAATATATTTGATCCTATTAAATTTCCTAAAGAAATTGCTTTCTCTCTTTTTAGAGCCGCAATTACAGAAGCCGCCAATTCGGGCACACTAGTTCCTATTGCAATAACAGTTACCGATATAGCATAATCACTAATACCAACTGCCTTAGCCAATTGTTTAGCGCCTTCAACTAACCAATCGGAGCCAAAATATAATCCTGCAGAACCAATTAGTAACCAAGCAATAATTTTAAAATTAGATACTTCTGAAAGTGCATCATCAACTTCGTCTAGATTAGCCTTTATAGTTTTTCTCGAACTTCTAATTAAGATAACTAAAAATAAGATTAATGACACAAACAGAATCAATCCTTCTAATGAAGATAACACCATATCATTTTTTAGAAAAAAATATAAGATAAATGATGCCAACATCATCATTGGCCAATTCAATTTATAAAAATCTTTATCTACAGCTAAAGGTGTTATTATAGCCGTAATACCTAAAACTAATCCAATATTTGCAATATTAGAGCCTATTACGTTACCAAGTGATATATCTGAAACGCCATCTAAAGCAGCTTGTAAACTAACTAAAAGTTCTGGAGCTGAAGTAGCAAATGATACTACAGTCATACCTATAACCAGCTTAGATATTTTTAGCTTAAAAGATAGACCAACTGACGCTCTTACCAAAAAATCACCACCAACTACCAACAAGGCTAAACCAGCAATAACAAGAAATACACTCATTTATTAAATAGAATATTTAAATCTAAAATTATTTTCTCGCGAAGATAACATTTCCTTTTTACAGATTCGTAAAACTAAATTTTTCGTTAATTAACTATTTTTCTAGTTATATAACTATAAAAATAGTTATATTTGAAATATTGAATAATATACCATATAGATACATGCAAAAATTAACCAATAAAGAGGAAGAAATAATGCACATCTTATGGAAGCTAGAAAAAGCTTTTGTAAAAGATGTTTTGTCAGAAATACAAACCGATCAACCTCATTACAATACACTGTCTACTATAATTAGAAATTTAGAAGATAAGGGCTATGTAGCACATAACGCCTACGGAAAAACACACCAGTACTACCCTATTATATCCAAAGAAGACTATAAAAAAAGATATATGACCAAAGCGATTGAAAGTTACTTTAATTGCTCCTATAAAAATGTAGTGTCCTTTTTTGCCAAGGAGGAGAAAATCAGCGTTGACGAATTGAAAGAAATTATTGCTTTAATTGAAAAGACTAAGTAATTATGGAGTATTTATTAAAAGCATCAATCGTTTTAGCTATATTCTATTTATGCTATTACTTTTTTTTAAGGAAAGAAACTTTTTTTACTCATAATCGTTGGTTTCTATTAACTGGGCTATTTGTAGCATTAATTTTTCCATTGGTTGTTATTCCTATTCAAATTACTGTTGAAGATCAAACAATTCCTCAACAGCTTTATACTTATGCGGAACCTACTTCTACTAAGACTGAACAACAAATAGAATGGTTTAACTGGCATAACTTCTTTTTCACAATTTATATAATTGGTCTTATTGTATTTTTAGTTCAGTTTCTAATCCAATTTGGTTCATTAATCTGGCTTCTATTAACTAATCCTAAAAATAAAGACGGTATCTATACTTATGTTATAGTAAAAAATAGAATTTCGCCTTTTTCATTTTTTAAGTGGATTGTTTATAATCCTCAATCATTCGATAAAAATGAGCTACAATTAATGCTCACTCATGAAAAAGTACATGCCAATCAATTACACTCCGTGGATATTTTATTAACCCAACTGGCTTGTTCTGTGTTTTGGTTCAATCCATTTATTTGGTTGTATAGAAAAAATGTGAAACAAAACTTAGAATATATTGCAGATTTTCAAACTCAATTTAAATCTTCTCAAACTAAAGAATATCAGCATTTACTTTTAAAGGCAAGTATTGCAGATCAGCAAATTTCATTATCAAATAATTTTTATAATTCATTAATCAAAGAACGAATCATTATGTTACAAAAATCAAGATCAAAACGTAAAAAACAGTGGAGATACTTATTAATGCTACCAATATTAGCTGGTTTATTAATGAGTATGAATACCGAAACAATCTATGTGGCTTCAGAAGATTATATGGTAAAACAAACTAATGTAGCAACAAGTACTGACTTGAAACATATTGAAATAGTCTTCACTAATTCTATGTCGGACGAGCAATTAGAAAGCATAAAACAAGAATTGGAAGCCAATGGTGTTACAATGACTATTGACCGTTTAAGTCGAAATAACAAAGGTCTTATTAGTGATATTAAAATTGAATTTAGCACTGCAAATGGCTCTGCTAATTATAAGGCTAATGAAGAAGATGGTATAAAATCATTTTACTTTAAGCTAAATGATGATGGTAGTTTTGGCGTTGGACCTTTCAATAAAGACGAAACAGTTATTGTGGAAGAAATCCAGAGAGAACACTCAAAAGAGAACAGCAGACCAAGTGTTTTAATTTTTAAAGAAGAAGATGAAGATAAAGTTGTAGAAATTAGAGGAGATAGCACAGGCAGATATAAAGTAAACAGAAAAGCTGGAAACACCTTTATTTTTAAAGAAAAAGACAAATCAGATAATTTACATAAAGACCATGACACAGTCCATATCGTAACAGGTTACAAGAATAAATCTAAAAATGACTCTACATATGTCATAGGTTATAAAATAGATAGTACTGAGGTCCTTAAAACATTTAAAATTAAAACTGATAATTACTTTGAAGATGATAATAATGCGGACATAATTATCCATGACAAAAACGTTAGTTTGTTCTCGCCCAAAACTAATTCAGCTAATAATAGTTTTTTAGGCAATGACGGAGATAAACCTCTTATTATTGTTAATGGAGAGCGAATGAGTTATGACCTTATCAAACGACTAAATCCAAATCAGATAGATAGCATGACTGTCTTAAAAGGTGATGATGCCGTTAACACCTATGGTAAAGAAGCTAATGATGGTGTTATTATTATAAAATTAAAAGATCTAAAAAACTCAACCATTCAAACTAAAACCAATACGGATGGCCCATGGAAAATTACCACAGAGGTATCGGGTTACACCTATGTTTATGATGATGATAAATCTAAAAGTGCGACGTTTGGTATAGTGACTAAAACTTCATCTGATAAAACGTTAGAGGATAATAAAAAGAACTTAGAACAACTAGGTATTACAGTTAAATACTCTAAATTAAAACGAAATAAATTAGGTTTAATAACGAGCATTAAAATAACTTTAAAAAATGATCAGGGCGATCAAAGCAGTGCGACTTACAAGGATAACGACGGAATAGCAAAGGTGGAATACGGTGTTATTGGTAACAAATTAGTCGTTCGGTCAATAAACTAGTTTTTGTATTCAATAATAAAAAAGCCAAACTAAATTTAGTTTGGCTTTTTTTTTACTTTTCTAGCGCTTTTAATCCACAACTATTTTTCTAATGATCGATTTATTAGTGCTAGTCAATTTCAAAATATACAGTCCAGAAGATAAGTCAATGTTAATATAGTTTTCTACTTTTAAATACTGCTTCATTAGTCTACCGTCAATAGAATAAACATCGCATTTTACATCTGCATTCAAGCCAGAAATATATACTCTTCCCTTTGTAGGATTAGGATAAACCTTTATTTCTGATTCTAAATTTTCATCTATACTAAGTGGGTTAGACCAGGCTTCACCTACATTATTTCCCCAAATATATTCTACTAATAATGGCATATCAATAAAGGGATTTCTATTCTTCTGCCAGTTATAAACAACATTGTTTCTGTTCATCTCAAAATCATCAGGCGGATCGTTTCTATGCCAATCTAATAAGGTCGCTAAATCACCTAGTTCGCCAGTAGCAGGAAATTCTAAAACAGGAAACCCATTCACTATCTGCAAGCCGTTATACCTAATCTCCATATATAAAACGCTACGAGCAACATCGCCTTTAAAACTTCCTAAAGTTCCGTTTGGTCCAATATATTCACCATAATGCTTATTTCCACGCGAACTATTTTCAGCAGCATCCGCTGCTCTTAAAGCATGTGCATCTGAATTTCCATGACGTAGCGAATCTGCCTTAGTTGTCCAAAACACATCTATGCCATCTGCAATTTTATCCTCTTCAATATCATTAAAACCACCTCTAGATCTTGGAAATGTATGCTCTCTGTTCCATTTACCTGTATTATTAGAACCCGTTTGCAAATCTAATTTTGCACGACCTTCTTCAGAATAAACTAACCAAACCTGATTACTGTTTTCAGGGTTTTGGTCCGCATCGTATAAAATATCTATAACATCGGTATAAGTTTGTGCTCTTACTAATGACGGATCTGCAATAATATCTTGCAGTGCCTGTCTCAATTGCATATCAGCTAGTCCTTCTAAAGTATCATAATAATCATTAGGCTGAGTACTCGCAACCATCCCAAACGTTGGTGTTGTTGGTTTTCCCCATGGAGCCATGGTAAAATCATTATCTACAATTCTAACCTCAACAAAATTGTTGGCTGGTACAATAGGTTCAACTAAATCTAAAAATTGAACTTGCAAGACCTCATCACCTTCATCTGCGCCATCATCTATTATAGTTATTGTAGTGCTTGTGGTATTACTGCCATTAGGAATCGTTAAATTAATATTACCTGTAAAATCAGCGGCATTAAATCCCATATTATCTAGACTAATTGTGAAATCTAAATTTGAACTAACTGCAATCTCGGAAGTAAATGTAATATCAAATACAGAAGGCTCATCGTATTGTGTTTGAGCAACTGAAATCGCTATTGGGTTTATTGTAACCCCGGAACCATCATTCTCCCTCCTTGGAGTTGGTGTGGCCGCAGAATACGTTTCAACATCCATATTATCTACAAAACGTTGTATTGATCTTGGATTAGCATCGGTACCATTATCATTATACTGAATAGTTTCACCTAATAAAGATAAGAGCATTGTATCCTCAGAATCGTTTGTTCCATATACTAAAGCATCTATTAAATCCGTTTGTGTTGCTAATGTACCTTCTGGAAAATCATTGACTGAAGCCTGATAAATCCCAACAGCGTCAGCACCATTCTGAATGATATTTTGAGATACTACTATTTGAGGAAAAGGTGATACTCCTGTACTTCCTATGACTAATAAGCTATTATTGTCTGTTTGGTAACCATTAAGATCAATAACCATATAGCTTGAATCGCCTCCACTATCAGAACCATTAAAAAAGACCAATATATAACCGTCAGTTGAAAAATTAGGATTTTCAGATTTTAACTCTATAAACTCTTTTGTATCTGTACTTGGAGAATCTGCATCTAGTTCATTTATCACCAATACTTGTGACCAGCTAACAAATGACAGAAATAATATAAATAGAAGTACAATTTTTTTCATTACGTGTGTTTTTTTACAAAGATAACTTTAAAAATGACCTTTCAGATTTATATTTAAATTCTCTAAATTAATTACAAAAACATATGCTTTTATTCTATGATATATGTCATGTTTTAAATACCCATTAAAGATAGAAATGCTAAAAACTGTCGTTTCAATGACGAAATGCCTCTACGTTTCTAAAAACACAAATAAAAAACCCCTTGAAAAGTTACATATTGAAGTAACAAATGAATTATAAAGTTATTTTTATTAATGTATTTATAGACGAGTCACAATATTTTATAATCATTTTGATTTATTTACTTATATTTTTAAATGCAAACACGTCGATTTTTATGAAATCATTTGGAGAGATATTTACAAAGCATATATATTGAAAACTCAATCAACAAAACAAAGTAAATTATTAACCTCTAAATCCAAAAAATTATGATGACATTAGCAAAACTAATTATTGATATTATTTTCTCAATAGTTTAATTTCAATCAATCAAAAAACAACCAATCAAAAAATGTAAAACTTAGTTCTAGAATAAGTTTTACTATTTTTACTAAAGATTTAGCATTTTAAAAATGAAAAACAAAATCTTTAGGGCTTTAGCAAATATCAATAAAGCCATATTACCATCTTACACTAAAAAGCAATTAGACCTAAGT
>NZ_CBFHMI010000078.1:0-9862 GCF_965656915.1 Winogradskyella sp. | reverse complement strand
TCGCAGTAAAAAAATCACTCGATGTGACGATACGTATCTTTTATGTATACTTTATAAGTCATAACCAAACGTCAGTTCGAGTGACTTTACGCAGTAAAGTTGTATCGAGAACAGAGTGGCTTTTTACTTCCTACATCTCGATACTATTTTTTGCGCTTCGCTTCTTAAAAATCACACTAAATGACCACCTGAAACTAAAAAATAGACCATTTCATAGTTTTTAGCATCCTCATGGTATGCCGTTCATCGAATATTTACTCGTTGAATGACACATGCATTGCAACAACCAATTTACGTTAGCACTACACCTCTTTAATTTGGTCGAAAAAACTAAGTCGTTTATCGATAAAAAAATTCTCAAACGGACTTTAAACTCTCATTTTAATAAAATTTAAATTTTTATAAAACTGATTACCAGTTGTTTATATTTTATAAAAACATCAAATTAACCACTCATCGATAAAATATAACAGCACGTTTCATTCAACTATTTTTTTGTGCAAATCATCCAAAAGTTTGTATTTCATCTTAAACGCATCAATAGATTTGTCCCACCCTCAAATTAAATAAAACGAACTATTAAAACATTATTAAACATTTTTAAAATTTAACCTATGAAACCAAATTACTTAAACTCAATTTTTAAATTAGCGCTAAGCGTGATACTTTTAGTGATTACAACAGCGATGTCTCATGCGCAGAGCGGATGTTCTAATGGAATAACTTCCTTTCCTTACACCGAAAGTTTTGAAAATACTCTTGGAGGGTGGTCACAATCTACAGCAGATGATATTAATTGGACAGTTGATGACAACGGTACACCATCAAATGGAACTGGTCCAGATAGTGCGATAGAAGGTAATTTTTATGTCTATGTCGAGGCTTCAGGAGAGGGTGATGGTTTTCCTAATAAACAAGCAATATTAAACTCACCATGTTTTAATCTATCTAGTCTTTCTGAAGCGACGTTTAGCTTTAGTTATCATCAGTTTGGCTCTAGTAACATGGGAACTATTGATTTAGAAGTTAGTGATGATGATGGTTCTTCATGGTCGTCAATTTGGAATAGCTCTGGTAACCAAGGTGATTCCTGGCGTACAGCTAATGTTAGTCTTAACGCTTATGTTGGTGGAAGTATTCAGTTAAGATTTAACAGAGTTACAGGTAGTACATGGCAAGCTGATATAGCGGTTGATGCTGTCTCTTTAACTGCTGAATTAGACAACGGCGGAAACAATCCTAGCCAGCCACAAGACCTATTCTTTGAAGATTTTCAGGATGAAAATGACGAAGATAGAAATGGTACAGACTTGTACGAGACAGATTGGTCAACTAATGACAATGATATAGAAGTACAAGAAAACGACGGCAACAATAATACATTAAGAGCTAAAGAATTAGATGGGTCCGGAAAATGGGAAACAGACCTTATAGATATTACAGGTTATACCGATCTAAATTTTAGTGTGGAAGTTGATGATTTTAAAAGCCTAGGTTCAAATGACTATATTCGTTTTAAATATAGCATCAATGGTTCATCTAATGAAGAAGTACTTGAAACGATATATAACGATGATGATGATGATGGTACTGTATACAATTACAATTTATCAAGCATCCCAACAACAGCAACAAGCATAAAGCTTATTGTTGAATTTTATCACGATGATGATAATAATGATGAACATGAAATAGACAACATAAAGTTATCAGGTGTCTTAAAACCTACTTCAATTATTGCCATGCAAGATTGGGATGATAACGATGGTTGGTCGTACACATCTACAAACAGTAACTCTGGTTCTATTAGAAATAGTGGTTACGGTACTGCAGACGGTAGCTTTTGGGGCATGCAAGGCAGTACTTCAGAAGGAACAATTACGTTTAATGAAGTTGTTATAGACAATTATTATAACAATGCTGTATTCTCTTTTGACTATTTTGTGGGTGACGGAGTTGAAACATCAGGTGGTGCACAAGACACATTTACCTACCAATTATATTATAACGGAAGTAGTACACCATCTACTTCATCCGTAGAATTAGTAAATAATAATGGTACTAACGATACTTGGGTAAATGTAAGTTTAGTGTTACCTGATAATACAACATCTGTTAAAGTAGTATTCACACACCAAGTTACTGATACAAACAGTGTAGAGAGGTTAGGTCTAGACAACGTAAAAGTACAAGCAGACGCCATCAACACATGGACAGGAGACGAAAATGATGAAGTTACAGAAACAACAAAATGGACTCAAGGAGAAGTACCTGGAGAAAATGATGTTGTAATGATAGAATCTACTAAGCATTTAAAAATTAGTGATGACCGTAAATTTAAAACTGTAGTTATTAATCCAGGCGCTTTTTTAACTATAGATAAAACAGGATCGCTTACAACCGTTGAAGATTTTATAAACAAAGGCAGCGATAATGTAAATATGTTGTCGGAGCTTGCTAATGGAAACAGCCCAAGTACTCCTGGTGGTCAAGGTAATAATAAAGATGAATTTGCAAGTCTTGTTATAGGTGGCGAAGCATCTGGCGAAATTAATTATCTGCGTGCTGCACGTCTAGACCTTATAGGAAACTCTAATAATTTATTAAGAAGCTACGTTTCATCACCAGTAATTGGAGAAACATTTGATACTGATTTTTTAAATAATGGTACTGCACTCGCAATGGGAGGCAACGGTGCGTATTACATATTTGCTCAATGGCTAGCAAGTACAAATGGATATGGTGTATTTGATCATAACAGTGCAAATCCACATACAATGGTACCTGGTAAAGGCTATCTAGTAGGCATGGAACCTACCCAAGGTAATACAGTCCCTCACCTAAAGTTTACAGGAGACATCCAGAACAGCGATGAAGTAACTATTGCGGTTAATGGCACAGGGGCTAGCTCTTGGGAAATACTAGGTAATCCTTATGCAGGTTACTTGGACATCACTCAGTTTTTAGAAAACAATCCAAATGCATTTTTGGGCGGTTCTAATGCCGGTATTTATTCCTGGACAGGTACCGGTGGTAATACTGTAGCGCAAAGATATAAGGTATGGAATAAAAGTAATGCTAAACTATTACGCCCAGGGCAAGGGTTTACTACAAGAATAAATGGTGCTACAACGGTAACCTTTAAAAAAGAATGGGTAACCATTGCAAATCCTGCTATGATAGATACTGACTTTTCGGGTCGTTCTGCAACGCCGGCTATCAACGATTATGTGGTGCTGCACCTATCATCTCCAAACCAGTTCACCATGGCTACAGAAGTATACTTTAATACCCATGGTACAAATGGATTGGATGTAGGTTATGATACCGAGGTATATGGTGGTCAAGCAGGTAACAACTTTGGCATCTATACGCATTTAGTAGAAAACAGTAACAATAAAGATATGGCGATACAAACGCTAAATCACAATAACTTACCAACACATGTAATTCCTTTAGGAGTCAATTTAACCGCAGGTATGACAGCTACCATCAGCTTGGCAGATGTATTCTTGCCAGAAGACACGGTGGTGTATCTTGAGGATCGTACAGAAAATGTATGGACTATCCTTACTGACGTAGATTATACCTTTACAGCAAGTAATAATATGACTGATACAGGACGTTTTTACATACACTTCCAAGATAATAGTGAGACCTTATCTAATACAGACTTTGATTTAAACACTTTAAAAATAACGTCTATTACGGGTACAAAAACTATTGTTATCAATGGACAATTACATACGAATACTGTGCTAGAGATCTATGACATCAATGGTCGTAAAGTAATGACACAAACACTAGATAGCTACAAAACACAAAACCGTATAGACGCCAGTCATTTAGCAACTGCCGCCTATGTAGTGCGTGTAAATAACAAAACACAACAAGTATCGCGACAAGTTATTCTTAACTAATATCTAGATATAGCTCAAATTAAAAAAGTGCTTAACTTAGGTTAAGCACTTTTTTAGTATAACAATAACTCATTTAAGTACCCTACCTACTATTACAAATAATTCTATCTTAACAATCACCTACAATGAAAAATATTTTTTTACCTTTGTATTTTAAAAAGGAGTATAAATGAATACATCAAAAAAAGACCAAATTACCCGGAAAGAAGCCTTGAAAAAAATGGGGAAATACGCCGCTATTACGGCTGTAGGCACTTTTATAGTTCTTAACCCAATGAAGTCTCAAGCTGCAACAGATCCAGGTGTTGAGATCTAACAACCATGAGGATGCTACTTTTTTAAATTAGTACTTTGAAATTATCGCAAACAAAACTATTAGCTCTGTCTAATCACTATATTATCTGGTTAAAGGATTCTAATACTTATATTGTATTTGATAAATCAAATTACAAATACTTTAAAAAATTTCAATCATCTCAAACGGAAGCAACCTATCTTAAAGATACTGCTCATTTTGGGAATCCAGATCTTGCAAATCAAATCTACAACAGCCTACAGGTGCTTTGTATGCCTGCGTCCCAAACAGATATCAATTTAAGTGACAAAGAAATAAGAATTTCAGGAATGAAGTCTTGTGTTTTAAATTATCAGCAATATTGCATAATGGTACATTATAACACTCAAACTTCATTGGCTTTAATAGCTTCTAAGTTTTTTCATCTAAAAACTAAAGTTAATACCAAAGAGGTAAAAGGACGCCACAGCATTATCACCCAAGAAGACAACAGTAGTTATGCACTGCAAAACAACTTAAACCAAACATGGATCTGGCAAAAAAACCAACCACATTTGTTTCAAGGTAAATTTTCGTTTGAGGTTTTAAACTCTATTCACCAAAAAACAGAGCCAGACTGGATAGGCACCTTTCATGCCACCACCATTGGCAACGGGGAACAAGCGGTGATGTTGGTGGGCAACTCGGGCAGTGGTAAAAGCACCCTGGCCACCTTATTAATGTATGCAGGGTATGATCTGGTGGCAGACGATATGAGTGCGATGTTAGCCGCCAATAACCATATCGCCGTATTACCAGCAGCCCTATCAATTAAAGAAAAAGCCTTTGCAACCATAGCACCTTTGGTAGATAATTTTGAAGACTTACCTCAACAATACATCAATGGCACGAAAGGCCAGGTGACCTATATACCACCTTTACCTTTAATACACCCGGAGAAATTAGACTACCCTTGCAACAACTTAGTATTGGTGCGCTATAGCCAAGACCCTATACCCACCACATTAACCGAAGGTGCAGAACAAACCATCCTCCAAGAACTCATTACGGAGTCGTGGTTGGCCCATAATGAAGCCCATGCCCAATCTTTTTTGGACTGGTTGGGTAATGTTTCATTTTATGAGTTAAGGTATCATAACAACACAGAGGCTATTGCCGCTGTTGGCAGCTTGTTTAAGAAATAATTACACTGCCAAGGCTTTTATAGCTATATTTATTCCCTGATTTATTATGGCCTCGACACCTCACAACACATTGCAATGCATTGCGCAGATATTAAGCTTTAGCCCTGACACAACAGTGCTAAAAACGCAATTACAGCAGTTTACAGACGAGGATTGGGTAGACTTAGTTAAAATAGGCAGCTCGCATCTGGTACTCACCACTATCTATTGCCGTTTACAGCAAAAACAATTATTACATATACTGCCCAGGGATCTTGTAACCTATCTACACGATTTAACCGCCATAAACAGAAACAGAAATACGACTATTTTTAAACAAATAGAAGCGCTAAGCCAGCTACTTAATGCCAACACTATTAACCATGTGTTTTTAAAAGGCGCTGCCTTTTTAGTTGCGGGTTACTATAACGATTTTGGTGAGCGGATGGTAATGGATATCGATATACTAATTGAAAACACGCAATTAAGAAAAGCAGCAGAACTTATAGAAACTTTAGGTTATCAATCTAATGCTATTACTTTTGGGCTTAAATATTCTAAACCTCATAACGACCCATTATTAATTCCAAAAAAAGAAGGCATTGCAGCGGTAGAACTTCATAGGCATGTACTACACAAATATTCTGAATTTTATTTATCTACACCCAATTTATTAGCAAATAAAAGACGTCTTAATGGCTTCTATATACCATCAGAACGACACATATTATCTCACATAATTCTTAATTTTGAGATCAATGATTACGGTTTTAATCAAAACAGATTAGGTTTTAGAAATGCCTTCGATTTTATATGCAGCACACAAAGATTAGCCTTACATGAGTTAAATGATTTCGGAAAAACTAGTAAATATCATGCTTTATTTATTGCTAAAACTGCATATTTTTTTGAAGATATAAGGGTATTACAACTTAAGAGTGCTATTAAAATAAGATTTTATTTTTTTAAACAAAGTCACGAAAACAAACACGCAAGAGCTATCCACAATTTTAGCATGAGTAAAATGGCTAAAGCTAAAAAGGGTATTAGGTTTTATACCGATATAATAAAAAAAACATCTTTATTTATAACTAATACCAATTATAGAGCAGAAGCCTGGCAAGATCGTAAACGCCTTATACAATTGCTTAAAGCCAAGTTTTTTAAATAAAAGCTCAATATCTGATAAATATTATTCAAATCAATTGTTATGAGCTATGTGGCTTACAAAGTGCTGACTATTTTTTTATTTTAGAGTATCCGCTATCAATCTTATGTCAATAGTTAGATGCTTCACATCACCACTGTCATTCAGAGCGTAAGCGAAGAATCTCATTTCAATAAAAAGATGCTTCACTTCACTGCATTCGTTCTACATGACAAGCACTAGGGCATTAAAAGAACGAAAAAACCGCGTCAGTTCGAGTGGCGTTACGCAGTAAAGTTGTAAAAAGAACAGAGTGACTTATTACTTCTGCTTTAAACGTCAGCTCGAGTGGCTTTACGATAGTAAAGTTGTATCGAGAGCCAAGTGCGCTGAGGTGACGATGCGTGTATCGAGAACAAAGTGACTTAAAAACACTGATTACATCTCGATACTATTTTTAAGCGCTATCACGTCTTAAAACTCACTCGATGTGACGAAGTGAATTTATGCTTATTTTTTCTTAACAAAAAAAACGTCAGTTTGAGTGATTTGGTACTAGCCAAATTGTATCGAGGAATATCATCTCTAATGTCATTGACTACGCCGAATCTTCGGTTTGACTGTGTCAATCCTTGGGATTCAAAGCGTAAGCGAAGCAAATCATTTTAATAAAAAGATGCTTCAATTCACTGCGTTTGTTCTGCATGACAAGTACATTCAAATCACTACTGTCATTGGCTACGCCGAACCTTCTGTTTGACTACGCCGACCGCGAAGTGCTGACTATCTGCGGCTTAAGACAAAGCGCAGGGCGCAAGTACATCTATTTTAGTAAGTACACAAAAAAGTACAGCAACTTCCAATCAAAAGTTCAGCAACTTCCAAGCAAAAGTTCAGCAACTTCCGAAAAGAAGTTCAGCACCTTTTAATTACGAGGTCAGCGTCTTTTAAAAATAGACCATTGTCGGGTGGCTTTATGCAGTAAAGTTGTATAGATATCTCGATACAATGGGCTATCGCGCACCACTCGATATAACGACTAGATACAATTCTGCTTTGGCAAAATCACTCGATGTTATGACTCGTCACAACCTACTGCGGCATGCACCTGGACCTGGAGGTAACTCTAAAAATGGTATAAACGCTATCTTACTGGCTTTTTACCGTAAACTCTACTCTACGCTGTTGCGCGTACTCTTGCTCGGTGCACGATCTATTTTGTACTATACATGGGCTATTAGTATCAACACCATTTGAAACACCTTGTAAACGAGATGGGTTAATGCCTAAACCAATTAGATACTGTCTGACACGGTTTAAACGTCTATCTGATAAAAACTCGTTATACGCTTCAGTACCTTTTGAATCGGTATAACTATCAATTCTTATGTTTAGCGAAGGGTTAGATTTTAATAAATTATAGATATCGCTAAGTTTTGCTCTTCCAACACCATCATAGTATGATGAATTACGATCAAAGTATACAGGGCCTATAGCTTCTAATTGCTCAGCTAACACATCTACTGGTGCTTTTTCTTTGACTACGTCTTGTTCTTTTTCGGATTGGTCTTGTTTAACAGCGTCTTCTAGCTCTCCTTTTTCTACAACAACCCCGTTTACTATTGTTGGTACATTTAGTACTTCTTTTTCTTTCGCAGCATCTAAAGGCTTATCTTCAACTGGCTCTTCTTCTGGTTTGTCTTTTGTTTTAGATTTTAAGCGGTAACTTAATCCCAAGTTATACTGGTAATAATTACCAACGTACAAGACCTCGTCATCAAAACCTTTTTTAGCAAATGCTTGGAAAACGATACCAAATTGATCAGTTACCCAATAGTTAGCGCCTAAACTCAAATTAGCAGTTATGGCTTTACCTTCTGCGACTTTGTGCGCTCCTAGACCAACACCTGCATACAGATCAATGGCCTCATTATCTAAAATATATTGATCTAAGTAAAATTTATTGGTGATATCTAAAGCAAAAAAGTCATAATAGTTATTTACAAAACCATCACCCGCCTCATTTAATCGTTGCAATTTAAATTGATTACTCGTAGCCATTAATGAAATAGACCAGTTATTAGATCTGTATTCTATTTCAGCGAAAACAGGCTTTTTAAACTCTAATCGTTCTGCATCCCACGGCGCATCTATTCCATTACTATTATCAATTATATTGATACCTGCAGAGAATGAGAGCGCTGAATTCTCTTGGCTTTTGGCGCTTTGAAATGTTATAAAAAACAGAAGCAGCATGATAAACAACCCCTTAGAACCTAGTTTCTTTCTATTAAAAGCCATATGATAAATAAGATTTACACAATTTATATATAACAAAATTAGTACTTTTACAGCATATAAACCTAATTATAAATTGTATTATGAAAAGCTATACGATACTCCTGCTACTTTTAGTAACGACAAGTGTAATTTGTGCACAATCTAATCGCTCTATTAAAGATGGGGAATGGTTATTGAGTATAGGGGTTAATGCTGTAAATTCTCAAGGTACCAAATCTCCTGTAGAAAATATGGAGGATTGGGCATTTAGAAATCCTATATCTATTTCTGCAGAAACGCAATGGTCGCGCTTATTTTCTATTGAAATAATGGCAAGTCTTAATGGGTATAAAGAAGGAGCAGCTATCGATGCTGCTGGCACAACAACTAATAGTCTTACCTATTATGCTCTAGATACTTCTATTAATTACGATTTTGGGGAATACATTTTTCCGAATACCGAATGGCTAGACTTTTATGCCAGAGCTGGTTTAGGGTATTTTCATTTAGATAACGGCAACATATCTGGAAATTTTGGCGGAGGCTTTAAGTTATGGCTTACAACAAATAAATCTATTGGCCTTAAAGGTGCAGTTATTAGTAAATTTGCTTTAAATCACAGCGACAAAGGCGATAACTATGCTAATAACCACTTTCAATATGTTTTACAAATGGTCTTTAGACTATAATCTGTACTTTCAACCCAGATCAATCTCAACATTTTATAACAACCGTCTTTGATCTCGGACTATTTCACAAGCTCCCTTTGTGTAGAGAAAAAGCCAACTATTTCATCTGTGCTTGCTCAACTTGTGCTCATAACATCTCAATTGCACTAAAATACCTCGAAAGATGCCATTAAAAGGAAATATGAGCAACTCATATGATTTTTATATTAAAACTAAAATTTAAATGTAATTTTGAGCAGGACTCAAATATCTATTAGTTATACCAGAAGTTTTTTTTGCAAATGAAACATTATTTCACAACTTTAATTTGTGGCCTATTATTTTCTATGAGCTGCCAGGCACAGCAAATTACAATTACCCCAAGTGCA
>NZ_CBFHMI010000077.1:0-10070 GCF_965656915.1 Winogradskyella sp. | reverse complement strand
TCAGTAAGTTAATGATTTTTATTGCAGATTCATAACCATGGTAGTAACTTTATAAACAAAGTTGTGCAACAGGCACAAGGTATAAAAGCAATAGCCCTAATTAACCGAAGTTGCAGCTTTAAACCAATACTATTTTAACGTAAATACTTATATGTCTTTGATTTTTAGTTAATTAATATTTTGTGTTTTCACTAAATTAGAATTGTTAATAGGTTAATCTTAATTTCTAATATTATCTATAAAACATATTAAATAATTCCCTTGTAAAGAGCTGGGCTGGGGCAAGCTAGGATTTTAGCTTACAACACCTTAAAGGGTGTCCTGGTTGCTCCACTGATTCTTCAGTCACATGAGTATTTAACAAAAACTTGATTACCTATCCTATCCAAAGGCGTTTGGAGAAGTTTTTTAAAAGATTACATTGACAACATGCTCACCAACTTCATATCCACTTGTTCTCTCGGATGGATTTCATGATCTAGAAAAGTCAAGTTCTAAATTGTTCTCATAGATCCTCTTATAAAGACCCGTGGTTATAAATTCATTCCCATTGTCCACTTTTATACGTTTTGGAAGGCATTTTATACTATATATATCCACTATAGTTAAACCCATAAATCTAGTACAACCGAATAGTTGGTCTAACACAAAAACCATACTCCAGCACTCGTGTAAAGTAGATGAAGCATCATCATTAAATTACCTGTTTCAGGTTACTTAAAAGCAAAAACTATCTGTGACTCGGTAAATTTTAATTGTTTCATAAGTAAATAATCTGTTTTATAGTTAATAATTATTTACTCAGATTATTCTAGTTTTTATCTGTCCTGTTTAATGGTAGAAGGTCAAGTGATTCCTTGTTTAAATAACACACATAATTTCTTATTACATGTAATAAAACAAATTCACTTTAGCAGTTTACAATATACTACTCAAATATACTCTAGAAACAGATACTTTATTTGATAAAAACCTTGAAAACAACTTGTGAAGTTTCAGGATTACAACTTAAACATATTAATATAATTTTGTTCCCTAGTTTGCGAACATTGATATAGACTCTAGGCCATCTGCTTTTGTTTGCTTATAAAATTTAACTCTATTAATATTAATTTTTTATCTAATTTTAACAAAAATTATTTTTGAGATGGGCATTAAGAAATGTTTAATAATGATATATCTAGGCTTGTGTGCCCCAAACATATTTGCTCAACAATTCAATCCAAAAAAAATATACGATTACCAAAGCGCAACTTATAAGCTTATATTCTCTGAGCCAAAACATGCCCGTGATATTATTGACAGTCTAATTTCTGTACACCAAAAATGGCCAGACTCTTTAAAGGCTAATAATTTTAAAAACAAAGCCATTCTTAATGCTACTCAAAATGATTTAGACGCTGCACTATATTATTTTAAACAAAGTCTGGCCCATCTTAAAATGTCACAAGACAGGTATCCAGAAATGCTCAGTAATATTGCTGTCATTTATAAACGTCAGAATCTATTTGAAGAGGCCTTTAAAGCTATTGATTTAGGAGATAGTATAGCCAAAGCCCAATCTAACTTTGTCGCTTTAGGCTTATTGGCTGGACAACGATCTACCTGCTACACCAGATTACAAAATTATACATTAGCTATTGGTTTTCAAAAAGAAGCTATTGCATATTTTGAAAAAACCAATGACTTTATTGAAGAATTGTTAATTGAAAAACATAATCTGGCAAACCTCTACATGGAGTCTGGCAACTATCGTATTGCTAAAAATAGTTTTGAACAACTCATACCACAATTAAAAGAAAAAAATCGTTTATCCACATATTATTTAGCGCATCTTAATCTCAGCAAATGCCATATTGCTTTAGGTAATGAGAGCCAAGCTGATAGTTTAATTCAATACGCTAAATCAGGACTTAAGACCTTTGGTAATACTAATTTTTTGAGTTACGCAGATGAGTTAAAAGCAGAACTATTAGTAAAACAAAAGGAGTATAGTGCAGCTAGCCAACTGTATGATGGCATTATCAAAGCAGCTCTTGTGCATAACAATGAGCGCTTGTATAGTATAGCTGCGAAATACATAAACACTTTAGCCTTAACAGGTAAGCTAGAGGATGCGCGAATACTAGTACAACAAATTCTAAAATTATCTGAAATTCAAAACTCTAAACGCTTTGGTCTAATGGACCAAATTGAATTTTATAAACAGGTCACAACTCTTATGCCTCCAAACAACGGTACTATGAATGGTGAAATTGCAGCTTTTAAGCAACTAACGGTTTTACAAGATTCATTGCATCAAATAACCAACTTTACTATAAAAAAGCAGTTATCCTTAGAATATGAAAAACAGCTCAAAGAAAAAGATAATATTATTTTAGCTAAGAAAATTGAAAATGAAAAGAAAACAAGTTTTAGCTTATTGGTCTCTTTATTATTAGTATCACTTGGTTTACTTTTCTTGGTAAATTATTATCGTCAAAAGCATAAAATTCGCGCCATAGAAATGGCCAATTTAGCCAACGAGGAACAAATCCTTAAGTCTAAATTAAAAATCGAAAAAGAGTTAAATGAGTTTCGTCAGCGTGAAATAGAAAAGAAAAAAGCTGAAATGATGGCACTTAATATAGAGCATACTAAAACAGTTAATAAGTTTATTGAGTTCACTCATAAATTTGATGAAAACACACAACAAATAATTACGGAAAAATTCTCAGAACTCTCACCAAATGACAAATATTTAGATAAGATTCAACAGAAATTTAAACAGTTAAACCCTCATTTCATTTTTAAACTTAAAGAACTATATCCACAAATAAGTAATGTACAGATAGATTTCTGTTCCTTAATTAAAATGCGTTTTGATAATAAAGCTATCGCTGATATTTTAAATATTACTCACGAGACTGTTATTACTAAAAAGTATAGACTTAAGAAAAAAATGAAACTTCAAAAAGACATTGACTTCACATCATTTATAGAAGCATTGTAATATAAAATAGCACAATTATTTAGCACTCCATTAATTGTGTGCATTATGTAATAAAGCATATGCGTTGTCTATAGTTTGTCTATATATAAAATTCATGAGTCTATAGTTTATCCATGCTAGAGATGAACTCTATTATGGTTATTTCTTTAAGTTTGCAGGTAAATTAAATTTATTGCGTAACAAAATTAACATTGTGGACAAATCACTAACCTTTAACCTCAAACTAACTATTTTAAACCTTTTTTTTATGAAACAAAAATTACTATTTAACATTTCAAAATCAACAACCATCTCACTAAGTATAAATTTCTATATGCTATTTTTTGTAGCATTTACTTTTTGTACGACAATAGCAACTAGCCAAACTCTTATTGCAGACTATGGTTTAGGTCAAAATTCATTAAATGACGCTACTGGCAATTATGCAGATATTTCAATTGGTGCTAATGCAACCACAAATACTGTAAGTTCTTGTTCTGATAATCTAGGTAATTGGAATACTGGAATAAAAACACCAAGTCTCGTTACGTTAAACAGAAGTTCATTTCAATTTGATGTAACGGTTAATATCACTACTTTACCAACAGGAACTAATAAACATAATATTTTAACTTTTGATCAGTCTTATAGAGATTTTGGTTTAGGAATAGACAGTCAGGGTTTTCTTTACATTTATTATCACAATGGTTCAACCTCAAGTTCTTCTACTAATACTTTTATTGCTGGTACAGATTATGATATAAAAATTCAGTATATTAATGGCAATGCTAAATTAGTGGTTAATAATAGTATTGAAATTGAGGCTAACTTACCTAATCCATTACAAGGAGCAGCTGCAAATTTAGATAATTCTATTTTTTTAGGCGATAATCCAGGAGGAGTTTATTCTGTCGAAGCTTGTTATAGTAATCTTAAAGTATATAACAATCCACCAGTATTTACGCTAAGTACTCAAGATCATGAAATACTGCCTGAGTTTAAACTATATCCTAACCCAGTTAAAAACCAACTTTACATTACTAACAATAAAGGTTTGGACATAGATCAAATTTATATCTATACGCTACAAGGAAAAGTAGTAAAAACATCAAGAAATTACGAAAATTCCATTGATTTATCTAAATTAGCTGAAGGGATGTATCTTCTAAAGCTAGAAACTAAAAATGGGGAAAGCTTTGTGAAACAAATAATAAAGCAATAGGATATTACATAATTTTCATTAAAAAACCGCCTTATGAGGCGGTTTTTTAATGAATCAAATTCTAGTGTTTATTTAGAGATTTAAATGGTTACGTACATTTTTAAACCATTCTACTCTGATTAATACTGGATTAATAAGCCTACTGAATGCCAGTATGATGAAACCGTTTGACAACATGAAAACCGAAATAACCGGCAATCAATGTTGAACTTCCCAATAAACTTAAAGAAGTACAAAATTTACACGATGTAAATATTCACATGTTAGAAAATCTTGTTGAATACTATAAATCAGTTGACGGGAAGACTAAAAATAAAATTCTTAGCTCCATCTTACAGGACATTTACCTTTCTTGTTTACTTCGTGTTTGTGTAAAAGAAAGAGTGTAGTTAATTTGTTATTATTCATGGTTTTATATTTTTTAAAGTGGTACATCTAGAAATATAAATGGTACACCTAAAAGTGCACCTAATTTTTAATGTAATTATGATTTATTGGAAAGTATGTAATTTGAGGAAACAGGTAAAACCACTTATTTTAGGGCATAAAAAAAGCTCCACATTTCTGTGAAGCTTTACTTAGTAGCGGGAACTGGACTCGAACCAGTGACCTTCGGGTTATGAGCCCGACGAGCTACCTACTGCTCTATCCCGCGATTTAAATTCCATTATTTTACTTAGCTTTTAACTTTCGGTCCATAATGCCGACAAAATTATTGGACTGCAAATATACGATGCTTTTTAATTTTAGCAAGAATTAAAACAAAAAAATAACGCTTAGAATTTACTAAGCGTTATTAATCAAATCTTAATATGGCAAAATATTAATCCTCATTGCCTTCAGTGTCTAAAGTCGCTAATGCACCTTTCATATTTGCTTCATCTAAATCGAAATCTACGATATTTGGTAATTCATCTTTTAGTGTCGCAAAGTTTCCTTTAAATGCATTGTTGCTTAATAATAAAGTTTTTAGGTTAGTTAACCGCGCTAACTCGCCTGGTAAGCTTCCGTAGAAAGCATTATTTGCTAATACTAACTCTTCTAATTTTGTTAACTTACTTATTGATGCAGGAATTGTTCCTAATAAACTATTATCAAATAGACTTAGTACTTTTAAGTTCTTTAAATTTGAAATTGTAGTTGGTAGTTTACCCATTAAAAGGTTGCTACTTAAGATTAAATATTCAAGTTTTTCTAAATTTCCAATTGAAGAGGGTATCTCTCCAAAGAAACTATTATTATATAATTCTAAAGTCTTTAAGCTAGTTAAGTTTCCTATATCTTTAGGAATAGCTCCACCAAACTTATTAGAGAATAATTTTAATTCTTCTAAATTAACGAGGGTCGTTAAACTACTTGGTAATTTACCTTCAATCTTATTGAAAGATAGGTTTAATACTTTTAAAGCTGTTAAAGCAGAAATTTCTTCAGGAATATTCCCTTTAAGATTATTGAAGCTCAAATTAATAGCAACAACATTTTCACCTTCTATAGTTAAACCATACCAGTCAGAAACTGGTTGATCTAAATTCCATGAATTATTCCATGAATCTCCATTAGTTGCATTGTAAATTGCCACTAAGGCGTCTTTTTGACTTTCCGAAACGTTTGCAAATGTAAATGCAGAAAGCAAGCAACATAGCAGTGTTAGTTTTATAGTTTTCATAATAGCAGATTTCTGTGGAGGGGCACATTAACACTTAGTAATATAGAAGCAATTACTATAAACTGCAACATTTTTCGATGAACTACATAAGTTTATTTTTTATATCTTTGATTATCAGTATTTTAACTTTCACTACTGTTCTATGCTTTCTGCTTGAAAAGAGCTAATTTCATGATTTTCGGAAGTAACACTTAGCTGTATGGGATTACAGCAAATTTCACAATCTTCTATATAACTTTGGTGATTCTGAGACATATCAATAAGCATTGAAATTTGTTCCCAACAGTATGGACATTGAAAGAAGTATTCTTTCATATCATAAATTTTATAATTCTACATTTAGCAACTGGCCACTAATTTGCAATACGAATACTTCTGCCAGTTTTGCATCATATTTTGCCTGATTTCTACTCAATTCTGCAGTTAATAAATTGAGTTGTGCTTGCCTGAATTCAATAGAAGTGACTTGTCCCAGTTTAAACTTTTCTTGTGTTCTCAAAAAATTATTTTTCGCTGTTTTAATATTCTCTTCTTGTACTTGATATATTTTCACTTTATTTTGATAATCATCCCAAGCATTATTAAAATTACGTTCTATATCGAGTACTAATTGCTCTTTTTGTAATTTTTGATTTTCAAGATTTATTTGAGCATTTTTAACTCTTGTGATTGTTCCACCACCATCAAATATATTCCAACTTAAGTTGAGTCCAGCTGACAAACCTGTATTTGTTATGACAGCAACAAAAGATGCTGCATTATTATTATTTTCGTTCCATCCATACGTACCAATTAATCCAATGGTAGGCAAGTAACCTGACTTGTTTGCCTTTAACGTAAATTCGTTAATGGCTATATTTTTTTCATTCTGAACTAACGTAACGTTATTTTCTTTCAGTTGCCCTAAAAGCTCTTGTTTATTCAATTTTAAAAGAAAAGTCACTGTCGTATCTACTTCAAACTGTTGACTGATTTTATTACCCGTAACAAAATTTAAATCTCGTTTGGAATTTATTAAACTCTGTCTGGCATTAATAATATTTATAGAGTCGTTATTAATATCTACTTCCGCATTAAGCACATCTAATTTTGTATTCTGACCGTATTCAAATTGATATTCAGAACGTACAAGTCTATCTTTTGAAATATATAATGTTTCTTTGAGCGATTTTAAATTTTCTGATCGTCGCGCTACATCATAATATACGGTAAGTAATTGTGTAATTGTATTTTCAATGTTTTCTCTCGCTTGTAGTTCGCTTAGGTTATATTCTTCTTTTAATCGTTTATAATCATAATATCGACCTAACCCATCAAAAAGTGTATAATTTAAATTAATACTTGCGTTATACCTTGAGCTTTCCGCTCCATTTAAAGTTGTAGATTCTCCGTTAGAGAATTGTGCTTCCGTATTATCTAAATTATAGGTTGCACCAGCATTACCAGTTACTGTAGGTAAATAGCCTGAGTTCAATACACTTTTATTATTCTCTGCAATTTCTTGGTTATTATTGGCAATTTGAATACCATAATTATATTCCAATGCTAGCTCTATGGCTTCATTTGTTTCCACGACTTGTTGGGAAAAGCTACTATATGATAAACATATGACTAAACCGAGTAAAACTCTATAACGACTATTTTTTTTCATTTTCTTCTACTCTCAAATTATTAGTTTCGTCCTCATCATTTAAGTCATTTAACTCTGTATCTTCATCTTGCTCTTTAATAGCACGTTCTACTTCTTCTTTAGTAATGTCTTTTCCAGTTGCTAACCACTTAGCACCAACTTTAATATTATTACTGATAGATAAGAATAATGGAAGTACCAATAAGGTTAAGATGGTTGCATAAGCAATACCGAAAGTAATAGATAGTGCCATCGGTTTTAAAAACTGAGCTTGTCTACTTTTTTCTAAAAGTAATGGCGCTAAACCAGCAATTGTTGTTAAAGACGTTAAAAATATAGCTCTAAATCGAGATCTACCCGCTTCTGAAAGTGCTTCATCAAATTTCAAACCTTCTTTTAGGTTTGAATTGAACTTACCAATCAATACCAATCCATCATTAACCATAATACCAATTAAGGCAATAATACCGAGCAATGATAAAATATTAAGTGGAAAACCAAACCATAAATGTCCCCAAGCCACAGCTGTTAAGCTAAATGGAATTAGTAGTAAAAGTAGCAACGGCTGACTATAACTTCTAAAAGTAAATGCAATTGTGGCATATATTAATAAAATAATAACTAAACCGGCTGCACTTAACGAACTACTTAGTTTTTCTTTTTCTCTGTTCTGACCTTCAAAAGATGCTGAAATAGTGGGATATTTTGATTGTAATTCTGGAATAACATTTAAACGTAAATCTTCCATAATGTCCGTATTACTGGCATTAGGATCTTTCATGTCTGCTGAAATCTGAATTTCTCTTTGCCCTTCTAAATGATTAATAGCAACATCCCCACGAGCTATGCTATACTCTGCAATATTTCTGAGGTTTACTCTAGATCCAGTTGGTGTAATAATTCGCATTTCATCAAGGTCATTTATAGAACCTCTATTGCTTCTGTCGTAGCGTACCCAAACCCTAATTTCGTCTTGACCGCGCTGAAAACGTTGCGCCTGCACACCGAAGAAACCAGCACGAACCTGATTCATAACTGTTCTTAAATCTAAGCCCAATAGGTAAGCACTTTCCTTTAATTGTAACCTGATTTCCTTTATACCAGCAGGATCATTATCCTCCACATCCTTAAGTGCAGGATCTGCTTCCATAATATTCTTTAACTCTATTTTCGCAGCCTTCAACTCGTCTATTTTGTTTCCTAAGAGGGAAACTGATATTGGACTACCTCCAAAATTTCCACCCGAACCAAAAGTTAAGCGTTCCGTACCTAAAACCGGACCAACGATTTCTCTCAATCGATTAGCGACAAGTATAGAGCTAATGACGTCTGGTCGTTCCTCACCTGGCAACATATTTATTCTTAAGGTAGCACTAGATGAACTACTTATAGTTCTAATGGTATTTTCAAATAATAACTTGTCTGTATCTACTAAATATTTTTCTGAAAATTCTTGATTTAAGATTTCCGCCTTATCTTCTATCATTGATATAATAGAATCTGTAATTTTTTCATTAGTCCCATTAGGCATATCTAAGGTTACAGTAACTTGGTCACTGGCAATGCGCGGAAATAAAGTTACGCTAATAATACCACCACCAACTGCACCAAACGTAAACACTAATAGTGCAACAAATATTCCTAAAGCTAAAAGTTTAAATTCTAATACAAATCTTAAAGTTGGGGTGTATATTCTGTCTCTCAAAAAGCTCATAATGCGATCACCAAACTTATTTATAGCTCTCATTTTTCCAAAGAACTTCTTTACGCCTGTTAAGTCTCCATCGTTTTCTTTTTTAGCACGTAGTGCTTTTGAATGCGCTAAATGAGCCGGTAAAATGATTAAAGCTTCAACTAATGAAACGGTTAATGTTAAAATAACAATAACTGAAACCTCACCAAAAAATTCACCTATTCTACTGTCTAAAAATAAGAATGTTGAAAATGCTAATAATGTTGTAATAATAGCTGACACCACTGGTGGGATAACTTCCATAACGCCATCGATCGCAGCATCGATTGGACTTTTTCCACGTTCGTAATGTTGATATATGTTTTCTGCAATAACAATTCCATCATCTACCAAAATACCGATGACGATAATCATTCCAAAAAGTGACAATACATTAATCGTTACATCAAATTGGCCCGCAAACATAAACATACCTAAAAAAGAAATTGGTAGACCAAAAGCCACCCAAAAAGCTAGGCGTGTATTTAAAAATAGAGATAGAAAAATTAATACCAAAAGTATACCTGCCGCAGCATTTTCTAGTAAAAGCTGTGTACGTTGTTCTAAAGTGATAGATAAATCTCGTACCACGTTTAATTGAACATTATTATACTTTTGGTTGTACTCTTCTATATAGTCTTTTACCTGTTGTGCAGAGCTGACCAAATCTTCGTTATTAGTACTGGTAACCGTAATATCTACAGATAATTCCCTATTAAAATAAGTTGCGTTTGGTATTTCAGAAAAACGATCTCTAATAATTGCAACATCTTTAAGACGTACCGTTTTTCCTTCAGGTGTGGCCTTTATAATAACATTAGACAATTCATCGCCAAAATACGAGCGGTT
>NZ_CBFHMI010000076.1:0-10269 GCF_965656915.1 Winogradskyella sp. | reverse complement strand
TGTTCCTATTATTAAAGACGAAGGCGAATCACAACGACTAGCTGGTTATGGTTCTATGAACCAAGGTTACCAAGAAGTCTATGTTCATAATGACGAACTCGATAAGGCAATAACTATAGTAAATCGTGTAAAAGCTGAAATGGAAGCATAAAATTTTCTTTAAAGAAAATTTAAGCCGTTACAGCATACATTTTTTCACGCTGTTCTCTAATCTTTTTGTCGTTCATATATTCATCAAATGTCATGTAACGATCTATAACTCCGTTTGGAGTTAATTCAATGATTCTATTACCCACGGTTTGAGCAAACTCATGATCGTGCGTAGTCAGCATTATAGTCCCTTTAAAATTCTTCAAACAGTTATTAAATGCTGTAATACTTTCTAAATCAAGGTGATTTGTTGGTTCATCTAACATCAATACATTGGCTCTTATCATCATCATTCTACTGAGCATACACCTTACCTTTTCACCTCCTGATAAGACATCTGCAGTTTTTAAGGCTTCTTCTCCACTAAAAATCATTTTACCCAGGAATCCTCTAATGTAGACTTCCTCACGTTCTTCTTCAGTAGTTGCCCATTGACGCAACCAATCTACTAAAGTTAATTTGTTATCAAAATACTCACTATTGTCTAATGGTAAATAAGACTGCGTTGTTGTAACTCCCCAAGCATATTTTCCCGAATCAGCTTTTTCCTTACCATTAATAATTTGATAAAATGCTGTTGTCGCTCTTGAATCTTTAGAATACACTACTACCTTATCTCCTTTATTAAGGTTAATATCTATACCCTTAAATAATATTTCACCATCTAAGCTTGCGGTTAAACCTTCTACATTTAAGATTTGATCACCAGCTTCTCGTTCGCGCTCAAAAATAATGGCAGGATAACGTCTACTAGATGGTTTAATGTCAGATATATTTAATTTATCGATCATCTTTTTTCTACTGGTTGCCTGTTTAGATTTTGCAACGTTTGCAGAAAATCGACGTATAAATTCTTCTAATTCTTTCTTCTTTTCTTCTGCTTTTTTATTCTGTTGAGCACGCTGTTTAGCTGCTAATTGAGAGGACTCATACCAGAATGTATAGTTACCAGAATAATGATTGATCTTACCAAAATCAATATCTGAAATATGTGTACAAACGGCATCTAAAAAATGTCTATCGTGAGAAACAACAATAACACAGTTGTCGTAGTTTGCTAAAAAGTTCTCCAACCAAGAAATTGTTTCGTAATCCAGATCATTTGTAGGCTCATCCATAATTAAAACATCTGGATTTCCAAATAAGGCCTGTGCCAATAACACACGTACTTTTTGCTTACCATCAAGGTCTCCCATTAGTGTGTAATGTAAATCTTCCTTTATTCCTAAATTAGAAAGTAATGCAGCAGCCTCACTGTCTGCATTCCAACCATTCATTTCTTCAAACTGTACTTGTAACTCACCAATCTTTTCCGCATTCTCGTCGGTATAATCGGCGTACAAGGCATCAATTTGAGTTTTGAGATTGTATAAAGGTTTATTTCCTTTTAGTACCGTTTCAAGCACTGTATCTTCATCGTGCTTGTTATGATTCTGTTCTAAAACAGACATTCGTTTTCCTGGCTCTAAATGCACACTTCCAGAAGTAGGATCCATTTTACCTGCCAAAATCTTTAAAAAAGTAGATTTTCCTGCACCATTGGCACCTATGATTCCATAACAGTTACCATTATTAAAAGTGGTATTTACTTCATCAAATAATATGCGTTTACCAAATTGAACCGAAAGATTAGAAACTGATAACATAATTTATTTTTTTGCATTTTCCATAGCTTTAACTATGGCATTTTTTTGGAGTGCAAAAGTAGAAAATTATAGTCACTAGAGGAAATATAAACCCATCATAGTAAGTTTTAACGGGTTATTAACAAGACTTATACATTTCAAGGTATATTTTTGTTACGTAGATTATGAATAAAATCCCTTTAGTTACAAGACATATAGCCCTAACACTTGTTTTGGCATCAATCGCTTTTGGATGTAAATTTAATAGTGTTTCTGATCCCAGTTTCGCCTATATAGGTGGTGAAATTATAAATCCAAAAAACAATAGCGTTATACTACATAATGCAAAAGGTAAAGTTTTTGACACATTAAGCCTTGATGCTAATAATAGATTTCTGCATAAAATAACTAATCTTCAATCTGGTTTATACATTATAAGGCACGGAGGTGAATATCAAACCGTTTTATTAGAACCAAATGATAGTTTGATGTTTAGGTTAAATACTTATGACTTTGATGAATCATTGGTATTTACTGGTAAAGGGTCAAAAAAAAATAATTATTTAATAAAAACGTATTTATCTAATGAAGAAGAGGCTGACAAATTAGTCGAGTATTCTAAAATGGATCCGGAAGCTTTCGATCAATTTGTAGAAGAAAGACGACAATCTCAGCTCAACGAATTTTATAAATTTTTGGAGAAAAATGAAGAAGAATCGTCCTTTTTTAGATCTATTATAGAGGCCAATATAAACTATAATACTTATGCGGATAAAGAGATATACCCCTTTGCATACTTTGGTAATAATAAAATGATTCATATAAAAGATTTACCAGAAGACTTTTATAAACACAGAACTAGCATAGATTACAATGCTAATCACTTGAGTCACTTTTTTTCATATAACAGGTTTCTATTTTCTCATGTAGATAACCTTGCTATTAAATCTTACTATAATAATAACCCATATCATAGCAAGTTTAACAGGCATTCAATGGATTACAACAAATCTAAACTTGATCTTATTGATAGTATCATAACGGACGAAACTATTAAGAACAACCTTTTAAAATATAAAGCCAGAAATTTTATAAGTCACAATCACACTGAAGATGAAGCTAATGAAATATTAGATTACTATTTAGCAAAAAGTACAAACGAAGAAGACAAGTTATACATGAAAGATCTAGTGTCTTCTTTACAGCTGTTAAGACAAGGAAATCCTATTCCGAATCTTGCAGTAGTTAATTATAATGACACTGAGCATTATCTAAATAATATTATAACAAAACCAACTATAATTTACTTTTGGTCGTCTAATTCAAAATCTCAATATAGAAACAGTCATTACATGGTTACGAAATTAGAATCTGAGTTTCCTTATTTAGACTTTATTTCAATAAATGTTAATGATAATGATGATAAATTCTGGAAAAATATAATTGCCAATTATAATTTCCCTACGGTTAATGAATTTAAGTTTAAAGACTCTAAAGTTGCTCGAAAAACTTTAGCTGTTAACTACCTTAATAAGGCAATTATTGTAGATGAGAATAGCACTATATTACACCCTAACGTTAACATCTTTAGTTCAGATTTTCATAAAACTTTAGATGAATTATTACAAAAAAAGCACCTTATCGTTCAATAAGATGCTTTATCTCTTTTAAGTTATAATTAAAGCTTAATTTCCTTTCTTATAATCTGCTAAGAATTTTTCTAATCCAATATCTGTAAGAGGGTGTTTTAATAAGCCTGTTATAGAACTTAAAGGTCCTGTCATAACATCTGCGCCTAATTTTGCACAGTCTATAACGTGCATAGTATGACGTACAGAAGCAGCTAGTATTTGTGTTTCGAAAGCATAATTGTCATAGATATGTCTTATTTCTGCAATGAGATTTAATCCATCTGTAGAAATATCATCTAAACGTCCAATAAACGGAGATACATAGGTTGCACCTGCTTTGGCTGCTAATATAGCCTGGCCAGGAGAAAATACTAATGTTACATTAGTTTTTATACCTCTGTCAGAAAAATACTTACAAGCTTTTACACCATCTTTAATCATAGGTAATTTGATTACAATTTGATCGTGCAATTCTGCTAAAGCCTCACCTTCTCTTACCATACCGTCAAAATCGGTAGAAATGACCTCAGCCGAAACATCACCATCTACAATATTGCAGATGTCTACATAATGTTTCATTATATTATCAGTGCCAGTAATTCCCTCTTTTGCCATTAACGACGGATTCGTTGTTACACCATCTAAAATACCCATATCCTGAGCTTCTTTTATCTGACCTAAATTGGCTGTATCAATAAAAAATTTCATAAAAAATTGTTGTGTTTTTAGTTGGCACGAATTTACAACTTATCATAGCCATGTAATGAAGGAAATTATTAAAATATATTAACAACTTTAAAAAGCTGCTCAGTAATTACTATTCAATAATTATAGTGTATGTTTTTGAGGTACTATAATCGCAAAGAATATCTGGTTCTTCATTAAAATTATTTCTAAAAGGACCATCAACATCAAGATAAACCATCACTCTGTATGTGCCTGCTTCCAAAGGATTTCCTTCAATGCTTAAAGTTCTGTAATTGACATAGTAGTCCATACCTAAAGGCAACTCAGATACATCAAAATAGTAATCGTAGTCGTTATCTCTTGGTTCATTTCTTATTTCCGCCTTTATTTCTGCATAATAATAAGACGTTGTTGAACCTACAGGAAATCCATTGGTTTTTAATTCTGGTTCTTTTGGAATAATACAATTTAAAGGATCTTCACATCCAAAACTGATAATTACAAGTACAAAAACGAATATAAATTTAGAGGTTTTCATAATAGCTTATTTGAAATATACACCTCAAATAGTGTACCAGAATATCTATAGTTTGTAATGGTTCATCAAAAGTTTTTCATAAACCTTATCTGGAAGAATTCGTTTTAAGACTATGGAGAACTTTTGCATAAATGCACCTACCTTATAATGTACTTTGGGATTCTTCGTTTCTATAATTTTATGAATAGCTTTTGCCATTTGTAGAGGGTCATTACCACTATCTACATGCTCATCCATCATTTTTAGTGATAAGTTATACTTTTCATGGTAAGGTGAGTCATTTAAAACAGGAGCATGGTATCTTCCTGCGGCGATATTAGTTGCAAAATCTCCAGGCGCCACATTAGACATGTGAATATTAAAAGTTTTCAATTCCATTCTAAAGGACTCTGTAATTAATTCTAATGCTCCTTTGCTTGCACTATAAACACCTCTAAAAGGTAATCCCATGTAACCAGCAATGGAAGTCACATTAATAATCAAACCAGATTTATTAGAACGCATATGTGGTAAGACAGCCTTTATTACATTAATTGGTCCAAAAAAATTAGTATCAAAGTTGCGCTTGATTTCAGATTCTGGAATTTCCTCCATCGGACCGGTAATTCCAACACCTGCATTATTGATTAATACATCAATTTTAGAAGTCCTTTTTAAGACCTCATCAATACAAGTAGTAATAGTTTCCGATTTAGTGACATCTACAGCTACAATTGGAAATTTACTATTTGGATAATTTGCCGGGTTTCTGCTAGTACCATAAACCTTAAATCCTTTAGTAAAAAGATATTCACCAACCGACTTACCGATTCCAGAAGACGCTCCAGTTATTAAAACTACTTTAGACATTAATTGTAAAATTTATGGGTGCAAAATACAAATTTAGAAGGAGACTTTAGGGTACAAAAAAAGGCAAGCTACCTACATCACACCGCTACGACCGCATACCTTTGCTACGTTCCCGTCCTGGAGGATTAAGCAGGAGCTGGTTGTGTAGGACTTGCCCGGCGGCAAAGATACAATCTTTTAATACTTAAACAATGATTTTTAAACTGAATTTTATTTAATAACTTGCTCAAAAATCACATTAGCTCTATGCAGTTCTATAAATACATCATTGTCATTTGTTTAAGTATTTTTTTAATTAATTGTGGCGACACAAACAGTAAAAAACAAACTGGATTTGTAATAAATACAAATTCAAAATCTTTGATGCTTGGCGACACTTTGCAATTATCAATTTCTAATCCTAAACATCTCGAAATTTCTGGTATCAATTATACGCTAAATGATATTCCTATTTCAAAGACGTTTATATTAAATGATATTACGCTTGGTGAGAAAATAATTACCGCTGTAGTCAATTATGACGATAATTCTGATACCATTTCTAAAAAAGTAAAAGTTTATAATAATTCTATTCCTTCGTATTACTCGTATGAGATTATTAATACCTATCCTCACGATATGTCTTCATATACCCAAGGATTAGAGTTTTACAATGGTGATTTATACGAAAGTACTGGGCAACGTGGTGAATCGAAGTTACGAAAAGTCAATTTCGAAACTGGTGAAGTCTTAAAAAATATCAACTTAAATGATACTTACTTCGGAGAAGGCCTTACTATTTTAGATGATAAAATTTACCAACTCACATGGCAGGCTAATACAGGCTTTATATATGATGTCAATTCTTTTGAAAAACTAAGCTCTTTTAAATATGGTAAGAGTAAAGAAGGCTGGGGGATTTGTAACGATGGTAAAACACTTTATAAATCTGACGGCACCGAAAAAATATGGCTTATTAATACAGAAAATCTAACTGAGAAAAGCCATATCGAAGTTTACACCGAAAAAGGGAAAATTCCACAGCTCAATGAATTAGAGTGGATTGAAGGTAAAATATATGCGAACATATATCAACGCAACGGAGTTGTCATCGTAAATCCAAAAACTGGTGGTGTTGAAGGAGTTATAGATTTTAAACCACTCAGAAAATTAGTAACACAACACCCAGAATTAGATGTACTCAATGGTATAGCGTATCACCCTGAGCGTAAAACCATATTTGTTACCGGAAAAAACTGGGATAAACTTTTTGAAGTGACTGTAACAAAGAAATAAATTTTGTATGCAGGTTTTTGAGAAAACACATGTTGTCACCACAGATGATTTAGATGAACTTAAGCATGTCAATAATGTTAGGTATGTGCAGTGGGTACAAGATATAGCCGAAGAACATTGGTTAAAAAATGCGACAAAAGCCATTACCGACAACTATTTTTGGGTATTGGTAAGTCATCATATTGATTATAAAAATCAAGCGGTTCTAAACGATGAATTAGTTCTAAAAACATTTGTCACCAAATCTGAAGGAGTGAGTTCTATAAGGCAAGTTGAAATCACTAATACATCTAACAACCGTTTAATTGTAACATCAGAGACGAAATGGTGCTTTATGAGTACCGAATCTAAACGTCCAACCAGAATACCGCTCGAAGTTGCTTCACTTTTTGATTAACATATATTTAGGTTAAAGTTTTTTTAATAAGTCTATACTTGTCATTATAAACACTTTTCTTTAAAGCATCAATCAGATCAATATGCGTTTTCTTCTAGTATGTCTCACCTTTTACCTTTCGTTTTTATCGCTAAATGCCCAAACACTAAACGGAAAAATATATGATTCAAAAACTACAATCAAAGGTGTAAAAGTACTTAACGATACCCAGAATAGAGTAACAGCGACGGACGCAGAAGGGAATTTTAGCATTGTTGCAAAAGTGAGAGACACTCTATTATTTGAATCTTTATTTCATCATCCAAAAGTGGTTATACTTAATGCATCGCACTTTAAAGCTATAGCCGTTTTTGAACTTGAACAAATAGTAAATGAACTAGATGAAGTTGAAATACAATCAGAGCCAGAACAACCTGTTTTTAAAGAAGAGACCTATAACATTGAACTTCAGAATTTAATTAAAGAAGACATTAAACGAAATCCAGGGTTGTACCAATCACCTAACGCGACTTATGGTGTAGATTTTGTCTATCTCATTGGGCAAATTGCAAAACTATTTAAACGGAAAAACAAAAAACCTATTTATCAACCCATCACCTACACACAAATGGATTCTTTATTTAGAAAAAGTTCTTTTTTTACAACCGATCTAATTACTAAAGACTTAAAGATTCCCGAAACACGTAAATACCTATTCTTTGAGTTTTGTGTCGCGAAGCAAATGAGTTCAGAACTTTTGACCGAAAAAAAGAAAATGGAACTCTTAGAAAAATTAGTGCTCAATAGTCAACTATTTTTATTCTTGCTAGAAGAATATGGCACAGAGGAGGATACCCAAGACTAGATATATTAGTATAATTCTTCCAAATCATAATAAATCATAAGTTCAAAAGTTATATTTTTAGCCTATAATTTGAATTTTTATGATCAAACGATTTATCTACTTTATCTCTTGCTTTGCAATTCTTATTTTCTGGAGTTCTTGTCGTAATGATTTTGTATTTTCACCTAGTAATGGAAATTTAGAATTTGCAAAAGATACGGTCTATTTAGATACTGTTTTTAGCAATATTGGCTCAAGCACCTACAACCTCAAAGTCTATAACAGAAGTGATGACGATATTGTTATACCAATCATTCAATTAGAGAATGGAGTCAATTCATTTTACAGAATGAATGTAGATGGCACTACAGGACTTGAAGGTGCACAGGAAGGTAAGTTCTTTGAAAATGTAGAATTACTCGCCAATGATAGTTTGTTCATTTTTATAGAAACAACTATTGATTTTGCCACACTACCCTCTTTAGAGAATCAGTTTTTATACACTGATAAAATATTATTTGATTCCGGATCAGACCAACAAGACGTGGATTTAGTCACCTTGGTTAAAGATGCTGTTTTTATTTACCCTAATAGAGATGAAGACACAGGTATTATTGAAACCCTTACATTTGATGTTGATGGAGATGGCACACCAGACGATACCACCTTACAAGGACGTTTTTTGGAAGATGATGAACTCACCTTTACCAACGAAAAACCTTACGTTATTTACGGCTATGCAGGTGTAGATGAAGGTGAAACACTAGTTATGGAACCAGGTACAAGAGTGCACTTTCATGCCAATTCAGGAATTATTGTCACTAATAATGCCACATTACAAATCAATGGAGAATTAAGTGATGATTTAGATGAATTAGAGAAGGAAGTCATTCTAGAAGGTGACCGACTAGAAACGTTATATACTGATATACCAGGGCAATGGGGAACTATTTGGTTATTTGATGGCAGTGCAAACAATACGATTAATTATGCCACTATAAAAAATGCAACCATTGGAGTATTGTCAGAGTTTAATGATGATGCACCAAACGATAAATTAACGATTACCAATTCACAAATTTATAATTCCAGTGCTTTTGGTATCTTAGGAAGAGCTACTTCAATACGCGCTGAAAATGTAGTAATAAACAACTCAGGTCAGTCGTCATTTGCCGGTACATTAGGTGGAAAATATAATTTTACACATTGTACCATAGCCAATTACTGGAATAGCAGTTTTAGACAATTCCCAGCGCTTCTGATTAATGATTTCGCGATAGATGATAATAACATAACGTTTACCAATACCACTGAAGCCAATTTTATCAACTGTATAATTTATGGCAATGATAATCCTGAATTTTTGTTAGAAGACCAAGGAGATGATTTCAGTTTTAAATTTACCAATTGCCTTTTACGACTTAACCCAAATTTATTCAATACTGGTAATTACGACATTGATGATATGACTCTGTATGATAATAACATTTTTAATGAAAACCCTGATTTTATAGACCCTTTTGAAAATTTAATGCGTATTGGCGAAGATTCTGGTGCTAATGGAAATGCATTATCGCTAGTACCAATAGGTAGTGATTTACTAGCCACACCACGTAATTCTACAGCACCAGATATTGGAGCTTATGAGAGTGTTCCGTTTGAGGATTGATAATAACTGTTAGCTGTGCAATAATTTATTTCTAATTGGGTTAATTCTATCCATCTCAATCATTCTGGATATATTAAAAAGAAAAGCCCTTCAAACTAAACTGAAAGGCTTTGTTGTCATGCTGAATTTTTCCTCAGCATCTCAATTTATAATCTCAGCTTATGCATTAAATAAAGGGCGTCCTCCCATTAACTCGTTCACTTTTTTAGCAACACCTTCTAACAGCGTTTCATTGTTGTGATTCATCAATACTTCATCAATTAAATCTACAACATAAGCCATGTCATTTTCTTTTAGTCCTCTAGTTGTAATAGCTGGTGTTCCAACTCTAATTCCAGACGTCACAAATGGAGATTCTGTATCAAAAGGTACCATATTTTTGTTTACGGTAATATCTGCTTTTACTAAAGCATTTTCAGCATCTTTACCTGTAATATTTTTATTTCTCAAATCAATAAGCATCATATGATTATCTGTACCACCAGAAATTAAATGGTAATCCTTAGCGACAAATGCCTTAGCCATTGCATCTGCATTGTGTTTTACCTGTAACATATAATGCATAAAATCATCAGTTAAGGCTTCTCCAAATGCAATTGCTTTTGCAGCAATGATATGCTCTAAT
>NZ_CBFHMI010000075.1:0-10605 GCF_965656915.1 Winogradskyella sp. | reverse complement strand
CAGGCTCTCGATACAACTTTACTGTCGTAAAGCCACTCGAGCTGACGGCACATTAGAAATAATAACGTTATACGTTTATGAGATGTCTCGTTGCTCGTGCCTCGCGCTGTCGACATGACAAGGGTTCTCGATACAATTTGCTTATACTTCGCAAATCACCAGGCTCTCGATACAACTTTACTTTCGTAAAGCCACTCGAGCTGACGTGATCATTCTTCTCATATATCAACACCTCTGATGTGTCACTCTGAACTTGTATATTCATTAACATCTATTTTAAGTTAATGTATACATGCATCTGCGATGTCAGCATCTTTGCTCTTGGTCGTGGCTTTGATAAGATATAATCAATGTAGTACAATATTGGGTTAGGATAGTGCATAAAAAAATGAAATTGTAAAAGGTAGAACTGATATGTATAGTGTTAAATGTTTAATAAAACATACAAAACATTAAACAAAAAGTTGTTTATTACGCATTGAGGGTTTATTTTTAATCATAAATAGAACAGGTTTTATTAAACATATGTCTTGTTTTCGACATTGGTTAGGCACTAAATAATTCTAAAAAAGTTAAAAAAATATTGCGTTTAATCGATAAAAAATTGCATTTTAACGAAAAAATAGTATTATTGTATTATAAAAATAAGTATTATGTTAAAATTTTATTCAGCTTCTACCCGCATTATTAACACTAAACGTTGCGTTAGCGAATGTTTAGATAGTGCACTTAATGAAAAGTCTATATCGGCAGACCTCCTAATTTATAATGCTTCTATAGGTCATAATTATACTGATATTTTAGAAGAAAGCAAAGCGCAATTTCCCCACGCAGATGTGGTGGTAGCCTCTTGCTGTGGTGTAGTTGGTAAAGAAGGTGTTAGTGAGTCTATGAAAGATATGGGCCTAATGGCTGTTAAGGGTAAAGACTATGCCCTTGCAGAGGTCAATGATTTTTTTGGTCATAATGCCTATGATAAAACCTTAGCAATGGCAAAGTCATTACAAAGCCAAAAAAGCGGTATTAACATGATTTATTTTTTAGGCTCTGGTATAGATACCAATAATACCGATGTTATTGCTGCTTTTGAAGCGGTTTTTGGTACTGAGGTTACCATTTTTGGTGCAACTTCATCAGATAATATGCAAGGTATTGTAAATTACCAAGGGGTTAACACCAACGTTTATGAGCATGGTGCATTTGCTATTGGTTTTTGCGATCCAACGCTAAGTGTGCATACGCAAGCTACACATGGCTTTGTAGCTACAGGAGAACCTATGGTGGTCACAAAATCTAAAGGCCACATCATTAAAGAACTTAATCACAAACCGGCTTGGACCGAATATTTAAGGCATTTAGATCTAAAACCAGATGCTACTAATGGAGATACCATACCCATTGGTGCTCTCGCAGAGGAGTTAAGCGAAGATTTAGCAATAGAATATGGTAATAAGCATATTCTTAGAGTTGTAACAAAACACCAGGGTGAAGATATGTACTACGCTACTGCATGCCCAAAAGATACAGTATTAAAACTTACCATTAGAGACGAAGATCTTATTTTTAATGAAATGGATAGAATGGCAGCAGATTTAGTAGAAAAAATAGGTAATGAGGAAATTGTATCGGTTTTTCATGCCGATTGCTTGGCAAGGGGACGGTTTTTATTTAATAAAGTCTTTAAAGAAGAGTTAGTGGCTAAAATGCAAATGCCTTTTTCTAAAAATGGAGAATGTCCACCTTGGCTAGGTATGTACGGTTTTGGTGAATTTGCGCGTTTAGGTGGCGCAAATACTTACCATAATTATACGACAGCACTTTATGTCATCACAAGAAAGGTGTAACATATAGTAGGTAATGAAGCCAGTAAAAGACCATATAGACTACGAGGTTAAATATAAAGCGCTGCTTAAAAAGCATGAGCAGGTTATAGACCGTTCTCAAAAGTTTACCAAAATACAACAGAGTCTTATTACTGCAAATAATACTATAGATAAAAAGTTAGAAGTTTATAAACGCATCAATCATTATATTAAAAAAACAGTAGAGAGTAAACATCTTAAGGAGTTTAAATCTTACATACCAGAGGCGTTGATAGATTGTTTTGGAGTAGAGGGAGCTTTGGTTGTGTTTCATAACCCTAACAGAAAAGCATCATACTGCGAAGGCTTGTGTGGCGATACAGATTCTGATGACATTTATGCGCATTTAAGTAAACTATTGTTACATCATAGCGCTAGAGAACCAATTTACCTAGATCCTGAACAACTCAGTACCTACGAGAGTTTAGATGATTTTGAGAGTGTTTTGTGTCGCAAATTTGAAAGTGCTTCTGAAAACTACAAATTCTATTTATTTGGATTTATTTCTAAAAAACATGGGGCCAACTATCAAAAATTAGATGATGAAGAGCTCTTGGTTTTTGATAATTTTGCAGAGCAGATGCATACCATTCTTAGGCACAGGTTAATAAGGCAGAATTTAGAGGTTGAAAAAGAGAAGTATAGAAGTATCATTGCTAATATGAATTTGGGTTTACTAGAGGTAAATACCAAAGAAGAAATTCTTTTGGCTAATCAGACGTTCTGTGATATGGCTGGCTATGATGAAAAAGAAATATTAGGTAAAGTTGCGTCTGACCTGTTTTTAGAAGGTGCAGAAAAGAAAAAAATGTTAGCGCAAAACCAAACACGTCTATACAAAAAGGCATCGGTCTATGAAGTGGAGTTAAAACACAAAAACGGTGATGCGCTTACTTGGATGATTAGCGGTGCACCCAATTACGATCTCGAGGGTAATGTTGTTGGGTCTATTGGGATTCACTTAGATGTAACAGAACAGAAATTAATAGAACAGAACCTATACAATACCAATAGAGATTTAAAAAAAACAAATAGTGAGTTAGATACCTTAATATACCGCGTATCTCATGATTTGCGCACACCGCTGCTCTCCATTATTAGTCTTATAGACTTAATAAAGTTAAATACAGATGTAGATATTGGTGCACAAAACAAAGAATTTATAGGGCTCATACAAGGTAGTGCCATCAGGTTAGACAATTCTATTAAAGAGATTTTAAACTACTCACGTAACTCCAGATTAGACCTGGAGCCTAGTGCTATTAATCTGCCGGTTATGGTACAAACTATTTGTGACGATCTAAGGTATGTTAATAGTGCTATAGCGTTTAATTTTAATTTTAATGGTATAGGAATTATTACTGTAGATAAGATGCGTTTAGAAACGGTGCTAAAAAACCTATTGAGCAATGCCGTTAAATACCAAAAGAAAACAGCAAGTGATCCCGAGCTACATTTTACGATTTCAGAAAATCAAAGCGAGTATTGTATTGTGATTAGTGATAATGGTATAGGTATGTCTGAGACAGGTGTTAAAAAAATGTTCGACATGTTTTACAGAGGGACTTCAGACTCAAAAGGTACGGGTCTTGGTCTTTTTATAGTAAAAGAAATGATAGATAAATTAAACGGTAATATAGAGGTTGAATCCCAGATAGATGTGGGTACAACCTTTACACTAACACTACCAAAGCACTCATAACCCTTAATAATCCTAATTAACCCTTAATAATTCTTACAAATGACTACAAAACACAAAATGTCTTTTTTTCTATTAGACGACGATGCCACATTTAATTTTATTCACAGAAAAAAAATTGAAAAATTTGGTATAGATCAAGAGATTAAAGAATTTACATCGCCTCTAAAAGCAATCTTGTACCTCATAGATGTAGATGAAGACCATATTCCAGATATTTTCTTATTAGATATTAATATGCCAGAGTTAAATGGCTTTGAGTTTATAGATACCCTTACAAACAAGCGTCCGGAACTTATAGATAAGCTCAATATATTTATAGTTACCTCTTCCTTAAATCCAGAAGATTATCAGACAGCAAAAGGCTATGACTGTATTAAAGGTTTTCATAATAAGCCTATAGATTTAGATAATATTATGACCACCTCTAGCTGGCTCTTAAACCAAAAGGCTAAAGTGGGTAAAGTCAAATAAATAGATGTCCACAAGACCGTGAATAGCGCATTTATACTTTAATAAAACTTGCTAAAAACCATTGGGTAAATAAAGATAACTCAGTTTTAATATCAAAGCAAACTATTGAATACCTTAAGCGCTATTAAGGTCCAAAGGCGTTTCTTATAATGCCCTAATAGTAAAGATAAACACATCAAAATTTGAGAGATTGAGTATTTAAAACATACTATAAAAATAATAATACGATAGATGAAAGGAATGATATTTACAGAGTTTTTAGATCTGGTAGAAGAAAAATATGGTTTGGAAGTTGTTGATGAAATTATTGAAAAATCCGATTTAAAATCAAACGGTGCTTATACGTCTGTTGGTGTTTATGATTTTACAGAAATGTTGCAACTATTGCAACATTTAAGTATGCACACAAAACTTTCAATAGATAAACTTCTATTACTATATGGTGAACACTTCTTTTCTGTGCTTCTAAAACGTTATCCTGATTTTATATCAGCTTATAAAGACCCAATAACGTTATTAGCATCTATTGAAAACCATATTCATGTAGAGGTTTTAAAATTATATCCAGATGCAGAATTGCCGACGTTTAATATATTAGAACAAACAGAAACGTCCATAATTATGATTTACAAATCAAGTAGAGCTATGCATTATTTTGGAAAGGGAATAATGCATAAAACTTTTGAGCATTTTGGTAGCACTGCATCAGTAATTTTAGAGACATTAAATGAAAATGGAACAGAGGTTAAATTTATCATTCAGCAAATTACATGAGTCAAAAGCAAATTGACATATTTCAAAGAGCCTTAATAAGAGAGAAACAAGCAAGGAAAGCAGCAGAGTCTATTCTAGAAGAAAAGTCAAATTTTCTTTACGAATCTAATAAAAAACTTGCGCGTTTATATTCTAATTTAGAATCTGATTATACGAGAACAAATTCTGAGTTGCAAGGCGTATTTGAAAACATAGTAGATGCTTACGTCATTACAGATTTAAATGGTAATATTTTAAGGATGAACAAATCTGCGATGTCATTACTTAATATTTCCGAAAAATATCCAGATGTTAACTTAATTAAAATGGTGCATCATAATGATGTTGACTATTTAAAATCTTCAATTAGGCCATTTTTAAAGCAAGGTTTTATTAAGAATTTTGAAGTTCGTTTAATTACAAATACAAACGATATAAAAACAGTACATATTAACGCCAGTGTAATTTATGATAAAGAAAAACCGGTAGCTGCTCAAGGTATCTTAAGAGATATTACGGAGATAAAGGACAATGCATTAATAGTAGATTTGATAAATAATACTGCGCTAGCAGTTCTCGGAAAGCTTGATATTGATGAAATAGCTAGCGCAATAGTCGAGCAAATTGCTAAATTTTTAAATACAAATGACTGTGTTGTTTATTTGTGTGATGCAGAAAAAAGACAGGTGCAACAAATTGCAGCATATGGTAAAAACCTTAATGAAGACAATAAATTAACTTTTAGTTTTGATAACGGTGTAGTGGGAAGAGTAGCGCATACTAGAAAGTCTGAAATTGTCAATGATACAAGACTTGATAAAGACTATTTAATAGACGATAATAATAGATTGTCTGAAATTACTGTACCCATACTACTAGGCGATGCCATTATAGGTATCATTGATGCAGAACATCCGGATAGGAATTATTTTACATCTAAACATATAGAAATTCTAAATAGTATTGCAAGTTTAGTGGCCTTACAATTAAAAAGTGCAATAGATTTAAAAGAACGTATTGAGGTTGAAAAGAATTTAAAAAAAACAAATAGTGAGTTAGATACCTTAATATACCGCGTATCTCATGATTTGCGCACACCGCTACTCTCCATTATTAGTCTTATAGATTTAATAAAGTTAAATACAGATGTAGATATTGGTGCACAAAACAAAGAATTTATAGGGCTCATACAAGGTAGTGCCAGCAGGTTAGACAATTCTATTAAAGAGATTTTAAACTACTCACGTAACTCCAGATTAGACCTGGAGCCTAGTGCTATTAATCTGCCGGTTATGGTACAAACTATTTGTGACGATCTAAGGTATGTTAATAGTGCTATAGCGTTTAATTTTAATTTTAATGGTATAGGAATTATTACTGTAGATAAGATGCGTTTAGAAACGGTGCTAAAAAACCTATTGAGCAATGCCGTTAAATACCAAAAGAAAACAGCAAGTGATCCCGAGCTGCATTTTACGATTTCAGAAAATCAAAGCGAGTATTGTATTGTGATTAGTGATAATGGTATAGGTATGTCTGAGACAGGTGTTAAAAAAATGTTCGACATGTTTTACAGAGGGACTTCAGACTCAAAAGGTACGGGTCTTGGTCTTTTTATAGTAAAAGAAATGATAGATAAATTAAACGGTAATATAGAGGTTGAATCCCAGATAGATGTGGGTACAACCTTTACACTAACACTACCAAAGCACTAATCCTCATATAAGATATTAATATGCCAGAGTTAACTGGCTTTGAGTTTAGAGATACCCTTGCAAACAAGCGCCCGGAACGTATAAATATTCTCAATATATTTATAGTAACCTCTTTCTTAAATCCATAAGAATATTAGATGGTAATAGGCTATGACTGTATTAAAGGTTTTTATAATAAGCCTATAGATTTAGATACTATTATGATCACCTCTAGCTGGCTCTTAAACCAAAAGGCTAAAGAGGGTATAGTCAAATAAAGTCGCAAGATTAACATGTAATTATATGCAAACGCTTATATATTGCCATATAAGCGTCTAGCTACTGCACACCCTTTGATGGATAAGGGTTTTAAAAATAGTGATAGTCCTTTATTTTAGTATTGTAATAGGTCATAGCGCAACTTTAAAACGTTATGCTTAGGTAAGTTAAATTATATTATGCTATTCATAGCACCATAAATAATTCTAAATGAGGCCAATGCTATATAATATTGTAAGCGGTTGCTGCGACTATATTTAAAAGAGCTTATAAGGTCTTTTTTAATTTAAGTGTTGTTTTTAGAACTGTTCTAGCGATTGCTGTTAACGCGCTGTATTGGGCAAGTTTTAAGTTGTATTCTTTTTAAGGTGTTTGGCATACTTTGCAGGTGTTGTACCTGTAGTGTCTTTAAAAACTCTATAGAAGGTGTTACAGGCTTTAAAGCCACTTTTTTCTGCTAAAGCTTCAATACTATAGCTCTCTAAAAAGCCAATATTCATGAGCGCCTTAGCTTTTTCAATTTTGAAATGATTGGCATAGGCCGAAAAATTAGAAAAACCGTGTTCTGATATGGCGAGCGTTAACTTTTTGGGACTAATCCCTGTTTGTGCAGATAAATAAATGAGATTAAAATCTTTATGTAAGTATAGTTCTTGGTCAGATGCTGTTTTATGTACTGTTTTAAAAATTTGAACTAAATCTATTTTTGATGACTTACTGTTATGTTGCGTTTGCGAAGGTTTTAAATACTCTGGTATATTGTACATAATGTGCCTGTGGCGGAAGAGGTAAGTTGCTAAGGATAAAAATAATAGGGCAATAATAGTTCTGCTTAAATCAATACCAATTTTCATATTGTAGTCATAGCCTTTGTATATTATGGTAAATATTATAGTTAAAATTATTAAAAAGACTTTGGCATTTACCATGGCATAGAGCCATTTTTTAACGCTATTAATTTGTATGGATTGCGATTTCTCCTTAAAAAAGGTTCTTAACATAATATAGGTGGCTATTGTATATCCAAGGTTTAGTACAATACGCGTTATATGAAAGAAAAGAGGTGATCTGTCATTAAAGTACATCTTCCAAAAAACAATACTAGGATGATCCGTAAGATACGTGTTGTAAATAGAGGGGTGCGGGAGGTAAAATAGGGTAAGGATAGTTAAAAACACCAACAGGTGGTATAGGTCTGTTTTACGAAATTTATTTTCATCACTTATAACGGTGCGTGTGTATAGATAAAGTAGTATTGGTGCGGCAAAAAATAAACCGGAATTAGCATAGCTTTCAAAAGAGAAATTAAAGTTGTAGTAATTGCCAACAGCGTTAATGAATAGGATTCTAACAAAAGCATATTGCTGTATTAGAAAAAGTATATTTAATAAGTAATTGGAAATGTTTTTTAACCTTAATGAAATAAGAAAGAGTGCTGTATTAACACCTAAAAAAGCTACTGTTAAAATAAGAAAAATAAGTTCTAAAAGGCCAGGGTTAAACATTAGATTGTTATAAATTAAGTTGTAATTATAGTAGATACATAGCGTAGATCCTTTAAAAATAAGGTAGATCTTGTTGTATCAAATAAAGTAGCTTCACAATACTTAAATATGTTAGTAGCAACTTGCATATCTAATGAACTATAAGGCATAAGATGATGTTCATACGTAAGTACTTTAGGTGATGCTGTGAAACAAATATATTTAAAAATAAAATCCTAGAAGGTAAAGAGCGCTTCTGCTCAAAACAAGTTTTTTAGTTATAAATAATTGAATATAGATACTACCCAATAGGGTTGCTATGATAGACAAATTTAAATAATAAGATCCCAGAGCCTGTTCTACATCGAAGCAACAAAACAGTAAAACTATAGCAAATGCAAACAATGGCAGACGCTTAGGGTACAAATTGTCAATGACAATAAGTAATTGTATTATCCCAACAATAACAGCGGTAAATACTACAATAGTTGTATATACAGACCAATCTAAAAATGCTATACCCCAATAATAATTAGTAAAGTGTTCTTTATAAGCATAAACCACAAAAAAAGATAACAGGGTCAATGTTAAAACGCTGGCATACCTATACGAATTTAATTGAAAATCAAAAATTCCTACGCCTATATACAACAAAGCAAAACCCAAAAACAACAAATAATTGGTAGCGTTAATAAAGCCTAAGTAATCTAAAAGGTATACAGTAGCTAAACTACTTATGTATAAAGTAATAGTGCTAATATGTCTAAACACACTCAACTTTTTGTTTGTTTTATAGTAGTGGCCTTTTAGTTTTAATTTATCTTTATAATTAAGAGTAATGAGGCTTAAGCTAGTAGTTATTGAAAAGCTCAACGCAATAATAACAAAAGACATTAATATTAATAATAATGGATCCGACATGTTTTGTTCTTTTTTCTTAAATAGTGTTGTAAGCGATGTATTGTTTTAACTCTGATTTTCGGATGACACAGTAAATGAATTAAATTTGAATCTTTAAAGATACCTTGATACAACTTAATATCATAAAAATCCATATGGATTTATTATAGACAAGGGTATATGCTGTCATAAAACTTATGTGCTTTGGCAATAAGCTCGAACTCATAAAGACCAGTTAATCATTTAAATGAAAATTTAAATGTTAGTTATATCACAAATTTTTACCGTCCTGTTTTTTTTTTTTTTCAAAATAATCGGAAAATATAGGGTTGTCTATATCAAAGTAGTGCTGTAATGTATTTGCAAACCGCAAGGTCTAACTTTACTAGCCGTATTGAGACAACTTAAAGTCGTAATTTATATCAAAAACCATATTTTGAGACATGACAACTGATGTTTTAATAGAAGTAACAAGTCACTCTGTGCTCGATACAATTTGCTCATGCTATTCGAATCACTCGAACTAACGGAACACTAGAAATAAAAACGTCATACTTATGTTTATGAGATGTCTCGTTGCTCGTGCCTCGCGCTGTCGACATGACAAGAGTTCTCGATACATTCTGACTTATGGTCGGAACACTCAAACTGACGTTTAAATAGCACGTGTACTGTCATTCAGAGGAAGGACGCAGGACGCCCGAAGAATCTTTTTAATTGTAAGATGCTTCACGGCACTGCGTTTGTTCTGCATGACAACTAATGTTTTAATAGAAGTAACAAGTCACTCTGTTCTCGATACAATTGACTCATGCTATGCGAATCACTCAAACTGATGGCACACTAGAAATAAAAACGTCATACATTTATGTTTATGAGATGTCTCGTTGCTCGTGCCTCGCGCTGTCGACATGACAAGGGTTCTGGATATAATTTGCTCATGCTTCGCAAATCACTCGAACCGACGTTAGGTATAGATGAGCATGAAAGATTATATTATGTTTGAGTCGTCACATCGAGTGATTCGCCATAGCGAATCGTATCGAGATGTTAATTAAGGTTAACGAGTCACTCGATTCTTGGTACGCACTTCGCGACCTCAGCGCACTGGAGCTGTTGTGTTTTTTTGCTTTACTTTTGCCATCGCCGCAAAAAGTAACAAAAAGGTCTAGGCTGCAGTTTCAAATCTTAAAAACCTGTCAACCCGTCTTTATCGTGCGCATGGCAAACACTGCGTTAGGCCATGCTCTGCTGCCCAGCACTAAGCCGGGTTTTGGTTTTACTACGATTAGAAACTGAGGCCTTGGGGTTCCGGCGTTGCCGGAATAGGATTTGGTTCTCGATACAATTTGCTTATGCTATGCGTATCACTCGACGGTGCACTAGAAATAAAAACGTCATACGTTTATGAGATGTTTCGTTGCTCGAGCCTCGCGCTGTCGACATGATAAGGGTTCTCG
>NZ_CBFHMI010000074.1:0-11051 GCF_965656915.1 Winogradskyella sp. | reverse complement strand
TAACCTTTCATTTATTTGATACGATTTGCGAAGGAATTGATTGTATTTGTGAGACCGCACCTAATCCTATTGAAGAATTATACTCTATAAAGATGTATGTAATGCATCATCTTAAGGACGAAAATTCCTCTCCGCAGTATCAACTCAAAAAATACTATCCGCAAATTTACCATGAATTGAAAATTAAGCAATTTGAAAAAATGCACAGCTCAGTTGAAGATAGCTTAAAACATGGAGTGGAAACTGGTGTTTTTAGAGATACTATAGATGTTGACTTTATTTCCAGAATGTATTTTACAGGTATGACAGGTATTAAGGATAATATGTTCTTCCCTCCTGAAAATTATCAAATGGAATACTTAATGGAAAGCTATCTCGAATATCACCTTAGAGCCATTGTTACCGAAAAAGGCTTCGAAATATTAAATCAATTTATAAGAACGCACCAATCATAATATCTCATGAAACAATATATAACAGTCATATTATTGCTTTGTTTAAGTTTTGGTTTTTCCCAAGAAGCAACCATGAGTCTTAGTTTAGAAGAAGCGATTGATTTCGCTTTAGAAAATAACAGACAGGCAAAAAATGCAGAGCGCGATATCGAGGCTGCTAAAAATCAAAAATGGGAAACCACGGCAACCGGCTTACCGCAAATTAATGCTAGTATAGATTATCAAAACTTTTTAAAACAACAAGTTTCGGTTGTGCCAGCAGAATTCTTTGGTGGTGAACCTGGCGAATTTGCCGAAGTTATTTTTGGAACCAAACAAAATGTTAATGCCACAGCAACATTAAGTCAATTAATTTTTGATGGCTCTTATCTTGTTGGCCTTCAATCCGCAAAAGTATTTTTAGAAATTTCAAAAAATGCTAAAGAAAAAACCGATTTAGAGGTTAGAAAAAGTGTCATCAATGCATACGGCAATGTTTTGCTGGCTGAAGAAAGTGAAGCACTATTTAAAAAGAACAAAGATGTACTTCAAAAAAACCTTAATGAAACGCGTAAGATTTATGAAAATGGCTTAGCTGAAGAAGAAAGCGTAGAACAATTAGAAATCACCTTATCTGGTATAGAAAGTGCATTAAAAAATGCTACCAGATTGAAAGGTATTGCGTACCAAATGTTCAATATTGCTATTGGCACAGACTTAACGTCTAAGATTATATTTAAGGATACATTAGAAAGTCTGGCAGAAGCTAATATTACCTTAGAACTATTACAAAATGAAATCAATGTAGATAATACCATAGATTATAAGATTGCTGAAAATGATAAAGTTTCTAAAGAACTCTTACTAAAATTAGAAAAAAGTAAAGCATTACCATCATTAAGTGGTTTTATTAACGGAGGTTATCTTGCTTTCAGCAATGACTTTTCGTTTTTTCAGAGCGATCAAAACTGGTCAGGATTTTCTTTAGTTGGTCTTAATTTAAACATTCCTATTTTTAGTTCACTCGGCAGAACAGCATCAACCCAAAGAGCACAGGTTAATTTAGAAAAAGCAGAAGAAGACTTAAACTATGTGGAACAACAGCTTAAGCTTCAAATTGAAACCGCTAAGAGTAACTATCAGTATGCTATAGAAGAATACAACAACAAAAAGGAAAACCTTAAACTGGCTGAACGTATCGAAAATAAAAACCAAATCAAATTCTTTGAAGGTATATCGAGCAGCTTTGATTTACGCCAGGCACAAACCCAGCTATACACTGCACAACAGAATTATCTGCAAGCTAAGTTAGACGTTATAACAAAAAAAGCTGAATTAGAAACATTACTTAACACACCAAATAATTAGATAACCAACCCATTGACAGAATTATAAATTATGAAAACGAAATATATTAGTCTTATAATCATAGCACTTGCCATATTTGCCTGTGGAGAAGATAAAACTATTGATACGTCAAATACAACAGTAGAACGTATTTTAGAGTCACAAAATCTAGATTCTATTAAAGCCAAAAAGCAAGAATTAAATATTAAACAGCAAGAACTAAATGCTCAAATTGCTCTGCTAAATGAAAGAATCACGGCGTTGGATGACAACAGTAAATTACCTTTAATTACAAGTATCACAACAAAAGAAGAAGAGTTTAATCACTATATAGAGCTTCAAGGAAATGTAACCACTAAGAATGTGGTCACTATAAGCTCTGAATTTAGTGGACTTTTATCACAAGTCTATGTAAAAGATGGTGATTACGTGAGAAAAGGGCAACTTTTAGCCAAAATAGACGATGGTGGACTATCTCAGCAAATAGCACAAATGAAAATTCAGAGAGACTTAGCTAAAACCACATTCGATCGTCAGAAACGTCTTTGGGATCAAAACATCGGTAGTGAAATTCAATATTTAGAAGCTAAAACCAACTATGAATCTCAAAGTGAAGCTGTCAATCAAATGACACAGCAATTAGCAAAGACCAAAGTTACAGCACCATTTGCTGGTTCTATAGATAATATAATTACAGAGCAAGGAAACCTTGTCGCTCCAGGAGTACCATTAATGTTACTAGTTAACCTAGACAATATGTACATAGAAGCAGACGTGCCAGAGCGCTATATTGCAGATGTTACTAAAGGCAAAGTTGTTGAGGTTGAATTCCCTGTATTAGGCAAAAAAATAAACTCAACGATTAGACAATCGAGTAACTATATCAATCCATCTAACAGAACCTACACCATAGAAGTGCCAGTAAATGCTAAGGATGATAACATAAAGCCTAATCTTACTGCTAAATTGAACATCAATGACTACACAAGTTCTTCAGCGGTGCTTATACCTCAAAATATAATTTCTGAAGATGCCGAAGGTGAGCAATATGTTTTCATTTTAAATGACATTAAAAATAATATCGGAACCGCAAAACGTGTAAATATCACAACTGGTAAAACCCAAAACGATATTATTGAAGTGTTATCTGGTTTAGAAGCCAATATGCAAATTATTAAAGAAGGAGCCAGAAGTGTAAAGGATGGGCAACGTGTAAGAATAGATAGCGCTCAATAGAAAAAATCTAAACCTATGACCAAAAAGAAAAAAAATATAGATAAAGAGTTTAAGTTATCGTCTTGGGCAATTACCAATAAGACGACCATGTACGTTTTAATGATGCTCATTCTCGTCCTTGGTATTACGGCTTATTTTAATATGCCAAGAGAAGATTTTCCAGAGATAAAAGAAACAAAAATCTACGTCAGCTCTGCTTATCCAGGTAATATTGCAGAAGATATTGAAAAATTGATTACAGACCCCTTAGAAGATAAGTTAAAAACAGTTTCTAATGTCGTTGAAATTACCTCAACGTCTCAAGAAGATTATTCTATCATCGTGGTAGAGTTTGATGATGATATGGAGGTTGAAGTTGCCAAGCAATTGGTTAAAGATGAGATAGACACAGAAAAAGCCAGTGAAGATTGGCCTACATTTAATGGAGCCAAAGTAGATCCTAATGTGTTTGATCTTAGTATGTCTGAAGAAATTCCGATTCTGAACATTAATATTTCTGGTGACTATCCTATACAAAAGCTTAAAGAGTTTGCCGAATATCTAGAAGACGATATTGAAGATTTACTTGAAATAAAGCAAGCCGATATCAGAGGTGCCCAAGAAAAAGAAGTCGAGGTTGCAGTAGATGTTTATAAAATGTCAGCGATGCAAGTAAGTTTTGATGACATTATCAATGCTATAAATAGAGGAAATGTAACGACATCTGCCGGAAATTTAATAGCCAGTGGACAACGAAGAACCATTAGAATTTTAGGTGAAATAGAAGAGCCTGACGATCTATATAATTTCGTTGTAAAATCGGAAAATAATCAGCCTATTTATCTAAGAGATCTTGCCAAAGTTACCTTTAAAGAAAAAGACAAAACGACCTATGCCAGAAAAGATGGCAAAAAGGTAGTAATGTTGGATGTTAAAAAACGTGCTGGTAAGAATATGGTTGCTGCTGCAGATCAGATTAAAGTAATAGTGAATGACGCTATAGAAAACGTTTTTCCTAAAAATTTAGAAGTCACTATTACTAATGATTTATCAGATAAAACTATAGGTCAAGTGGACGATTTAGTTAATAATATCATATTTGGCATTATACTGGTAGTCACCGTTTTAATGTTCTTTTTAGGCTTTAAAAACGCATTATTTGTTGGTTTTGCAATACCAATGTCCATGTTTATGTCACTTATGATTTTAGGTGCTATAGGTTACACGTTAAACACCATGATACTATTTGGTCTCATTATGGGTCTTGGTATGTTGGTAGACAATGGCATTGTCGTTGTTGAAAATGTTTATCGCTTAATGGATGAAGAAGGCCTTTCTAGAATTGAAGCAGCCAAAAAAGGAATTGGAGAGATTGCATTTCCTATTATTATATCTACAGTTACAACGGTTGCAGCATTTGTTCCGCTTGGTTTATGGCCAGGTTTGTTTGGTCAGTTTATGATATATTTCCCAATTACACTTTCTGTAGTATTAGGATCATCCCTTTTTGTAGCTATATTTTTTAATTCAGTATTAGTCTCTCAATTTATGACCATTGAGGATAAAGAAATGCCTTTAAAAAAAATTATTATTATTTCAGCAATCGTTGGTGGTTTAGGGCTTTTAATATTATTTATTGGTGGACCTTATAGAGGTTTAGGAGGAGTCATGGTGTTTACCGCTTTTTTACTTTGGATCTATCGATTATTTCTCAGAGGCGCTGCTAATTATTTTCAGAAAAACACCTTAGTATGGTTAGAGGGAGCATATGAAAAAACGCTAAAATCAGCACTAAGAGGTTGGATGCCCTATACTATTTCTATTGGAACAGTAATTTTATTATTTGTGGCGTTCGGAGGATTCGGAGCATCAGTTGCAAGTCAACGCACACAGATTGAATTTTTCCCGGATAATAAACCGAATCAAATTATAGTATACATAGAATATCCTGAAGGAACTGACATTGAAAAAACCAATCAGATTACAAAAGAGATTGAACAACGTGTCTATGGTATTTTAAATGAAGATACGTACATGGATGATGGTTACAACTATATGGTTGAAGCTGCTGTTTCTCAAGTTGGAGAAGGAGCAGGAAATCCTCAAACCGATGGTGGTTCTCAGGCAGAAATGCCACATCGTGGTAAAATTACTGCGACTATGCGTCAGTATAAATACAGACGTGGTCAAGACAGTGAAGAACTAAGACAAAAAGTACAGGAAGCACTTACGGGTATTTATCCTGGTGTACTTATTTCAGTAGAAAAGGATGCTAATGGTCCACCAGCAGGTTCACCAATAAATATAGAATTAGAAGGTGATGATTATGATGAGTTAATTGCAACTGCAGAGTCTATGAGACGCTTTGTAAATGACAGAAATATTCCCGGAATTGATGAATTAAAAATTGATGTGAATAAAGACAAACCTTCTATGAAGGTTGAAGTAGATCGACAAAAAGCTGGTGAACTTGGCGTTAGTGTTGGGCAAGTAGGTATGCAACTTAGAAATGCCTTATTTGGAAGTAAAGCTGGTATTTATAAGGAAGATGGTGAAGACTACGATATTTATGTAAGATTCAATGAAGATTTAAGATATAATAAAAGCGCGCTCTTTAATCAAAACATCACTTTTAGAGATATGGCATCTGGCCAAGTAAAAGCTATTCCTGTAGCCGCACTTGCAGAGCAAAGTAATAGTTCAGGATTTAGCGCAATTAAGCATAGAGACACAAAACGTGTAGTTACAGTATACTCAGCTCTTGCACCAGGCTTTGTTGATGCAGCTGCAGTTGTGCAACAAGTAAAAGAAGAGATGGTAGACTTTAATAGTCAATTACCTCAATCTGTAAAGATTGACTATACAGGACAGATTGAAGAACAAAATAAACAACAGTCTTTCTTAATGGGAGCATTTCTTAAAGGCTTAGGGTTGATTTTCTTTATTCTAATCTTTCAATTTAATTCTGTGTCTAAGCCTGCAATTATAATGATTGCAATATTCTTAAGTCTCATAGGCGTCTTCGGAGGAATAGTTATTACTGGATCGTCATTTGTAATTATGATGACTATGATGGGTATAATCTCATTGGCAGGTATTGTGGTAAACAATGGTGTGGTTCTTCTCGATTATGCACAACTTCTAATAGACAGAAGAAAAGATAAACTTGATTTAGACGAAGGTCAATATCTACCAACAAAAGATTTGTTTGAATGCGTTGTAAAAGCTGGTAAAGCACGTTTAAGACCTGTTTTATTAACTGCTATTACAACTATCTTAGGATTAATACCCTTAGCGATAGGACTGAATATAAACTTCTTTACATTCTTCAGTGAATTAGATGCTAATATTTATTTCGGTGGTGACAATGTTATATTTTGGGGACCTTTAGCATGGACAGTAATTTATGGCCTATTTGTAGCAACTTTCTTAACTCTAATAGTTGTACCAATTTTATTCTTCTTATCTACTAAACTTAAAATGTGGTTAAAGAAAAAGTTTAGTTCTGACTATTCAGAACCAAAAGTACCTTCCAATGTGATTTTGGAAGAGGATTCTTTAGTACTTAATACTAAAGTTGATTAATAGCCGAAAGCCTCAATAATTGTTGAGGCTTTTGTTATATTAGTTGATAAACTTCATTAAATTTGCCATCTGTTAATACGAATACAATGTATAGAAATCATACATGTGGTGAATTAAGAGCCACGCATGCTAATACTGAAGTAACCCTTTCTGGTTGGGTACAAGGCATAAGAGATAAAGGTTTTATGATATATCTCGATTTACGAGATCGATATGGTATAACGCAACTTTATTTTGATGAAGAACGTACAGCCAAAGCTATTATGGAAAAGGCTCAGAAATTAGGTCGTGAATTTGTGATTCAAGTAAAAGGAACGGTAATAGAACGTGCTTCTAAAAACCCTAATATACCAACAGGAGATATTGAAGTTTTAGTTTCTGAATTAAATGTCTTAAACACGTCATTGGTTCCACCTTTTACAATCGAAGATAAAACCGATGGTGGAGATGATTTACGTATGAAATATCGCTACTTAGATATTCGTCGTAATCCTGTGAAAGAAAGTCTGATTTTTAGACATAAAGTAGCACAAGCCGTTAGAAACTATTTATCTAATGACGGTTTTATTGAGATTGAAACACCGTATTTAATTAAATCCACACCAGAAGGTGCCAGGGACTTTGTAGTGCCTTCTCGTATGAACGAAGGACAATTTTATGCTCTGCCTCAATCACCACAAACTTTTAAGCAATTGCTTATGGTAGGTGGAATGGATAAATACTTTCAGATTGTAAAGTGTTTTAGAGATGAAGATTTACGCGCAGATAGACAGCCAGAATTTACACAAATAGATTGTGAAATGGCGTTTGTAGAACAAGAAGATATATTAAATACATTCGAAGGTTTAACACGTCACTTACTCAAAGAAATTAATGGTGTTGAGGTTGAGAAATTCCCGCGACTACTTTATGATGATGCCATGCGGTTATATGGTAATGATAAACCAGATATTAGATTTGGGATGGAGTTTGGTGAATTAAATGAGGTTGCTAAGCATAAAGATTTTAACGTGTTTGACTCAGCAGATTTAGTAGTTGGTATCGCTGTACCTGGTGGAAACAGTTATACACGTAAAGAAATAGACAAACTTATTGATTGGGTAAAACGACCACAGGTCGGAGCCCTAGGCATGGTTTATTGTCGCTGTAATGATGATGGTACTTATAAATCATCAGTAGATAAATTTTATGACCAAGACGATTTGGCAAAATGGGCAGAAGTCACTGGAGCTAAAGCTGGAGATTTAATCTGTGTGCTTTCTGGTGAAACTAATAAGGTAAGAGCACAATTAAGTGCATTACGCATGGAATTAGCGGAACGTTTAAGATTACGAAAACCAGACGAATTTGCTCCGCTTTGGGTTATGGACTTTCCTTTATTAGAGTGGGACGAGGATACGGAGCGCTACCATGCGATGCATCATCCATTTACGTCACCAAAACCTGGACAATTAGAATTATTAGATACAAAACCTGGTGAGGTAAAAGCTAATGCTTACGATTTAGTTTTAAATGGAAACGAAATTGGAGGAGGTTCAATTCGTATACATGATAAACCAACCCAAGCTATTATGCTAAAGCATTTAGGCTTTACAGATGAAGAAGCCAGAGCACAGTTTGGATTTTTAATGGATGCTTTTGAATATGGTGCACCTCCTCACGGAGGCATCGCTTTTGGATTAGATAGATTAGTTTCAATATTAGGTGGACAAGAAACGATTAGAGATTTTATTGCTTTTCCAAAAAACAATTCAGGACGAGATGTGATGATAGATGCACCTGCACCAATCGACGAAGAGCAACTCGCAGAATTAAATTTAAAATTGAGTTTAAAATCATAAAAAAATTAAATCCTGCTTCTTGCAGGATTTTTTTAGCTTTTAGATAATGCCAACACCTTTAAACTTTTTTAAACGCTTGCTTATTTGGCGATATAAACATATCTCCGAAAAGAACTTTGTGTTTTTATTAAGTTTGGTTATCGGATTGCTTGCTGGATTGGTATCTGTCTTCATTAAAAACATAACCTTTGGCATAGAAGCTGTTTTCGAGAAAGGAATAATTCTTTCTCAAAATAGTATCTATTTTATACTGCCAATAATTGGTCTTTTCTTAGTCTACCTTTTTGTAAAGTATGTGTCAAAGAAACCAAGTGGTCATGCCATACCTTCTATATTATATTCATTATCTAAACGCGATGGTATTATCGACAAAAAAAATATCTACCTACCGTTAATCACAGCACCACTTACAGTTGGTTTTGGTGGTTCGGTTGGGCTACTTGGACCAGCTATAGCTTCAGCCTCAGCGATTAGTTCTAACTTAGGTCGCTTATTACATATTGATAGAAAAACACGAAGTTTATTAATTGGTTGTGCTTCTGCTGGTGCTATCGCTTCTATTTTTAAATCTCCGATTGCAGCAATCATATTCGCCATTGAAGTGTTTAGTTTAGATCTTACATTTGCTTCATTATTACCATTACTTATAGCATCTATTTCATCAGTAATTACATCTTATTTTTTCCTTGGAGATAGTGTGCTCTTTAACTTCACGGTTTCAGAAAAATTTGTAATTAAGGACACCATGTTCTATATCATTCTTGGCATAGGAACAGGTATAGCTTCTATTTATTTTTCTAAAATGTACTTTGGGATTACATCGCTTTTTAATCGCTTAAAATCAGCAAAACATAAGCTTATTATTGGTGGTTTAGCTATTGGTATAATGCTATTTTTTATTCCTCCACTCTATGGTGAAGGCTTTGGATTTATTAATGACCTCATGCTAGGCAATGATATTAAGGCTTTAGGAAACACTCCGTTTGATGATCAATTAGATAATATTTGGATTGTGATTGGATTGTTGTTTGGTATCACCATATTTAAAGCTATAGCAATGACGACAACTTTTGCAGCAGGAGGAACTGGTGGTATTATAATACCTACTCTAGTCATTGGTAGTGCCTTAGGTAATGTAGTTGGTAAGGTGATTAACAATTGTGGCTTAGGGTTTTCAGTTTCTGAATCCAATTTTACACTTATTGGGATGGCCGGACTTATTGCAGGTGTTTTGCATGCACCATTAACAGCAATATTTTTAATTGCAGAGATTACAGGAGGTTACGAATTATTTGTTCCTTTAATGATTACAGCGTCAATGTCATTTATAATAAATAAAAATGGATTAGACCATACCATCTACACCAAGGAATTACTCGAAAAAGGAGCATTATTAACCCAAGATAAGGATAAAAGTGTGTTAACGTTAATGAAGTTAGATTCAGTAATAGAACAAGATTTTATACAATTACATCCAGAAATGACCTTAGGTGAAATGCTTAAACATGGTGTATCTAAATCTAATAGAAATTTATTTCCAGTTACTAATTCTGATGATAGCTTCGTTGGTATTATTATGCTTGATAATATTAGAACTGTTATGTTTGATCAATCACTGTATCAATCAACTACTGTAGATACTTTTATGCAAAAACCACCAGAATATATCAATTATGAAGATGATTCTATGGAAAACGTGATGAAGAAATTTCAAACTTCTGGAGCATGGAATTTGCCAGTTATAAAAGATAACAAGTATTTTGGCTTTGTTTCAAAATCTAAACTTTTAACAGCGTATCGTCGTGAATTGATTAATTTTACATCTTGAAAATTTAATGAACTGTCAAATTGAAGGTAGTCGAAATGCTCTTTTATAGCAATAGCTTCTCGACGATGCTCAAAATGACAGATTCTAATACTTAAACTCTGTGAAACCTATACACCTCATAACACTTATTGCCTTTTTAGCTTCCATTACAAGTATTGTATGTGGCTTAATTTTAGATGTTGAGTATGCTCCAAAGCTTGTAGGTTTTGGTGTAGCAGGTCTTTTTTTAATAGTATTTCCTTTATTTTCTTATTACAGATGGAAAGGAAAAGATGTGAAAGATTACATGCTCACCAAAGAAAATTTGGACAAAATGAGGGAAAATCAAAAGAATAACAAAACTTAGTAGCTCATTCACTTGCTCAAACTAAAATCAATAAAAGCACGGGTGACATGGCTTTTGGCCTTTTTTTAGTAAATTATTTCAACTTATTCATTCTCAATATTTTAAAATAAAACAATTTATTAACATTCGGCATTAGTTTAAATACTACCTTTGCACTTTAATTTTTATTTATATTATAATGACTGGAACAGTTAAATTTTTCAATGATTCAAAAGGATTTGGATTCATTACAAACGAAGAAACAGGAAAAGACATCTTCGTACACGTATCAAACCTTAATGGCGTAGAATTACGCGAAGGGGACAACGTAGAGTACACAGAAGAAGAAGGAAGAAAAGGAATGGTAGCTGCCAACGTGCAGGTACTATAAGTATATATCTTACAAGTTTCAACGCTCAACTTATAGTTGAGCGTTTTTTTTGCCTTAATTTAAATTTCTCTTTTGTATAAAGAAA
>NZ_CBFHMI010000073.1:0-11287 GCF_965656915.1 Winogradskyella sp. | reverse complement strand
TAGAATCGGTAGAACTGGCCGAGCAGAAAAGCAAGGTAGAACCTATTTATTCTCAACTGAAAAAGAGCAAGAATCGAGAGAAGCGATTGAAGATTTAATGCAGATGAAAATTGAAACTTTTGAGCTTCCAGATGCTATTGAGATTTCTAAAGAACTCATAGAGGAAGAAAGAGAAGTTATTAAAGAACGTCATAACCCTCTAAAACGAAAGACTGAAGATGAACCTGGTCCTGCTTTTCATGAAAAGAAAGACAAAAACAAGAAAGAGAATTTAGGTGGTTCTTATCGACGAGAAATTGCTAAGAAATACAAAAAACCTAAAACTCGCGGTGACAAGAATTATAATCGAAGAAATAAAAAAAGGAAATAAATAAAAAACCTCTTCAGAAATGAAGAGGTTTTCTTATACCTCAAGTACAAGCAGGATCGCATTTTATTCAAAATAAAATCTATAACCCTAACCTTATAGTTAATCCTGCATTTGTACTTGATTTTCTGTAATATCATTAATCGGTACTATTAATCTACCGGTTTCGTTTTTTAGAATAACTGATATACTTTTAACTTCTTCGATAGTAAACGTTTTATCATTGAATATAATTTTTTATCCTACTTCAAAAGTTTTTCTAGCGTAAAAGGTTTTAAGTAATTTACTAACCACTTCTCTTGCGCCAAAACCAAAAGCTATTGCAAACGCTAAAAGAAAGGCAGCAATAATCATATTTATATTATTGGCAACAATCTCTGTATCAATTCCAGCTTGGTTTAATGCGGTAATAGAAATAAAAGTCAGTATTATAAAAAAAACGACTTGACTTATCATTTTACATCCAGATAAGTCCATAGATTCGAAAAGAGATTTTAAGCCATTTTTTACAAAGTTTGCAAATAACAATCCAATAATGAAGATCACTAAAGCAGCGAATAATTGAGGTAAGTATGAGAGTAGGTCACTTATTTGTTCAGTAATGATCTCTAAGCCCATAATATCTGAAGCATTCACAAATATTATGATATAAAACAAATATTTAATAATTTTTGAGACAAATTTTATGGTGTCAAAGTTTAGTTTTTTACCTTCAATTATCTCAATATCGTTTAACTTGCCGTCTAGCCTATTGGCTTTTGCGACTTTTAATATTTTCTTTACAAGCTTAACAACCAATAATAAGCACAATAAGCGCACCTATTATATTTGGGGAAATTTCGGTGATTTCTAACCATATATTGGTTAATGACTTCATAGCAACTTCAGAGAATTCACTCATTTTTTCCATACTTATTGATTTAAATGTTAGGTTTTATTAAGTATTACTTTTTTCTTTTACTCGTTACACTATCTATGATATGGCCTATGTTATACGAAAACAATTCAGCCAATTCCATAAACAGTTTGGCCATTGCAATATTGTGCATGACTTTTCCTTTAAGTTCTGGCGGAACTTCTTTTAAAGGCTGATTTATTTGCTTAAATGGATTCTCCATCTTTCGTATAATTATCGTAATTGCGTACAAGTTTTTCCTTTGCTCTTTTTAGGCGCATTTTCACTACGCTTTCACCAATATCAAGAGATTCTGATAATTCCTTAATTGATAAATTATCTTGATACTTTAGTAATAATATCATTTTTTTATCAGGTGATATCAACTCCATAACCTATTTCAGTTGCTCTACTCTCATATTCTGAAACTCGCGAGTAGAATCAATATCCTCATCAATATTTTGAATATCAACACTCTCGGAACTAAGAGATTTTTTCTCAAACTTTTTGGCCGTATTTCGGGTAACATAATTTACACAATGGTTATAAGTAAACGCATATAGCCACGTTGAAAATTTTGACTTGCCCTTAAAACTACCTAATTTAATAAATACTCTTAAAAATACATCTTGTGTTAAATCTTTGGCTTTATCTATTCCGTTGGCAAAGCCATAACATTTGTTATACACCATTGACTCATATCTATCGTACAAAACTTCGAACAACATTGTGTCGTTAGTCTTAGTGATGGCTTCTACTAGCGCTTCATCGGTTAGGTTATGAACAGCCTCGGTCGTCAATTTAAATGTTTACCCGTTTTTTAATTGGTTGATAGTATTAAGACACTCATTGTTTTAAGAAGTCACATAAAATATTTAAAAAAATTATATTTTTTTAAAGCTATCTTCAATATCATTTAAATGATGCTGAAGTGCCATGGCTGATATTTGAATTTCTTTAATTAATAAGGCTAATGAAATTATAAGTAATATTAAGGCGAATCCAAATATCCAAAATGCGATTACATGCTGATCTATATAAATTAAAAACATGGTTAAAACGCAAAGCAACAAACTTGTAATACCAAATATTTGCATATATCGTGTAAGGTTGAGTCTTAGTTTTAAATTATTAATCTGCCTGATTAAGGATTCTTCCTTTCGTTCAAGATACTTTTCACTAAGATTTCTAATTACAGCTGCGTAAGCCAAGAACCGATTAGTGTAAGCCAACATAATTAAGGAAATTGCTGAGAATAAAAGCGCTGGTGTTGTGAGAGTTAGTTCTTCCATAAAAGTATTTTTACAAAATTACTGAATTAAAACACTGCGCATAAAAAAAGCGAACTTTTAAAGTTCGCTTTTTGCTTACTTAATGCCATTATTCTTAATTCACAAACACATTTATATTAAATTATTTAGGGTTTGACAGTATTATTCTGATTTAAGACTCCACTTATAAGCCAAAATACCAATTCTTGCAACTGTAAAAGAGAACAGGCCGAACGTAATAGTAAGTAAAGACACTTTTAAGCCACCAGAAAATAACGATGGACTTACATCACCAAGAGCTTCTACCATATCAAATAATTGAATAATACCCATAACTGATGACAAGCAACCCATAACCAATGCTACAAGACTTGATTCTGCTGCAAGACCTATCATTTTTTGAGATATTACATTACTCTTACCACGTTTTACAAAAGCCATAACAATAAAGAAAAGTGAAAGTAAAAAGGCAATTAAAATAATATACATTCCTAGTCCGCCTTCACTCATTCGGTCTGCAAATTGAGTTGTTATAATTAAAGTTGTATTCATAATTTCTAAATTATTTATGGTTAATATCTCAAAAATAGAACTTGAATACAAACTATTTTTAATAATGCGACTAATAACCATTTTAATTAGGGATTTAACAATACTGTTAAAAAGGGTGCTAAACCTGTTATTCGTCTACAAAATCAAAAACCACTTGTAAAAATGACTTATTATTGTATATACAACAGGTTCGTTTGGATATTAAAAAACCCATATATGGAAAATTAAAACAAGTCCTATTGCACATACTATTTTGGTGTGCTGTCTTATTATTTTTTACCTCTGTTTTTGATGTAGATAATTCTATAGATAGCAACTTATTCTATTTCTCCTTGTTTTTAATGCCTGTAACTATAGCTACTACTTATATATCAATCTACAAATTAATTCCAGATTACCTTATAGAAAAACGCTACTTTTTATTTGGACTTTACAGTGTTTACACCTTTATAATTTCAATTTTCGGGATTTGTCTTTCCATATTTTTTGCAATGGCATATCTCTCTAATTTTAAATTCGAAGAAGTGAACACGGTTGGACGAAGTACTGTTTTTATAATAACATGTATATATCTCATTGTCATCATTGCAAGTGCATTTAAACTAGTACAGTTAAATTTAAAACAATCTAAAAGTAATGCAGAACTTAAATCTAAGATACTTGCTACTCAACTTAAACTAAAAGAACAAGAGCTAAAGTATTTAAAAATGCAAATTCATCCACACTTTTTATTTAATACATTAAATACTATGTATGGTTTTGCGTTGAAAAAAGCTGAAGAAACTCCTGAAATGATACTAAAACTATCAAATCTCTTAGATTACCTTTTATATCAAGTCGATAAACCTTTTGTGAGTTTACAAGAAGAGATTAATCATATTGAAGACTATGTTAGTTTGGAACAAATGCGGTTTAGTGATACGTTGCAAGTCACTATAAATAAAAATATGAGTAAAGAAACCATAAAAATAGCGCCAATGCTATTTATACCTTTTGTTGAAAATTGCTTTAAACATGGTGCTATTACCAATGGTAGATTAAGAATTAATATTAGTATTGAAGTAAAATCAAATACTATACATTTTAACATAAAAAATAGTATTACCAAGGACTCTAACTACAATGATGGTCTTGGCTTAGAGAATATTAAAAAACGTCTTGAATTACTGTATCCAAATCAATATAATTTGCAGATTTCAAATGACGAATCAGAGTTTAAAGTGGCTTTGCAACTTAATCTTAAATCTAAAGTAGCAGATGAGTAACCCTGTACATTGCATAATTGTAGATGATGAGTCAATAGCTAGAGATATTATTGCCTCACATTTATCTAAAATTGATAACATCAAGGCTGTTGCGCAATGCAAAAATGCCATAGAAGCCTTTAATTATATCAGCAATAATAAGGTCGATTTAGTATTTTCAGATATCAATATGCCAGAAATAGCAGGAATAGCATTTGCTAAATCTATTAACAAAGACATAAAAATAATATTTACAACAGCCTACAGAGATTATGCCGTTGAGGGTTTTGATCTCCAGGCTGTTGATTATTTGCTGAAACCCATAGCTTATGAAAGACTTCTTAAAGCTGTTCATCGATTTTTTGAGGTGAACACACCTATTCAAAGCAAGGAATCTAGTATAGGAGAATCCAATGATTTCATTTTTGTACGTTCTAACCGTAGGATGCAAAAAGTAGATTTTAACGACATACTATACATTGAAAGTTACAGTGATTACATAAAAATACATACTCAAAATGATAACCTAGTCACTAGAGAAACCATTAGTGCTATAGAAGCAAAACTTCCTAATGACCAATTCTTAAGAATTCACCGCTCATATATTATCCGTTTATCGAAAATTCAATCATTTACTAATGAAGAAGTTACAATTAATCGAAAAGCATTACCCATTAGTCGAAGTTATAAGAAAGAAGTTTTGAAACATCTGGAAAAATATTAACTTTAAGTAAATAAATACCCAAATCTAACGTTATTTTAGTCTCTGACTAGATATTTTTAACCGCTTAATGAACGATTATCTACACAATACCATTCCTAATTTAAAACCTTTTAATTTTGAGCGTCATCATGATTCTCATTTTATAAATCAACAGTGGGTTTTGGTCAATGGAATATCAGATAAAAAAGCTGTTTATACCTTTAGAAAAGATAATATCTTAGAGATTAAACGTAATGACGCCGTAATAAAAACCACGTGGTCTATTAATATTCTGAATATATTTTCTATTGAAACCGAAGATGGATTGATTACTGTAAAAGCCTATTTTAAAGATGATGATATTTTGGTCTTAAACCATCAAGATAAACAAGAATTTGCGCTTTATATTAATACAACAAACTATGAAGACGAACTAAATTCTATTGAAGATATTCAAGCTTTCCTTAAAGAAAAATACAAGAAAAAGGTAAGTACTATTATTTACGACCACGAATTCTACTATATCTCTGAATCTGAAGAATTTGGACCAAATACGGTAGAAGAACTCTCAGAGAAAGTAAACAACGAAGAAATTAGTGCGTATTGCTTTGTCCGTGATGTCAATGAAGATAGCTACGCAAAACGCTTGCGTATTATTGATTTGATGCAAGAACTATAGCCAATTAAGTTTCCTAGTTACTCTTATAAAGGTTATATTTAGCCAACTCTAACTTAACAACAGCTTCCCAATGCTCCTGTGTTTCCTTTCTGTCACCGCGCATAGTTTCTTCATCATAACGATCTTGTCGTTTTGTTAGCTCATTAATTATTCTATTAAAAATGGGCTCAGCATTTTGACTATTCTTACTCGTTATATTGGCACCTGCCAGCTCCTTGCGTAATTTTCTTGAGTATATTTCCGTGATATCAAAGTGAATCTGTTCGTGTCGCAGCACGTAATCGGATCTTCCTTCGGGTGTTACCCAACTTTTATTGGTATAGAAAAAGCTTTGAACGAACACTTTCCCTTCTTTGAACATATTTATACCAGACTCGTAACCAATTCCAGAGTTGGTCATAGCTAGTGTTGTAGGATGATTAATTGTATCTGGCTCTCCTTTAAAATCGTCCCAAGTCAGTTTTCTATTTGCATTCCATTCAATTCTGGTTTCGTATAATTTTGGGTTTTTTACTTTATAGATTTTTGCTTTTAGTCTGTGGCAGGTACTCCACTTATCTGGTTGCTTTACATAAGTTATTTTAACCACGTTTGCGCCAGCATTCCTAGCCGCTCTTTTTAAGTTAAGTACATTTTCATAATAAGTACAATTTACTGACAAACCTCCATCCTTAGCTTCAATAATTCCAACAAAATCTCCTAATATATCCTGATCATCAAAAACTTCTAAAACTATAACTAGTTTGTCATCAGCAAGCGGATTTAACTTTTTTTCTAATTGACTCTTTAGTTTTGGAGAACAAGAAATCAGTACTATTAAAAACCAAAAAACGAAATTCTTTTTCATATTTATAAACTAAAAAAGCGAATAAGTGCTATTCGCTTTTGATTTAATTTTTTAAACTTCAATCTCAGATAAACGTAGATTACACATGCAATGCTCTATCCTCTGTCGCTGCAAGTGCTGCTTCTTTTACTGCTTCTGCAAAAGTTGGATGTGCATGTGAGTATCGAGAAATATCTTCGGCAGACGCTCTAAATTCCATAGCAGTAACGGCTTCTGCAATTAAATCTGCACATCGTGCACCAATCATATGTACTCCTAAAACTTCGTCTGTACTTTTATCAGCTAAGATTTTTACAAAGCCATCAAGATCTCCACTAGCTCTAGCTCTACCTAAAGCTCTAAATGGAAATTGACCAACTTTATATGCTGTACCAGATTCTTTTAATTCTTCTTCAGTTTTACCAACTGCAGCCACTTCTGGCCATGTATAGACCACACCAGGAATTAAATTGTAATCAATATGTGGTTTTTGACCGGCTATAGTTTCGGCTACAAAAACGCCTTCTTCTTCCGCTTTGTGCGCTAACATAGCACCTTTAATAACGTCACCAATTGCATAAATGTTTTTGGTTAATGTTTGCAAATGCTCATTAACTTCTACCTGACCTTTATCATTAATTTTTACTCCTGCTGCTTCTGCATTTAATCCATCTGTATATGGACGACGACCAACAGAAACCAGACAATAATCTCCTTTAAACTCTACAACTTCTCCTTTTTTATTTTCAGCTTTTACAATAACCTCATCCCCTTTTCTTTCAACAGACTGAACTTTATGAGACATCATCATTTTACACTTAGCTTTCTTAAAGACTTTATTCAATTCTTTAGATAAACCTGCATCCATCGTTGGCAAGATTCTGTCCATATATTCAACAACAGTTACTTCAGCTCCTAAACGTCTGTAAACCTGTCCTAGCTCTAAACCAATAACACCACCACCAATAATAATCATATGCTTTGGCACTTCTTTTAACTTTAAAGCTTCCGTAGATGTAATGACACGTTCTTTATCTAATTTTATAAATGGCAAATTAGATGGTTTTGAACCTGTAGCTATAATAATATTCTTTGCTTCTATTTCACCAGTATCTTTCCCTGTAATTTTTATATGTGTAGCATCTTTAAACGATCCTAAACCTTCATAAACATCGATATTATTCTTTTTCATTAAAAAATCGATGCCGCCAGTTGTCTGATCGACAACAGACTGTTTACGAGCAATCATTTTTTCTAAATTCACTTTAATCTCTCCAGGAATCTCAATGCCGTGGTCTTCAAAGTGTTTAGTAGCTTCTTCATAATGGTGAGAAGAACTCAATAATGCTTTACTAGGAATACAACCTACATTTAAACATGTTCCACCAAGTGTTGAATATTTTTCAATTAAGGCAGTTTTCATGCCTAATTGTGCACATCGAATTGCGGCTACATATCCACCGGGTCCTGAACCAATTATTGCTACATCGTATGAATTCATAAGTTTATATTTATCAATTTTTTAAACGATAACAAAGGTACAATATTGATGCAGTATTTACGAATGTAGATATACGTTTTTTACTGAAGCAGTTTTACTTTTCTGAATCCAATTAACTATTTAAATAAAAAATGCCTACAAAAACCAATATAGGTGTTCTGAAGGCATTTAACTCTAATTCCCCTAAGAATTAATTAATAGCTCTGCAAAGTTCTGATTAATTAAGTTCTAATACAATACTCAAATTGAGTAAATGATTAAATTAAATTTTTATTCATTTTTAACATTCCTATCAACTCACCAGTTGAAGTAATATTTAGTTTTTTCAATATATTTCTGCGATGCGTGTCTACTGTATGCGGACTAATATTCAATTTTTGAGAAATCTCTTTACTACTAAAGCCCAATATTAAAAGTCGAATAACATCCCTCTCACGATTACTAATACCAGCACTCAATAATTTTTGAGAATAATTATTAAAATAAATAGTTTCGTATTCGTTTTGACTATTTAAAAGTTTGGCTGATGCTGATATATCCATTTTAAGATTAGGATGTAATACAGTATAATGTGCTAGTCCAATTATTGGTTTACCAGCACTATCAAAGGCTAAAGGTGTGGTGTTTTGAACGATATTAACATAATTGTCTTGTGCATTTTTAAATCTATAATTCCAAGTGTAATTGGCTTTATGTCGATCGGTTTCTTCAATATTCTCTAAAGTAAATTCCATCAATTCATTCAATACTTTTAGCCAATTTTCTAGATCGTCTGGATGTATTCGGCTCCAGAAATAGCGCATACCTTTTGTCTGAAGCTCTCTAGCATTTAGCCCTAGACAAGAATTATAATTTTTACTTATATATTCAAATTTTAACGATTGCGTATTTGTTATACAAAAAAAAGTAGAACTGTACGGCAGGTAGGTATCTAACTCAATTATTCTTTTTATATGAGTCTCTAACGATGGCTTATCATAAGACTCAAAAATAGACTTGTATAATTCTTTAATTTGGTTATATCTCATATATTATTTAACAGAAAGATTAAATTTAAAAGTAAAGGTACAATTAGGGAAAACATTTTCATATTAAAACAAGAATTTAATCCAATGCTCACTAATCATAAAGAAATAGCTGTTGTTTGTTTAACTTCATTAATCATAAACATACTATGAGTACTTCCAATATGATCGATAGTGGTTAGTTTTTCTACCATAAACTCTCTAAAGGCTTCCATATCCTCGACCAATACCTTTAATAAATAGTCATAGTCTCCACTAATATGGTAACATTCTAATATTTCTTTGATTTTTCGAACTTCATGCTCAAATTTTACCACGTATTCTTGAGAATGTTGCACCAACTTAATATGACAAAATGCAACAAATTCTTTATCCACTTTCTTTTTATCTACCAAAGCCACATACTTCTGGATAATTCCATTATTCTCTAATTTACGTATACGTTCGTAAACTGCAGTTACTGATAAGCCTAATGCATGTGATAATGCTTTATTAGTTTGTTTACTATCATTTTGAAGTAATTTTAGTAGATTTTTATCTATATCATCAAGTGTCATACCTATATTTTTTCGCTAAAAGCTCTATCACTAGTACAAATTTAGTTTTTTAGTCTAAAAATATAAAATAATGTAGTTTATTTTTCTAAATATACTTATATGTATTGATTTATTAACTGAATTTATTGAAGTTTGTACGTATAAACTTAAAAAATATAACCATGGCATTTAAACCTGCAAACAATATTCAAGATTTACAATATTTTGGTGAATTTGGCGGTGTTAATCCATCAATATCAGATTCATCTACTTATACCTTCTTATCTGCAAAAACAATGTTCGATACGTTTGAAGGTAATGCAGATGGTTGTTATTTATATTCAAGACACTCATCTCCGTCTAACCTATATTTAGGTGAAGCTCTTGCAGCAATGGAAGGCTCTGAAACTGCTACTGTTACTGCTTCTGGCATGGGAGCCATTACACCTGTTTTAATGCAACTATGTGGTGTCGGTGATCATATAGTAAGTAGCCGAACTATCTATGGTGGTACTTATGCTTTTTTGAAGAATTTTGCACCTAGATTAGGAATCGACACCTCTTTTGTTGATCTCACAAAACTAGATGTTGTAGAAGCCGCCATAACTTCTAAAACCAAAGTTTTATATTGTGAGTCTGTTAGTAATCCTTTGTTAGAAGTGGCAGATCTAAAAAGCCTAGCCAAACTTGCTAAAAAACATAATCTAAAACTCGTTGTAGATAATACGTTTTCCCCACTTTCTATATCGCCTATAAAACTAGGTGCTGATATTGTTATTCATAGTCTTACTAAATTTATTAATGGATCTTCAGATACTGTTGGTGGTGTAGTTTGTGGAACACAAGAATTTATAGATGCATTAAGAAACGTTAATGATGGTGCTGCTATGTTATTAGGTTCTACCATGGATAGTTTGCGATCTGCTTCTGTCTTAAAGAATTTAAGAACCTTGCATATTAGAATGCAACAACACAGTCATAATGCCAATTACCTAGCTAACAAATTTCAATCTGATGGTTTAAAAACCGTATATCCAGGATTAAAATCACACCCTTCACACGAGCTATTTAAATCCATTATGAACGAAAAGTATGGTTTTGGTGGAATGATGACAATTGACGTTGGCTCATTAGACAGAGCCAATGCACTCATGGAATTAATGCAAGAACAAAACTTGGGCTATTTAGCAGTTAGTTTAGGATTTTACAAAACACTCTTTAGCGCACCTGGTAGTTCTACCTCTTCAGAAATTCCTGAAGAAGAACAAGAAGCCATGGGATTAAGCGATGGATTAATTCGTTTTTCTATAGGCTTAGATGCCGATATTGAGCGCACATATACCGTGATGAAAGACTGTATGTTAGAATTAGGTATCTTAGATTAGTAAGCGTAGTTAAACCAATTATTAAATACCCTTTAACCTTTTAATAATGGGCTGAAAAAAATTGACTAAAGATGCATCTTCGTCAAAATCAGGACCACTAGTTTTCATATCCCAGCGATTGTCTTTCATAAAAATCTTGAATGTAAACAAGGATGATTCTGGATTATTTGGATCTAACAAAGGATATCTGAGGTCCCGATATTTATATATTCCATCTTGATTACTTTTTTCAATGACAAAATAGTTATCGCTAAACCAAGCTAAAGTACTAAGATTTTTATCTGAGTAAACATCAATAGAATC
>NZ_CBFHMI010000072.1:0-11515 GCF_965656915.1 Winogradskyella sp. | reverse complement strand
ATTTGTAGTGCTATTAATCAATATTTGTAAAAATGAAAAAGTTACTACTTAGTGTAGCTATACTTGTTGGTGCAACATTAATTCTTTCCATAGATACTTCAGATGAGGTGAAAAATGCAGCTAAGGAAGATGTTGTAACTATTCAGACTAAGCTACAAGCCGAATCTTAAAATTAGTTAGAAAAAACATAAGGCTAATTTTCCCTATTTAAAGAAAGATGAAATTGTGAATACAGTTCCATCTTTTTTTATTGTGTTAATTGAAGTTAACAATTCATAGATTCTTCAATATTTTTCTATATTGCGCTGCCTCATAATCTTTATACAATAAACTTAGAATAGAAAAATAGATTATGTATTTCACAACAAAACGATTTATATTATCTGCAATACTTCTTTTTAGCAGCATAGGAATACTTATAGCCCAAGACAGAGATATTAATAAAGAGAAAAGGTACTTTAAAAAACTATCATTTTATGATTTTAGAGGGACCAATGCAGTAGATGCAGCCTTTGGTAGTTCAGTTATTAATGGGGACTTTGAAGATCCTCAATTCGAGATATATTTTAGAATTGGGTACAAACGATTTATTAATGAACACGTAAATATTAATTTTTCTTATAATAAATACAACCTGGGTTTTAAAGGACTACCTAATGAAGGTTTCATGTCTTTTGATTTAAATATTGAATACCTTTTTAATCCTTATAAGCGTTTTTCTCCTTTTATTTATGCAGGAGCTGGCTATAATGCAGCGAATTATTTTGAATCTACATCAACAAAAGCGCAAGGTGCACTTGGTCTGGAATATATGGTTTATGATGGTTTAGGTATAAAACTATTTGCAGAGTATAATTACAATTTTGATGACGAATTAGATGGTTTAATAAAGGGAGAAAGTAATGATACCTTTTTTAGAATGGGTCTTGGTGTAAATTTCTATTTTGGCGGAAATAAGAAAAGACAGAAGCTATTGAGCAATGTCAAAACAGTAATTAATTCTAATTTGATTAAATAATTAAATTCAATGCTTACTTTTGTAATACTAAAATCCTTCAATGAGCAATTCAGTAAGTAAAAGATATGCGCAACGTGGTGTTTCAGCTTCTAAAGAAGATGTGCACAATGCCATTAAAAACATTGACAAAGGCTTGTTTCCAAAAGCTTTTTGTAAAATAGTTCCTGATTATTTAACAAATGACCCTGAATATTGTCTTATAATGCATGCCGATGGTGCAGGTACAAAGTCATCTCTAGCTTACATGTATTGGAAAGAAACTGGCGATGTATCAGTTTGGAAAGGTATAGCTCAGGATGCTCTTATAATGAATATAGACGATTTATTGTGTGTCGGAGCAACCGACAATATTATGTTATCTTCAACTATAGGACGAAATAAAAATTTAATACCCGGAGACGTAATTTCTGCAATCATTAACGGCACCGAAGAACTCATAGAAGATTTAAAAAAGTTTGGTGTTACGATACACTCAACAGGAGGAGAAACAGCAGATGTAGGAGACTTGGTAAGAACTATTATTGTAGATTCTACAGTAACAGCCAGAATGAAACGAAGTGATGTAATTGATAATGCTAATATTACTGAAGGTGATGTTATTGTAGGCTTAGAATCATTTGGTCAGGCGTCTTATGAAACAGAATATAATGGAGGAATGGGTAGTAATGGATTGACTTCTGCAAGACACGATGTGTTTTCAAAGGATTTAGCCAAAAAATATCCTGAAAGTTTTGATGCTGCCGTGCCAGAAGATTTAGTATATTCTGGGCAAACTAAGCTTACTGATGTTGTTGAAAATTCACCAATAGATGCAGGTAAATTGGTGTTATCTCCAACACGAACTTATGCTCCAATAATAAAAGCAATACTCAATAAATATAATCAAGACACTATTCATGGCATGGTACATTGTAGTGGTGGAGCACAAACCAAAATCCTTCATTTTATAGAAGAATTACATATTATTAAGGATAATATGTTTGCAATTCCACCATTATTTAAATTAATACAAGAACAATCTAAAACAGATTGGAAAGAAATGTATCAGGTATTTAATTGTGGACATAGAATGGAGTTATACGTTAAGCCAGAAATAGCCGAAGATATCATTGCCATTTCAGAATCTTTTAATGTAAAGGCTCAAATTATTGGTAGAGTAGAATCGTCAGATAAAAAGCAGCTCACTATAAAAAGTGAGTTTGGTACTTTTGAGTATTAGTCTAAGCTACCTTGGCTTAAATATTTATAGTCTTCAAGCTCTTTGAGTTCTTCCATTTTTTTAGTAGCACCATTTTGTAATAAATAAATGGTATCAGAACTTTCAATGATATGTCTATACATATGGTCTGAAATGATAATGATTTTATAATGTTTTTCTTCAGCAATTATTTTTTTTACAAGCTCAATCAATACGGGTGATAAATACGAAAAAGGTTCATCTAAAAAAACCATTTCACTTTTAGCTTTCAATATAATGTAGGTCTCTACTAACCGTCTTTCGCCACCAGATAAGTCTTTAAATTTTGAGCTTTTGTATTTTGAGAACGCTTCGAATTTTTCTTCAAATTCTGGCCATTTTAATTTATAGAGATGAAATACATAAGTTATTTTCATTCCATCTGGAATGAAATTATATTGTGGTAGATATTTTACACGTTTTGTTTTGTAGAGTGGTTTTAAAATTGGCTTATGATTTAATCGTACCAATTTGTACTTAGGTTTTAAGTTTCCAAAAGCAATATTAAGTAAACTACTTTTTCCGCAACCATTTCTTCCTAAAACAGCAGTGACTTTTCCGGTTTCTGCCTTAAGATAAATACCGTTTAATATACGTTTGGCTTTAAAGTAGAGTTCTACATTATCGAGTTCAAATATCAATTTTTTCAGTTTAGTTGAATTGTTTAATTAAAAAAATAACGAAGACAGTAAATATACAATCGATAGCAAAAACAAAAGAGAATAACACCAATGGTGAAATGCCTAGATTCTTGTAAAATGTGAGCTTTTGTTTGTTAGAGGTTTCTGATATATAATACCAGGCAAACCCAGTAAGAAAAAGTTTAGTTAATATAGCTGCAGCATAGTCTGGGTTAATAGCACCAATAATGATGGTAATTATGAGCGACCATACAAAAAATAATTTATAAAAATTAAATAGAACATAAAGTAGCTTCATTTTAGAAAAGTACAATTTTTAAATAAATCCTTTTATAAGTGATAAAAATACACTGGTAATAATGCTGTCTAAAATAAAAATAATTGATAGAAATTTTAAATTGCTTACACCTCGTAGTCTGTAATACTTTAATCGTCTTCTTAAGGCTCTGTCATTTAACATTATCCATAATAAGAATGCTAAGAATAATTTAGTACATAAAGCCAAAATTAACTCAGGTTGTATCACAGTAATCGCTAGTGTCACCAAAAATGACCATAAAGCGAGCGGTTTGTAGTAGTTTAGTATAGATGCAAATTGCCTTAGCATATTATCTATAACGTAAAAACATAAAAAAATATTTTTCAAAGTTGTTATCTCTACTACAATCCGATAAAATCCATAAAAAATTGTACTTTTGATATTCAATTTTTTGAAGAGAGATGTTAGAGAAAATACAGATTGTAAAGCAGCGTTTTGATGAGGTCAATGACCTTATTATTCAACCAGATATTATATCAGATCAAAAGCGTTATATACGACTCAATAAAGAATATAAAGACCTAAAACAAATTGTTGAAAAAGGCGAAGTCTACAAAGAACTTTTAGATAATATTTCTGAAGCAGAGGAAATTATTGCGGATGGATCTGATGAAGAAATGGTTGAAATGGCAAAAATGCAACTCGATGAAGCTAAAGAGGAGCTGCCAAAAATTGAAGATGATATTAGGTTTATGTTAATACCCAAAGATCCTGATGATGCTAAAAATGTTGTTGTTGAGGTAAGAGCAGGTACTGGTGGTGATGAAGCAAGTATTTTTGCCGGTGATTTGTTTAGAATGTATTCTAAATATTGCAGTGACAAAGGTTGGAAAATAGATGTAGTTAGTCAAAGCGATGGTACATCTGGTGGTTTTAAAGAGATTATTTTTGAAGTTTCTGGTGAAGATGTCTATGGAACATTAAAATTTGAAGCAGGTGTACATCGTGTACAACGTGTACCACAAACCGAGACTCAAGGACGAGTGCATACAAGTGCTGCCACAGTGATGGTATTGCCAGAGGCTGAGGATATAGATTTTGAATTAGATATGACAGAAGTACGTATTGAGCGTACAACATCTACAGGACCTGGAGGACAATCTGTCAATACAACCTATTCTGCAATTAAACTGCATCACGAACCAACTGGTATGATTGTGAGTTGCCAAGACCAGAAGTCATCTCACAAAAACTTAGAAAAGGCACTAAAAGTATTACGTACACGTCTGTACGATTTAGAATTAGAAAAACAACGTGCTGCGGATTCTGAAAAACGAAAAAGTATGGTGAGTTCTGGTGATCGCAGTGCTAAAATTAGAACTTATAACTATCCTCAAGGTCGTGTAACAGATCATAGAATAGGATTAACGCTTTACGATTTATCTAATATCATCAATGGCGATATTCAAAAAATAATAGACGAATTAATGTTAGCTGAAAATACTGAGTTATTGAAAGCTAATGACAATGTAATTTAAATTTTAAGCCTCTTCTTGAGGCTTTTTTTATTTCATGACAACAACTCAACTCATAAAGCAAATCCATAAAAAGAAATCTTTTCTATGCATAGGATTAGATGTAGATTTAAATAAAATCCCAAAACATTTATCAAATGAAGACGATCCAATCTTTTCGTTCAACAAAGCGATAATAGACGCCACACATCACCTCTGTGTAGCTTATAAACCTAATACAGCATTTTATGAAGCTTATGGAATCAAAGGCTGGCAAGCCTTAGAAAAAACTATTAATTATCTCAATGAGAATCATCCTGAAATTTATACCATAGCCGATGCTAAGCGTGGAGATATTGGTAACACAAGTACCATGTATGCTAAGGCATTTTTTGAAGATTTAGGGTTTGACAGTGTTACGGTTGCACCTTACATGGGTAAGGATTCTGTAGAACCTTTTCTAGCTTTTGAAGACAAACACACCATACTTTTAGCGTTGACCTCTAATCAAGGTGCTTTTGATTTTCAGACTAAAACCGTAGATGGTTTAGAACTATATAAACAAGTTTTAAAGACTTCTAAGTCTTGGAAAAATTCCGAAAATCTGATGTACGTAGTTGGTGCTACCAAAGCGGAATTTCTAGGCGATATTCGTAAAATTATCCCAGATAGTTTTTTATTGGTTCCCGGAGTTGGTGCCCAAGGAGGTAATCTGCAAGAGGTCTGTAAATATGGTATGAATGACTCAATAGGTTTATTGATAAATTCGTCTAGAGGAATAATTTATGCGTCCCAAGATATTGATTTTTCTAAAGCTGCTGCTCAAAAAGCTAAAGAGTTACAAGAACAGATGGTTTTAGAATTGAATCGACGTTCCTTGTAAGAATGACTTATAAAGACCAACTCAATAGAAAACTTCAACTAAATAAAACACCGAAACGAATCGTTTCATTAGTGCCGTCGCAAACTGAATTGTTGTATGATTTGGGCTTGGAGGACGTAATAGTTGGTATTACAAAATTTTGTGTTCATCCAAAACATCTAAAAAAAACGAAAACAATTGTTGGTGGTACTAAACAAATTAAGTTTCAAAAAATAAAAAATCTTCAACCAGATATTATTCTTTGTAATAAAGAGGAAAATACCAAAGAACTTATTGAAATTTTACAACCAATTGCGCCCATTCATATTAGTGATATTTATACAGTTGAAGATTGCTATAAACTCATCCGAATGTATGGGGAGCTATTTGAAGTCGAATCTGAAGCCTCTTCGATCATTTTAAAAATAAAACAAGAGAGAAAGCAATTTATAAATAAAATAAAAGGATTTGCAAAGCCTGTAGTAGCATATTTTATATGGAAAAATCCCTGGATGGTCGCTGCATCAAATACATTTATTAATAGTATGATTACAGAGGCTGGATTTACAAATGGATTTAAATCTGACCGTCGTTATCCGGAAGTAGAATTGAATGATCCTAGGTTTAAGGAAATAGATCGAATATTCTTGTCTAGTGAACCTTTTCCCTTTAAGACTGAATCTATAGAAGAATTAAAACTAAAATTCCCAAAATCATCTATTGAAATTGTAGACGGTGAGTTATTTTCTTGGTATGGCAGTAGACTAATAGAATCCTACCGTTATTTTGAAAAGCTATATCAATAAAAAAGTCGGCACCTAACTAAAATACCGACTTCTAACTAACTAAGCTAATTCTCTAAGCTTTTCTAACTTATCTTATGCAGTACAAATATCAGCAAAGGATTGTGATTAAATGTTATGTTAATATTAGCATATAATTAAATGTAGTTTAATAACTTACATCTAAAACTATCTATCATGAGAACTTTCTTATCCATTGCTATAATGTTGTTATTTTCAATTACAATGGTCGCTCAATCTACAAATTGTGCATGTTGTACTGAGAATCATACGGAATTTGATTTTTGGGTTGGAAGTTGGGAAGTAACTAATCCTAATGGCACAAAAGCTGGTGAGAATAATATTCAAAAAGCACAAAATAACTGTGTTTTAATAGAAAATTGGACTAGTGCTACTCCAGGCCATACAGGCACCAGTAATAATTTCTTTAATTCTAAGACAAAGCAGTGGGAACAAATTTGGATAGATAATTCTGGCGGAATACTTCATCTAAAAGGAAATAAAGTTGGTAATCAGATGATATTACAAACTGATAAGGATACCAATGCAGAAGGACAAGAGTTCTTGCATCGCGTAACATGGACTGACAATAAGGATGGTACTGTACGACAACTTTGGGAAACCATAACAACGGGAGAAGGTGTTACTATTGCTTTTGACGGATTATATAGGAAAAAAGACTAATTAGCTTGTAATTGAGCATCTATAAAAATAAATTCACTAATCTTGAAGTGCAAAAACCTTTTTAAGTAAATCAGTAGTTCTAGAAGACACCTTGTTTCTTATTTCTTTTTCCTCTACTGCAATCATGGTGTACACACCTTTAAGCGCCTCATTAGTGACATAGTCTGTAAGATCTGGATTAACATCAGTAGTTAATGGCAATCCATTATATTTTGTGATGAGTGTATTCCAGATCTGATCTGCACCAACTTTACTAAATGAATTATTAATAACCGGTTTAAACTTATTGTACAATTCTATCTGAGTTTTAGAAGTGAGGTAAGTTGTTGCTGCATTATCATCTCCTAACAGGATATTTTTGGCGTCATTAAATGTAATGCCCTTTACCGCATTTACAAAAATTGGTGTAGCTTCTTTTACGGCATCTTCTGCAGCTCTGTTCAGTAATTTTAGTCCATCATCAGCTAAACTACTCAATCCAATATTTCGCAATGTCTTATCAACTTTTTTTAATTCTTCGGGCAATAATATTTTTACAAGCTCATTTTTGTAAAATCCGTCTTTTTGTGTCAGCTTAGCGACTTGTTTATCAATACCTAAGTCCAATGCTTGTCTTAATCCTGAAGCAATGTCAGCATTACCGAGCCCACCACCAGATTGAGGTAAAGAATCAACAACTTGTTGTAGCTCAGCACAAGCAAATACGTTTAAAGTAAGGAATAAAGCTATAAATCTTTTATACATAATATCTGGTTTTCTATCTTTAACAAAGATAATTTTTACAGTTGAAAACATTTCAAATTTTATACCTAATCTTAGTTATTCTCTTATCGAGTTGTATAACCTCAAATAGTAATGATGAAGACGCTTTCAATTCTACCTTAGAGAATAAAGTAATGCCAAAACGATACATCACTGTTTTGGGTGTTGCGCAAGATGCTGGTTTTCCTCAGATTAATTGTGATAAGCAATGTTGTAATGATTACTATGCAGGAATCCAAGAAAGCAAGTTGGTGTCTTGTCTTGGCTTAGTAGATAGAGAAAACAATCAAAAATGGCTATTTGATGCAACACCAGATATAAAGCATCAAATTCAATTTTTAAAGCAAAATCATTTAGATAATCAAAGCGTTGTAGATGGTATTTTCTTAACTCACGCACATATTGGTCATTATACGGGCTTAATGGAATTAGGTAGAGAAGCCTTAGGAGCAAATAAAATACCTGTTTATGCAATGCCAAAAATGAAAGCATTCTTAAAAGCAAATGGACCATGGAGCCAGTTGGTTTCATTGCAAAATATAACTTTACAATCCTTAAAAAATGATTCAGTATTAAAATTGAATTCATCAATAAAAGTGACTCCTTTTTTGGTTCCACATCGCGATGAATTTTCAGAAACAGTGGGTTATAAAATTGAAGGTAAATACAAATTGGCACTATTTATTCCTGATATTGATAAGTGGGAAAAGTGGCAACATGATATCATCGAAGAAGTTAAAAAAGTAGACTATGCTTTTCTGGATGCTACTTTTTTTAGTAACGGTGAGTTAGAACGAGATATGACTGAAATTCCTCATCCATTTATTACAGAGACTACGACCTTGTTTGAAAATGAAAGTATAGAGACAAAAAATAAAATACATTTCATTCATTTTAATCATACAAATCCTGCATTAAAACAATCACATCATTTAAAAGATAGTATTTCAAATCTTGGATTTCGTTTTGCTACGCAAGGAGATAATTTTGAGCTTTAAATGGTGTTAAAATAAAATAGTGGTTAGAAATTGTTATTTTTAGCACAGTATTTGATTATCCATTAGTAAATTATATAATTCATTATGAGTGGTTTTATTAAAAAACGCTTTTTATTTGTTATAATTTGCATCCTAACAGCATCTTATTCTTATAGTCAAATTAAGGTATCTGAGTTTCTTCAGAAGTCTAAAATAGCTTCACCAGATAACAACAAGTTGTATTTTGTTGATTTTTGGGCAACATGGTGTGTGCCATGTATAACGGCTAAAGAACACCTTAAAGTTTTACAACGTCAGTTTCCAAATGATTTATATATTGTCTCCTTATCAAGTGAGAATCCATTAAAGGTTGAACGCTTCTTAAAGAAAAGGCCAAATGATTTAGCTGTTGCTATTGACTATAATAAAGAAACCTTTAATAAATATAATGTAAAAGTCTTACCAGAAGGAGTGTTATTTAATGCACAAGGAAAAGTTTTATGGCAAGGAGGTGCACCAGACTTAAAATCGGATATCGTATCACGGTTTTTAAGGCAGCAGTCCTCAACAACTTCATTAGAGGCTTTTTTTAATGTGGTTGCGTTAAAGGAAGAGATGCCTACTGAATATATACCTACTGAGTTATTAGAAATTAAGTCTATAGCTACAGAAGTTGATGAATTATCAATTATAGATAATGATAACTATTTGAAGCTAACCGGATCTTTAAAATCAATTATTGGATATTTAGCTCGCATTTATAAAAATCAAATTGTAATTGATGATCTATTAAATACTAATTACGAGATATATTTTAAGAAGCCTTTAAATGAGAACGAGAATTTAGCATATATGCTTATTACGCAATTAAACTTAGGTGTTGAGCGAACCTATGGTAAAGGAGAAGGTATTAGTTTTGTTGTTAATACTCCTAAATTTTGGGACACTAGTCAGATTGATTGGGGCAAGAACAACTCTAGGTATTTGATAGGAGACTCTCAGCTTAAAGCGGATAATGTATCCCTTAAAGATATTGCGTATCAATTAGCCTATGTGCTAGATATGCCTGTTATTATTCCTGATGATAGTGAAATAAGCCTAACACCACACGATTGGGATTTTCATTATAAGTTTTTTCAGTTAATGCAAACCGATTTAGAAGATAACTTTGGTATAAAAGCGGAGAAGACGGAAGTATCATACCCTATTTATCATATACAAAAAAAAGCTCCTTAACGGAGCTTTTTTTCATTTTAAAACTTATTGTGGTACGTAATTCTTAGTTACTTAAAACTCTAAATTCAGTACGTCTGTTTCTTTGGTGTTGTGCTTCAGAACATTCTACACCATTAGAACATCTGTTTGTCAATCTAGATTCTCCAAATCCTCTAGCAGTTAATCTACCTCTTGAGATTCCTTTAGATACTAAATAGTTTACAACAGAATTAGCTCTTTGTTGAGATAAAGACATATTAAAATCATCATTACCTCTAGAGTCAGTATGAGACATAATTTCAATACTTACATTAGAATCATTTAAGATTGGTAATAAAGTATCGTCAATCGTCTTCTTAGAAGCAGGTGTTAATCTAGCACTACCTAATTCATAAAATACAGGTAATACATTAGGATCTAATAACTCACAATCAACTTCTTCCCAAGTTGTAATACCACCTTTTTTGTCTAAAACAGTTCTTGTCACCGTTTGGTATTGAGCAGGGATAGTATTTGTTGTAGTAGATGCAGGAGTTTCAATTACTCTTCTTTTAATTGTGGTATATTCAGCAGGAATTTCAATTTCATCCATTCTTGCTGGAGTTTTTATAACACGCTTTTTATAAGTCGTTGTTTGCTCTGGTACTGGTACAGAGTTGGTGCTTGCGTCTGATGCTAAAGTTGTAAATGTAACATCTCTAAATTGAGCAGGATACTCAACAAAACATGCAGCAACACAGTCATCCTTATTTACAGAAGGACAATCTTCTAAAACTTTATACTCCCATCCAGATGTTTTTGGGTAAATCTCAAAAGTCCTTGAATCGTTACCAAATGTTGCAGGTACAACTTTTAAATCATTACGACCTTCTTGTTTAATGTAAGGTACTTCCACAGTCTCATATGTAGCAGGTACGTATACAAATTTCTTAGATGCTTCTTTTACTAAAACACGCTCTTCAACTGTTTTGTAAGTTGCATGTACTACTTGTAAAGTTGTGTAAGCAGGATATGTTTGTATCGTTTCTTCCACTTCTTTAAATTCATCTTTAGTAATACACTTCACATAGCATTTTCCTGGTTCAGGATTTGTTGGTAAGCCTTGTGCCTGAGAAAATCCTATCCCAGCAATAAAGCAAACAAATAATAATAGTTTTTGTTTCATAAAAAAATAGTTAATGGTTATAGTTTAATTAATTCGTAGGTGTTAAACACCATATGTATATCATTAGACACAAGCAAATTAAATAAGTCACATATTGAAATGACGTTAGGTACAGGAGCAATGAATAAATCTCAGCCTTATTTAATTAGTCTTCAAAATAAAGGAGTACAGGATCCTTTATTTAAAAATATGACTACAATTAATGACTAAATTGATTAAAATATTTTCCTCGGTGAACTTTCTTCTAGCATTATATAATTGATGATTATTACATTATTTTTTTGAATATTCCGTAAATTTGCGACTCATTTAAGCTATAATTTTACGAATGGAACAAGTTGCACCATATAAGCCGAAACATAAAGTTAGAATTGTAAC
>NZ_CBFHMI010000071.1:0-11594 GCF_965656915.1 Winogradskyella sp. | reverse complement strand
ATAGCTTTAAGGCGTAGTTAATGGCATTTATTGAATTATCTGAATAGTCTGTGAGTAGAAGAATATTTTTCATAACTGTATCTTTTGCCTATGTAAAATACTATAGATTCATGAAAAGAACTATGATAAACGTCATATTGTTATGGTGTTAAAACAAATGTAAATTAGTATTATATCTGATAAAAGCATCGATTATTCCTTACTTTTGCAAAAAAAAGAAGATGTCTATTATAGAAAAATTACGATGGAGATATGCAACAAAGAAATTTGATGCGCAGAAAACACTTCCAGAAGAAAAATTAAATCTCTTAAAAGAGGCTTTCAATCTTACAGCATTATCCTACGGATTACAAACCTTAAAAATGGTAGTAGTAAAAGACAAATCAAAACGTGAGCAATTAGTTGAGTTGTCTTATGGTCAACGTCAGGTTGCAGAGGCATCTCATTTATTAATATTATGTATACAATCGGGGATTGATGAAGAAGATGTTAACGAGCATTTTAATACTATAAAAGCGATTAGAAATACACCAGATAACATCTTAGAACCTTTTAAAACTCAATTAATGTCTACAATAGAGGCAATGCCAGAGGATACAAAAAAAGGTTGGGCAACCAAACAAGCCTACATCGCTTTAGGGAATCTAATGACAGTTTGTGCAGTAGAAGGAATTGATAGTTGTCCTATGGAAGGTTTTATACCAAAAGAAATTGATAAGGCATTAGGTTTGAAAGAATTTGGATTAAGTTCCGTTTTATTGTTACCTGTAGGTTACAGAGCAGAAGACGACATGTTTGCAGACTTTAAAAAGGTGAGAAAACCACTATCAGATACAATCATTGAATTGTAAGAGTTTTTGACAAAATAAAATAGCAAAGCCTTATATTTGTTATAGTATATTCAATTTTTAATTTTCAAGATTATTTATGCCTGGATTTGAATTATTTGGTGATTTAGAACGTAAAGAAGTTAACGACGTTTTGGACAATGGTGTTTTAATGCGTTATGGTTTCGATGGCATGCGCAAAGGCCATTGGAAAGCAAAAGAATTGGAGTCTGAATTAACCAATATTTTCAATTCTAATTACGTTCAATTGGTCTCTAGTGGCACAGCCGCAGTTTCTGTAGCGTTAGCCTCTGCAGGTATCGGAGCAGGTGATGAAGTTATTATGCCAACATTCACGTTTGTAGCAAGTTTTGAAGCGATTATGATGCTGGGAGCAATTCCTGTATTGGTAGATATAGATGATACGTTAACTTTAGATCCTAAAGCTGTAGAAGCCGCCATTACGTCTAAAACAAAAGCTGTAATGATTGTACAAATGTGCGGAAGTATGGGACACATGGATGCACTTAAAATGATTTGTACTAAACACAATCTAATTTTTGTAGAAGATGCCTGTCAGGCTATTGGTGGTTCTTATAAAGGAAAACCACTAGGAAGTATAGCAGATCTAGGATGCTTTTCATTTGATTTTGTCAAAACCATTACTTGTGGCGAAGGAGGGGCTGTGGTTACTAACAATAAAGACTATTATACCAATGCCGATCATTATAGTGACCATGGTCACGACCATGTTGGAAATGATAGAGGTGCAGAAACCCATCCGTTTTTAGGCTATAACTTTAGAATTTCTGAGCTTAATGCAGCAGTAGGTCTGGCACAAGTTAAGCGTTTGCCTGAATTTATTAATATTCAAAAGAAAAACTACACAATCATTAGAGAAGTATTAGAAAAGATTCCAGAAGTAACCTTTAGAACTGTACCAGACGGTGGTGAAGAAAGTTATTCGTTTTTAAATTTCTTTTTACCAGATTTAGACACTTCACGAAAAGTATCAAAAGCATTTAAAGACAAAGGTGTTGATGTATGCTGGAATTATTATGATAATAATTGGCATTATATAAGAAAATGGCATCATCTCAAAGAAGCCAAATCATTATATCCATTAACTTCTGAGATACAAGAGGCATTATCAAAACTTAGGACTAAAGATTTCTCGCAATCAGATCATTATATTGGTAGGAATATATCCTGTTTAATAAAGTTATCCTGGACTGAAGATGAGGTAAGAGCTAGAGCAGAAAAAATGGCTAACAGTATTACATCAATTTGTGGTTAGAACTATATTTTATTGTTATGTATTGCTAGTGTATAGGTCTTAAGTTCTTTTAAGACATAAATGATTCTTAGATTTATAAAAAAAAGATTTATGAAGTTAGATTACTACGTCACTTTTATTTTAATACTCTTTTTTCAGCTCTCCTATGGTCAGACAATGCCGATAGATTTTGCTGATACACAAGATCAGTTTATTTCTTTTGGAGGCAGCAGTAGTTTTGCATTAACTGTAAATCCTCAAAATTCAAATGATGAAGTTGGGCAATTTTTCAATGATGGAAACGATGTATGGCAAGGTTTTTTTATTGATTTAAATCAACCAATTGACTTAAGTGTGGAGCAACAAATAACTTTAGATTTTTATCAGTTCGATCCAAATACGCATACTGTTTTAATAAAATTGGAGAATGGCTCAGGTCCGGATGTAGAAGTAGAACAGACCGTCTCTGCTTCAGGTTGGAATAATGATCTGCTTTTTGACTTTTCAAGTGCTACGATAAGTGGTATTGGAACAAACATTAATGCGACTGGAAACTACTCACGTTTTGTTGTTTTCATTGATGGTGGAGTAGCAACACCAGGAACCTATTTAATTGATGATATTGACGATGGAACAGAACCAGGAGACCCAAATGAATTGGATGTTATTTATACAGATTTAGTGTGGTCAGATGAGTTCGATAGTACTACACCCGAAGCTATAGATAACTCAAAATGGTATCACCAGACATTTGGTCCAAACGGAGGACAATGGTTTAATGGAGAGCAACAACATTATACAGATCGGTTAGACAATTCCTTTGTTGAAAATGGATTTTTGAATATAGTGGCAAAAGCTGAGAATTTTACTCAAGATAATGTGACCTTAAATTATACGTCTGCGCGTTTAAACTCTAAATTTGCATTTACCTATGGTAGAGTAGATGTGAGAGCAAAATTGCCGTTTGGTGATGGTACTTGGCCTGCCATATGGACGCTTGGAAAAAATATCACAGAGACTGGTGCTTATTGGGAAACTCAAGGATTTGGTACAACTGGATGGCCTGCATGTGGTGAAATTGATATTATGGAACATGGTTTAGGAGCTACCAATCATGTTAGCAGTGCTTTGCATACAACATCTAGTTTTGGAGCTACCATTAATTATCAATCGTATATTCTAAATGACGTGGCTAATAATTTCCATGTGTATTCTATGAATTGGTCACCAAATCAAATTACATTTTTAATTGATGATGTGGCTTTTTACACGTACAATCCTGTTGTAAAAAATGCAGATACCTGGCCATTTGATGCCGATCAATTCTTGTTGTTAAATATTGCTATGGGAGGTGTCTCTGGTCCAATAGATCCAAATTTTGTTGAAAGCGATATGGTTATTGATTATGTGAGAGTATACCAAAATAATTTAAGTACAACGGATATCGGTTCAGAAAATTTTGGTGTTTATCCCAATCCTGCTTCAGATAGTATTTCAATAAAAACCAATGAAAATATTGATAGGGTTGAACTTTACAATGCTTTAGGACAATTGGTAATAGAAAAAACAAGAAACACAAAGAAAATAAATATTTCAGAATGTAAGACAGGTATTTATTTTCTTAAGTTATATTCAGGAAATAATATTATTACTAAAAAAGTAATTGTTAATTAATAATTAATATAGTCTACAATTTCTAAACCATAGCCAATCATACCAACTCTTTTGGTTTGAAGACTGTTAGATATAAGTGTTAGTTTGCTAATTTTTAGATCGTGTAGTATTTGGGCTCCAATTCCAAAGTCTTTAGAATCCATACCTATACTTGGAGCTTTAACTAATTCACCTTCAATCTGATCTTCTTTAAGAATTGCTAATCGTGTTAACAAATTCATAGATTCAGCTTGCTGATTAATAAAAATTATGGCACCTTTTCCTGCCTTATTAATCACGTTAAACATATCGTCTAACTTCTTGTCTGCATTATTTGTTAGAGTACCAAGAATGTCATTATTAACTAGTGTCGAATTAACTCGTGTTAATATAGGTTCATCAGATTTCCAGGTCCCTTTTGTAAGTGCTATATGCACTTGGTTATTTGTAGTTTGTAAGTACGCACGTAGTCTAAATTTACCAAAACGCGTTTCAATATTAAAATCTTCTTTCTTTTCAATTAAAGAATCGTATTCCATACGATAAGCAACTAGTTCCTCAATAGAAACAATCTTTAAATCAAATTTCTTAGCAACTTCCATGAGTTGTGGTAAACGCGCCATGGTACCATCCGCATTCATTATTTCTACGATAACACCTGCGGGCTCAAATCCTGCTAACCTTGCAAAGTCAATAGCAGCTTCTGTATGTCCTGTTCGTCTTAATACACCACCTTCTTTGGCTACTAATGGAAATATATGACCAGGTCTTGCGAGTTCAAACGGTTTTGTTTCATTATTAACAAGAGCCTGAACTGTTTTGGCTCTGTCACTTGCAGATATACCAGTACTCACTCCATTTCCTCTTAAATCTACAGATACTGTAAAAGCGGTTTCCATAGGGTCTGTATTATTTCTAACCATCATGTTAAGCTCTAAGTCTTCACAACGATGCTCAGTAAGAGGTGCGCAAATAAGACCACGACCATGAGTTGCCATAAAGTTGATCATCTCTGGTGTTACCATTTCTGCCGCTGCTAAGAAATCACCTTCATTTTCCCTGTTCTCATCATCTACTACAATAATTACTTTGCCTTGGCGAATATCTTCGATGGCTTCTTCTATAGTATTGAGTTTTGTTTTTGTATTCATGGCATCTGCAGTCATAAGGGTAATTTTTGCTGCAGTAAAGATACGCTTATTTTATGTTTTGTAAACAACTCTGATAGAAGTCTTGAGTTATTCGGTTTCTGAGAACAATATATTTAAGCGGATAAATTGGAAGTGTAAAAATAAGAATTAATGGATTAATTCGTTTTTTTTCTAGCACTATGGTTTTATAAAACTTTGAATAGACATAAGCATCTACGACTACATAGATAGCAAAAAAGATGAACGCAATGATACTCAAGCTAAGTGAAGCTTCTGCTACTTCAGGTAATTTATTATTCTTAAAGACAAAATGTAAAACTAAAAGAACAACAACTATAATAAAGCTTACTAGACTAGTTTTTGAATAGTCTTTATAATCTTTAAGAAGAATCTTCGCTTTTATAAGGTTATCTGGAATTTGAAGTCCTCTCTCCTTTAAACTTTCGAGAGTAATTTTTCTGTTTAGTAAGTTGTGAAGCGCAATTTCTTTTGGTTTTTTATCTAGGGCATATTCGTCTTGCTTTTTTACAACAGCTACTAATTCTTCAATTGAATATTTTTTATAATAATTATAGGCTTTTGTATCACTTTCTGATAGCTGGACTTTTTTCTTAGAAGTAAACATATTTCGAAGTGGTACCAAAATAGCATCAAACTGAAATACACCTTTGTCATTGGTAGCTCTGTTGGTTAAATAAATACTTAATGGAAGCATAACAGCGGTAGATAACCAAGCTCCAACAACAGGGCTAAAGCTACCTTTTTCTGCACTGTTTTCAGCAAATAAGCCAAAGAAGTGATAAGTAAGAAATAAGACTATAGCAATGACCATAGGTAAACCCAGACCTCCTTTTCGGATTAGTGCTCCAAGAGGTGCTCCAACAAAGAATAGGATTATACAAGCCAAACCTAATACAAACTTTCTATGTAAAGCTATGATATGCTTATTAAGGTGAATGTCTTTCTTTTCAAAAGTTTTCTTATTAGAATCGAGTATTTGTCGTGTGCTATTTGTAGAATTAATAGCTAAATTTAAGATTTGCACTTTGTTTTTTGTATCAAAGAAATCTAAGACATCACTTTTTATAATCGTATCTTTTTTAATAGGCTCAATATTTAAATTTAAAGCAGAGAATGTAGATCGATTATATAGCGTATTTCCCAACGCCATATAATCTTCTTTTTGCTTGGTTTTTAAACTATCAATGGTGTAGTTGAGCTGGTTTACATCTAACATGTTATGCCGACCTTTATAATTACGCTCGTCTAAACCCTCGTCATTAAGTATCTCTAGGTCTACATTAATAATATAGCTGTCAAAATAACTTTTAGCATGTGGTTTCTTAATATTTTTTCGAACATCTTTATCTACGATTTCTTCATAATAGTTTCCGTTGATAAGTTCTAACTGTAAAATATTAGAATCTTCACTACTTATAAGCTCTCCTTTTTCTGACGCAATCACTTTATAATTACCGGTTCTACCTGATCTACTTTTTTCGTGAATTATTACGCCATCTAAGTATTGACCACGATCTCCAGTCTTTTTATCTACTTTGATGTTTATGTTACCAATTTCGTTAAATTGACCTTCTGCAATGGCTAGAGCTGGTTTAACTTTAGCAATATTACGTCTTAGATTGTAAAACTCGTATTCTCCCCACGGAATGACATTATTAGCGAAAAAGAAACAAGCGAAACCTAATGCTACAATAAAGACGCTCAGACTCCGCATAGCACGTTGCAATGAGATACCTGTGGATTTCATGGCTGCGAATTCGTAATTTTCCGCAAAATTACCAAATACCATAATGGAAGATAGTAACACAGTTAATGGTACTACCAATGGAATTAATTTAGGTATGTAATACAGAATGAATTTCGCAGTAACAGAGATATCTAAATCTTTACCTGCAAGTTCTGAGATATAAAGCCATACACCTTGAAGCACAAAGATGAACATGAATATAATAAAGACGCTAAAAAACGTCCTTAAGAATGTGATAAGTATGTACCTATCTAATATTTTCATTAAACCTTAATCGATTTTGTTTATATAGTAATCACTATACTTACTCTCGTCAAATGTAAATAAGGTTACTGAGATAGGTTCGTCGGTTTTAAAAGAATTAACAGTTAAAGTTGTTTTTGTTCCATTTTTACCAACTTCAATTAAATTATAAATGTGCTTTGTAGTCGCATCTATACCAAGCAAGATATGCTTTATTTCAGAATTTGTATCTATAGGATTTAATTTTACATATTGAATTTTTCTTCCTTTTACATTCTGAATAATATCCATTTTATAGGTATAACCATCTTCATAGAAAGACAACATTTTACTTGGTGTAATTGTGCCTTCATCTTCTGTATTATCTGAAGAAATGGTTACTTCTTCATCTTCAGGACTAATAGTGTATAATGTTTCACCATCAAAGATTCTCGTGACACCTAAAATATTCAGTTTATACTTTTCACCTTCAATAACGACATCACCTCTGGTTTCCTGATTTATATTTTCATTTACATTATTAAGTTCATATTTAAAGTCTAAACTTATGTTTTTGTAACTTTTTATTTTAGTACTTACTTCATCTAATAGTGCTTCTGCTTTACTGTCGTTCTGTGCAAAACCAATACTGCCTAATGCTAAAAATGCTATTATTACTAATCGTTTCATTTATACAAGTCTTTTATCTATTGTTTTTCATTTTCTAATAATTGATCTAGAGCTACTAAATCTGGCACTAACACTTGCCTCGCTTTACTGCCTTCAAAATTACCAACTATTCCAGCAGCCTCTAATTGATCTATAATTCTACCAGCTCTATTGTATCCTAGTTTTAGTTTACGTTGCAATAAAGATGCCGAACCTTGTTGTGATGTAACAATAATTTCAGCAGCTTCTCTAAACAACTTATCTCTGTCTGAAATATCTATATCAAGATTTGTGCCACCCTCTTCACCAACATATTCTGGTAATAAGTGTGCATCTGGATAAGCTTTTTGTGAACCAATAAACTCCGTAATTTTTTCTACCTCTGGTGTGTCTACAAAAGCACACTGCAATCGTATTAAATCATTGCCCTGTGTATAAAGCATATCACCACGACCAATCAGTTGATCCGCTCCGGAGCCATCTAAAATCGTGCGGGAATCTATCTTACTAGTAACTCTAAAGGCAATACGTGCAGGGAAGTTAGCCTTTATTATACCCGTAATAACATTGACAGACGGACGCTGTGTTGCAATAATTAAATGTATACCAATCGCACGTGCCAATTGGGCTAATCTGGCAATTGGAGTTTCAACTTCTTTTCCTGCCGTCATTATTAAATCGGCGAATTCATCAACAACCAAAACTATATAGGGTAAAAACTTATGACCATCGTTAGGGTTTAATTTACGGGCTTTAAACTTTGCATTATATTCAGCAATATTTCTACAAAATGCATTTTTAAGCATTTCATAACGATTATCCATTTCAATACACAAAGAGTTTAACGTGTTAATCACTTTTGTGTTATCTGTAATAATTGCGTCTTCACTATCTGGTAATTTTGCCAAATAATGACGTTCTATTTTATTGAATAATGTGAGTTCTACCTTTTTAGGATCTACTAAAACAAATTTTACTTCTGCAGGATGTTTTTTGTAGAGTAGAGACGTTAATACAGCATTTAACCCTACCGATTTACCTTGTCCTGTAGCACCAGCCATTAGTAAGTGTGGCATCTTTGCTAAGTCTACAACAAATGTTTCGTTACTTATGGTTTTACCAAAGGCTATTGGTAATTGCATTTTTGATTGCTGAAATTTTTGTGCAGCAATAACAGATCGCATTGATACTATCGTTGCTTTTTTGTTTGGAACCTCTATTCCTATAGTACCCTTTCCTGGTATTGGTGCGATAATACGAATACCTAATGCCGCTAGTGATAATGCAATATCATCTTCTAAATTTTTAATTTTTGAAATTCTAACACCTGCTTCTGGCACAATTTCATATAAGGTTACAGTTGGGCCAATTGTAGCTTTTATACTAGAGATGCCTATTTTGTAATTGTTAAGCGTATCAACAATTTTGTTTTTATTTTCTTCAAGTTCTTCCTGATCTATAGATATACCTTCGTTATCATATTTTTTTAATAAATCTAATGGTGGAAACTGATAGTTACCCAATTCTAAAGTTGGATCAAACTGACCAAAATCTTCTACAAGTTTATCGGCAAGATTATCGGTTTCTGACTTTTCTTCTTCAATTTTTTCAACTTCAACTTTTAGTTCTGGAGTATCTATAGATGCCTCTTTAGGCTTTTTAGTTACTTCCATTTTAAAATCCTCGGATTTAGATGCTGGTTTAGAATGATTGCTAATAGTTGGTTTTGGTTTTTCTAATGGTACTTCAAAAGCAGATTTTATAGCTTCGGCTTCTTCAGTTAAACTATTGTCTAAAACTACTGATGATTGCTGAGAATTTTCACCTTGCTGTAAATCACTTTTTATATCGCTTTTAGCACGTTTAAAAAGGTTTACTATGGTGTCTCCAGTAACTTTGAATCTTACGGCTAAGTAAGTGATTAACCCAAATAGTAATAGAAAAATAGTACCAATTTTACCTATATAATCTTGGAAGAAATGATTCATTTCATAACCAATCGTACCACCAAGTAAATCATATTTATGTGTGAAGAAACCAAATAAAATGGAAAGCCAAATCACTATAAGCGTTCCCCAAATCCAATGCTTTCTAAGTTTATCCTTTTTTAAATCTAATGTCACATAAATACCTGAAAGAAAAAGTAAGCCTGAAAATATAAACGAAGGAATACCAAATCCTTTTGCTATAAAAAATGCACTAACCCAAGCACCAACCTGACTTGCCCAGTTTTTATATTCGTCTGAGCGTTCAGGGAAATTACTTAATATACTTTGGTCTTCTTTACCAGTAAAAACGAATGATAAAAATGAAATAAACAGAAGCACACCAATTATAATCAACAAACTTCCAAAAATTAGTTTTTGTTGACTCGATAATTTAAACGAAGGCCTTTGGCGTTTAGCTTTCGTTTTAGGTTTTGTTGTGCGTTTCTTTTTAGTGGTTTTTTTTGCCATATATTTTTCGAAATAACGAAAATCAATTTTTAATTATAACGCTTTGCTTTTTCAGAAATTCCGTTAACATAGTCTTCAATGATTTTTAGCTGTTCTGCTATTTCAGATCCTTTAAATCCAGAAATATCACTAGCCTTCACATTGTCATTATAATAACTTAAATATTTACTTGCTAATGGTAAATAAGACCAATGCCATTTTTCTTCATTATAACCTGTTCTTCCATTTGTTTTATTGGTATAAACCTGATAAAAACCAAACCGATTTGCATGCGTTTTTAGCCAATTATAGGTAGCTTTGCCTTTCACGGTGTTAAAATACGAATTATTTAAACTATTTAAGTCTATATCTGTGCCCCAATGATGTCTTGATGTACTTGGCATTGATGAATACACTAAAATTTTCTTTGCACGATTTGATTTGTTTAGTGTATTATATTTTTTCCACTTACGCTCCCAAATGGCTTTTTGTTCATAGAAATTGCGTGTTCCTGAAATGATTTTTAAGCTAACGCCATCGATTTTTGCTACTTCAGACATCATAATAAAGGCATCTGAAACTTCTTTTTTTAAATAGATTTCTTTGGACGTATATTTTGGTTCAACTTTTATAAAGGTGGGATTATTTCTGTAATTGAATTTACCCAATATAAAAGATTTGATTAATGTGTCGTATGGAGTTACAATTTTTCTAGCTTCTCCTTTTGAAGGTGTGTCAATTTCATAAATCTCTATTTCTGTATTGAAATAAAATAGAAGAAATAAAATTGAAAATACCGTTATTAAATACTTCATGTTTTAGTGAAATACGTCGCTAAATATGTGTTAAACAAAAATACATATATGTAACGCTTTTCCTAGTGGTTTTGGTATTAAAACATTTTAGGGAAATAGATAATAATGGCAATAATTACCGCAACTACAGAAGCAATAAATACAGCTCCCGCCGCAATATCTTTTATTAAACCAATTTTTGGATGGTGATCTGGGTGAATAAAATCTGCAATGTATTCAATAGCCGTGTTAACTCCTTCTATACTCATTACCAATCCAATCATAGCAATTTGAACGATCCATTCGGTATTTGAAATATTGTAATAAAACCCTGCAATAGTAACTACTAATGCGATGACGACCTGAATTTTAATACTAGCTTCCGTCTTAATAAGTATGAGCATACCTTTAAAGGCATAACCTATACTTTTAAGTCGGTTAACAATGAATGATTCTTTATTTTGCATTAATTAAGAAAGGCTAGCTAAAGCAGCTTCGTAGTTAGGTTCATCTGCAATTTCACTAACTTGTTCGGTATATAAAACTTTACCGTTGGTATCTAAAACAACAATACAGCGAGATAAAAGTGTTTCAAACGGACCATTGGTAAAAGTTAAACCATAGTTGTGACCAAATTCTCCTGTTTTATAATCAGAAAGACTAATCACATTTTCAATACCTTCAGCGCCACAAAATCTAGCCATTGCAAACGGTAAATCTTTGGATATACATAGAACTTTGGTATTGTCTAATGTACTCGCTTTTTCATTAAAAGTTCTTATAGATTGCGCGCATGTAC
>NZ_CBFHMI010000070.1:0-12308 GCF_965656915.1 Winogradskyella sp. | reverse complement strand
TTCATATTCCATTAAAGCTTTTAGAAATGGGATGTCTCCCAGGCAATTCTGTTGAGTTGGTACAAGTGGCTCCATTTGCGGATCCTCTTTATTTAAATATTAATGGGTCTCATTTAGCAATTAGAAAAGAAACAGCTATTCATATACAAATAGAAACTATAGATGGCTAAACAGATTAATGTCGCACTTATTGGAAATCCAAATACAGGTAAAACATCTGTTTTTAACGCACTTACAGGTTTAAATCAAAAAGTTGGTAACTATCCTGGTATTACAGTTGAAAAAAAGGAGGGAATTTGTAAACTACCGCGTGGTGTTAAAGCGCACATTATAGATTTACCTGGCACCTATAGTTTAAATGCTTCGTCATTAGATGAAAATGTAGTTATAGAATTGCTTTTAAATAAAAATGATAAAGACTTTCCAGATGTTGCTGTGGTTATTAGTGATGTTGAAAACCTGAAGCGTAACCTTCTTCTATTCACACAAATTAAGGATTTAGAAATACCTGCAATTTTGGTTATTAACATGTCTGATCGTATGGCTTATAAAGGCATATCGCTAGACACAGACTATTTAGAGAAAACATTAGAAACCAAGATTGCACTAATAAGTACCAGAAAAAATAAAGGTATAGACACCTTAAAAAACCTAATCACAAATTACAAAGAGCTTTCTACTAAACCATGTTTGGATGCTTCCGTGATTGACGAAACGTATTTTGATAATTTAAGGAAGGCATTTCCTAACCAACTACTTTATAAATTATGGTTAGTAATTACTCAAGATGTTAACTTCGGTAAAACGGACAGAAATACTCTCAATTCTGTTTCGGATTTTAAAACAAAATCTAAAGCAGATCTCAAACGTCTTCAGCAAAAAGAAACCATTAAACGCTACCAGTTTATTAACGAAACACTTAAGAAGGGACAAACCATTGATTTGGCAAGTGCGAAAGATTTAAGAATAAAGTTTGATAGGATTTTAACACACAAGGTTTGGGGCTATTTAATTTTTGGAATTATTTTACTTACTATATTTCAAGCCATATACGATTGGTCTAGTGTACCTATGGATTTTATCGATAGTACGTTTGCATCCTTGAGTGAATGGACTAAAAATACGTTACCAGAAGGAGCCTTTACTAACTTAATAGCAGAAGGAATTATTCCTGGGCTTGGCGGTATAGTTATATTTATACCACAAATTGCATTTTTATTTTTGTTTATCTCAATCTTGGAAGAAAGCGGCTATATGAGTCGTGTGGTATTTTTAATGGATAGAGTAATGCGTCGCTTTGGTCTCAGTGGTAAAAGTGTTGTGCCTTTAATTTCAGGAACTGCTTGTGCTATACCTGCGATAATGGCCACTCGTAATATTGAAAGTTGGAAAGAACGACTTATTACCATTTTAGTAACACCCTTTACCACCTGTTCCGCACGGTTACCTGTATATCTTATTATTATTGCGCTGGTAATTCCTGAAGGTCGAATTTTAGGGTTAAGCTACCAAGCCTTAACTCTAATGCTTCTTTACTTAATTGGTTTTGCAGCGGCTGTTGGCTCCGCTTGGATTCTGCATAAAATTTTAAAAATTAGAAGTAAAACCTTCTTCGTGGTAGAGATGCCTAATTACAAATTACCGCTTCTTAAAAATGTAGGTTTAACCGTATTAGAAAAAACTAAAGCTTTTGTTTTTGGAGCTGGGAAAATTATACTAGCTATTTCTATTGTCTTATGGTTTTTAGCGTCTTATGGCCCAGGAGAAGACTTTAATAATGCTGAATCTATAGTTACAGAGCAATATGCTTCTGATAATTTATCGGAAGAAGAATTGCAACAAAAGATTGCTTCACATAAATTGGAACACTCTTTTATAGGTTTAACGGGTAGAGCAATAGAACCTGCTATAAGACCATTAGGTTATGATTGGAAAATTGGTATTGCCATAGTTAGTTCCTTTGCGGCTCGCGAAGTCTTTGTGGGCACCTTAGCGACAATTTATAGTGTAGGTAGTGATGAAGAGGAGACGATTAAAAACCGAATGGCAGGTGAGGTTAATCCAATACTTGGCGGACCGTTGTTTAATTTTGCCTCTGGTATCTCCTTATTACTTTTTTACGCTTTTGCCATGCAATGTATGAGTACATTAGCCATTGTTAAGCGTGAAACTAATTCATGGAAATGGCCTATGTATCAACTTGTTATCATGAGTGCTTTTGCTTATATTGTAGCATTGATAGCTTTTCAATTACTAAAATAAATGAATACCATAATACAAAACATCTTAGTATTTTCAGCACTTACTTTAGCGCTTGTTTTCTTGATAAAGAAATTTGTTTGGTCCCCAAAGAAAAAATCATCGAGTGGCTGTGGTACTGATGACTGTGGTTGTCACTAATCTTTCATATTAAATTCAAACACTGACATTTGTCAACGTTCTTATTTAAGAATTTACTAACTTTGTCTTAGTGAGTAAATTAATTGCTATAATATTAACAGGTTTTATTTTGATCCAAAGTTTTCATTTAGGAGCTGACGACCTTCTGCAAATAGATGAACTCATCGAACATGCGCAATTTCATAAACAAGAACATGGAGATGATTTTTTTGTCTTCCTATCGAAGCATTATGGTGAGTTAAAAGCTGAGCACAGCAAAAATCATCAGGAGGAAAAGAGTGATCATGAGCAACTTCCTTTTCAATGTCAAGGTCATACCTCCATTATAATTGCTTCTTTACCTCACAACAACGCTACAGACATTAATGAATTCGAGATCTTAAATTCAAAAAAATCAAGTTTCTATTATTTGAACCTTTACGCTTCTCTTCACGAAACAGAACTCCTTCAACCACCAAAACACGTATAATTCATTTTAAAATTTTACCTGTTGATAAAACGCAAACAGGCATTTTTCAATTTTATTACATATGAATTATGTTAGAAAAAATTATAAAATTAAGCTTAAATAATAAGCTTCTTATTTTCCTTTTTACAGCATTTATTATTGGTTTCGGAATTTTCTCTTTAACCCAAATTCCTATTGGCGCTGTACCAGATATCACCAATAATCAAGTACAAGTTATCACCACATCACGTAACTTATCCACACAAGATGTGGAACAGTTTATTACCTATCCTGTAGAGTTGGAAATGGCTAATTTACCTGGTGTCGTAGAAATCAGATCGGTTTCAAAATTCGGACTTTCAGTAGTAACCATAGTTTTCGAAGACGACATGGGCACTTATCTTCCAAGGCAACTTATTGCCGAAAAAATTAAATCGGCTTCAGAGACCATTCCAGATGGTTTTGGCTCACCAGAAATGGGACCAATTACTACGGGTTTAGGCGAAATTTACCAATACATTCTTGATGTAAAACCAGGTTACGAAGACCGCTATTCACCAACTGAATTACGTACCATTCAAGATTGGATTGTTAAACGTCAATTATCGGGTATTCCTGGTGTTGTTGAAGTGAATACTTGGGGAGGATTTTTAAAGCAATACGAAGTAGCCATCAACCCAAACAAGTTAAATGCTATGAATATTTCAGTTACCGAAATTTTTGATGCATTAGAAAAAAACAATAGTGTCGCTGGTGGTGGATATATTGAAAAAACCAACGAAGCCTTTTTTATTCGTGGTGAAGGATTGGTTAAAAGTCTGGAAGACATTGAGCAAATCGTTGTTAAAAACAACGGTACTCCAATTTATATTAAAGATGTTGCCGAAGTTGGTTTTGGTAGCGCAACACGTTTTGGTGCCATAACTGGAAATGGCGAAGGAGAAAAAGTGTTGGGTCAAATCATGATGCTTAAAGACGGTAACTCTAAAGCCATTATTGATGCTGTAAAAGCACGCGTAGCATCCATACAAAAAAGCTTACCAGACGGCGTTTACATCAATGGGTTTTTAGAACGAAGTGAGCTGATTGGAAAAACCACATTTACAGTATCAGAAAACTTGATATTAGGATCACTAATCGTCATTTTTGTTGTGGTATTACTGCTTGGTAATTTACGTTCTGGTTTGGTGGTCGCATCGGTTATTCCGCTAAGTTTATTATTTGCCATTTCACTGATGAATATTTTTGGAGTCGATGCCAATTTAATGAGTCTTGGTGCTATTGATTTTGGGATAATTATTGATGGCGCTGTGATTATAGTCGAGTTTATTGCGTTTAGAATTATCACGCAAAGCGAAAAACTAAAAACACTCAATAATGAAGCAAAACAGACCGAAATTGACCAAATAACACTAAAAAGTGCCTCAAAAATGATGAATTCTGCCATTTTTGGGCAACTTATCATTTTAATTGTCTTTATCCCAATTTTATCCCTAAGCGGTGTAGAAGGCAAAATGTTTAAACCTATGGCATTAACGTTCAGCTTTGCTTTAATTGGCGCTATGCTATTGTGTTTAACTTACGTGCCTGTCGTTTCATCTTTATTTTTAAAACCGACAAAACCTAGTGATAAAAATATTTCGGTAAGGTTAATGAAAACCTTAAACTCATGGTACAAACCATCCATACATTGGGCTTTACAATACAAAAAACTGGTAGTTACTTTAGCTGGATTATTATTAGCTGTAAGCATCTTTTTATTTAGTAGAATGGGTGGCGAATTTGTACCTACTTTAGATGAAGGTGATTTTGTAATTCAACCGGTTTTGAAAACAGGTACATCACTAGGGAAAACCATTGAAATCACAACCAAAATTGAACAAATTCTGTTAGAAAAATTCCCAGAAGTGGAGCAAGTTGTGAGTCGTATTGGTGCTGCCGAAGTCCCAACAGACCCAATGTCTATGGAAGAAAGTGATGTGATTATAAAACTAAAACCAAAAGACGAATGGGTAAGCGCAAAAAGCAAAGACGAGTTAGCCGATAAATTTAAGGAAGCACTATCCGTGATTCCTGGTATGGAAGTAGAATTTACCCAACCCATAGAAATGCGTTTTAATGAGTTGATTACTGGTGTTAGAGCTGATGTAGCCATCAAAGTTTTTGGTGAAGACTTGTCGGTTTTAGCAGACAAAGCAGACGAAATCAAATCACTGATTAAAGACGTTGAAGGTGCCTCAGATATTATTATTGAAAAAGTAGAAGGTTTACCACAAATGAGCGTGACATTTAACCGTAGTAAAATAGCACGTTACGGACTGAATATTTCTGATGTTAATCAAGTCATCTCAATGGGATTTGCTGGCGGAACGGTTGGAAGCATTTTTGAAGGCGAAAAACGTTTTGATTTAGTCATGCGATTAAATAAAAACAACCGAAAAAATCTGGCAAGTCTTCATAATTTATATATAGATACGCCAAGTGGCGTCAAAATTCCTTTAAGCGAATTGGCCGATATTAAGTACACTACTGGACCGGCAAAAATATCAAGAGATGATACCAAACGTCGTATTGTGGTTGGTATTAACGTTCGTAATCGTGATTTACAATCGGTTGTGGATGATGTGAGAACTATTATTGATAATCAGCTAAAATTACCCGTTGGCTACAACATTACTTATGGCGGACAATTTGAAAATTTACAAAGCGCCAAAGCTAGATTGATGGTGGCAGTGCCCATTGCGCTGGCTTTAATATTCCTCCTACTCTACTTCGCATTTGGTTCGGCTAAAGAGGCATTGCTGGTATATTCTGCAATTCCTTTATCTGCAGTTGGTGGCGTCTTACTTTTATGGTTACGCGATTTACCATTTAGTATATCCGCAGGAGTTGGTTTTATCGCACTTTTTGGTATTGCAGTGCTTAACGGAATTGTGTTAATAGAACATTTTAAAGAACTAAAAGAAGAAGGCATGGACGATATAGAAGAACGCATAAAACGTGGTACAGCCGAGCGTTTAAGACCAGTATTACTAACCGCAGCAGCAGCAGCTTTAGGGTTTTTACCTATGGCGGTTTCGACCAATGCTGGTGCCGAAGTACAACGTCCGTTAGCTACCGTTGTTGTTGGCGGATTGGTTACTGCAACCATATTAACACTTATTGTTTTACCTGTACTTTATGCTTGGTTTGAAACTAAAAAAGAACTAAAAATAAATAAAGCAGCAGTGGTTACTATTATTAGTTTCTTTTTTATGATGAATGCTAACGCACAATCAAAATTAATAATTGAAGAAACCCTAGCACTAGCAATAGAAAACAATGCTGGCTTAAAAGCGTCGAACCTAAAGATAGATGAAAGTAATGCGTTAATTGGAAGCGCTTTTAGTTTTGATAAAACGTCTGTATACTATAGTTATGACGAGAATAATTTAGCGATAAACAACCAACCTCTGAAAGTATTCGGTGTGGCTCAGGATTTTAAATTTCCGACAGTATATTTTGCAGAGAAAAAAGCTAACAAAGCCAAAGCAAATCTGGCAAAAACTAATTACAATCTTCAATTTAGACAAATACAGCAAGCCGTTTATGCTAATTACTACCAGTTAAGTTATGCTAAAAATAAAGCAAAAACCTATCAGTATTTAGACAGTCTGTTTCAAGATTTTGCTAAAAAATCTAAACGACGTTTTGAGTTGGGCGAAACGAACTATCTAGAAATGATTACTGCAAAATCCAAACAAAAACAGCTAGAAACTTTATATAAACAAGCTTTAAAAGAAGTTGCTTTTTCTAAAGAGCAATTAAAAAGTGTAGTACAAGTAGATACATTATACATTGTTGACCAGCCACTAGTACAATTAGAATTAAAAACAATTTCAACACAAAACAATGTTGGTTTACAATATTTTGAAGAGGCAAAAAATTATCAAAGCGCATTGTATCAGCAAGAAAAACAAAACTTGCTTCCTGATATCAGTTTAGAATATTTTCAAGGCACTAACGACCTATTAAACACTAACCTTATAGGTTATCAAATTGGTTTAAAAATTCCGCTGTTATTCTCTGGTAATGCTTCAAAAATAAAAGCTTCAAAAATTGCCAAAGCCGTTATTACAGAGCAGCAACAAGATTATAAAACAAAGCTTGATGCTAAGTACAAGTCGCTTTTAGCCACTTTAGAGCAATATGAAGAAGCTGTAAGATATTATCAGAATGAAGGTGAAGACCTGAAAAACCAAATTATAAAAACAGCAAACCGTACGTTTAAAGAAGGTGAAATAGATTTCTTTCAATACATACAAAGTCTAGAAACGGCTAGTGGAATTGAGCTATCTTATCTTGAAAATTTAAACGCTTATAACCAAACTGTAATTAAAATTAATCACTTGACATTAAACATAAACTAAAATGAAAAACATATATATCCTACTTTTTTCACTTGCATTTTTAGCCTGTGGAAATAAAGAAAACAGCACAGAAACTGTTGAAAACACTAAAACAGAAAGCAACAGTATAACCGTAACTAAAGTGCAATTTGAAAGTGAAAACATGGTTCTAGACACTTTAAAACCAGTTAGTTTTGACAACACTATACAAGTTACTGGCATGATAGATGTACCGCCTAAAAACAAATCTAGTGTCACAACTTTTATTGGTGGCTATATTTCTAAAACACCGCTTTTAGTTGGTGATGAAGTTAAAAAAGGACAGCTATTAGTAAGTTTACAAAATCCTGAATACGTCGAAATTCAGCAAAACTATCTGGAAATAGCCGAGCAACTTAATTATTTAAAAGCTGAATTTAACCGTCAGAAATCACTTTATGATGAGCAAATAACTTCAGAAAAAAACTATCTAAAAGCACAAAGCACCTACAAAAGTAGCTTAGCAACTTACAATGGATTACGAAAAAAATTACAGATGATGAATATAAGTCCAAGCGCTGTAGAACAAGAACAAATGACTTCAACCATCAATTTATACGCGCCAATAAATGGTCATGTTACTAAGGTAAACGTTAGTAATGGGACGTATGTCTCACCAAGTGATGTCATTTTAGAAATTGTAGATATTGATCATATTCATTTAGAATTGACAGTGTTTGAAAAAGACATCATGCAAATTAAAAAAGGTCAAAAAATAACCTTTAGAATCCCTGAAGCTTCAGATAAAACTTATGATGCAGATGTGCATTTAGTTGGTACAACGATTGACGAAACTACAAGACGTGTCAAAGTCCATGGTCATGTAGATAATGAATCAGCTAATTTTATTGTTGGTATGTTTGTAGAAGCTAATATTATTACTAATCATTCAGAAGGTTTAGCCTTATCAAATCAAGCCATTGTCACTATGGAAAATGATAATTATGTGCTTGTTTTAGATGAAAAACAAAATGATGAATTTCACTTTAAAAAAATAAAAGTTGATTTAGGGAAACAAGACGAAAATTCAGTTGAAATTTTAAATCCAGAAGCTTTAAAAGACAAGAAAGTATTAGTTGAAGGTATAGGCATGTTAATGGAAGAATAAGCTCTATCTAACCCAAACCTACATCTAAAGTCATCATAATAATAAAGCCTCCAATAAATCCTAAAGTAGCTATATCTGTATATTTATCGCGTTGGGTTTCAGGTATAACTTCTTCAACAACTACAAATATCATTGCACCTGCTGCAAACGCTAAAGCATAAGGTAAAATAGGTTGGAAAAAAGTAACAGCTACAGCACCAACAACTGCTGCTATAGGTTCTACTATGGCAGACATTTGCCCATACCAAAAACTTTTAAATTTACTTACACCATGTCGTCGCAATGGCATGGAAACCGCTAAACCTTCAGGGAAATTTTGAATACCAATACCAAGTGATAAAGCCACCGCTCCACCTATAGTGGCTTCAGGTATTCCTGCGGCTACTCCCCCAAATAATACGCCTACTGCTAAACCTTCTGGTATGTTATGTAGTGCTATTGCCAAAACTAATAGCGTAGTTCTATGCCAAGGTGTTTTTACGCCTTCTTTTTCATCTTCTCTAAAATTAATATGAAGGTGAGGTAATATTTTATCCAAACCAAAAATAAATAGTGCACCCATTGAAAACCCTACAACTGCAGGTATCACTTTTACAAAACCTTCTCCTTCACTCATTTCTATACCTGGTGCCAATAAACTCCAAAAACTTGCGGCTACCATGACTCCTCCGGTAAATCCTAACATACCATCTAATACGGCACGATTCATCCCTTTAAAAAAGAAAACTAAAGAAGCACCTGCAGCAGTTACAATCCAGGTAAAAAGCGATGCATATAATGCACCCAGAACAGGATCTATAGATTCGAAATATTGAATAACATCTTGTATCATATTAATTAGTTTTTACAAATAAATTATTAGAAACTGTTTTTGAAATATTTAGTTCTATTCCGTTAATTGATATGGTCATCGATTCATCAAATGGCTCTTTTGCTTTAACTTTAATTTCAGTTCCTAAGGCAATTTGATTTTTATCTAAATATTTTAAAAATTCTGTTGAGGAATCATCTACACCAACACAAGTACATTTAGTATTGGCTCTTACTTTAGATAATTTAACTTTATCGGATTTTGAAATATTACCATCTTTATCTGGTATCGGATCTCCGTGCGGATCATGGGTAGGGAAATCTAAAAACACATCTAATTCATCAATAAGTTTTGGTGACTTTATATGTTCTAATTGCTCGGCAACATCATGAACTTCATCCCATGAAAAATTAAGTTTATCAACCAAAAACACCTCCCAAAGCCTATGTTTTCTAACAATATTTGCAGCTAAGATCAATCCTGTTTTGGTTAAACTAACTCCCTGATATTTTATATGATTTACTAAATCTTTGTCGGCTAATTTCTTTACCATGTCAGTTACTGACGAGGCCTTGGTTTGAATTTTTTCAGCAATAGAATTGGTGCTTACAGCACCTCCTTCCTGGCGTTCTAAATGATATATAGCTTTTAAATAATTCTCCTCAGATAAAGTTATCATGGTACTCTAAACTTTGTACAAATATAGTTTTATTTTAGTTAAGTAAATATATTTTTAGACTTGTCTAAATTTTATTTTACATTTGCAATAAAATTTGAAAATATTGTACAGAGCATTACTTATTCTTTTTACCCTTTTGCCCTTAGCTGGTTATACACAGAATACCTACACAATATCTGGTAAAATTACCTCTGAAGGAAAACCACTTCCTTACACAAATGTGTATCTCGAGAATACTACTTTTGGAGCTCTTAGTAATTCTGAAGGTTATTACGAAATTAAAGATGTAGAGCCAAGGGTTTATACAATTATAGTTTCTATGACAGGCTATAAAACACAACGAAAGCAAATCACTGTAAACAGTAACTTAAGTCTAAACTTTGATTTAGAAACCGAAATTTTAGACGAAATTGTAATTACTGGTACCAGAACATTTAAGCGTCAAACAAATTCTGCAGTCATTGTTAATATTTTGAATAGTGAGACTTTAGGTGGACTGCAAGCCTGTAATTTATCTGATGGACTAAAATTTCAGCCAGGTCTTAGAGTAGAAACAGATTGCCAAACTTGTAATTACACACAACTCCGAATCAATGGTCTTGGAGGTGGTTATTCACAAATTCTCATTAACGGTCGCCCTATATTTAGTCCACTAACGGGTTTATATGGTTTGGAGCAAATTCCGGTAAATATGATAGAACGAATAGAAACGATTAGAGGAGGAGGGTCTTCGCTTTATGGTTCTAGCGCTATTGGTGGAGTTGTAAATGTCATTACCAAAGTTCCAAAATCTAATAATTTCGATGTAAATTATACCTATCAGAATATAAATGGCGGTGCAGATGACCATATGGTTTCAGGTAATGCAACGGTAATTTCTGAATCTAAAAATGCTGGAGTTTCACTCTTTGTTAATCATCGTAATCGTGATTTTTACGATCATAATGATGATAACTTTTCAGAATTAACAACGTTAAAAAATAATTCATTTGGTGCAAATTTCTTCTTTTTACCTTCTGAAAATCAAAAGCTAGAAGCTAGTTTCAGTAAACTTAATGAATATCGTTACGGTGGAGAAATGGTAGACGGACCAGCATATTTAACGCAGCAGGCAGAAGAGCGCACCCATGATGTAATAATGGGAAGTCTAGACTATCAAATAAACTTTAATAACGGTAATAGTTCATTAATCACTTATTTTGCAGGACAACAAACAGACAGAGATCATTATACAGGAATTTTCCCTGATGAAATAGGCGATATTGAAGAACACATTGCTAATCCGCCATACGGAACTTCAAAAACAGTTACGCTTCAAGGAGGTGTACAATTTAATCATAGATTAAATGATTTCTTTAGTGGTAGTAACGTTCTTACTATTGGCACCGAATATTTGGTCGATGATGTTTTAGATGTTATAGATTCCTATAACTATGAAATAGACCAAACCACAAAAAATCTCGGTACATTTTTTCAGAGCGACTGGGAGATTACTTCAAAGCTGAATTTACTTTCTGGCTTTAGAGTAGATAGTAATAATTTAGTTGATAATTTAATCGTAAGCCCTCGTTTTTCTTTATTGTATAAATCTGAATCTAATATACAGTTGAGAGCAACTTGGAGTACCGGTTTTAGAGCACCACAAGCTTTTGATACTGATCTACACATTGCTTTTGCTGGCGGAGGAGTATCGCGTATTAACTTAGATGATGATTTAGTGGAAGAGCGTTCAAATAGTTTCAGTGCTTCTATTAATTATGATAAATCAACTGAAAATTTTATTGCAGGTTTTACATTAGAAGGCTTTTATACCAAGTTAGAAGATGCTTTTTATCTCAACCCAATTGGTGAAGATGAATTTGGACAACGATTTGAAAAGCAAAATGGTGATGCTGCCGTTGTACAAGGCGTAACATTAGAATTAAGAGGAAATTATAATAAAAAAATTCAGCTAGAGACTGGGTTTACCATTCAAACCAGTGAATTTGATACCGTAGTTGAAACAATTGAAGGTCTTAATCCAAGACGAGAATTTTTAAGAACACCTAATCAATATGGTTTTGCAACTTTAAGTTTTATGCCTAATACTAGATTCAATACCAATTTAAATTATGTATATACTGGCGACATGCTTTTAGCTCATTTTGCAGGTGCACCAGAACAGCTCATTAATGAATATAAACGTACACCTTCATTTCACGAATTTAGTTGGAGAAGCAGTTACAGATTTAACCTCAATAATCTCAATACAGGTTTAGAGATTTTTGGCGGTATTAAAAATATTTTTAACGCCTACCAAAATGATTTCGATACTGGGAAAAATAGAGATAGTAATTATGTTTATGGTCCAGGAATGCCTAGAACATTTTTTGTTGGGTTGCGAGTATTATCTATTTAAAACCACGTTCATTCTGAATATATTCGTAAGCTTCCTG
>NZ_CBFHMI010000069.1:12236-12509 GCF_965656915.1 Winogradskyella sp. | reverse complement strand
CCGTTGGTTTTTTAAAACTATGCGCTACAATTCCTCTAACATTAAATTCTTTGAACACTTCGCGAATCAGACTATCTTTGCCAGCAGTATCCATACCTTGAATACACATTAAAACCGCATATTTACCGTGAGCATACATGGTGTTTTGAATATCTGCCAAATCTTCACTTACATGCCTTAATGCTTTCTCAATAGTCTTTTTTTTCTCACCTAAATCTAATTTAGTGGGTAAGTCTTCTATTTTAATTTGAGATTTTATTTTAAAATCCTCAA
>NZ_CBFHMI010000069.1:0-12226 GCF_965656915.1 Winogradskyella sp. | reverse complement strand
CAATATTTACATTTTTCATATTCTAATTTTTATTTTGATGCGAACGATTTTACATCAGCTTCACTCACTTCCTTACCTCCTAAAATAATTAATCGTTCAACTACGTTGCGCAATTCTCTAATATTACCTGTCCAATCGTAATTTTGTAAGAGTTTTATCGCCTTTGCCGAAAAGGATTTCTTTGCTGTTCCCTGTTCCTGTGAAATTTTATTAGCAAAATAATCTACCAATAACGGAATATCTTCTCGTCTATCATTTAATGAAGGTACTTGAATGAGAATTACTGCCAATCTATGGTATAAATCTTCTCTAAACTTACCATCTTCAATTTCTTTTTTAAGATTTTTGTTCGTAGCTGCAACGACTCTAACATCAACCTTTATATCTTTATCACTTCCTACGCGCTGTATTCTACTTTCTTGCGGTGCGCGTAATACTTTTGCTTGTGCCGATAAACTCATATCACCAATTTCATCTAAGAAAATGGTTCCTTTATTTGCAGCTTCAAATTTACCTGCTCTGTCCTTGTTCGCAGAGGTAAATGCTCCTTTTACATAACCAAATAGCTCACTTTCAATAAGTTCTGACGGAATTGCAGCACAGTTAACCTCTATCATTGGTCCTTTAGAACGTTTACTTTTTTGGTGCAACCAATGCGCCACTAATTCTTTACCAGTACCATTTGGTCCTGTTATCAGCACTCTTGCATCAGTAGGCGCAACTTTATCTATCATGTCCTTAATACGAGCAATGGCTTTACTGTCGCCAATCATCTCGTAGTTTTTGCTTACCTTTTTCTTAAGTCTTTTATTCTCTACAACGAGTTCCTTTCTATCTAAAGCTATACGCACGGTATTTAAAAGACGGTTTAGATCTGGCGGTTTTGAGATATAATCAAACGCACCTAGGCGCATCGTATTTACTGCCGTGTCTAAATCTCCATGACCAGAAATCATAACCATAGGAGTTTCTGGTTTAATCTTTTTAACGGCTTCCAATACCTCAACACCATCCATTTTTGGCATTTTGATATCGCACAATACTAAATCGAAATCATCCTTTTTAATTTTCTCTATTCCCACAAGACCATCTTCTGCCTCTTCGACCTCATAGCTATCACTCTCTTCTGATAGAATTTTTACCAGAACTCGGCGGATAGCTGCTTCATCTTCTATTATTAATATTTTTGACATATTTATATTTTAAATTTTATTCCTGTTCTTAAATAAAATGCATTTAAGTCATTTAACTTAAAAATCTCGTCTCTGTCTCTATTTCGCAACACATTATTCAATCTAAACGTGTACCCAAGATAAGAATAAGCTACTAAATGTTTTGTAAAGTAAAATTCGTAACCAAGACCTCCAACTGCAACTGAAAGAGAAATATTGTCTACACTCTCACCATTTACAGAAGTTGGTTCTTGTAAATGAGCATAATAACCATCTAATACTACAAAAGTTTGTACCATGTTTCTCTCGTTAATAAAGTATTTTAAATTAGACTTAGGTACACCCGCATTAAATGACCAATTCTCGTTGACGCGTCTGTAATAACTAACAAAGGGTAGTGGAAAAGGGACACCTGCAGTTGTGTTATAAGTCAGTCCTAAGATTAAGCGATAAGGTTTTGGAATATCAGTTGCATCTGTCCTATCTTTAATCATGTAAGCACCACCATTGAGAAATAAATCATCCATGGTTAACGTCTTTGTAAGGGTAGATGCTATCCTGGGATTAATTTTAAATCCAAATCTCCATGTAGAATTAGATTTAAACGTATATGCAAAACTTAAGTCTATAACATGCAATCGCTTTAGAGGCTCTGTATTAAAGGGATAATTTTCTTCTAGATTGAGTAATATTCTATTGTATTCTGCACCAATAATTAGGTAATCCTTTTCCTTAACTTCTATAGGATAATTTATTAACGCTCTTAATCTTGTATACTGATCTTCTGATCTTGTGCTTGGTATAAATGAATATTCGAGTCGGGCTAAATCCGTTAACTGTGCTTCAACAAATTGAAAAGTGCATACTAAAACCAAAATGAGTATGGTATAACAATTTGAAAAGCGTAAAATCATATAGGTCGTTTATTTTTGAATAAGATGTACATCGCGCTGAGGAAATGGTATCTTAATATTATTTTCTCTAAATAATCGATCTATCTCAAACCTAATATCACTCTTTGGAAAGGTAGCTTTAAAACTATCATTTAATGTGAAAATTAATTTAAAATTCAAAGCACTATCACCAAAATTTGTAAATACTACGAGTGGTTCAGGATCTGCAATGACTTCCGAGTGTGAAGCAGCAGCTTGCAATAAGAGTTTCTTTACTAATTGCACATCGCTACCATATGCAACTCCGACTTCGACATTCTCACGGGTTAGAGTTCCGTTCTGTGTCCAGTTATATAATGAATTGGCAAGGTATAAGTGATTAGGAATAACTAACACCTTATTATCAATAGTTACAGCTCTTGTTGTTCTTAGTTTGATTTCTTCAACTCGACCAACCTTACCATCTAATTCTATAATATCTCCTACATGAACTGATTGATCTACAAGAATAAAAATACCTGAGATTATATCTTGGAAAAGTGTTTGAAGTGCCAAACCAACTCCAATTAATAGTGCTGCAGAAGCCGCAAAAATACCTGTGACATTAACTCCGATGGCATGAAGTGTAACTAGAAGAAAAATAAGATAAATTATCCATCTGCCATAGGAGAAAACAGTGTCAAACTTAGCTTTGTCTTCTTTTGGTAAATTTCGAGTAATTAGTCGTCTTATTATTTTTAAAACAATTGATGTTATAAGTATAACAAGGAGCACAAAAAGTATTCCTCTGACGCTTATTGAAACATCCTCCGAAAAATTAAAACTATAATTAAGTATATCTTTGATTTTGGCCATCTTAATACTTTAACCATTTAAACAATTCTTTATATGTAGGTTTTTTTCCATACATTAAAATACCTACTCTGTAAATTTTAGCAGCAAACCAAACTGCGAAAATAAAAGTACCTATTAACAAAATCAATGATAATCCTTGTTGCCATAATGGTACGCCAAACGGAATACGCATTAGCATTACAACTGGTGACGTAAACGGTATAAACGAGAATACTGTAGAAACTGTACCGTGAGGATCCTCAATGACTGTAAATACACCCACATATACAGCTAAAATTAAAGGCATTAAAATAGGGAGCATAAACTGTTGTGTATCGGTTTCATTATCTACTGCTGCACCAATTGCGGCATATAAAGAACTATATAATAAATAGCCGCCAATAAAAAATAACATAAATGCTATTACCAGATTTATCAATGGTAAATTTCTAATAGCTGTAAAACCATCTTCTATAGCATTTTGTAGACCACCAGACTCCATGGCTTGATTCATGATTTCTTGTTGTGGTGCTGAAGCTTGAGATAAGTCTATGCCAATTATTGCAGAAACAACAACCATCAATACACCTCCTAAAACTACCCAAATGGCAAATTGAGTAACTCCGGCTAGTGAGGTCCCAATAATTTTACCCATCATTAATTGAATAGGTTTTACCGAAGAAATAATAACTTCTATTATTCTACTGGTTTTTTCTTCTATAACACTTCGCATTATCATGTTTCCATAAATAATAATAAACATGAACAATAAATAACCAGCTATGCCGCCAAATGCGAGTTTTACAACGTTGTCTATTTTAGAACTTTTTTCACCTTCAAAACTTTCTTGAGCAATATCAATACTCGTTTTTGAAGCCTCAATCTGCTCTAAAGTCACACCATCTTTTTGAAGTTTCATTTCTCTAAGCCGCTTTTCAATTCGACGTTCTAATCCTGAAATAATCGTGAGTGAAGGTGTATCTTCCGAGTAGAATTTTATATTATTTGTAACATCATCCAAGTCTTGTGCACTTGTAATATACAACAGACCGTAATCTTCTTTTTCTTTAACTAATTCAATAGCATCTTTTAGACTTAGCCCATTTAGACTTGTATACGTTGTATTTTCTGTATTCTGAAAGACATCCTGTAAGTAACCGGTTTCATCTAAAATTGAAATTGTACGTTTTTTATCATTGTTTAATTGTGATAAATAAGCAACCAGAGCAATAAGAGCAATCATTATCAATGGACTTAAGAATGTCATTATAATGAACGATTTGTTTTTCACCTTAGTGAGATACTCTCTTTTTATTATAAGTGGTAAATGATTCATCCTTTAATTGTTTTTTACAGTTTGAATAAAAATATCACTAGCTGAAGGTATTACCTCTACAAAATGATGTACTTCTGCTTTAGCTGTTAAAAATGATAATAAGTCATTTGGAGACGTCTTATCATCAATCTTTACGTTCAATTTAATATCGTCATATAAATTTTTGAAGGTTGCTGGTAATACTTCAAAATTATTTTTAATTTCAGACATTACAGCTTCACTATTGTTTGATTGCAAACCAATTTCGAATGTATTGGTTTTAAATTCACGTTTAATATCATTTAATTTTCCATCTAACACCTTGTTGGATTTATGAATCAATGCTATATGGTCGCATAATTCCTCTACAGATTCCATGCGATGTGTTGAGAATATTACCGTAGCTCCTTCATCTCTTAGTTGAAGGATTTCGTCTTTAATCAAATTAGCGTTGATAGGATCGAAACCAGAAAATGGTTCATCAAATATGAGAAGTTTAGGCTTGTGCAATACCGTAACAACAAATTGAATTTTCTGCGCCTGTCCTTTACTTAATTCTTGAATTTTCTTATTCCACCAATCACCAATTTCTAACTTTTCAAACCAATATTTTAATCTGCTCTTTGCCTCAGATTTACTAAGGCCTTTTAATTGTGCTAAATACAAACACTGTTCACCAACCTTCATAGACTTGTATAGCCCACGTTCTTCTGGCAAGTATCCTATATCTTTAATATGTTCTGGCTTAAGTGGTTGACCATCTAAAAAAACATCACCTTCATCTGGCATTGTAATTTGATTAATGATACGAATAAGTGTTGTTTTACCTGCTCCATTAGGACCAAGCAAGCCAAATATACTGCCTTTGGGAACGGCAATAGATACTTCATTTAGTGCTCTAAATTTTCCGAAATTTTTTGATACGGAATTGGCAACTAATAAGTCGTTCATATGTAAATCAATTTTTTGGTTAGGCTAGAATGTAAATATATTAAATGTAATAGAGTTATTTGGCATAAATCCATGACTAATTAAACTCCGCTAACGCTAAGTATTTACAATTTGTTATAAAAAACAAAACCCACCCTTATGGTTAGATAAGGATGGGAAAAAATTGCTATGAAAAAGAAAAATTACCGCTAATTAGCATTAGCGATAATTCAAAGATAGTATTTTTTCTTAAACAGAAGGATATTTATGAGAACATATCTTTAACCTTTTCGAAAAAAGATTTATCTGAGCTCTCTGGTTTTGGCTCAAAATGTTCATCGTCTTTCATACTTTCAAAAAAATCTTTCTGCTTTTTACTTAAAGTCTTTGGTGTCCAAACGTTTACATGAACTAATAAGTCACCTTTACCATAACCGTTGATACTAGGGATTCCTTTTCCTCTTAATCTAAGTATTTTTCCAGATTGTACTCCTGGATCAACTTTAATTCTAACTTTACCAGTAACAGTATCAATTTCTTTAGAAGTACCTAATACTGCGTCTGGTAAGCTAACGTACATATCGTAATGTAAATTATCACCTTCACGTTTTAATGTAGGATGATCTTCTTCACTAATAGCTACTAATAAATCACCTGCAATACCATTACCTGGTGCATCGTTTCCTTTACCAGTTACTTTTAACTGCATTCCATCTACGACGCCAGCTGGTATTTTTACAGAAACTGTTTCTTCAGCAACTTTTAAGCCTTGAGCATCTGCATCAGATGGTTTTTTATCTATGGTCTGACCTGCACCTCCACAAGATTGGCACGGCGCAGAAGTCTGCATTCTTCCTAATATAGTGTTAGTAACTCTGGTTACCTGACCAGAACCTTTACAAGTAGAACATGTCTTGTACGTTGTACCAGGTGCTTGTATCTTGCGTTTAACTTTTATCTTTTTCTCAACTCCATTGGCCACTTCTTCTAGCGAGAGTTTTACTCTAATTCGCAAGTTACTTCCTTTAACAACACGCTGTCTTCCACCGCCGCCAAAACCGCTAAATCCAGATCCGCCGCCAAATGCTCCGCCAAAAATATCTCCAAACTGACTGAAGATATCATCCATATTCATGCCACCTCCTCCGAAGCCTCCTGAACCATCAAAGGCCTGATGACCAAACTGATCGTAGCGAGCTTTTTTATCGGCATTACTTAAAACTTCATATGCTTCTGCTGCCTTTTTAAACTTATCTTCTGCCTCTTTATCATCTGGATTTTTATCTGGATGATATTTTAGAGCCATCTTACGGTAAGCTTTTTTAATTTCAGAATCTGATGCGTTTTTGCTTATTCCTAATATATCGTAATAATCTTCTTTCATACTTAAACTCCGTTAGTACGGAAAACTTTTATTATTGTCCTATAACCACTTTTGGAAAACGAATGACCTTATCGCCTAATTTATAACCACGTTCTACGACGTCAATGATCTTTCCTTTTAAATCATCACTTGGAGCAGGTATTTGAGTTATTGCTTCATGGTCGTCTGCATTGAAATTATCGCCTTTCTTGATTTCAATTTTAGAAAGTCCTTTTTGTTCTAGCGTATTGATAAGTTTGTTGTAAATTAATAGCACGCCTTTTCTTAATTCTTCAGCTTCTTTATCTTCTTCTATATGCGTTAGCGCACGTTCAAAATCATCTAAAACAGGCAGCATAGCAATCATTACATCTTGGCTAGCCGTTTTAAATAATTCAATGCGTTCTCGCGTCGTTCGCTTTTTGTAATTTTCAAATTCTGCAAACAAACGCATAAATTTATCTTTTTCTGCAGCTAGCTGATCTTGCAATTGTTCTTCTGCAGATTTTTTATCTTTTTGCGCTTCAACTTCAGCTTCTGCTGTAGCCGTTGCATTATCCTCTATTTGAGGATCTTCTGCTTTTTTATTTTTATTCTTTTTACTCATTTTGAGTTTAAATTTTAAAATCTTCGATTTACAGATGGCAAAAGTACTGCCATTATTATAAAAATGTCAAAATGTCATTAACATTTTTTTAGTAATGTTTGCGCTAGCGAATGCTTAACTTTGCAAGCTTAAAACAAAAAATAAAAAACACTGACATGAAAACAACATTATTAAGAATTTTTGCAATTGTAGCTTTAGTTTCATTCTCTAGCTGTGCAGACAAAGCAAAAGAAGCAGAAACAAAGGAAGCAGAAGCAGCAGCTGTAGCAGAGGAAACAGCTGTGCGTTACAAGGCTGACACAAGTAAATCTATGATTGAATGGAAAGGGTTTAAACCTACAGGATCTCATAACGGAACATTTAGCATCGCTAAAGGAATGGTAAATGTTAATGACGGTACCATTGAAAGTGGCACATTCGCTATTGACATGAATAGTCTTAAAGTCACTGATATACCTGCGGAAGACGAGGGGAATGCAAAATTATCAGGTCATTTAAAAAGTCCAGACTTTTTTGACGTTGAAACATATCCTGCTGCAAAATTTGAAGTAACAGGTATTGAAACTGTAAATGGTAAAACTATGCTTTCTGGGAATTTAACGATGAAAGATGCAACTAATAATATCAGCATTCCTGTGAGTACAGAAATGAAAGATGATATGATGATGTTAACTAGCGAATCGTTTACAATTGACCGTTCTAAATGGAATATTAAGTATGGTTCAAAGTCTTTCTTTGATAACTTAGGAGATAAGTTTATTAACGATGACGTAGAATTAAAAGTAACCTTAGTCGCAACTAAAGCTTAAACAACTCAGAATTTATAGCATAGAAAAAGCACTTACAAGTTGTAAGTGCTTTTTCTTTTCATAGCAATTTTATCACTAAAATTGCATTGCTATTAATCAATCACCATCAACCAAAATATTGATTAATAGCTTGTAGTAATGCACTAACTATAAATACACTAAACTTACTATTCTGGCATCACTACAGTGTCAATTACGTGTATCACTCCATTGCTTCCTGCTACATCTGTCGCTGTGATCTCACTGTAATTTCCGGCTTGGTCTTTTAACCAAATTTTTCCGTCTTTTTGCATTACTGTTAATACAGTTCCATTTAATGCTTTTACTTCTACTTTTCCATTTCCTTTCTTTAACGCTGCTACAACATCGCTAGCCATTAATTTCCCAGGAATAACATGATAGGTTAATATATTTGTTAATGCTTTCTTATTTTCTGGTTTTAATAAGTCAGCTAATGCATTTTCATCTATTTTAGCAAAGGCATCATTTGTTGGAGCAAACACTGTAAATGGTCCATCTCCTTGTAAAGCCTCAACTAAATCTGCTGCTTTTAATGCGGCTACTAGAGTAGAAAAATTCTCATTACTAACTGCTGCATCTACAATTGTTTTTTGTGCTGTTGCTGTTTGAGATGCGGTTAAAGCAACAAATGTGGTTAAAATAAAAACTAACTTTTTCATAATTTTTTTAATTATTGGTTAAACTATTAATGCACTTAATTTCGTTATTGAAGTGCTTTCATTTATATTTACACAGCCTTTTTAGCTCTGGATGAGCAACACTCTATTTTTGGGAAATCTTTAACACTAATGCACAACGATAACGCTCTTATTGATCAATTAAAAAACAAAGACGAGCGTGCGCTATCTTTATTGTATGACAAATATTCTGGTGCCATTTATAGTGTGATTATAAAAATGATACGCGACGAAGGCAAAGCACAAAATTTATTACAAGATACTTTTATGACGGTTTGGAATAAAGCCGAAAACTACGATACCAATAAAGGACGATTTTATACCTGGATATATCGAATTGCAAGAAATAAAACGTTAAATGTAATCAGAAAAAACGACCCGCTCATCCAAACCGATGATTTTAGTGTATATACTAATAAAGAGGTAGCTATTAGTATAGATCCTAAGTATTTAGAACTCAATGGTGCGATAAAGAAATTAGAAGACCACCATAAGGAAGCTATCGAGCTCGTTTATTTTAAAGGATTAACGCACAGAGAAGCACACATAGAAATGGATGTGCCCTTAGGAACATTTAAATCTTACGTGCGGCAGGCCTTAAAACAAGTTAGAGAAACTTATTCTAAGACCTTAAGCCTCATATTACTAATACTAACTGCGCTGTGATGATGGATAAGAAGACGCTATTAGAAAACGGATTGCTAGAGCAATATTTGCTCGGAGAACTCAACGTCAATGAATGCGAACTAATTGAGCAATTGTTGGCATCTGATACTGAAATTAAAGCTCATTTTGACCAACTAGAACAAGATTTTGAAACTATAGGTTTAGAAAATGCGATTACACCACCAGCATTGGTAAAAACTCAACTTATTAAAAATATAACAGCACCTACTAATGAGACTAAAGTTGTTGACTTAAAAGCAAACAACAGCTCAAAAATCTATTTAGGTATCGCCGCAAGTATTGCTGCTTTGTTATTAGTAGGTAGTTTTTGGATGTACAATCAACTCAATGATGTAAAACAGCAATTACAAACGGTTGAAAGCGAAAAAATTGAATTGAATTCCACTATTGAAAACCTCAATAAACAGCTTAAGGACAAGACGACACTATATGCGGTAATAGCTCATCCTGAAACTGATAAATATATTTTGAATGGTAATGACTTATCCCCAAAAGCTAAGGTAATTGGTTATATAAATCATGATACTAAATCTGTAGTCATTAATACCGAACGTCTGCCAGACTTAGATAATGAGCACGACTACCAAATGTGGGCTGATGTAGAAGGTGAAATGATTAATATGGGAGTTATTTCAAAAAATCAAAATTTAATGGCAATGAACTATATTGATCATGCTGAATCTTTAAATATTACTATTGAACCTAGCGGTGGTAATAATCACCCAACAGTCGAAAAGTTAGTTACAAATGTTTACCTCAAATAGTTTATTGGAAACATTCAGGTAATAGTAATTGTTAGAAAGTAGATCAAATTCTCTCAATTTTATTAGTCTGCAAGGATGTTTAAGAAGTCACTACTTTTATAAACTTTATCTTAAAGGTCTAATCTAATCAAGCAGTAAGTCTTCTAGCGCAGGTCGTAAATTAACAAACTTAAAACTATACCCTTTATTTTCAATTTTCTGTGAGCTTACTCGTTGACTTTCAAAAAGCAAAATATGCATTTCTCCTAAAATCAATTTCATTGCAAACTTAGGTATGTTTGGTAATATTAATGGTCGCTGTAATATATTTGCAGCTAATTTTGTTAATTCTTTATTGCTAACAGGGTTTGGTGCGACGCCATTAAAAACACCTTCTAAATTGTACTTTAAAGCATAAAGAAAAATACCTGCTAAATCCTCTAAATGAATCCAGCTTTGCCATTGTTCTCCATTACCAAAAGCAGCTCCTGCACCAAACTTAATTGGCCTTACAATTTCTGGCAGTGCACCACCATCTTTGGCTAAAACAAGTCCTATTCTAATCTTTGCTACTTTACAGCCCAATGATTTAAACCCTTCTATAGCCGTCTCCCATTTTTCGACAACCTCTCCTAAAAAAGAATCAGATACCTCAGAAAAACCTTCTTCGTAATAATTAGTTAAACTTGTTGGATATACACCTATTGCGCTTGCAGAAACCACATAATCTATGGTATAATTATTGGCTTTAATAGTTTCTTGTAATAGTTGAGCGGTTTTTGTGCGACTTTCCAGAATTTCTCTTTTATAATCATCGGTCCATCGCTGAGAAATAGATGCTCCTACTAAATTAATAATTGCAGACACACCTTCAAAGCATGTGTGATCTATCTTATTAGTATTTGGATTCCAATAAAATCCTTTATAATTAGCTTCTGTACTTAATTTGGATTTAGAAGTTGTGAGGTAATGTACTTTGATGCCTTCGTTATGACATTGTTTAACAATCTCCTGCCCTATTAATCCTGTTGCTCCTGTAACTAAAACGGTCATTCTCTCTTTTTCGTAAAGATACAAAAGGTAAAAACCGCTGATTAGAACTTTAGTTTGGATTTAACGTTTGATAGCACTTAAATATAGCTCAATAAGTTTCAATATATGCTATGAGCTCTTTTTCTGAGCTCTCAACATTTCGCGTTTACCAGGTGGGCCAGGTAGTCTTTCTACTTCAAAACCAACAGCCTGCATAGCTCTTCTAACACTTCCCTTGGCCGAATAGGTAACTAACACACTATTGTTTTTAAGCGCATTAAACATAATCGCAAAGATATCCTCTGTCCAAAGTTCTGGTTGTACACGTGCACCGAAAGCATCAAAATAAATGATATCGAATTTGTTTTTAGTATCAATATCTTTAAAGAACTTCTGTTGCTTATTAAGTTTAAATCGTGATGAAATTTCATGAGTTTCTTCCCATGGAGTATTATGAATTTTATTGAATTCAGCTTGATGTTCTTCAGAAATTAATTCTACATAATTGAGTTGATTGATTTCATCTTCTTTTACTGGGTAAGCTTCTACACCAACATAGTTAATATTTTGCTTTAGCCTTTCGGATTCGAGTAAAGTTAAAAAGGCATTAAGACCTGTACCAAAGCCAATTTCTAAGATGTTAATGGAGCTAGATTCTGAAACAAGTGTAGAATAAAAAAGCAAACCATGATTTAAAAACACATGGTTTGCTTCGTTTATTGCACCATGAATGGAATGGTATTGCTCATTCCAATCTTCTATTTGAATAGTTTTAGAACCGTCTGATGTTGTAATTATTTTACGCTTCAAAACCTACTGAATCAATAATTTCTTGATTTTAGGAATTGGTCCTGTACATTCAGTTTTATGACATGCCAAACAATTATTAATCGTATTATTATAACGCGCCTTGAGTTCTATATTCGCTAAGGTATCAGCAACAGATTGTTGTGCTTCAATAAAAACGTTTACAAAACTATTCCATGTAGCGGTTCTTCCATGACCGTTACTCATTTCTGCAGAATGTAGTTTCATTATATCTAATGGCATTGACACTGGCGTTTCACCATTAATAATCTGTTGTTTTAGTTGTAGATTATAAGCATACATGGCATTCATGAGGTTCGCCATCTCAGAAGGTTT
>NZ_CBFHMI010000068.1:0-12608 GCF_965656915.1 Winogradskyella sp. | reverse complement strand
CCTTTGAATTTTTCGATTATTGTAGTTAAGATTTTGTTGTCCATTTCGTCCAACCCATGTGCGTCAACATTTAGTGCTTCTAAAGCAAATTTGGCAATTTTAATATCTATATTTCCATCACCTTTAATCTGTGCGAAATCTCTAACTCTTCTTAGTAATGCATTCGCTATACGTGGTGTTCCTCTACTTCTACCAGCAATTTCAATTGCTGCTTCCATTGTAATTGGAACATTCAATATTGTCGCACTTCTTTGTACTATTGTAGTTAATAAATCCGTTTTATAATACTGTAGTCGACTACTGATTCCAAAACGTGCACGCATTGGTGCTGTTAAAAGACCAGAGCGCGTGGTAGCGCCTACTAAGGTAAATGGATTTAAATTGATTTGTACGGTCCTGGCATTAGGTCCAGACTCAATCATTATGTCAATTTTATAATCTTCCATTGCCGAGTATAAATACTCTTCTACAATTGGACTTAATCTATGGATTTCGTCTATAAATAAAACATCACGATCTTCAAGATTGGTTAGGAGTCCTGCTAGGTCGCCTGGTTTATCTAAAACAGGACCTGAAGTTACTTTAATACCAACATCCAACTCGTTAGCAAGTATATGCGCCAAAGTTGTTTTCCCTAAGCCAGGAGGACCGTGAAACAATGTATGATCTAAAGCTTCTTCTCTAAGATTTGCAGCCTGAACAAAAACTAATAAATTTTCTAATACTTGATCTTGTCCCGTGAAATCGTTAAAAGTTAGCGGTCTTAACTTTTTTTCGACATCCAATTCTTCTGGACCAAAATTTTCGTTAGATGGATTTAAATTTTCATTCATATGTCGCTCTACAAAATTGGGAAACTAAAACAAGTTCAGCTCTTAGCAAATATAAAGAAAAAGCCCTTCTAAATTAGAAAGGCTTTTTACTTTAATAAATAATATTTCAGTGTTAATGCTGTAATTCTTCTTCGCCCTCTTTCATAGGAACATTCTGAGGTACAAAGTCTTCATCATGTCCTGGTTTACTATAGTCATAAGACCATCTATAAACTGTTGGTAAAGCACCTGGCCAGTTACCATGTATATGCTTAACTGGAGCAGTCCATTCTAAAGTATTGGATCTCCAAGGATTCTGTTCTGCTTTTTTACCATAGAACATACTACTGAAGAAATTATACAAGAATACTAATTGTACTACACCTCCCACAAGTGCAAACATTGTAATTACTAGTTGTGTATTTGTTGTATCATCAAATAGTGGGAAATTTGAATTTGTATAATAACGTCTTGGTAAACCTGCCATTCCTATAAAGTGCATTGGGAAAAATACACCATAAGCACAAATCGCGGTTATCCAGAAATGTAGATATCCTAAATTCTTATTCATCATACGTCCAAACATTCTAGGGAACCAGTGATAAATACCTGCAAATACACCATACAAGGCTGAGATACCCATTACTAAATGGAAGTGAGCTACAACAAAATAAGTATCATGTACGTTGATATCTAGAGCACTATCTCCTAAGATAATACCTGTTAAACCACCAGTAATAAACGTTGACACCAAACCAATAGAGAACAACATGGCTGGATTCATCTGTAGATTACCTTTCCATAAGGTGGTTATATAATTAAATGCTTTAACCGCAGATGGTATCGCAATAAGTAATGTCGTAAACGTAAATACAGATCCTAAAAACGGATTCATACCCGAAATAAACATATGGTGACCCCAAACAATTGTAGATAAAAATGCAATTGCTAGTATTGAAGCAACCATGGCACGATATCCAAAGATTGGCTTACGTGAGTTTGTTGCAATAATTTCTGACGTTATACCTAATGCAGGTAATAATACAATATATACCTCAGGGTGGCCTAAGAACCAGAATAAATGCTCAAATAATACTGGTGACCCACCTTGATAATGTAATACTTCACCTTGAATAAATATATCAGATAAGAAGAATGATGTTCCAAAACTTCTATCCATTATCAATAATAAAGCTGCTGATAATAATACCGGGAATGAAATTACACCAATAACCGCTGTTACAAAAAATGCCCAAATAGTTAATGGTAATCTTGTCATTGACATACCATTAGTACGTAAGTTTATTACCGTTACAATGTAATTTAAAGAACCTAATAATGAGGATGCAATAAAAATAGCCATTGACACCAACCAAAGTGTCATACCCATACCAGAACCACCTTGCGCAAGTGGTAAGGCTGATAAAGGCGGATAAATTGTCCAACCTGCTGCCGCTGGTCCAGCTTCTACAAAAAACGAAAGTATCATGATAACACAAGACACAAAGAATAACCAATATGAAATCATATTAAGAAATCCTGATGCCATATCTCGAGCACCAATTTGTAGCGGAATTAATAAGTTACTAAATGTACCACTCAGACCTGCTGTTAAAACAAAGAATACCATAATGGTACCATGAATAGTAACTAATGCTAAATATATATCTGCGTCCATTACACCTTCTGGAGCCCATTTTCCAAGAAAAGTCTCAAAAACTACATTAGACTTCTCTGGCCAAGCGATCTGCATACGTATCATTAAAGACATAAAAATCCCAATAATACCCATTATAATCACACCAGTAATTAAATATTGTTTGGCAATCATTTTATGATCTTGACTAAATATATATTTAGTCACAAATGTTTCTTTGTGGTGATGTACGTCGTGTTCGTCGTGAACGTGTGTTTCTGCTGTTGCTGACATAATCTCTTTATCTTTTTCTTAAAACAATTCTTTTTACTTCAATAATGAATTGGCAAAAGTTGTTTGTTCTGCCATCCATGCGTCAAATTCTTCTTGAGTTTCTACAATAATTTTCATTTGCATATTGTAATGCGATTTACCACATATTTTGTTACATAGTAGTAAATAGTCAAACTCATATAAAATATCCTGACCTGCTTCTTCAATTTCTTCTTTTCTTTCTGTTCTTAGTTTGTTGATATTCTGAACTTTCTCTATAATATCTGGATTCTGGCGCATTTCTTCTGTTGTAACCGTAGGTGTAAACGCAAATTGAGTTACCATACCAGGTACACAGTTCATTTGTGCTCTAAAGTGAGGCATGTAAGCCGAATGTAATACATCTTGAGAACGCATTTTAAATAATACTGGCCTTCCTTTTGGTAAGTGAAGTTCAGTTACTACTACATCATCTTGAGCATTTGGATCGTCTTCATCTACACCAAGAATATTAGCTTTATCTAAATCAATCAATCTAACATTGGCTTTACCCAACACGTTATCTTCTCCGCCATAGCGTGCTTTCCAATTGAACTGTTGAGCGTATAATTCTATAACCATTGGATCTTCTTCTTCATCTATTCCCATAATATCATTCCATGTAAATAAACCATAGATAATTAAGCCAGCTAAAACGATTACTGGTATTATAGTCCAGATAAACTCTAAGGTATTATTATCTGCATAAAACAATGCCTTTCTTCCTTTTTCACCTTTATACTTAAATGCGAAATAGTGTAGTAAAAACTGAGTGACAATTTGTACTATAAAAATTACGACCATTGAAATAATCATTAAATTATCAATTCCAGGACCATGTTCTGAGGCTGAATTTGATACTAACGGTAAATCGCCTAAATAGTAAAAACTAACAATGGTTATAGCATAGATAAACACTAAGAAGCCCATCATTAAATAGCCATTTATTCTATTGTCTTTGTCATTAGCTACTTGTGTATTTGAACTACCAACCTGAGCCAAATCAAAAATCTTTACCATTTGCCATAAGGCTACGGCTACAAAGAGTACAATTATAATAGTTAATAAAGCAGTCATTATCGTTTCTGTTCTTTTTTAATAATATTAATAATGGAAATGTTCACTTTCCTTCATAAAAGGGTTTCCTTTTGCCAATAATGGGTATTTACCAAGTGCATTAAACACAATAAGCATAAATAGTCCACCAAATAACAAAATAGCACCTATTTCTGGTATACCTATAAACCATCTATCTCCAACAGTTGCAGGCATAATCATATTGAATACATCAATATAGTGTCCGCATAAAATTACAATACCAGTCATAACTACAAACCATGGAATACGTTTGTAATCACTATTCATTAATAATAATAGTGGAAATACAAAGTTCATTGCAACCATGCCGAAGAATGGTAATTTATAATCTTCTATACGTGTTACAAAATAAGTAACCTCTTCTGGGATGTTAGAATACCATATTAGCATAAATTGTGAGAACCATAGGTAAGTCCAGAATATACTGATACCAAACATAAATTTAGCCAAATCATGAATGTGACTATCATTTACAAATTCTAATAAGCCTTTAGATTTTAAATATATTGTTATTAAAGCAATAACAGTAATTCCACTGACAAACATGCTTGCAAAAACATACCATCCAAATAAGGTACTGAACCAGTGTGGATCTACACTCATTATCCAATCCCAAGACATCATAGATTCTGTGTAAATGTAGAATACTAAAAATGCTGCAGATATTCTAAAGTTCTTTTTAAAGTTACGGTTATCGTTTGCACTGTCTTGCGCCACAGAAAACTTTCTTGAGAAATATCTATATAAAGACCAACCACCTAAGAAAATAAAACCTCTAATAAAAAACCAAGGTTTGTTTAACCAACTCTCTTTACCTTGAATCAAAGTGTCGTGAGCTACAACCTCAGGATCTAACCATACAAATAAATGTTTATCTGCAACAAATACAATAGCTAAAACTATTAATCCACCTGGCAAAACATAAGATGTTATACCTTCCATAACTCTAAACAGAACTGGAGACCAACCTGCTTGCGCTGCATATTGAATGGCATAAAATGCCAGGACACCTAACGCTATCATAAAGAAGAAAAATGCTGCAACATAAAGTGCTGCATAAGGTCTATTATGTATTTGATGCAATACATGTTCTTCGTGCGTCATTTTATGACCGGCTTCAGCATGCGCTTCATCTCCATGTCCTTCTTCCACATGAGAAGCTGTCTTACCATGAGAGTCTACATGTCCTTCTTCAACATGCTCATCTCCATGATGATCTTCATTAGCAAGGAATTCGGTAATATTATCTTCCGTTACTTTATGAGAGTCCATAAAGCCATAGAAAACACCCAATGCTCCTAAGATAATTAGGATAATAGCACCTATTTTTAATCGATTTGAAATTTTATATTCCATTTATATAATCTTTATCTAAATCTTATTTCTCTAAATCTGCTTTAAGTTTTTCAACATAAGCTGTTACTTGCCAACGCTCTTCTTCGTTCAGTTGATTTGCGTAAGAACCCATAGTGTTTTTACCGTAATAAATGACATGATAAATACTCCCTGTTGTAATTGCTCTACCTACATCATCATAACTTGGTACACCTAATATTTTTTCACGCTGTACTAATTTTCCTTTTCCATCACCTTTAGCACCGTGACAAATTGCACAGTAAATAGTATACAAAGGACCTCCCACTGCATAATCTACTCTTGTTTTTGTAGAACCTGTACTTTCTTTATTATCGTATTCATCTAAAGGTATTGGTTCAGCTAGTGGATTTTTTAAAGTTGCTTTAGCTAACTCATAACCTTCATTTGTATCTTCAATTTCGTATGGCATAAAATTACCTCTAGGAATTGTACCTTCTGCTGGTAATTGCGCCTCTACTCCATTGGTAAACGCATCAGATTCTTGATAAGCCTCATAGCCTACTGGCTCATACATATTAGGCATATATTGGTAATTTGGTCTTGAATTTTTCTGGCAAGACACAAAACTGACTACCATTACTATTACTACGATATATTTTAAGGATGTCTTCATATTAATGTGCATCTTCGTCTTTATCTATAATACTTATTTCAACAGCACCTGTTTCTTGTAATAATGATGTTAATTCACTTTCATTATTATCAACGCTAACTTCCATTAAGAAATGATCATCTGTTGTTCTTGGGTCTGGATTTTCAGCTTTCTTAAAGGGCCACATTCTACTTCTTAAATAAAATGTAATTACCATTAAATGTGCCGCAAAAAATACCGTAAGCTCAAACATAATAGGAACAAATGCCGGCATATTTTCTATATAACTGAAGCTTGGTTTACCACCAATATCTTGTGGCCAATCTTCTATCATTATATAATTCATCATTACAATAGCCACTATCAGGCCAACACAACCGTACATAAATGATGTTATTGCTATACGTGTTGGAGCTAAGCCCATTGCCTTGTCTAATCCATGAACAGGAAAAGGTGTATATATTTCTTCGATGTGATGTTTTTCTGACTTTACCTTCTTAACGGCAGACATTAATACATCATCATCTGTATAAATAGCATGAATTACTTTTGAAGCTTCCATATACTATATTAGTTATTTAATAAATTTTTAGCTTGTCCTGCCCAATCATCACGTTCCGCCCTACCAGGGAAAGATTCTGTAATTGAATCTAACAAATCATACTCTGTTTTTGTCATCTTACTAACCTGTAAGAATGTATATATTCCTATACTATTAAGTACTTCTTCCATTTTAGGACCTACACCGCTAATCTTCTTTAAATCGTCTGCAGTTTGTGTAGTTGCATCAAAAGTTCCAATACTGCCTAATAAATTATTTACTTTTTCATCATTTGATTTTAAAGAAGGAGTTTCAACAGTTTGTGATGGCTGTATCGCATGATGGTTAGATGTCCTAGAATCCGCACCTGTACCTACTAAACTATCTCCACGTTCTCTAATTTTCTTGTAACGCTCACCAGAAGATTTTAAAATGGTCTTAACCTCCGCTTGTGCAATTACAGGGAATGTACGCGCGTACAACAAGAATAACACAAAGAAGAAACCTATAGTTCCAATAAATATACCTATGTCTACAAAAGTTGGAGAGAACATTGTCCAAGACGATGGTAAATAATCTCTATGTAATGAAGTTACAATAATTACGAAACGCTCAAACCACATACCAATGTTTACCACAATTGAAATAAAGAACGAGAACATAATACTTGTTCTTAATTTTTTGAACCACATGAATTGTGGAGAGAACACGTTACAAGTCATCATAGCCCAATATGCCCACCAGTAAGGTCCTGTCGCTCTGTTTAAAAACGCATATTGTTCGTATTCTACACCAGAATACCATGCAATAAATAACTCTGTAATATATGCTACACCAACTATAGAACCCGTAATCATTATAACGATGTTCATTAGCTCGATGTGTTGTACTGTGATATAATCTTCAAGGCTACATACTTTTCTCATAATAATGAGAAGCGTATTTACCATGGCAAATCCTGAGAAAATCGCACCTGCAACAAAGTATGGTGGGAATATTGTCGTATGCCATCCAGGTATAACCGAAGTTGCAAAGTCAAACGATACAATGGTGTGTACAGAAAGTACTAATGGCGTTGCTAAACCAGCAAGTACCAAAGATACTTCTTCAAAACGTTGCCAATCTTTTGCTCGTCCTGTCCATCCAAAACTTAATAAAGAATAGATTTTCTTTTGAAAAGGTCTTACAGCTCTATCTCTAATCATTGCAAAATCTGGTAATAAACCTGTCCACCAGAATACTAGTGACACAGATAAATATGTAGAAATTGCGAATACATCCCAAAGTAATGGTGAATTAAAGTTTACCCATAATGATCCAAATTGGTTCGGAATTGGTAGTACCCAATATGCTAACCAAGGACGACCCATGTGAATAATCGGGAACAAACCTGCTTGTACTACCGAGAAAATAGTCATGGCCTCCGCAGAACGGTTAATTGCCATTCTCCATTTTTGACGGAAAAGTAAAAGTACTGCAGAAATTAATGTTCCCGCATGACCAATACCAACCCACCAAACGAAGTTAGTAATATCCCAAGCCCAGTTTACTGTCTTATTTAGACCCCAAACTCCAATACCAGTTGAAATGGTATAAATAATACAACCTATTCCCCAAAGGAATGCGACCAAAGCAATGCTAAAAACAATCCACCACGCTTTGTTGGCCTTGCCTTCAACCGGTCTTGCTACATCTACCGTAACATCGTGATACGACTTTTCTCCGGTTACTAAAGGTCTTCTAATAGGTGCTTCGTAATGAGACGCCATAATTATATAATTGATTCTTTAATTTATTATGCTTTTGATGTGTTTCTCACCTTTGTTTGATAGATAACATTAGGTTTTGTTCCTACGTGCTCTAATAAGTGATACATACGATCATCTTCTTTTAATTCTGCAATTTGACTCTCTTTGTTATTAATATCGCCAAATACCATTGCTCCATTTCCACAAGCTGCTGAACATGCCGTTTGGAATTCCCCGTCCTTAACCACGCGTCCATCTCTTTTAGCATCTAATATGGTTTTCTGCGTCTTTTGGATACAGAAAGAACATTTTTCCATAACACCACGAGAACGTACCGTTACATCTGGATTTAATACCATACGCCCTAAATCGTCATTCATAAAATAGTCAAACTCATCATTCTTATTGTATAAGAACCAGTTAAAACGACGTACCTTGTAAGGACAGTTGTTAGCACAATACCTTGTACCTACACAACGGTTGTAAGCCATATGGTTTTGACCCTGACGACCGTGTGCTGTTGCAGCAACAGGACAAACCGTTTCACAAGGCGCATGGTTACAATGCTGGCACATCACAGGCTGAAATGCTACCTGAGGATTCTCAGCAGGACTCTCCATCTCAGCGAATTCACTAAGTGAACTGTTTAATCCAGAAATATTTTCTTTCTTTTCATTATCACCTTCAAATGAATCTTGAGATGAGTAGTACCTGTCAATACGCAACCAGTGCATATCTCTACTTCGTCTCATTTCTGTCTTACCTACGACAGGAACATTGTTCTCTGCGTGACACGCTATTACACAAGCTCCACAACCTGTACAAGCATTTAAGTCAATAGATAAGTTAAAATGATGACCAATTGAACGATCAAATTCATCCCATAAATCAACATCAGGCGATGTTACAGGAGTTTCTATATGATTTAAGGATACTTCTGGAACTTTATTCCAAACATGCTTATCCTTAGTATTAAAAATTTCTAAACTTGTTTCTTTAATAATGTCACCACGACCCATCAAAGTGTTATGCAACTGAACACAAGCAAACTCATGCATACCAGATGCTTTTTCTATAGTTACGTCTTGAACAGAATTAAAATTTTGGTATAATGGATATGCATTTACACCAGTTTTCATTTCTTTTTTAAGCGCCTTTGATTTTCTTCCGTATCCAAAAGCCATACCCACAGAACCTTTTGCTTGTCCTGGTTGAATAATTACTGGTACCTTCTCTACAGTAGTACCATTAACTGTTACATTTGCATAACTCCCATTTAAACCACCATTAGCAACGTTTTCATTGATAAAGCCCATTGCATCAGCATCAGCTTTAGAAACCGTTAAGTAGTTATCCCAAGTTGTTCTTGTTATTGGATCAGGAAATTCCTGTAACCATGGGTTATTAGCTTGTCTCCCATCACCCATACCTACTTTGGTATACAATGATAACTCCATAGCTCCTCCATTTGCTGAAGACGCTAGAACTCTAGCTGCATTGCCATTTGGAGATTCTAATTCATCTGAAGTAGCTGATGTTTCATCTGCAGTATCCATGTTTTCATTACCAGTAGTTACAAAAACACCATCTTGTACCACCTTGTTAAATGAAGCTCCATTTAATATATCTGCGGTCCAAGTAGATTTTAAGTAGTCTCTGTATGAAGCACTATTTCCATTCCATGCTAATAACACTTCCTGAAATTGTTTTGTATCAAATAATGGACGAATTGTAGGCTGCATCATTGAATAATGCCCAGATTTCATCTCTACGTCTCCCCAGGATTCTAAATAATGTGGTGTTGCCGCTATAAAATCACAGTTTCCAGCTGTCTCATCTTGCTTCATAGAAAACGCAATTGATAATTCCGTTTTCTCCAAGCCTTCAGCAAAATCACTCGAATTAGGCAAAGTATACATAGGATTAACACCATTCATAATTATGGCTCCTACTCTTCCCTCCTTCATATCAGCAACAAGCTGCATTACCCCTTTGTCACTACCTTGTCTTGTTTTTATTGTAGTTTTAGGATCAAAGGCTTTACTATTTAAGTATTCATTGATTTCTAAAACAACTGTTTGTGCATTTACATCTTGTATACCTGTAACAACAACTGCGTTACGTCCAGCTTTAGTTATTTCTTGTGCTACAGCTTTAACCTGAGCCTCTAAAGCATCTGGTAGTGAATTTCCACCCACAGAATTTCCAGTTACGTAACTATATAATCTAGCTAATGCTAATTTTTGTTCGCTTGGCTTTAACGGCACACGCTTATCTGCATTGGCGCCAGTTAATGACATATTAGACTCAAACTGAATGTGTCTAGACATCTGTCCATTATCAGGAATACGCGTTGTAGAATATCCTGAGTCAAATCCACCACCTTGCCAATCCCCTAAGAAATCAGCTCCAACAGAAACAATTGTCATTGCTTTAGAGAAATCATAATTTGCCATTCCTCTAGAGCCATATTTTGCTTGGTATGCATCTATTGTCGAAGATTCAGACACTGCATCATAAACAACATGCCTTACATTACCAAACTTTTCTGAAAATTCAACAACAAGTTTGGTTGTTGAAGGACTTGCCATTGTTTGTGTTAAAAACACAATCTCTTTATTATCGCTAAGCCCGTTTAATTTTGCGGTGGTTTCAGACATAAAAGCATCCCAAGAAATTGCAATATCACCTTTCATTGGCGATTTAACTCTTAGGTTATCATACAATCCTAAAATTGAAGCATTTACTCTTGCGTTGGCCACACCATTGGTATGCGCATCTGTGTTGTTTTCAATTTTAATTGGTCTACCTTCTCTTGTCTTTACTAAAACACTTGCAAAATCATAACCGTCTGCCACTGTCGTAGCATAGTAGTTAGCTACACCAGGAATAATTTCCGTTGGTTGATTTACATAAGGTATTGACTTAATCACTGGACCTTCACAAGCTGCTAAAGAAGCAGCTGCTGTACTAAATCCAACATATTTTAAGAAATCACGACGCGAAGTAGATGAAGATTCTAAAGTCTCTTTATCTCCTAAAAATTCATCTGTTGGAATTGCTTCTACAAATTCATTTTGTTGTAGCGTCTCAACAATAGAGCTATTTTCGTTTAGCTCTTCAACACTTTTCCAGTATTTCTTGTTTGATGACATATAATTCTGAATTACTTCTTAATTTCTATTAATAATGACACTTACCACATTCTAATCCACCCATCTGTGCCGCAGTTAACTGATCAACACCATACTTCTTAGATAATTCTTCATGTATCTTAGTATAATAGTCATTATCCTCAACCTTTACATTTGTTTCTCTATGGCAATTGATACACCAACCCATTGTTAATGGTGCGTGTTGGTACATTATTTCCATTTCTTCTACCGGACCATGACACTCCTGACACTCAATGCCAGCAACTGATACGTGTTGAGAGTGATTAAAATAGGCAAAGTCTGGTAAATTGTGAATTCTTATCCATTTCACAGGATTTGTATTTCCTGTATATTGTTGTTCTGCCTCATCCCAGCCCACAGCCTTGTATAATTTTTGTATCTCGGCGTTATAGTCCACACCATATTCATTGATACCTTCTTGTTGTGTTGCTTCTGCCACCTCACCAATAGCCTTATGACAATTCATACAAATATTAAGTGATGGAATACCAGAGTGCTTACTCACTCTTGCAGAAGAGTGGCAATATTTACAATCTATAGCATTTTCCCCAGCATGTATTCTGTGTGAATAATGAATTGGTTGCACAGGCTCATAGCCTTGATCTATACCAACCTGCATAAAATAACCATATACAAAATAACCACTTGCCAATAAAAAGAAGATAGCTGTTACTAAAACCAAAAATTGATTTTGGATAAATGCTTTCCAAATTGGAGTACGCTTCTTTTCTGCAACAGCTTCAATACCCTTTGCCTCAGCAAAACGATTTAAAGTTCGCTTAACTAAAATCAATGCCATTGCTAATAACGCGAATAATACAGCAAGAGCTCCTAAGATTAAATTATTTGAAACACCGTCTTCAGTCTGTACTTGCGCCTCAGCACCAGGCACTGGCGCAGGTGGCTCTGGTTTTGGCACAGCTGTATAAGCCAAAATATCTGTAATATCTTGATCACTTAACTGCGGAAATGCAGTCATCGCTGTACCGTTATACTCATTGTATATTTTATTCGCATAAGCATCGCCTGATTTGATCATTGAAGCACTATTACGAATCCAAGCATTAAGCCATTCTCTATCTAAACCTTCTTCTTCTGCCAATCTTGCTTCTACATTTCGCAGAGCAGGACCAGTCATTTTTTTATCTAATTTATGACAAGCCGCACAATTGGCATTGTAGAGTGACTTACCATTTACTGGATCGCCTTCTTGAGCTGTAAGTGAGGTTGAAAACGTGAATAATAAAATAAAACCTAAATGCAGAATCTTTGAGGTTATATTACGGTTGATCACCTGTTTCATATTATTAGTTGAA
>NZ_CBFHMI010000067.1:0-12634 GCF_965656915.1 Winogradskyella sp. | reverse complement strand
GGTTAATCCAGCTCTTGCAGAATGCAATACATTCCAACGCGCAACACTGAGCTGTGCATGATGGCAAGCCGATCTTAAACCTAATTTTTTATTTTCGTCTAAGGCCGCAGCCATTATTTCTGGTTCAGCACCAAAAAATTTAATTCCATCTGCTCCGTTTTTAGCATTTGCTCTTACCCATTCACGTGCTTTTTCAGGTGTTGAAATTGGTGAATCATTCAATGGATTAAAGTTTTTGGTAGTTTGACCAAAGCCAGTGTATGCAAAAATACGAGGTGCTACAATTTCATTTTTCTCACTTTTCCGTTTTAAATCTAATGTCCAATCAATACTTCTACCACTAGGTTCTCTAATTGTTGTAATGCCATGGGCCATCCATAATTTAAAAACATAGTCCCAATCTGCTCCTTGGGAAACACCGCCAATATGACCGTGCATATCAATAAATCCTGGTAAAATATACATGCCTTTAGCGTCTAATTCTTTACCTCCAGGCTTTAGCTTTGGGCGATTACTATCTTTAATTTCTACTCCAGGATAACCAACAACTTGGATATTAATTATAATGTTGTTTTCTACAACAATATCTACTGGGCCTCTTGGTGGCGAGCCATCACCATTAATAAGAGTAGCGCCTCTAATAATAAGTTGATTGAAAGGACCTTCACCAATAGTTGGATTTTGTGAGAAGCAAATTGAAAAAGAAAATAGTAAGACTAAAAAGAAGGAAGTGGAAATTTGAGATTTCATAAGTCGTATTTTGAATGGATAGTTTTTTAAAAATACGGAATAAAATCTATTCGATAATTAAATGAGGAACTTCCTCTAAACTCCAGTCGATAACTAAGCCTTTTGCTAAGGATTTAGCTATATTTTTTCCATAGAGATGTTCGCTTAAATACAATGCAGCTTCAAATGATTTTGCTCCACCAGCTGATGTAATATACTTACCATCATGCACAAAAAGCACATCCTTTCTGATGTCTAAATCAGGAAACATTTCTCGCATTTTGTCAATATCACTTGGAAATGTTGTAGATACTACGTTATCGAGCAGGCCTGTTTTAGCTAAAACAAAAGCACCATCGCAATGTGAAGTTATGAATTGGGCTTCTTTATCAATCCTCTTAACGAAATCTATCATAATCTCATCTTCAAGGTCAGTGTCTAAATGATGTTCTGCACTGGGAACAACCAAAACATCAATCTTTGGAAGTGAATCTGTAACATAATTTAAGTCTGGTAGTAAACGTATACCTTCAAACGTTGTGATTGGTTCATCAGTATTTGCTATAGTGAATACATTCATAGCTTTAATCCCTTTTCTAAAAACAGTATGCTGAAAGATATCATAAGGCGCAGTCAATTCTGTATTGTAAGTGCCATCCATAATTAGAAATGCGACGTTGTATCGGTTAGGATCTAATTTTAGAAACTGTTTATCGTCTTTAACTTGATTGAGATTCTTACTATACGAGTCACTGCTTTGTTCTACCGAATTATTGCAATTAAATAAGAGAAATAAACTACTAATAGTTATGACTACGTGGTATTTGAGTTTTGTCATATTCGTTTTAATTAATGCGCCAAGGTGGATTCTTACGATTTTCTCCTGCACGATAAATTATAATATTGTTACCATCTAAATCTTTCAGACGAGCTTCATCCCAGAGCCAAGATTGTTTTAAAATTTCTGTATTAAAAGTAATACCTTTTTGTTCGAGGTCTGAAACTGTTTTTTCAAGATCATCAACTTCAAAATAAATTGATATACCATCATTCGGATTGAGTTGTTCAACTTTATGAATTGAAAATGTAGCATCACCATCTGGGCAAAGCAACCGAACATATTCTGGTAAGGCTTCGACTATGATTTTGAGTCCTAATGTTTTGTAAAATGCTACTGCTTTTTCCACGTCCAAGGACGGTATGGTCACTTGATTTAAATTCATAATTTACTATCAATATGATTCCCAATAATTTTGGCATGAATTCTAGAGTTTTCAATAAACCATTTGTGTGTTTCCATACCACCACAAATCACTCCGGCAAGATAGAGACCTGCAACATTAGATTCCATAGTTTCAGGATTGTAATTTGGAATGTGTTTTTCATCTTCAGAAAATTCAATTCCGGCTTCAGCTAAGAATTTAAAATTTGGTCGGTAACCTGTGAGCGCTATAACATAATCGTTAGGCAAAGTTAATTTGTCTTTTGGAGTTTCAATTACAATTTCGTTATCCTTTATTTCTTTAATTTGAGAATTAAAATAAGCTTTAATGCTACCTTCTTCGATACGGTTAAGAATATCTGGTCGTACCCAATACTTTACGCGTTCGCCAATACTATCACCTCTTATAATCATGGTAACGTTTCCGCCTTTTCGATAGATTTCTAAAGCTGCATCCACGGATGAATTACTCGCTCCAACAACTGCAATATCTTGTAATGTAAATGGATGCGCTTCTTTGTAATAATGAAACACTTTAGGCAGATCTTCACCAGGGACATTCAATAAATTCGGAATGTCATAAAACCCTGTAGCTATAATCACTTTCTTACTGTTGTAGAGGCTTTTGGTCGTCGTGACTTCAAAATAGTTTTCAAACTTTTCAATAGAAGCAACGTCTTCATACAATTTAATATTTAATTTTTTCGAAGTTGCCACTCTTCGATAATATTCCAAAGCCTCGTTTCGAGTAGGTTTTGGGTTGTTACTAATGAAAGGAATATCGTCAATTTCCAACTTTTCCGAAGTTGAAAAAAAGGTCATATTCAGTGGATAATTGAATAGCGAATTGGTTAATGCACCTTTTTCAATTACCACATAATTCCAGTTTCGTTTCTTGCATTCAAGAGCACAGGCAATTCCAATAGGTCCTGCGCCAATTATTAAAACATCAATATGTGTGTTTTTCATAGAATCCAAAATTATAAGATTTTAAGTAGTAATTACGTTAATTCATTGTTAGAAATTAGTACACGATTCAAATAATACAACAGTAAAACTCCAACAACACCCAATGCTACCATAATATACCAAGTATTATTAAATCCGAAAGCATCTATCAATCTCAATCCAGCATTATGCCCAAAGATGTGAGCAATGGAAAATGCCATAACATACATAGATAAATATTCACCTTGGTTTCCTTTCTTAGCTCTGTCAATAGCAAAAGCGTTTGAAAAAGGAAATGCAATCATTTCCCCAACCGTCATAAAAAGCATACCAATTAAAAGAATACCTATCCATGAGGTCAAATTAAGAACAAAGAAACTTAAGATAGTTAAGAGTAAACCTATTATTATCAACTTCACTTTCGTAAATCCAACTTGTTCTAACCATTTAATCAATGGCATTTCTAGCACAAATATGAAAAAGCCATTCAGTCCTATTAGAATACCGATTTCTAGCTCAGTCATAGCATGTACATCTTTATAATATAAAGGCATAGTTGAAAAGTATTGTAAGAATATAATTCCAAAAATAACCATAGCGAAAAAGAATATCCAGAATGGTTTGTCTTTATAAACTGATACAGGACTCTCAACAATTATATTGTCGACTGGTTTAGCAACTCTAGGATTTAAAACTTTTACAAGCAAGAGAGTGGCCATTATGCATGTAACTCCATCTACCCAAAATAATCCACCATAACCCATAGTTGTAATAATAAGACCACCAATTGCAGGTCCTGCTGAAAACCCTAAATTAATCGTTAATCTTATCAGCGTTACAGAACGTGTTTTGTTTTCTGGTTTACTGTAAACGCTCATAGCAACAAACATGGCTGGTCTAAAAGTATCTGCAACCACCATAACCAAGAATATGCCTAAACATACACTTTCAAAAGTGTTTAAAAATTGTAATGCAATAAATAGAAACCCTGTACTCAAAAGGCTACTTACCATAACTTTATAGTAACCAATAGTATCAGTAAGTTTTCCACCGATCCATGTACCAGCAACCGAACCTAAACCAAAGGCACTCATTATCCAGCTTACATCTGGAAATGTAAATTTTAGATTGTCGGTAAGGTAAAGTGATAAAAACGGAATTACCATTGTACCAGCCCTATTAACAAAGGTTATAAGTGCCAGCCACCAAACTTCTCTTGATAGTCCATCAAAAGTTTTGAGATAGTTTTTAAAGAGGGTTTTCATTTTGGTTGTTGTTATAAAAATAAAAAGTCCGACGGTTACGTCGGACTTTTAAATATTGTTTGATAAGATATAAGTATAGCTACAATAGATAATACATCCGAATGTTTTCTAAAAAAATCACACAGGTCTGCTTTGTATATCTATTAACTCGTAACATTATTTTTACTTGTTTAATGACTCAAAGCTACAATAAAATTTGATAAGTTGTATTTTTGAAGACTAAATCAACTTATAATGAAGAATTTATTAGTATTGTGTTTATTGTGTTTTTCTATTAGTTGCGCGCAAGATAAAAGAGCGTTAAACGAAGAAACAGATTGGCAAAAAGAAATGAATGCAGATTTTAAAGATGCCACTAAATCACCACTTAAAGATAAAGACAGAAAGAAATTTACGGGTTTAGATTTTTACAAGTTTGATTCAACTTATGTGGTTAAAGCAACACTTAAAAGAACACCAGATGCTAAGCCGTTTAAGATGAAAACCACAACGGAAAGACGACCTGACTATGTACAGTATGGTGTTGTAACATTCACACTGAAGGGAAAAGAATTTCAACTAAGCATTTATCAAAATCTTGGATTATTAGATGAAGAAGGCTACGAAGATTATTTGTTTTTACCATTCTTAGATGACACTAATGGTAATGGCAGTTATTCTGGCGGAAGATATACAGAAGCAAGAATACCCGAAGGTGATACCTTAATTATCGATTTTAATACCGCCTATAATCCGTATTGTGCTTATAATGAGAAATATTCTTGCCCAATAGTGCCAAGAGAAAATTATATTGCAACAGAAATAGAGGCTGGTGTTAAGGATTTTAAAAAATCGTAGATTACTTAACTAAATACATGCCGAAGAAAACGGCTAAAAACCCTACTATAAAACTTGCTACAGTGTAGATAGCAAAACTCATAAAATCACCTGATTTTAAAAACACATGATTTTCATATGCAAAGGTTGAAAATGTAGTAAAACCACCGCAAAAACCAGTTGCCAGCAATAACGTCTGACTTTGACTTAGTGTGTCATTCTTTGCAGCCATTCCCAGTATAATACCAATAAGTAAACTACCGATAATATTAGCAGCAAATGTGCCATAAGGAATTCCGGTATCTGAACTATTAAGCCATTTTCCGATGACAAAGCGAAGTGCACTACCAAAACCACCGCCTACAAATACTATGAGTAATTGTTTCATTTATTTTATTGGGATATAAATTTCAGTTTTCCAATCTGCAGGATTAGGATAATTCCCTGGATCGGTTGTATAAATTTCGAAAGGGTCAAGATCAGCCTGCTCTAAACCATTTTTCGCTATGTACTTCATTGTTGCCGCCCAAGCTTTAGAGAGATAGGTGTAATTTCCTGTGAGCGTGGTTTTTAAAACTTTAGTTTTTGGTATGAAATTTAGTGATACATCAGATCCTTCAGGAATATCTATACGTTGGTTAACAGGAATACCATTACTCATAATAACATTACCACTACTCATATCATTATATACTGTTAATGGCATACCAGATTGTTTAAGTCCTTTAGTACCCATAAACTCCATAACCGTTCCAAAATTTTCAGCCATTTTTGCACTCATATTTTGAGAATTTGCATTTGTGGTTTTGTATAAATAAAATCCGCCTCCATATTCTGTTATTCCATTTATTTCAATATTATGCCTGTTCATATCTTCTACAATAACACTATCCAATAAAGTCAAACTTCTTTCAAAATGAGGACCAATTTGTTGTTCCATACCTCCCATAACCGTGGAAAATGCCTTAAAAACAAATGGTAAGTGTTTACCAGTAATTGTCCATGTAACTTCGGTTATGCCATCTTCATTAGGTTTGAAATCCCAGGTAACATCTGAGTTAGGAAAATCACCAAATTGCATTTTTTGAGTTATACTAGAACTCGCTTCAGCATCGACAGTTTTCATTGTGCCAACACCATCATCATCTTCCCAAAAATATGAACCACCAATACCTTTAGTTTGGTCAGCCAGTGTAATTTTAGTCTCGGGATTCTCTTCAACCCAAGACGACCAAGATTCCCAATTTTTAAAATCAATGACATTATTATAAACCACAGGCTGTGGTGCATTAATAGTTTTTGTTCGTGTAACTTCAAAAGAATTTGGTTGAACTGCGATATAAATACAGAAACCAATAATGAAAATTAAAAGCAACAACAGTACATATTTGAGAGCTTTCATTTTTTGATTAGATTTAGTAGTTCCTCAAAGATACTAATTTTATGATATGTGATATTAGTGTTACATTTGTGTACAACTAAATAAATCTAACAACATGAAGTTAAAATCGATCTTTAAACTTTTCCTTTTAGCCTTAATTATTGTGGCTTGTAAGGATGATGCAAAACCAGAAGTTACAGAAAAAACTGAAACAGAATTCAGTTATAATGTAGAACAATTTGCAGATATCAAAATTTTAAGATATCAAATACCTGGCTGGGAAAATTTGTCACTTAAAGAACAAAAATTAGTTTACTATCTAGTAGAAGCTGGTTTAGCTGGTCGCGACATTATGTGGGACCAAAATTACAGACATAATCTTAAGATAAGACGTGCTTTAGAAAGTATTTATACTAATTATGAAGGCGATAAAAACTCAGCAGATTGGAAAGCTTTTGAAGTTTATCTCAAGAGAGTTTGGTTTAGTAATGGTATTCACCATCATTACTCCAACGACAAGTTAAAACCAGGCTTCTCTAAGGATTATTTGAATGATTTATTATTGGCTACTAACACTAAATTAGATGGTGAAGCATTTGATGTTATATTCAATGATAAGGATGCGAAAAAGGTGAATCAAGCAAAAGGTGTAGATAACGTTGCCTTATCTGCAGTTAATTTTTACGGACCAAATGTGACAAATGCCGATGTTGAAAAATTCTATGCAGCAAAGACATCTCCAAATCCAGATAGACCATTATCCTTTGGTATAAATTCTCAACTTGTAAAAGAAGACGGAGAATTAAAGGAACGAGTGTACAAGTCTGGTGGTTTATATGGTTCTGCAATTGATGAGGTTGTAAAGTGGCTAGAGAAGGCACAAGGTGTAGCAGAAAATAAGGCACAAGGAGATGCAATTGGTCTCTTAATACAATATTATAAAACCGGTGATTTACAAACATGGGATGATTATAACGTGGCATGGACAGCAGCTACAGATGGTAATGTGGATTATATTAATAGTTTTATAGAAGTTTACAACGATCCTTTAGGTTACACAGGTAGCTATGAAACTATAGTGCAGATCAATGATTTTGATATGTCAAAAAAGATGGCTGTATTATCAGAAAATGCGCAATGGTTTGAAGATAATTCTCCTTTAATGGAAGAACATAAAAAAGATAGTGTTGTAGGTGTAACTTATAAGGTGGTTACCGTTGCAGGTGAAGCAGGAGATGCATCTCCAAGTACACCAATTGGTGTTAATTTACCAAATGCAAACTGGATTAGAAAGGAAGTAGGAAGTAAATCAGTATCGCTTGGAAATATTATTAATGCTTACAATAATGCAGGGAGTAGTGGAAGACTGAAAGAATTTGTTCATGATGATCAAGAGCTGAAACTTGAAGAAGAATATGGGCAATTAGCTGATAAATTGCATACGGCTTTACACGAGGTGATTGGTCATGCTTCTGGTCAGTTAAATCCAGGTGTAGGTGAAACTAAAGAGACACTAAAGAATTATGCATCTACTTTAGAAGAGGGTCGTGCTGATTTAGTTGGTTTATATTATTTATACGATTCTAAGTTACAAGAACTTGGTTTAGTAGAGGATTGGAAAAAAGTAGGCATGGCCGCTTATGATGGCTATATCCGTAATGGATTAATGACGCAATTAATTCGTTTGAATTTAGGAGATGATGTTGAAGAAGCACATATGCGAAACAGACAATGGGTAAGTGCTTGGGCCTATGAGAAAGGGATGGAAGATAATGTTATTGAAAAAGTGACTAGAGATGGAAAGACCTATTATAACATTAATGATTATGATAAATTACACGAGTTATTTGGTCAGTTACTAAAAGAGACACAGCGTATTAAATCTGAAGGAGATTATGAAGCAGTAGAAGCTTTGGTAGAAGGCTATGGTGTTAAAGTAGAACAGGCAATACACGCAGAAGTTTTAGAGCGTAATAAACAATTTACATCAGCACCTTATAGTGGTTTTGTAAATCCTGTTTTAGTAACAGAAATGAACGACGCAGGTGAAATTACTGCCATTAAAGTAACACAACCAGAAGGTTACTCTAAACAGATGTTAACGTATAGTAAAAAGTACAGCCATTTACCTTTGGTAAATTAAAGCTTATACATTATAAAAAAGCAGTTATATAGACTATATGACTGCTTTTTTATGTAATCGTTTTATTATTTTCGGTAGATAGGAATCTTCAGCCCTACATATAAATCTGTTGTTTTTGAGCTGTCAGAAAGCAGATTGCTAAATACTGATCCAGAACCCACTGTAAGTGGACCAAACCTAAAACCTCCACCAAAAGCAAAATCACCATACTGTCTAAAACTTACTGGTGCATAAAAGCTAAACCATTTCGTTTCTAATCTCGGTGACAGGGTTACATTATTGATTATAGTATTTGCAAGCTGATTATCTTCTTTTATCATAGATAAATCTGCTTGTGCACTCAGAAACCATTTGTTGCTTAAACGATAATCTATTATCACATGTAATGCTGTAGGTAAGTTTATTTTAGTCGCCTTATTGCTTTCAGTATTATTGTAATTGTTGTCTAAAAAATCTTCAACATCGTCATCATAAGTAGATGTATCTACAGTATTGTTTAAATCGTAGGATGTTATAGTAGCATCTTTGTAATTGATAGACCCAATATCTGTTACAGAAATTCCAATTTTCAGCTTATATGGATCTTTATAGCTTCGTATAGTGTCACTTTCGCGATTAGGATGCCATTGATATGTAAAACCAATATCTAAGCCAAAACCAGCAGTGAGGTTACTAAAATCAATATCATCGTTATCAAAATCCTGTGATGTTCCATAATTAAGAGTTCCCTGAGTTGTTAAGATTTCAGTACTGGCAGTATATTGCCCTTGCAAACCGGGACTGCTTATAAAAGCAGCTCCAGCACCTTGTAAATATTTTAGAGTTACACCGCCTTTTAGTAAGTGATTTGGCTTATCCATTAATATTCTTCCATAAGCTAAGCCCACTTCAGCCCATGCATGAATATTTCCTGTTAAATTTTGAGAGTCAAAACTAAAATCGTCTTCAGAATCAAAATCATCCGCAATAGTTTCATATAATTCACCATTTATATCATTAATATTAAAAAAGGCTCTCGCTCTAGTAATTATTCCAATGCTACTTTTTGGTGTAAGGTTAAACATAAATGATGGTCCCATTGCATCTACATTTAAAAAGAAATTATTAGAGTCACTTGTCAATCTTTCTGCATCCTCTTCAAAATCAAAACCGCCATCAGAGCTTAGAATATCATTGATATTTATTCCAAAATAATCACTTCCACCAAAAAAACTAGCAGAAAATAAATTGATATCTGTTCTAAAATTAGAATCGACAACATTTGACGGATTATAAGTTACTCCATGTATGCCAGAAAAATTATCTATTGTATGACCAATATAGTTTTGGCCAAAGGAAAAGTTAATAAATAAAAGAAAAGCAATTAGTTTTAGTTTTTGGTTAGCTTTCATGAGTTTTGTTTTAATGATTAATAGTTTGCTTTTGTTGGTGTTTAGAATTAGGGGTTTTAGGTTGATTGTCGCCAAAAATTAGAAAAATTAGTTTATTTCTCCGAAATTTTGGCTAAAGGGTGAATAAAGCAGTTAAATTAATTTTTTTAACTAATAATCTTACTTAATAAATCCAATCAAGTGTATTAAAGACATGTGAATAATATTAAGATCGATTCTCATTACAGTTAGAAAATCTTAGTTATGTCGGTTTTTAGATGGTTTTTTTTATGCTTTAATAACTCAGCGATGGTAATTAATAACTCAGAAACATAGTTTACATAAATATAAACTTAACCACAGCAATCATAGCAATAAAACCAATGAAGGCAATTAGTATCCAGACTGTGCCTTTATAGTATTTCTTATGAAGAGGAAGATCTTTACGGTACTGATACCCAATTATTATAGCAAATGCTATAAAAAATAATAATCCAAAAATCAATTGACCAGTACTAAACATCTTCTTATTTTTATGCAAAAATAACAATTAAGACACTAATAATCTAAACACATATGCAAGATAAAATTAACGCTGTAAAAGCATTTCACGCGGCTTTTAAAATAGGATATAGAGAAACACCAAAAGCAGATTTAGGAATAGAAAAAAACATGTTGCGCTACAAGTTAATGCGAGAAGAAAACGAAGAATATTTAGAAGCAGCGAATGACAATGATTTAGTGGAGGTAGCAGATGCTCTTGGCGATATGCTTTATATTTTGTGCGGAACCATCATAGAACATGGTCTTCAACATAAAATTGAAGAGGTATTTAACGAAATACAAAGAAGTAACATGAGCAAATTAGGCGAAAATGGTGAGCCTATTTATAGAGAGGATGGTAAAGTTTTAAAAGGACCAAATTACTTTAAGCCGCACATTAAAGAAATACTAGAGAAATAAAAATTACTAGCAAACTTTAATTCTCCATCCGAAAGGGTCTTCCGTTTTATTCGTTTGTATGTCTGTAATACGTTTTTTAAAGAATGCACCATAAGTGTCATCTAACTCTGGTAACTGATAATCTTTACCCTTAAAACCAAACCCAGAAATAGGTGATACCACAGCAGCAGTACCAGCTCCAAAGAGTTCTTTTAGACTACCATTTTCAGAGGCTTCAATAAGCTCAGTAACTTTAATTTTTCTTACCTCTACATTAATACCTTCGGCCTCTGCAATTTTTAAAATACTTCTTCTGGTAATACCATCTAGTATTCTATCACTTGTAGGAACAGTTAGTAACGTATCATTTATACGCGCAAAAATATTCATTGCGCCAGCTTCTTCTATATATTCGTGTGTGTTATCATCAGTCCAAATAACTTGATGGTAACCTTTTTCCTTAGCTAACTGAGTTGGGTAAAACTGACCGGCATAATTCCCGCCAGCTTTTGCAAATCCTACACCACCATTAGCAGAACGCGAATATTTTTCTTCAATTAATACTTTAACCTTTCCTGAGAAATATGATCCTGATGGTGCAAATGCAATAATAAATTTATAAGAATCTGCAGGCGAAGCGTGAAATCCTTGACCTGTGGCAAACATAAATGGTCTAATGTAAAGTGCGCTACCTTCTGCTGTTGGAATCCAATCCTTTTCGACTTTAAGCAATTCTTTTAACCCATTCATAAAATAGCCTTCCGGTAATTCTGGCATTGCCAAGCGTTTGGCAGAAATATTCAGTCGGTTAAAGTTGTCAATTGGTCTAAATAAAAATACCTGTTCATTCTCATCTTTATAGGCTTTCATTCCTTCAAAAATTGACTGACCATAATGAAAAATCTTAGAAGAAGGCATTAATGATATGGGTTCAAAAGGTACGATTCTTGGTTTTTGCCATTTGCCATTTTCAAAGTCACACACAAACATGTGGTCTGAAAAATTTTTACCAAATTCTAAATTGCTAAAATCTACTGAATCAATTTTAGAAGATTCAGCGGTTTTAATTAAGATATCTTCCATGTCATTCTTCGCCATAAAAAGGTGAGATTTATTCTGCAAAAGTAATTAAACCTGAGCGTTAAAAAAAGGTAATATTCCCTTTAATTTTGTAAATTTGCATCCGTTAATAAATCTAATCAACAATTATAAAAATGAAAAAAATAATATTTGTATTAGCAATAGGGGTGGCTTTCGTTTCGTGTAAAAACGATAAGAAAACTACTGAAAAAGAAGTAGACGTTACTGTTGAAGACACAAGTAAAGACATGGCATATGCTTCATTTGGAATGGAAATTAATGACGCAGATGCGCTATCGAGTGATAGAATGATGGAACTTTACAAAACAATGAAACCTGGTGACACACTTAACTCTAAAATGACAGCGAAAATAGTAGAGGTATGCTCTAAAAAAGGATGCTGGATGACTTTAGATATGGACGGTGAAAATGAAGTGATGGTAAAATTTAAAGATTATGGTTTTTTTATGCCATTAAATGCTGAAGGAGATGTCGTTGTGAATGGTAAGGCTTATGTATCAGAAACTTCAGTTGATGAATTAAGACATTACGCTGAAGACGCTGGCAAGACAAAAGAAGAAATTGAAGCTATTACAGAGCCAAAACGCACATATTCATTTGAAGCTGATGGTGTTTTACTTAAACAATAAGACCCTCAAGCTTTTAGTCTTCTCATTTCTGGTGTTTGCAAGTTGTAAAAATGAGGAAGAGCCAGCAGTGGAACAAGTTGAAAAGAAG
>NZ_CBFHMI010000066.1:0-12659 GCF_965656915.1 Winogradskyella sp. | reverse complement strand
CTTTTGTAAAACTTTCCCAAGGTGTTAGTTTTAAGGCATCACCAAAACATCCGCAATCTTTGACTTTATCAAAGTATGCCGAATAAAATGTTAGAAACGTAAAGAAGACAATCATTAACAACAAGCTCCAGATTGTAAATTTAGGTTTGTAACCAATGAGTAAAAAGACACCCAAAACAACTTCAAAAACAACAACAATGACTGAAATTCCTAATGCATAAGGAATAAGAAACTCAAGATTTAAAACATCTTCACCAAAATACTCTTGTAATTTATATGAAAAACCAAGTGGATCATTAAGTTTTATAAATCCTGAAATAATAAATAAAACACCGACAAATATTCTACTGAGATGTACTAAAATCTTCATAAATAATTTTTTAAATTTTATGATTTTGATTCACCAAGATGAATCATCGCGAAAACAGCATAATTTATCATATCCTGATAATTGGCATCAATGCCTTCGCTTACAATTGTTTTACCAGCGTTGTCCTCAATTTGTTTAACACGTAATAATTTCTGTATGATTAAATCGGTTAAAGAACTTACGCGCATATCTCTCCAAGCTTCACCATAATCATGATTTTTATCTAACATCAACTGCTTGGTTAACCCTATCTTCTCATCATAGAGTTCTTTAGCTTCTTCTGTATCTAAATCTGGTTGTTCTACAACACCTCTTTCTAACTGAATTAGTGCCATTAAACAATAGTTAATGATACCGATAAATTCACTTACTTCACCTTCATCAACCTTTCTCACAGAATTTTGTTGTAAGCTGCGTATGCGTTGCGCTTTAATAAATATCTGATCTGTTAGGGAAGGTAATCTTAAAATACGCCAAGCACTGCCATAATCGCTCATTTTATTTACAAATAACGCTCTACATTTAGCGATAACAGCATCGTATTGTTTTGAAGTATCTTGCATTGAGTTACGTTAATTTTTGCGTAAATTTCGCTTATTTAGTTCAAAGTTCAAAGTTACGGGTTCAATGTTTTAGAAAGCGTTTAAAAATTTTGAAATTATGTTAATAACTTTGAATTCTAAATTCTGAACCTTAAATCTCATAATGACTATAAACTGCAAAGGCCAATTAATAGATTTATCCACACCAAAAGTGATGGGAATTCTGAACGCAACACCAGACTCTTTTTACGATGGTGGAACGAACAAAGATGAATCTGAAATTTTAATTAAAGTTGAAACCATGCTCAAAAATGGTGCTACTTTTATTGATATTGGTGGTTATAGCTCGCGTCCTGGAGCTGACTTCGTTTCTGAAGAAGAAGAATTGAACCGTGTACTTCCTGTTATTGAATTGATATTAGACCGTTTTCCTGAAACATTAATCTCTGTTGACACTTTTAGAAGTCAAGTAGCACATCAAAGTATTGGTTCTGGAGCTGCTATGGTCAATGATATCTCTGCTGGTCACTTAGATGATAAAATGCTTTCTACAATTGGAAAATTATGTGTGCCTTATATTATGATGCACATGAGAGGAAATCCAAAAAACATGCAACAGCAAACTGACTATGATGATTTAATAAAAGAAATCAATTTATATTTTGCCGAACGTATTGCAAAAGCGCATGCGGCAAAAATTAATGATATAATCATTGATCCAGGTTTTGGTTTTGCCAAAACCTTGAAGCAAAACTATAAGCTTCTCAATAAACTAGAACTATTACAGATTACAGATAAACCAATATTAGCTGGAGTGTCACGGAAATCTATGATCTATAAAACTTTGAATACCACATCAGACCAAGCTCTCAATGGCACAACTGCATTACATATGGTTGCCTTACAAAAAGGCGCTAAAATATTGCGCGTACACGATGTTAAGGAAGCTATTGAGTGTGTGAAATTGTATAATCAATTAACTGTTAATTAAATGAATCGTTATTTATACCTACTTCTATTTTTATTAATTTTTACCTGCAATAATGAGCGTATTGTACAATTACCTGAAATTGAAAATGCAGAAATTACTGAAGTTTTAGACGTGTCTCCTGCGTATATTTTTTATGATGAAACACAACCAGATTCTACATTATTGAATCGAAGAAATCTTATCAGTACTACAAATTGGTTGGTCAATGTAGATAAACGACTGACCTTAAGACAAGCCATACCACATATTAAATTTCTACAGGATAAAAAGCGAAATGCAGAAATGCATAAAAATGAAGAAGCTAAGAATTACTTTACTTGTAATGATACTAGTATAAAGAATTTAGGGTTTATTGAGTTTACGAATGTGAATTATGTTATTGACATTGATACATACACAAATAATGAACCTGTAAATACTAATATCAGAACAATTTATATTCACTTTCTAAAAAGCGATGTTTTTATAATAGATGATTTTTTTGAGGGAAAACAAATTAAAAGTGAAGGTTTTGAAATGAAAATTCATTTCAATGAGAACTTTTTTGCACCATACAGAAATCACAAAAATGAAATCGAATTGTCATTTGACGAAAGATTAAGTTTTCAAAAGTATATTGAGATTAAACATAATATTATGAATTTTACAAACGACATGTCTATTATAAACAATGAAGAATTCATTTATTAACTTAAATTCTTAAATTAGCAAAAAGTACTAACCTTTGGAAAACTTACAACTTTGGGATTTTAGATTTATAGATTTCGTTGACGTTTTCCTCGTTGCTATACTTCTATATTATATCTACAAGCTGGTAAAAGGCACTGTTGCTGTTAATATTTTTATTGGAATCTTAGTGGTTTATTTTGCATGGAGACTAACCGATTACCTCCAAATGCGTATGCTTTACAGCATTTTTGATGGGTTTATGAAAGTGGGAATTATTGCATTAATTGTTGTCTTTCAACCAGAGATTAGAAAATTTTTATTACTTGTGGGCTCCACGAATATTGGTGGTAAAAAAGGAATTTTCAAGAATTTTAAATTCCTCAAAAATGAAGATCAAACGAGCACAGATGTAGATGCCATCATAAATGCTTGTAATAAAATGGGTGCTACAAACACTGGTGCCTTAATTGTTATAGAACGCAATAACAATCTCGACTTTCTAACAAACACTGGTGATGAGATGAATATATTAGTCTCTCAACCAATTATAGAAAGTATCTTTTTTAAAAATAGCCCATTGCACGATGGCGCTATAATTATAGATAAAAATGTAGTCAAAGCTACTCGTGTCATTTTACCTGTAAATAACGAAAAGAATATACCAGAACGCTTCGGTTTAAGACACAGGGCTGCAGTTGGTATTACTGAAAAAACAGATGCTTTGGCTATTGCTGTCAGCGAAGAGACAGGACAAATATCTCACATTAAAAATGGAGAATTTGTAATGTTTAAAGATACGGATGAGTTAATAGATAAGATTAAAAAGGATCTGGCCTAATGCAGTGTAAAAATTGTGATAAAGAATTAAAAGTTTCTCAACAATTTTGCGATGATTGTGGTGCTAAAGTTATTCGTAATCGTTTGACGCTAAAGTTGCTTGCCAAGCAGATAAACGAGCAGTTTATATCCATTGATAATAAATTTCTCAGAACATTTATTAATCTTTTTAAAAAACCAGAAGAAGTCATAGATGGTTATGTTAATGGAACTCGCAAAAAATATATTGATGCACTTCAATATTTTGCAATATCCTTAACCTTTGCTGCAGTACAGGTCTTTCTTATGACCACATTCTTTAAAGATACTTTAGACATAAGTTCTGAATTTATGGATAAAATAGCACAGGCACCAGGTAATGAAAACAATCCTTTTTTAAATTCTGATTTTGAAAATACAAGCAAGTATCAAGGCCTGATTTATATTTTTACACTTCCATTTTCAGCTTTTTCAACATGGTTGGCTTATTATCTAGTTGGAGATAGACGCTATAATTTCACCGAGCATTTAGTACTAAATATTTATTACTCAGGACAAACGATTATTGTTTTTGCTGTGTTAAGTATAATATTTCTATTCTTTGGCATTAATTATCTGTTAGCTTCAATGATTCTCACAATTCCTATGTTTATTTATTTAGGTTTTGTTTTATTTCGGGTATTCAAAGACAGTTTTAAGGAAAGCTTTGCTAAATTTTTATTAACCGCAACTATCTACATGATTACGTTTACAGCGATTAGTGTTTTAATTGCAATTATTGGTGTTGTTTCAAACTTACCTAAATAATTAATGAACTGTAAAAACTGTCATACCGAATTACTTCAAGAAGATGATTATTGCAGAAAATGCGGTGGAAAAGTGATTAGAAATAGATTGAGCTTTAAAAATCTTTTCGAGCACTTAAGTGAAACATTTTTCAATTATGACAATAAACTCTTAAGAACCTTCGTGCAGCTTATTAAAAACCCTGAAGATGTCATTGTAGGTTATATTGATGGTGTAAGAAAAAAATACATCAATCCAATAAGCTTTTTTGGCTTGTCGTTAACCTTATCTGGTCTTTCAATTTTTATTTTAAAGAAGTTTTATATTGAGCATTTAGATTTTTCTAATTTATTTGAAGGAGTAAAAGCAAGCCAAGATATAATGAATGCCACTTCTGGTGGAGTTTTAGAATATAATTCTTTATTCTATTCGTTTTTAATACCGCTTATGGCCTTTGTTTCTTGGATTACGTTTTTAGATAAAAAATTAAATTTTACGGAGCATATAATAATCTATCTATACTCCATGTCTCTGTTGAGTATTTTTTCAGTTATAGTTGGGCAAATTGTGTTATTAGTGACTCCCAGTAGTTATTTAATTTATAGTATGTCTTTCTGGTTAATAATGCTTGTTTATCACAGCTATGCTCTGAAACGAATATTTAAATTATCATTAGGAAATTTAATTTTAAAAACCATAATTGCAATAGCAATATTCTTCATGGCCTATATGATAATTTCAATTTTAGTTTTTATCATTATGCTAATAACTGGAGCAGTCAATCTTGATGATTTCAGACCTAAGTAATTAAACAGCTTCTGCTTTTAGAAACTGAACTTCATAAAGATTTTTGTAGTAACCATCCTTCTTTTTTAGCAGTGACTTATGCGTTCCTATCTCAACAATTTGACCTGCATCCATTACAATAATTTTATCAGCTTGCTGTATCGTTGCTAATCGATGTGCAATAACAATTGAGGTTCTACCTTTTGTAATGGTATCTGTTGCATCTTGTATAAGCTGTTCAGAATATGAATCTACTGATGACGTAGCTTCATCTAAAATCAAAATACTTGGATTTGTAACGTATGCTCTTAAGAAAGAAATTAATTGTCGTTGACCTGAAGATAGCATAACGCCACGCTCCTTTACATTATAGTGATAACCACCAGGTAATGACATTATGAACTCATGGATACCAATTGCTTTTGCCGCCGTAATAACATCTTCTTCTGTAATATATTCATTATTTAATGTGATGTTATTCAAAATTGTATCAGCAAATAAAAAAACGTCTTGAAGTACTATTGCAATCTGGTGACGTAATGAACTTAGAGTCATTTCTTTTATATCTGTTCCATCTACTTTAATGGTACCTGAATTAATTTCATAAAATCGATTTAACAAATTGATTATTGTTGATTTTCCTGCACCAGTAGCACCTACAATAGCAACAGTTTCGCCAGCATCAACCTTAAACGATATACCTTTTAAAACTTCTTCGTCTTTTACATAAGAAAATCTAACATTATCAAACTCTAAAGTACCTTTAAAATGATTAGCTTCAATGGTCCCATTGTCATTAATATTTGAATCTGTGTCTAATACTTTAAATACACGATCTGCTGCAACCATACCCATTTGCAGTGTGTTAAATTTATTAGCTATTTGATATAATGGTCTAAACAGCATTGGGATAAACATCGTAAATGCTATCAAATCTCCTAAAGAAGCCGTCTCGCCTACTACAGTATTTAACCCTCCAATCCAAATAACTGCTCCCATTGTTAATGAGGATACAAATTCTGCAATTGGAAAGAAAATAGAATTATACCAAACCGTTTTTAACCAACCCCTTTTATGACGTTCGTTAATGGTCTTAAACTTCTTGTATTCCGTAGCTTCACGTGTAAACAACTGCAATATTTTCATACCAGTTACACGCTCTTGTACAAATGAATTTAAATTTGAAACTTCTGTACGGACATCTTCGAATGCACGCTTCATGTACTTCTGAAAAATCTTTGTCGCAAATACAATTATTGGCATAGTTGTAAGTACAATTAGCGTTAGCTTCCAATTCATAAAAAGCATAATGCCTGCAACTACAACCATCTTAAGAATATCACTAAATATCATGAATAAGCCCTGACCAAAAATGTCTGCTATACGCTCCATATCGGTAACGGCTCTAGTAATTAAAACACCAACTGACGATTTATCAAAATAGGTCATCTTAAACTTTAGCATGTGTTTGAAAAGTTTAACTCTAATATCCCTAACAACCGATTGACCTAACCAACTTGCGTAATAAATAAAAAGTAATTGAGAAATAACCTCTACAACGAGAAGTGCAAGCATTATGACAATATAAAACACAAAACCATCATATTTTCGTTCAGCAATCTGCGTATCTATAGCTTGCTGTAAAACATATGGTCTCAATGCACCAAAAATGGCTAAACCAATTACACAAACCAATGATATCACAAAAATTGACCTATATGGTTTTATATACTGCAAAAGTCTCTTAAACAAAGAGATATCAAATATTTTTTTCTTGGTTACCTCTGCCATTAACTTCTTACTCTTATTGATTCTGGATATTTTATATCTACTAAATATAACCCATTAGCAGGAACGGAAAATCCAGCATTTCCTCTATTCTTAGATTTTATGATATTATGCAGTTCATTTGGCTTTATCTTTCCTAATCCTATATTCACCATAGTACCAACAATAGCCCTTACCATATTTCTTAAAAAACGATCTGCCGTTATAATGAAAGTCAATTTATCATTATTGACCTTCCAGAATGCTTCTTTAATATCACAATTATAAGTTTTTACATCAGTATTACTTTTAGAAAAGCATTGAAAATCTTTATACTTAAATAGGGTTTTACATGCTTCATTCATAGCATCGACGTCTAATCTTTTCTGAATTTGATATGAAAAATCATAATCAAATACATTTTTTGATATTGAAATGTTATAATGATATGTTCTACTCAGAGCATCAAATCTGGCATGAGCATCTTTTTGCACTTCAAAAACATCATGAATTGCGATATCTTTTGGTAAAAACGAATTCAACTTATATATTAACTCTTCAAAATTTATATTATCCTCAAAATCAAAATGCGCATACATTTGTTTAGCATGCACACCAGCATCTGTTCGACCTGCTCCAACAATGGCTATTTTAGCTTTTAACAATAATGTTAATGCTTTTTCTAGTGCTTCTTGTACAGATACAGCATTAGGTTGATTTTGCCAACCATGATAAGCTTTGCCATTGTATGATAGCTCTAAAAAATATCTCAAAAGATTACCTTATTTTTGCACTCGAAGCTACAAAGATAAACAGAAATCAGCGTTATAATCACAATTTTATCTTAATGAAAAAGATACTTCTTCTATCAGATACACATAGCTATGTAGATGATTCTATTCTCAAATACGTTAAGCAAGCAGATGAAGTTTGGCATGCTGGTGATATTGGTAATATAGAAGTTACAGATAGTATTAAAAAACATAAACCTTTGAGAGGAGTCTATGGGAACATAGATGACGCTAAGGTCAGAACTGAATTCCCATTAAACAATCGATTTAAATGTGAAGAAGTTGACGTATGGATAACACATATTGGTGGCTATCCACCTAAGTACAATAGTAAAGTTAGAGAAAAATTGATATCTGACCCTCCAGATCTTTTCGTAACTGGTCATTCTCACATACTTAAGGTTATGCCAGACAAAAAATTAAACCTTCTTCATATGAATCCTGGTGCTGTAGGTAAACATGGTTTTCATAAAATTAGAACAATGCTAAGGTTTAAAATTGACGGTAAAGAAATAAAAGAATTAGAAGTCATAGAATTTGAAAAGCGATAAAAAATGAAAAACCCAGACGGCAGAGTCTGGGTTTTTCGCACTAATACTACTAAGATTTTAGGTTCATCGTAATCGATCTACAGATTTTACAAGATCTTCATCCTTTTTAATAGCCTTGTTAGCCAAGACTAAACACACAATAGAAAAAATAGGAAGAAGAATCCCAATACCTTTCTCAGAAACGTTAGTTTCTCCAGATAAATTTAGAGATTGATACACAAAGATTCCTAGTAAAATAAAGTTTAATATTATATTCATTCGTCCCATTACAAACTGAGACTTTCTATTTTTAAAACTAAAAATTGCTATTAAAGATAACAATGCGGATCCTACAAATAAGCCTAAATAGATGTAATTATCCATAGCAAACACTTTAGCACCTTCATTATTTGTCCATAAATGAAACACAAAAATCAAACCCGCAGAAATAACAACTGCAAGTACTAAATAGAGTGTTTGTATTCGTTGAATCATAACTTTAATTAAAAAAGTAGCACAAAATTAGTAGTTTATTTTTTAAAAAGATAGAATTTAATTTAAAATAAAATTGTATTATTGCAATAGAAAGAGGTAATGCACTGAGTTGCTTCTATCTAATCTTCCAAATTAATTTCACTTTTTTTCTTTTTATATCATTTAGAAAATATTGAATTAATAATATCAAAATTATAATACATTATATAACATACGAATGTTTGAAATTTCACAGTTAAAATCTAAGAAGCTTCCTGAATTACAGGATATAGCTAAGCAACTTAAGGTACCTAAATACCGATCATTAAAAAAATTAGACTTAGTCTATCAAATTCTAGATTATCAAGCGGCCAACCCAGAAGCGGTAAAAGCCAAAGTTTCTCCAAAGAATGATAATCCTGAAACAAAAATAGACAGCAAGCCCCAACAAAAGCGTGAAAGAACGCCAAAAAAACCTCAAAATACGAGAAATCAAAAGGCTTCTTCTGATAAAAAAGAAGAATCTAAACCGCAAGAACGCAAGTCGAGCAGTGATCGTTCTCATCAAAAGCGTCATGATAGCAAATCTAACGAACTTAAAGATGATAACAAACGCTCTAATTCTAATCAGAACGACAATAGACAAAATCGCTCAAAAGATAATAGAAACGACAAGAGAGGCAATAATTCGAAAAATAATGGTAATAAAGATAACAGAAATCGTTATCGCGAACCAGATTTTGAATTTGACGCAATTATTGAAAGTGAAGGTGTCTTAGATATTATGCAAGATGGTTATGGTTTTTTAAGATCTTCGGATTATAATTACCTAACTTCTCCTGATGATATATATGTATCTCAATCTCAAATTAGATTATTTGGATTAAAAACAGGAGATACAGTTCTTGGGCATGTTAGACCTCCTAAAGAAGGTGAAAAGTATTTTCCACTTATTAAAGTGAGTAAAATAAATGGTCAAAACCCTCAAGTGGTGAGAGACCGTGTTGCCTTCGAACATTTAACTCCATTATTTCCACAAGAGAAATTCAATATTGCAGAAAAGCAGAGTACAATTTCTACACGGATCATGGATTTGTTTTCACCAATAGGTAAAGGACAACGTGGTATGATTGTGTCACAACCTAAAACTGGTAAAACAATGTTACTTAAGGATGTTGCAAATGCAATTGCAGCAAATCATCCAGAAGTTTATCAAATGATACTACTTATTGATGAGCGTCCGGAAGAAGTAACAGACATGCAACGAAATGTCCGCGGTGAAGTTATTGCTTCTACCTTTGACAAAGAAGCTCATGAGCATGTTAAAATTGCAAATATTGTACTAGAGAAAGCAAAACGCTTAGTTGAATGTGGACATGATGTTGTTATATTATTAGATTCAATAACGCGTTTAGCTAGAGCTTATAATACAGTTCAACCTGCATCTGGAAAAATTCTTTCTGGTGGTGTCGATGCTAATGCATTACATAAACCAAAACGATTCTTTGGTGCTGCTCGTAAAATCGAGAATGGTGGTTCTTTAACTATTATTGCTACTGCATTGACAGAAACTGGTTCTAAAATGGATGAAGTGATTTTTGAAGAGTTTAAAGGGACTGGTAATATGGAATTACAATTAGATCGTAAAATTTCTAATCGTCGTATTTTCCCAGCTATCGATTTAACATCATCAAGTACAAGACGCGATGATTTATTGTTAGACGATAATACTATTCAAAGAATGTGGGTAATGCGCAAGTATCTTGCGGATATGAATCCTGTAGAGGCGATGGAATTTATTAATGATCGTTTTAAACAAACAAGAAATAATGAAGAGTTCTTAATCTCAATGAACGGTTAAGGATTTCTTTCACTCATATAAAAAGCCTTGAACAATAGTGTTCAAGGCTTTTTTATATCATTTGACAAGCCTTCAATAAAAAAGTCTTTCCAGAAGGAAAGACTTTTTTATTGAATTGTAAAATAATGCTACCTTTAAAGGGCACCAACATGTTTGGCTAATTGAGCTTTTAAGTTAGCTGCTTTATTAGAATGTATAATATTCTTCTTAGCTAATTTATCAACCATACTAATTACAGAAGGTAACATCTTTTCTGCTTCTTTAGCATCAGTAACCTCACGCAATTTCTTTATTGCATTACGAGTTGTTTTGTGTTGATATCTATTAAGAACACGTCTCTTTTCGTTACTTCTTATTCTTTTTAAAGCTGACTTATGATTTGCCATTATATTTTTCTTATTAAAAATTGTAGCCCGTAGGGGAATCGAACCCCTCTTACCAGGATGAAAACCTGGCGTCCTAGCCGATAGACGAACGGGCCATTTTGGTTGTTTTACTAATTAAATGAACCTACAATGTTTCCATTGCGGATGCAAAAATACAACTATTTTTAAATGTTGCAACACCTAGCTAATTTTTTTTGATTTTTTTTTAATATGCTTTTGCAAATAACACCCTTTGCTCAGAAGGTTTACCAGTATAAACACATTCGCCTTTTTCATCTTTACTATCTAAAGGAATACATCTAATTGTGGCTTTTGTTAATTCCTTTATCTTTTGTTCTGTTTCAGGTGTACCATCCCAATGAGCAGATATAAAACCGGTTTTTGATTCTAAAATATTTTTAAATTCTTCAAAATCATCAACTTCTGTAATATGCGTATTTCTATAATCCAAGGCTCTAGTATATAAGCTCTCTTGTATTTCTTCTAGCAGGTCTTCAACTACAACATTTACACGATCCAAAATCACTGTTTCTTTTGTAAAAGTATCGCGTCTGGCTACCTCTACTGTTTCGTCTTCAATATCTTTTGGTCCAATAGCTATTCTTAGTGGTACTCCTTGTAACTCATGTTGTGCAAACTTTGCACCAGGACGAAGTGTATCTCTTTTATCAAACTTAACACTAATATTTCTTTCTTTAAGGTCACTAATTATTGTATCTGCTACACTCTTAATAGCCTCAAACTGTTCATCATTTTTATAGATAGGTACAATTACAACTTGATAAGGTGCTAAGTTTGGTGGTAAGACCAATCCTTTATCATCACTATGGGTCATTATTAATGCACCCATCAATCGTGTTGAAACTCCCCAAGAACTAGCCCAAACATAATCTTGCTTACCTTCTCTATTCGTAAACTTCACATCAAATGCTTTAGCAAAATTCTGTCCTAAGAAATGTGAGGTACCTGCTTGCAATGCCTTGCCATCTTGCATTAAAGCCTCAATGCACATTGTTTCTTCTGCTCCTGCAAAACGCTCACTCTCTGTTTTTAAACCCTGTATTACAGGAATTGCCATAAAATTTTCAGCAAATTCTGCATAAATATTATTTATCAATTTTGTTTCTTCCCATGCTTCTTCTTTGGTTGCATGTGCGGTATGCCCTTCTTGCCATAAAAACTCTGCTGTTCGTAAAAACAATCGTGTTCGCATTTCCCATCTAACTACATTAGCCCATTGATTCACTAAAATTGGTAAATCTCTATAACTTTGAATCCAACCTTTATATGTATTCCAAATTATTGCTTCACTAGTAGGTCTCACAACTAGTTCTTCTTCCAATTTTGCTTCTGGGTCTACTCTAAGTTTTCCTTCACTATCTGGATCATTTTGTAGTCTATAATGTGTAACAACTGCACATTCTTTCGCGAATCCCTCAGCATTTTTCTCTTCAGCTTCAAATAAACTTTTTGGAACAAATAATGGAAAATAAGCATTTTGATGTCCTGTTTCTTTAAACATTCGATCTAATTCAGCTTGCATCTTCTCCCAAATTGCATATCCATATGGTTTTATTACCATACATCCTCTAACGGCGGAATTCTCTGCTAAATCAGCTTTTACAACTAATTCATTGTACCATTTTGAATAATCTTCAGCTCTACTCGTAAGATTTTTACTCATTTTTAGTGTTTTGGCACAAAAGTTGTGCTTATGTTAAATAATAAAATAGTTCAACAAAACTAACTATTTTTGTATTGTTCAACAATAAAATAAAAGAGATATGCAATTTAACACAATTACCAAACAAAAATTGCCATTTTTTGTTGTACTTGGCTTAATGGCCGTGTTAACTTCTTGCGGTTCATTTCAATATGCAGGATACGATA
>NZ_CBFHMI010000065.1:0-13011 GCF_965656915.1 Winogradskyella sp. | reverse complement strand
AAAACTATTGGGTTCGCTTCATCTCCATCAATAATTGCTGTAATATCATGTCCAATTCCACTTGCTGTATTTATACCATTTTCATCTTGAAGCTTAGCTAGCAACGTGGGTGACTCATTCGTTATTCCCCCTGAAACGAAGTTTTCGTCATTCATGAATAAATTAATAACAGGACCAATATTATCCTCTGGTGCATTTTCATTTATTCCACCAATCTTTACATCGAAATTAGCACCAGCCTGATCGGATAAAGGACTATTTGTCTGTGCATAAAAACTAACCTTACCGTTGCCGACAGGAATGCCTATATCTCTAGGTACAATAAAATCAAACTCAAATTCACCATTCTCTATCGATGCCTGTCCCTTAAATATAACTTCTCCTAAAGTTGTATAATCTAATATAATGGTTTGACCATTATCAATAACATTATCATTTGCTAACGTCTGTCTTTGGATAGGTTTATCAAAAACTGTTGCTGTTAATGTTCCGTTATAGTTAGAAAGTAGGTTTCCGTTTCTATCAGTAACTTCACCAGCCAATTTTGTGTAACTTAATGCTTTTAAGGTATCTATTGGTTGTGTTACTTGTACGTCATTAACTTTAGTCAATCTAATATCTGGATCTGGAAATGCTAATTTCATTGCTGGATCACCAATAAAAAAGACTAGTCTTTTCTGAGTTATACCCGCTATACTATTATCTGTTTTAGTTAATCTTAAAGCTTCTGCTGCAGATGGATAATCGTCAGATCCAAAAGCGAACATATAATCATCTAAAACTTCGTTGTAAGAAACACCTACAGTTACAAATATTTGTCTTGTAGTTGTTATTAATGCTATAGCACCACCATTTTTATTCCAAAAAGTAAATTCACCAGCGGTTTCTCTATTAGGATCATCAAACTTGGTATACTCACATGTAACCGTTACAAAAAGGTTGTATTTACAAACGTTGTTTATATCCTGCGCATCTAGCTTGTCGAATATTCGCTCTTTAGCTAAACCGTCTTCACCACCATGTCCAAAATAATTTACAACTAAAGCTCCAACTTCAATGGCATCTTTAATGGCTTTGTTCACTTTTGGATAACGGTCTCCTGCAGCAGATGATTCCTGCTGAAACGCGTCAGTATGAATTTTTACTACATTAATAAAGGGCTTACCTTGTTCTACAGAAGTCCCTATATCGTCTGTGGTTTCTTGTAGTATTCTTTCCCAAGCTACATCTACATCATCAGAGATTAACAATAAATTATTTCTCCAACTTCCATAAGCTTCTTCCTGATAATAAGATTCAATCTTATCTACCATTTCCTTGGCTCGTTGAATGTCTTCAGCTAATATTCTCCCAATCGCAATATCTAAGCGATCAGCATTACTCATTGACCCTTCATTGTCATCAAGCATTCCATAAAAATCGTCTGAAACAAAAGAATTAGTTAAGCTAAAACTATTCGTGGAGTACCATGATGGCACAACGTTGGTATTATTTCTTAATCTATTTTTATAATCATAAGAGCCATCACCGAATAAACACAAATACCTTAGACGATTTGATGGTGTACTAGCATTTTGATAGACATATCTAACAAAATTTCTTATTGCAGCAATATCTTGGCTTCCTGTACTAAACTCATTATATATTTTACTAAGCTCAACGACTTTAACCTTAAGGTTATATTGATTTCTATTAATTTGAGCTAGTCGTTCAGCTTGAGACAATAATTCTGTTGGAGTAACTATTATATAGTCTATATCTTCAAACTGACCTTGATTATTGTTAAAAATAGTTCCTTTTAAATTTTGATTTGCTACTGTTGTTCTAGAATCTTTCTTAGGTTGAAAGAAATCTGAATTTGAAAAAGCCAAGTAAGTTCGTTCTAGACCAGATTGCACCTTATAAGTAATATTACTTTGATTATCTGAGTTTAAAAGATTAGTCACATTGAACCGATCTGTAATATCCCAGATCTCCCTAACAGCATCAGTATTAGTAACAATGTACTCAGCAATGCCTGGAGTAGAATTAACATCTTCATTCTCAAATACTAATTGATCGCCTGCATAAGTTAATTGACGAGTTGCTTCTATGTTTATGTAATCTAAATATGCACTTGCACTTGGATTACCTGAATTGTCGTAATCTAAATTAACCGTAATTAGGTCAGATGAAACGTTTATAAAATTATTAAACGTTGTTGCACTCGCTAAAATAGAACTACTTAAATCTACTGAAGGCAAATTAAGATTAGTGATTTGAGAGCCGTTTACGTTAACAGTCATAGTTGTAGATGTCTCTGCTACAGACCCGATAGCGGTTTTTAATTGGACTGGCTCTGATGTGATTAAATTAGGAAACTCAAACTCATACTCCCGTTGATTTTCAATATCAAACTTATCGCCAAACCATCGTCTACCTAATTTTGCTAAATTGTATTCATCGACTTCGTAAAACTGGTAATCCTGAAATGTTGTTACCTGAAAATCTGCAGCTAGGTCTGAAGTGGCCATAGGCTGTATTCGCTTACCATTGCCTGAACTTATATTTATATAATAATACGTTTTATCCGTATATAAATTAACATTAGTATCACTCTCATGATTATAAGTAGTAGGACCTTCTCCATAAAACAAGATATAATCGTTAGAATCGAAACTGCCATCCTCTTCTCCTACAATCTTAATTGTATTTTCAACAACATCAAAAGGATAGTTTGCAGAATTATTGAGTGGTAGCATACGTCCTCCATTACCAAAAACCTTTATAGTTCTTGGATTTATAGAATTGGTATTGACACCGAGACTACTCAAAAAACTTTTTGTTAATTGAAAAATACCAGATTTATCGATATAAAATCTATACCATTCTCCTGAGCTTAAAACCGAATTTGTTATGTTATTAGCATTATTTGTGAAATTTGCTGCTCTACCTAATTCTGAAGCGTATTGCACAGTAAAACCTGTAATTCGTTTAAAACTACCATTTTCCTTTATAATAGGAGACACTTCTAAATAATATGCTTGTTTTCCCCGGGCATTAGTATTGAAGAATCTATATTCTGGTGAAGACGGAATGAGATTTCTATCTAAGTCCTTTAATCCTGCCGAAGAAATGGTCTCATAGGTAATATTAGTTAAGACCGCACTATTTTCATTCACAAAACCATTACTATCCCACTGTACAAAATAAGTGAGACCTTTACTATCATTGTAGTCTAAATGTTTAGCATCAAAAGCAGGAACTTCCTTCTTTCCATAAGTTGTCTCTAAAACTCTAACTCCATTCCATTTAATATTGAAGCGTTTTTGTTGCCCAAAACAAAATAAGCTTACAGTTAAAAGTAAAATAGTATAGCAATTTTTCATTTAAATATTTTTAAGCTAAATGCACCTTATTTATACTAACCTATAAATTTTGGTAAAATTACATTACAATAACGCCAACTAAAGAGGGTTATTATAAGCATCTGATTTTTATTTCAAAAATACAACAATAATTTATTTTTATGCTCGTTATTAAAGAGCAAAATACACCGATAAACTGGTCAAAAATCCGTTATTGTGTTCAAAAAAAAGGATGAAATGCATTTTTTTTTGCATTTAGACGTAAAAAAAAGTTGTCAGTTTGCCTTTAATTGTTATATTGCGAATCTAAAATTTAACGAGCTTACTTAAACGTATGGATATGAAAAATGTCTCAAACCTAAAATTTTTAGTAGCATTGATGCTTTGCGCCTCAATAGTTAGCTGTAAAAAATCCTCTAGTTCAGGAAATACAGATAGTGCTACTGGTTGGAAAATCAATGACAAACAAGGTGGTTTTCAATACAACACAGACTTTAAAGAACAAGAAACTCCTCCCGGGACTGCTTTTGTAGAAGGTGGTACATTCACAATGGGTAAAGTACAAGACGATCCTATGCATGATTGGAATAACACTCCAAACCAACAGCATGTGCAATCTTTTTATATGGACGAAACTGAGGTAACGAATTTAAATTATCTGTTTTATTTAGATTATTTAAAAAATGTTTATCCACCAGACGATCCAAATTATTCCCTAATATATAAAGGAGCATTACCAGATACATTAGTATGGAGAAATAGATTAGGATACAACGAAATGATGACTGAAAACTACTTACGTCATCCTGGTTATGCAAACTACCCGGTTGTAGGTGTAAGTTGGATACAAGCTGTTGAATATGCAAATTGGAGAACTGACAGAGTAGCAGAAATGTCTTTACAAGAGGCAGGTTATATAAAGAGAGACGCTCAGTATACAGATGTTAATGCAGAAAGTACTTTTAGTACTGATACATATATAAATGCTCCAACTCAGACTTATGGTGGAAACACTGAAGTTTTAGAAGGAGGAAGACGTAAACAACAAACGGATGCTGATGGGAATCCTATCAACGTTTATGCCAACAGAGAAACAGGCTTAATACCTGTAAAGTATAGACTACCAACTGAAGCTGAATGGGAATACGCTGCTTTAGGTATGAGTGAATTACGTAGCTACAATGTATATAGAGGACGTAAAAAATATCCTTGGGATGGACAATATACCAGATCTGGAAAACGTGTAAACCGTGGTGACCAAATGGCTAACTTTAAGCAAGGTAAAGGTGATTACGGTGGAATCGCAGGATGGTCTGATGATGGTGCAGATATTACAGCAGAAGTTAAATCGTATCAGCCTAACGATTATGGTTTATATGATATGGCAGGTAACGTTGCAGAATGGGTAGCTGATGTCTACAGACCAATCGTAGATGACGAGTTTAATGACTTTAACTACTATAGAGGTAATGTTTACACAAAAACAGCACTTAATGAAGATGGTACTGTAAAAGTAGTTACTATAGACGAAATTGTATACGACACTTTAAGTAATGGAAAAATAGTTGCAAGAGATTTACCAGGTGAATTAGCCAGAATCCCTGTTGACGAAAACGAAACTTATTTAAGAACACAATTCGATAAGAGTGATAACAGAAACTTTAGAGATGGAGACAAAAGATCTTCTCGCTACTACAGAGAGAACTTTGAAGTAGATGATGAGAGAAATAACCAAACTCGTAAGATGTATAACTCACCTAAGCATTCTGTAGAAGTTGATTCTACTGAAGGGAAAATGGTTAGAGAATACGATACATCAAATAACAGAACTTCATTAATTAATGATGAAGTAAGAGTTTTCAAAGGTGGATCGTGGAGAGATAGAGCGTATTGGATAGATCCTGCTCAACGACGCTACTTCCCTCAAGATATGGCAACAGACTATATTGGTTTCAGATGTGCAGTATCTAGGGTTGGCTCTAAGTCACAAAAAGGTGGTAAGAGACGTAACTAATAATATGAAATAAATTTTAAAAAAGTCCTGATTTAATTATCAGGACTTTTTTATTTTAGGCCTATGGAAGTTAAAGATTTATATCAAAAATTCAAAGCGTGTTCTGCAGCATCAACAGATACAAGAAAACTAACTCAAGATTGTATGTATTTTGCGCTTAAAGGTGAAAAATTTGATGGAAACAAATTTGTTTCTCAAGCTTTACAAGGAGGATCAAAATATTGCATAGTGGATGATAAGAATGCTCTGTTAAATGATAAATGTATTTTAGTGGATGACGTTTTAGAGAGTCTTCAGCAACTCGCCACGTTCCATAGAAATAAAATAAAAGTTCCCATAATAGCATTAACTGGTAGCAACGGTAAAACAACCACAAAAGAACTCATTGCCTCTGTGTTATCTACAAGCTATAATATAAAAGCAACTAAAGGCAACTTAAACAATCATATTGGTGTACCTCTAACACTTTTAAGTTTCACCGAAAGTCTTGATTTTGGAATTGTTGAAATGGGAGCCAATCATCAAAAAGAAATTCAATTTCTTTCAGAAATAACAGAACCAGATTTTGGTTTAATTACAAATTTTGGAAAAGCCCATCTTGAAGGCTTTGGAGGTATCGAAGGTGTTATTAAAGGTAAATCTGAATTATATGATTTCATTAAAGCTAATAAAAAAATTGCGTTTATAAATACAGACGATGAGAAGCAAATAACACAGATTGGTAATTACGGTAACACGATTACATTTGGTAAAAAACAAAGTAATGATTTTGTTATAGAGTTTATAAATGCTAATCCTTATGTTTCTTTGCGTTTTGATGATAAGATAATAAGAAGTCAACTCATTGGAGATTATAATTACGGAAATATTGCCGTTGCCGTAACCATTGGTAATTACTTTAACATCTCAACTAAAAATATCAAAAAAGCAATAGAAAATTATCGCCCAGACAATAATCGGTCTGAAATTATAGAAAAAGCAAGCCTAAAAATTATTCTTGATGCTTATAATGCGAACCCAACGAGTATGGTTGCAGCAATTAATAATCTAAAGCAATTAAAGGCAAAACGAAAATTTCTTTTTTTAGGTGATATGTTTGAATTAGGAAATGAGGCAAAACAAGAACATCAGGCAATCACTAATTTAGTTCAAGAAAATTTCAATGAAAATATTTATTTGATTGGTGAGAACTTTTGTGAAACCCAAACGAATGCCGTAATAAATAAGTTTACTACTTTTGAAGATTTAAAACCTATTCTTTCGTCTTTAGACTTAAAAGACTCTACTATTCTTATTAAAGGATCTAGAGGAATGGCCCTAGAACGTATATTAGAATTCATCTAAAATATAGTGAGTTATATGCCTGATTAACTTTCTAATCCAAGATAAACCAACTACTGCAATTACAATCCTATTGCGCTTTCGCCTTTTACAAGATTTTTGTTTTTTAAAAATAATTCAAACTATGGCTTACTTTTTTAAACAATAATCCCAATTTGCAGTACAAATTGGGATTATAAAAGATGTGGGTCATACTGGATTCGAACCAGTGACTTCTACCCTGTCAAGGTAACACTCTGAACCAACTGAGTTAATGACCCGTTTTTGACAATATAGTTTCATTTTAAAAAATATTTAGGATTTAATTTCCCAATTGCGAAACTACTTCTGCAATTATAATTCTGATGAGCTAAAGTTCATCCTAGAATTTTTTTAAACAAAAATTCCGATTTGAAAATCAAACCGGAATTGTGATTGGTGTGGGCGCGAAGGGATTCGAACCCCTGACCCCTTGGGTGTAAACCAAGTGCTCTGAACCAACTGAGCTACGCGCCCTAATATTAGGACTGCAAATATAGACTAGTTTTTAAAATCTCAAAAGGATTTTTATAAAAAAATCAAATAATTTCAGCCACTACAAAAGTACTGCCTCCGACATAAATTATATCGTCTTCAGTTGCTTTAGATTTGGCTTTATTTAATGCGTCTTCAACACTAATAAAAGTTGTGCCCATTAACCCATTCCTACTAAAAATAGATTGTAATTTTCTTGCATCTAAACCGCGTTGTACATTAGGTTTACAGAAGTAATAAATAGCATGTTTTGGTAGTAAAGTGATAATAGTATCTAAATCTTTATCATTAACCACACCAAAAACAATATGAAGTTTTTCAAATACTTCAGACCGCAATTGCTCCAACACGTAAGTTAATCCTTCCTTATTATGTGCTGTATCGCAAATAATCTTTGGATTTTCACCTATAACCTGCCATCTTCCCTGTAAACCTGTGTTCTTAACTACATTTAGAAGTCCTTTTTTTAATTGGGTTTCAGAAATTTGAAAACCAGACTGTTGCAATACTTTAACAGACTGCATAACCGTTTTTATATTATGCTTTTGATAACTTCCTTTTAAATCAGATTCAAAAACCTCACTTATTAATTTGTCAGCAAATAAGATATTTGAATTCGCCTCTTTAGCTTTTACTTTAAATATCTCTTTGGTTTCTTCATGGGTTTCTCCGATCACAACAGGAATATTGGCTTTTATAATTCCTGCTTTTTCAGCTGCAATTTTATCGAGTGTATCACCTAGAAATTGCATATGATCAAAACCAATATTAGTAATTATAGAAAGTTTTGGAGTAATAATATTTGTGGAATCTAATCGTCCACCTAGACCAACTTCTATAACTGCAATATCAACCTTTTGTTTTGCAAAATAATCAAATGCCATACCTACAGTCATTTCAAAAAACGACAAATTATTCGCTTCTAAAAATGCTTTATTACGCTTTATAAAACCAATAACAAAATGTTTGCTCACTGCGATTCCGTTAATCCGAATACGCTCTCTGAAATCCTTTAAATGTGGCGAAGTGTATAAACCAACTTTATAACCAGCTTCTTGAAATACAGAAGCTAACATATGGCTCGTAGAACCTTTACCATTTGTACCAGCAACATGAATAGATTTAAAACCATCTTGTGGTTTTCCTAAACGTTGTGTAAGCCTTAATGTGTTAGACAAATCCTTTTTATATGCAGATTTACCTTTGTTTTGATACATTGGTAGCTGCTGAAACATCCAATTGACTGTATCTTTATAATTCATCAATTACTGACCTAAAGCGAAGTTAATACTTACAAAACCAACTTGCGTATTTGGCGCATCGTTATTAGGTGTAAATTTAAATGATAATGCGGTTTTCCTCGCAGCTTCAAACAAACAACTCGTTCCTGTAGTACCTTTAATTCCTGGTGTAGCTTTTATAACCTTACCACTTCTATTAACTCTAATTTCTACCACAACAAGACCCTCTTCGTTGCAATCTTGATTAAATATTTTATTTGAAATTTTTCCTCGACCTCCCAAACCAAAACCAACTCCTCCTTTTCCAGGTACTGAGCGGCCAAATTGACTAGGAGCATAAGGATCACCATTTTGCTGACCTGAATTACCAGCTTTATCATCATCTCCATCACCTCCATCATCCTTTCCGTCAGCATCCTTAACACCTCCGATAAGGGCATCTAGTTTTTTTGTCTTTTCCTCTTCTTCTCGTTTTCTTCTTTCTTCCGCTTCACGCTTCTCACTTTCTATACGTTCCGCTTCTGCCTTTGCTTTGGCTTCAGCTTCTTTTTGTTTTTTAATTGCAATTGCTTCAGCATTTTCTTGTGTCATAACCTTTTCAGCCTTTGTAGTTGTTTCAGTAGGTTCTGATTCTGCTTCCTCAGGTTGAGATTCTTCTACTACCTTTTCTTCAACGGCTTTTCTAGGTTCACTAAGTGGTTTGTTTCCACTACCAAAGTCAGTAGTTCCAAAATTAACTGCTACACCATATTCCTCTGGTGGATCCATATATTGGGGCCCAACCACAAAAAGTAGTAATAGCAATATCAAGGCTATAAACCCTGTTATTCTTGCTGAGTTACGTTCGTGCTTGGTCTCTAAATATTTCACTTAAATTATACTTTGATTAGTATAGTTTCAAAAATAATAGCGTTTAATTTGGCTTTACAGCTAATATCACTTTGAATTTGTTCCGATTTGCTATATCCATTACCTTAACTACATTTTCTACAGGTACGGATTTTTCTGCCCTTAAGACGATAGTTGGTGACTCTTTCTTCGATAAAACTGAAATTAGCTGACTTTCTAAAACACTCTCACCAACACGTTTCTGATCTATATAATAAGTTAAATCTTTTTTGATACTTACTGCAGTTGACTTTTTATTCTCAGTCTTTCCACTTGCTTTAGGTAAAATGATATCAATAGCATTAGTGGTCACCAAGGTTGAAGCAATCATAAAAAAGATTAAAAGCAAGAATACAATATCGGTCATTGATGCCATATTGAATTCTGTTGTTACTTTGTTTCGTCCTCTAATGTTCATATTAGATAGGTTCGTTTAAATGATCTAAAAATTCCGTGGAGTTAGCTTCCATTTGATGAACCACCTTATTAGTCTTTACCACAATATGGTTATATGCCACATAGGCAATAATACCTACTATAAGTCCTCCTACAGTAGTTGTCATGGCTGTATATAACCCACTTGCTAAAACATCCATTTGAATAGTTCCTCCTGCGTTGGCTAATTCAAAAATTGAGAGTATCATACCAACTACGGTTCCTAAGAATCCAATCATTGGCGCCACACCAGAAATAGTAGCTAAAACACTAACATTCTTTTCTAGACTGTAAATTTCTAATCGACCAGCATTTTCGATAGCTGTATTTATATCTTCGAGAGGTTTGCCTATTCTTGTAATCCCTTTTTCAATTAACCTTGAAACTGGCGAGTTTTGCTGAGCACATAGCATCTGAGCAGAGTCTATCTTACCATTACTGACATGATCTTTGATTTGATTCATAAAATTAGAATCTACTTTTGAAGCTGCTTTTATAGCAAAAATTCGTTCAAAATAAATGTATGTGGCTACAATTAATAGTAAGAATAAAATTAGGATAATAACGATCCCTGACGTTCCTCCGCTGGTAATTAACTCTATTATGGATAGTGTTTTCTCAACTGACTCTCCCTCCGCTAATACTTCTGAGCCATCTTGAATATTACTTAGTAATATCATATAATAAGATTTAAGTTTAAAAGTTTCTGTAAGTTATAACGTTAAGTTTTTTACTTAAGTATATTAAAATACTGCTCTGGTTAACATAAAAGCAGCAGCACCAGCAATAAATCCAATAAAGGCTAACCATGAAATCTTCTTTAAGTACCAGAAAAAATCTATTTTCTCCATACCCATAGCCACTACACCAGCAGCTGATCCGATAATTAACATGCTTCCGCCAGTACCTGCCGAATATGCTATAAAATGCCATAACTCATTATCTAAAGGCTCTGAAAACATTCCTAAACTAGCTGCAACTAATGGTACATTATCTATTACTGCAGACCCAACACCTAATAAAAGTACAACTAAATCAGACACACCTTCTCCATGTAATTCCGTTCCCATCATTGGCATACTCTCTTGTAAAGAACCTGCAAAACCAAATAATATACCTAACGATTCTAAGGCTCCTACCGCCATCAAAATTCCTAGAAAAAACAAAATACTTGGTAATTCTATTTTTGATAATGAATAATGTACAGGACTGTGACTAGCATGTGCATCGTGCTCTTCAGCATTTGTTGCAGAAATAGCGAACTTAGAATTACTGTATATCTCAGCAAAAATTGCTACAACACCTAGCGATAACATCATACCTACGTAAGGTGGTAAATGTGTAATTACCTTAAAAATAGGTACAAAAACAATAGCGCCAAGTCCTAAAAATAGCATGGTAGAACTAAACTTATTTTTTGGTTTATTATCATCTGCTTGTAACTCTAAATCTCCTTTAAAAGGTTTTAGTAATGAGGCAATAAATGTTGGCACAACCATACAGAGTAATGATGGAATGAATAGATAAACAAACAATTTTCCAGTTGATACTTTATCCCCAATCCATAACATTGTTGTGGTAACATCACCAATTGGTGACCATGCTCCACCCGCATTAGCAGCAATTATAATAAGACCGGCATACCAAATTCTTACATCTCTCTCTTTTACAATTTTTTGCAGTATAGAAATTAATACAATAGTCGCTGTTAAATTATCTATTATGGCAGAAAGAATGAAAGCTAAAATGGAAAACATCCACAATAATTTCTTTCTACTATTGAAATTTACAGCGTTCTTAATAGTTGAGAAGCCATCAAAATAATCTATGATTTCTACTATCGTCATTGCACCTAATAAAAAGACTAATATTTCTGCAGTTTTACCTAAATGATGCAATAAGGTTTCTTCCATTAAATGCATTTTCTCTTCATATGGTAGCATTCCAAAATTGTCCATTAAATTATGCTTAGCAGAATCAAACCATTGAGAAAAATCATCGATTCCAAGAGAGATTAGAGCCCAACTAATGGCCATCATCACTAAAGCAGGAATTAATTTATCTATTTTAATATTATGTTCTAGTGTTATAGCTAAATAGCCAAACACAAAAACTAGAATTATAACGGTTTCCATATTAGATATTATTTATATTAATTGTCTTAGTGCAATCTCAAATGCGGTTTCACTAACACCAATTTTTGTTGGATTATTTTTTTGAACTTCTCTTAAAGCTTTTCTAATAACTCTTGACGTATCTTTAAAAATAGCGTCATCTGTCATCTGTACTTTTCGCTCCATGAAATAAGCAAAAACTCTTGCCATACCACAATTTGAAATAAAATCTGGTATTAAACTTACCTTTTCATCAGTGTACTCCATGATTGGACCGAAGAATATTTCTTTATCAGCAAAAGGAACATTGGCTCCACAACTGATCACTTCTAGACCTGTGTTAATCATTTGGTCTATTTGATCTTTTGTGATTAGTCTAGATGCCGCACATGGTGCAAAAACTTCGGTTTGGAGTGACCATATTTTTTCATTTATTTCATCAAATGGAATAAGATTTTCTGAAATTAAAGTATTTGCATTTTTATTCAGGTATAAGTCAGTTATCTCTTTAAATGAAAATCCATCCGAATTAATTAGACCACCAACTCTATCAATAATACCAACTATTCTGGCTCCCATCTGAGCAAAATAAAAGGCAGCTGCAGCGCCTACATTACCAAAGCCCTGAACCACTACTCGCTTACCTTTTATGGAATCCTCATTGATATCGTAAAAGTGTTTTGCTGCAACAGCAACGCCATAGCCAGTAATCATATCGGCTATCGTATATTTACGTTCTACATTAGGTGAGTACTTTGGGTTTTCTATTACTTTAATTACTCCCTGTCTCAATTGACCAATTCTATTTATTTTATCGGCTTGAGTAGGTTTAAAGTGTCCTTCAAATACACCTTCTTGCGGATGCCACACACCACTTTCTTCAGTGATAGGAATAACTTCATGTATTTCATCAACATTCAAATCTCCACCTGTGCCATAATAACTCTTAAGCAAGGGTGAAACGGCAGCATACCAACGTTCTAAAACTCCTTTTTTTCGTGGATCATGTGGATCGAAATTTATTCCTGATTTTGCACCACCTATCGATGGTCCTGAGACTGTAAACTTCACTTCCATTGTTTTTGCCAGAGATAAAACTTCGTTTCTATCTAAACCTT
>NZ_CBFHMI010000064.1:0-13114 GCF_965656915.1 Winogradskyella sp. | reverse complement strand
GCGCAAATGGAAATGAATATGGTTGCTGAAGGTTATTACGCTACTAAAAGTGCTTATTTATTGAACGAAAAGAATAAGAAGAAAACACGCATGCCTATTATTGATGCGGTTTACGAAGTGCTTTATGAAAATAAAGACCCAAAAAAAGTATTTAAGAAGTTAACAGATAAGTTAGACTAACTTTATTCTTCTTCATCTATTGAGATAATTATATCTTCAATGTGTTGTTGTGATTTTTTAATTCTTTTATTCAAAAATTTATTCCAACCCAATATTGAAAAAAGAGAAATTAAATTCAAAGGAATATAGATGTAAAGCACCCATTTTACCCAACTGTAATCCCATAAAAAATAAATAATTATTACTGCAATTAATGTGCGGATTACATACTGTAGTAATTTTTTATTTCGAAATGTTTTAGACAACAATGGATTGCTGGAAAGCTCTTCCATTTGATTTTTAAGGTCTTTCATTACATTCTATTTCACCAATACTCCTTTTAACTGCATTAATGGGAGGGACTGTAATGCCTTTTCATTTATTGTATTCTTTCTAAATAGATACGATTTATCAAACATTTGATTGTCTTTAAAGAAAGTTACTTTAAACGAATTGTTCAGCTCCAAAACTTTTTCTTGTAAAAATTCAATCTTTGCATAACTTCTAGCTGGTAGCTTAGCAATTGAATGACGCATTGGCGGAGTCATTTTACTATCAGAATATCCTTGGGACACAATAAGAACCGTTTCTAAATCGTCATCACTATTATTAATAATATAGGCATTCCAGTCTAGGGTTTTATATTCTAGATGCTCTTCTTGTACAACAGCAACATATACATCCTTAACTTCTGGAATTTGAATATCTTTTTTCAAAATTTACAAAGCCGATTTAAACTGCTCTAAGAATCGTACATCATTTTCACTTAATAAACGAATATCGCTTATTTGATGTAATAACAAGGCAATACGATCTATTCCCATTCCGAAAGCAAAACCAGAATATTCTTTTGAATCTATTCCACAATTATCTAAAACGTTAGGATCTACCATACCACATCCCATTATTTCTAACCAACCTGTTCCTTTGGTCATTTTATAATCGGTTTCGGTCTCTAATCCCCAATATACATCTACCTCAGCACTTGGTTCTGTAAATGGGAAATAAGATGGACGTAATCTAATTTTAGATTTCCCAAACATCTCAGTAGTAAAATATTGTAAGGTTTGTTTTAAGTCTGCAAAACTTACGTCTTTATCAATATAAAGACCCTCAACCTGATGGAAAAAGCAATGTGAACGTGCAGAAATGGCTTCATTTCTATATACTCTTCCAGGTGAAATTGTACGGATTGGTGGTTTATTATTTTCCATATAACGTACCTGTACAGAACTTGTATGGGTACGTAATAATATATCTGGATCTGTTTGAATGAAGAAGGTGTCCTGCATATCTCTTGCTGGATGATATTCTGGTAAATTTAATGCTGTGAAATTATGCCAGTCGTCTTCTATCTCTGGACCTTCACTTACATTAAATCCTATGCGAGAGAAAATATCTATGATTTGATTTTTAACAATAGAAATAGGATGACGAGCGCCTAATGCAACAGGTTCTCCTGGACGAGACAAATCGCCATAAATGCCTTTATCCTCATCTTGATTCTCTAAGGTTTCTTTTAAAGCACTAACCTTATCTTCTGCTGTTTTCTTTAACTGATTTATTGTCTGACCAAACTCTTTTTTCTGATCATTAGCCACGTTTTTAAACTCTGCGAAATATTGCTTAAGTAATCCTTTAGAGCCTAAATACTTTATTCTAAATGCCTCAACCTCTTCCTTAGATTGTGCTGAAAATGCCTCTGCCTCTGCAATGAGTTCTTTTAATTTATCTATCATGATATATTTTATTCAGTCCGCAAATTTAAAAATTCTTAGTCGATATACTCAGTTTCTACAAAATAGTTCACAATAGCCTCCTTCATTAAAACACTTTGTTCACCTGCTTTAAGATGAGGCAATTGCGCTTTAACTTTATAATGTGGCCAGCCGTCTTCGTCAACATAGTCAAACTCATAAAACCCATACGGAGCTAATAGTTTACAAATGGCAATATGCATTAAATCTAATTTGTGGTCTTTCTTATATTCACGATGTAACTGACCAAGTTCTTGCACGCCTATTAAATATATGATAGAATCTAAATCTAAAGTATCACCATCGGCAAATTGATTGGATAGTTTCTCCACTACCAAATCCCATCGTTCCTTTAATTGTTCATCTCTTGCCATCGTCAATTCAAAGTTCTTAAATTCAAGATTCAAAGTTAATAAACTAAAGTCTCTTGATTTACGTTATAACTCTAAAATGGTAAAATTTATGTACGTTTGCCTAAACCGCTAGTATTATGAGTATCATTGACATTGTTTTAGCTGCACTTTTATTATTTGGATTTATTCGAGGTCTTTTTAAGGGTCTTTTTGTTGAAGTAGCCTCTCTAGTTGCTCTAGTTCTTGGAGTATATGGCGCGATTCACTTCAGTGGTTTTGTCGCAGGTTTCTTAGAATCTAAAGTCGATTGGAATGAAAAAACTATTAATATCGTTGCTTTTGCCATAACCTTTGTCATTATTGTATTAGCCATTAGTTTAGCTGGTAAAGCATTAACCAAATTAGCTGATTTTGCTGCCTTAGGTATTCTCAATAAATTGGCAGGAGGTGTGTTTGGTGCTCTTAAAATTGGTTTGATTCTTAGTGTTCTTTTGATTGTTTTCAATAAATTGAATAACACCCTTCCTTTTATGGAAAAAGAAGATTTAGAGGAAAGTGTACTCTATGAGCCAGTTAAATCTTTAGCTCCACTAATTTTTCCAAATCTTATTAAGAGCGAAATCGAACAAGATGATACTTCAGTGAATGAGGCATAAAAAAGCCACTCTTGCGAATGGCTTAATACTTAATTTATAAATGTTCTTCGCTTTCCCTCTGAATTAAATTTAATTATAACATTTCTACTTTACCAGTGTGTAAACTATAAACACCACCTACAATCGCAATTTCTCCATTATCTTCCATTTCATTTAAAATCTGACTTTTTTGTCTGATTCTGTCTATGGTTAATCTCACATTATTCTCTACTGTTTTAGCAACAAATGCTTTATTTGATGAATTGGCCTCACCATCAACTTCATCTGCAGATTTCTTTACAGCAGGCATAATGTTGTATAACATCGCTGTTATATTTCCCAATTCTACACCGTCACATGCTGCTTTAACAGCACCACAACTTTCATGACCAAGTACTAGAATTAGTTTACTACCAGCTACATTACAAGAGTATTCTAGGCTTCCTAATATGTCTGTATTTTCAAAATTTCCTGCAACTCTAGCTACAAATATGTCACCAATAGCCTGATCTAATACTGTTTCTACTGGTACACGAGAATCTATACAAGATAAAACGACTGCTTTTGGATATTGACCACCAGTAGTTTGGTTTACAAGTGCTGAATTATCAGCACCTTCTGGAGTGCCATTAACAAATCGTTTGTTTCCTTGTAATAAGTCTTCTAACACACTTTGTGGTGTCATTACACTCTGAATGTCTTTAGTTATTGCTGTATTCTTCATTTTATAATTGTTTTAGTATTCGTCTTTTACATTAAATTTAATCCACTTTAAACATTCTTTAAATGATTTAAAAATGTGTTCTTCTGAAATAAAGTCTGGGATAATATCAATTCTTTCCATCATGTACCTTGGTTGTTTTAATAAATTTACAAAAAGTACATCGACATTTCGGCGTTTCAAATTTTGGAGCATATCTTCCATGGCGTATAAACCAGATTGGTCCATATATTGCATTCGTCCTAACCTCATTATTACTATAGTAGCTGTGTCTGGAATCTGTGCTGTTAAAGCTTGAAAATCGCTTGTTGAACCAAAAAACAAAGGACCTTTTAAATGTTTAATAAACACTTCTTCTTTTAAGTTAACAGGAAAATTAACTTCATCTGGCCAAGCTTCTTCCCTTAATTCTTTTACATCTGATCGTTCAGCAGTTAAATCACCTATTTTTTTCATAAACATTAATGAGGCAATAACTAAGCCAATACCAACGGCATAAACTAAATTCCAAAAGGTTGATAGTATTAATACTACCAACATAATTATAACTTCAGAACTGAGTTTTAATGGCCCAAATTTTATGTCTTTAGGTAAACTTGGAATTGCTTTTAAACCTTTATAGTCCATAACACCAATGCCTACGGTAATTAATATGCCTGCTAAAACAGCCGCTGGAATTTTAGATGCTAAAGGAGCTAATGCCAATAATATGAAGAATAATAAAACTCCTGCAAGCATACCAGATAATCTGGTTTTTCCACCTGCATTAATATTAACAACAGTTCTAATAGTAGCACCAGCTCCTGGTAAACCGCCAAAAATAGAGGCAATGCTATTCCCTATACCTTGACCAATTAGTTCTTTATTTGGTTTGTGTTTGGTCTTTGTCATATTATCTGCCACAACACTAGTGAGTAATGAATCTATGGCACCTAAGAGTGACAATGTCAGGGCTGTAAAAATATAAGGTGTTATATTACCTATTTTAAAATCTGTAAAAATTTCTAGTCTTGGCAATGGTAGTTCTTGTGGGATTTTTGGTATGGGTTTGTAGTCTAAATTGGCGACGATTGCTATAGCTGACATTACAATTAAAGCAATGAGCGTACTTGGAACTTTTGTGGTAATGCGTTTAAATACATAAATAATTATTACAGTACCTAATGCCAATAATAATTCTAACCAATTTATATTTTTTAATGCTCGAGGCAGTAATTTAAGTGCACCAACGACACTCTTTGACTCTTTAGAAGCTAGGTTTACTGACTCCTTAACAATATCGGCTTCCGTGATTTCTTTAGACTTTTCTATTGTTTTGTTAAACTCTTCTAAGACTAATATTCCATCAACAGCTTCATCTTTAATTATTTTTTCCAAAATCACCTCTTCTGCCTCTGGTCTAAATTTATTTATAAATTCATTATCCTGACTAGCATTATATCCTAATATTAGCAAAATTTGGGTAATTAAAATCATAACACCAATAGCGGTCATAAAACCAGATACAACTGGATATGGAATATATCTGATATACTTTCCCAAACCTATTAAGCCTAGTGCTACTTGCATAAGTCCTGCTAATAAAAAAACGGTTAATATAGCTGGTAATGCTTTTTCTACGCTTCCACCATTAGCTCCTATCAAGCCTGCTATAACAACCATACTTAACGCTGTCATTGGTGCTGTTGGTCCTGAAATTTGAGTATTGGTACCACCAAAAAGTGCTGCGAAAAAACTAATAAATATCGCACCATATAGACCAGCACTTGGTCCTAAACCTGATTGAACTCCAAATGCTAAAGCCAGGGGTAATGCCACAATACCTGCAGTGATACCACCAAAGGCATCTCCTTTAAAATTAGCAAATAGGTTTTTCATGTAATGGTTGTTATAATCCTTCTAAGTTAAACTAATTTTCTTACAATAATAAATCCATAAAAATTATTATTTCGTCAAAATTAAGCTAGACTTTATGTTACCAATAACGACACATTTACCCTATTTATAAGGTCTTTTGTGTATTTCGATTTTTTTAAAAATTCGTTATTTCTATCTAGACAGAGTAAGTTAATCTTATGCTTAGAAGTATAGTCTGAAATAGTTTGGATTGCATTTGGATTGCTATCAAAAACATATTCTATACTCTTTTTATCTCCTAGTAATTGTGATGATATTTCACTTGTAGAAGTATCACTAATTTTAAATGTTTTAATTGGTTGCTTTGAGTAGTTAATAAAACTTTCTGTTAATTCTTTATTTGAAGAATTCTCAATACTTTGAAATATACCTAATGATAAATCTTTATCATACTCAATTGCATTTTCATTTGCTGCAATTAAAACTGATCCATTAAAATTCTGTAATACAAAGTCTGTTATATCATCACCTACAAAACTCAATAAATTTTGCTTTCTTTTTCCTACAACTATGATATCAGGGTTTGTAGTTTTTATGTGATGCTTAATTTCTTGTTTTACATTACCAAAAGCATACTTATATTTTACTTTTATATTATGCTTTTGAGAAAGAGATTCTGTAAGTAATTTTAATTTTTTATGCGTTTTTACAGATTGCTCACTTATTGTTCTAACAGCAGACAATTGACTCTCACTTTCAACTATTTCTGTTGGTTTTTTAACATGAAAAACTTCTATCTCGCCATTAATAATTTTAGCTATTTCCACACTACTGTTTAATAGTGATTTCGAAGCGCTTTTTAAGTCAGAGAGAACCAGTATTCTATATGCTTTATTTATCATTTTATTTAGCTTTAGGATACTTTTGATCTCAGTTTAAAAAACTTAATAAAACTTTCTGGATTCTCAATTTCTCCTCTTTCTGAAATAAGCTTTATGTCAATATGCCTTTCTTTTGCCTTAATTGCAAAATCATCTAATATTTCAATGATATCATTATCTAAATACCTGGTTTTTCTTACATCTAATTCTAAATAAGTATCTCTTGGTAAGCTAAATAATTCTTTTAAAATGGCTCCTTTATTAAAAAAAGTCACTTCCTCTGCTAGTGTCATTTTTATCTTATGCTTGCCATTACTTTTGTCTTCAATGTGTAAAAAGTGAGAATTTTGATAACTTTTAATTAATATTACAACAATACCTACGGCTAATCCCATCCCAATTCCTTTGAGTAAATCTGTAAATACTATACCGAGAACGGTTACTGCAAATGGTACAAATTGTTTCCAACCCGATTGGTACATTTTTATAAAAAGCGAAGGTTTTGCTAACTTATAACCAACAATTAATAGCACTGCAGCTAATACAGATAATGGAATCATATTAAGTAATGTTGGTATTAACATCACTGAGATTAACAATAGGAAGCCATGAATAATAGCAGACATTTTAGTTCTACCTCCAGATTGAATATTAGCTGAACTTCTTACAATTACCTGTGTTATCGGCAGACCTCCTATTAATCCTGAAATAATGTTTCCTGTGCCTTGAGCTAAAAGCTCTCTATTTGTTGGAGTTACATTTTTATGAGGATCTATTTTATCTGTCGCTTCAACGCATAATAATGTTTCTAAACTTGCCACAAGTGCAATTGTAAATGCGATAATCCAAATCTCAGGATTTGTTATTTGTGCAAAGTTTGGAAAACTAAACTGCCCTAAAAAGGAATCGATTCCGTCTGGGACAGGAACTCTTACGAGATGCGAAGAATCAATACTTAGCGTTTCATGAGATTGTGTTACGACATAAAACACTATTCCAACAACTACGGCTACCAAAGGTCCCTGTACAACTTGAAAGAACTTTCCTTTTTTAGAAAGTACATTTCCCCAAAGTATTAGTATACCTAAAGAGACAATTCCTATTATAGCAGAACCTAGTTGAATATAATTTATAGAATTAATAATTTCAGAAAACGTATTTTCTCCATCAACTTGAATAAAGGCGAAATCACCTTCGGGATCTGCATCATAACCAAAGAAATGCGGAATTTGTTTCAAAATTATAATTATACCAATACCTGTAAGCATTCCTTTAATAACTGAGGATGGAAAATAATAACCTATAATTCCTGCTCTTAAAAATCCGAAAACTAATTGTATTATACCACCTAATACTACAGCAAGTAAAAAATTCTGATAACTTCCTAGAGTTGCGATCGCTGCTAATACAATTGCTGCTAAACCAGCTGCTGGGCCACTCACACCTATTTTAGAGCCACTAAGTGAACCAACCACAATACCGCCAATAATACCAGCAATTAAACCGGAAAAGAGCGGTGCTCCACTGGCCAATGCAATACCTAAACATAGAGGTAATGCAACAAAGAATACGACTATACTCGCAGGTATGTCATTTTTTAAAAATTTGAACATATATAAATTCATTTTTTGTTAATGAGTAAACTCATTAACTATTTTATACTTAATTGTATTTGGACAATCGCTGTCCGCAATCCGAAAAGATTACACGAATTCGGGAGGTGGAAATATTTGATTTAAATGCGGCTTTGCATACGTTTTGAAGATATATGCTACTTTATCTGCATTTTTACTATCTAAAAAAGAGCTTTCATTATTTTGAGAAGTTAGTTCAAAAAGTAGTTTAAAACTTTCATTTTCTTCTTCTTCATTTATTCCATAGAAACAAGTTACATCAATAGTGTCATCCATTGTCATTATTAACGACGGAGCAGATAGTATTCCCATAAAAAGTATGGTGAAAAAAATGGCTGTATTTTGACGAAACTTCATTTTCATGAAGCCCTAAAATACTATTTACAATTTAACTTTTTGTTAAATATTAATAAAAAACGTTTAACAGTTTAATATCGTTGGCAGGAATCCAACCTGTAGAATTATCAGATAATTGAATTTTCTTCCAATCTTCATAAGATTCTAATACCTGTACCTTAGTTCCTTCATGCAGTCTAAATACTTCTTCACTTTTTTGATTTGGATCTGTTTTAACCTTACTTTCTTGTGCAAATACAATTGCAGGGTTATCTTTTTTCTCTAATAGATCTTTTTGAAAAGCCATCAAAACAGAAAAACAGGCTAGAAATAAACTAATAACGCTAACTATAAAAGCAATTCGCTTTCTAGAGGTTGCGTTGGCAAAATGATACAATAAAAATAAAAACACAAACAATATAACTCCTGTAATAGCAACTTTTGCCCAGGTGTCTGTGGTTGCAATATTTATAACGTTATTTAGTATTCTCCTGAAGCCTACTTCCGGAACCTTATCAATTGCGTCTATAGTCATGTTTTGCGCAAATCCTAGATTATTCTTTATTTCTTCATCATTAGGATTTAATTGTAATGCCTTCTCATAGTAAAAAATACTAGCGGCAATATTATTGAGTTTATAATGAGCATTTCCTAAATTAAAATAAAGCTCAGAAGAATATACACCAGAATCTAAAATTGATTTATAGGTGTCGATTGCCTCAGCATATTTACCATCATTATAAAGCGTATTTGCTTTCTCAAATAATTCGTTGTTTTGAGAAAAACCAAACAATGAAAAACAAATTATAAAAAGATACATTACTACTCTCATACTATCTTATTTGTTTATCTATATGAGATATTGTTCTTGCAGATTTATCATAATCATTCTGCATGGTAACTTGCGTTATAGGAGTATAACGAGCCAGTTCACAACTCTCCAAAATTGAAATAAATTCTTTAACCACATCTTCATCAACATTTCTTTTTATGAGTAAGCTAATTATTTTCTCTTTATTAAAATCGCTGGTTTCAATATTAAGCTTTGCCTTTAAGTAATTATGCAGCGCCTTTTCTAGTGCTACATAAAACGCTTCTTTTTGATCTAATGCTTTTTTCGCCTCGCTTAAATATTTCTTTGCTAATCGATCTGCTCTTCTAATGCGATTACCAACTACATCTGCATCTCGTTTATCCTTATTTTTTCTAATAATTATTGCTAATGGAATAAGTAAAAATGGTACTAATAGTAATATCCAAAACGCAGTAGATTTAAAAAAAGGTTTATTAATAGTACTAATTAAATTAGTATCTGTCTTTATAAAACTAAATGTATTAGTATTTGATCTTACTGTTTGCTTTGTATTCGTATTACTACTATTTGAGTCATTGGACGACATAGCATATGGACCTTCTAATACATCGATAATAATTTCGTCTGAGCTTATGCGCTTATAACTTTTTGTATTTATATCAAAGTATGAAAATGATATTGAAGGTATAGGATATTTGCCCTTATATTGTGGTACAATGGTGTAAGTATCTGAAATACTTCCTTGCATACCGCTTAGATTGGTACGAACATTTTCCTTATGTTCAGGCTCGTATACCTCAAGTGAACTTGGCACAGTTAATTTTGGAAGTTCAAAAAGTTTTAAATTTCCTTTCCCAGTAACTTCAATTTTTGCCTGAAGCGATTCGCCTGCATTTAATTGTGATTTTGTTGTGGCTACTTTAAAATCAAAATCACCAACAGCACCTTTAAAATCTGATGGCATATCTGCTTCAGGTAAAGGTTTAACATCTATTGTACGGCTTCCTGCAGTAACTGTCTTTGGTACTTTAGTCATTATTGGACGACCAAAAATATCTGATCTATTGGTTGGCACTTCTACAGTTATATCTAGCACCAGAGGTTCCAATTTTAACTTACCTGTTTTTTGTGGATATAGAACCGTTTTTCTTAACACTACATATCTGTAGTCCTCACCTTTATATTGTCCTTTTTGAATATTTAATCCTTTAATTTCAATATTTTGACTCCAAAAATCATTATATCTTGGATTATCTTTTTCTCTCCAATTGCTTACACCTGTTTCTGTTGATACATATAATTTGTAGACAACGGTAATGGCTTCATTTAAATATGGATTTGTTTTTGAAACTTCTGCCACCAAATGAATGTTGTCGGACGCAATATCTGATGCATCAGGCGGACCATTTGGTTTATCTACCGCAGCTGTAACAGTAACTGAAATTGGAAAGGTTTTATAGGTTTCGCCTTCTATCTCTATGATGGCTTGTTTTATGGTAAATTTTCCTCGCTTCTTAGGTGCTAAAAAATAACTGTAAGTTTTCTTGTAGGTTCTCTGACCGTTGATCCATTTATTACTAACAGAAGTATTAGGTCCACCAACAACTGTAAAATCACCAAAACTAGGTGGAACAAAGTTGTCACCGTCTTTATTCATTTCAAAATCAATTCGAAGTCGTTCGTTGACTCCCAATTTCTTTTTACTCACTTTTGCTTCAAACTTTACTTGGGTAAAAGCTACCGAAGTTGCAAGTAAAAAGAATGTAATTAATATGTGTTTTGTGAATTTCATGATATCTGAAAAAGTCTGTTCTTAAACTACCAGTCTTTCTCTGTTTTTACTTTGGCGCCTTTTTGTTTTTCGGCATTAATCTTTTCCTGAACTTTTTGTTCTTGATTTTGCATAGCTTCTAAGATGTTCTTTATCTGCTGTGGAGACATTTGCCCAGGTTTTGGTTTTGGTTTTGGTTTTTGGTTTGGTTTTTTCTTATCATCTTCATTTTTATCATCTTTAGGTTTCCCATTATCATCTTCTTCTTTATCGCCTTCTTTTTTGTCCTTGTCGCCTTCGTCTTCTTTATCCTTTTTATCTTTATTCTCGTCTTCCTTCTTCTGCTCCTCTTCCTTATCTTTTTCTTCTTCTTTGTCTTTGTCTTCCTTATCATCTTCTCCTCCACCATCTTGGTCCTGTTGTTTCGCGCAATCTTTCGCTAAGGCTAAATTATAACGCGTTTCATCATCCGTAGGATTATTTCTCAAAGCATCTTTAAAAGCTTCAACGGCTTCTTTGCACAACTCATTTTTCATTAGAATATTACCGATATTATGAAAAGCTTTGTGTTTTTCGTCTTTGGTTTTAGCGTTCTTAGCGGCTTCCTGATTTCTATATAAAGCTTCGTCAAAACTTCCCTTCTTATAATAAGAATGTGCTAGATTGTAGGCTCCAACAGCTTTATTTGGTGCTTTTGAAATAGCTTTTCTATACTCCATTTCAGCCTGAACAAAATTTTCACCTTCTAGTAGTTCATTGGCCTTATAAACAAAATTAGTGGCTTTCTTTTCAGCCTTAATTTGTTCTTTATTTATGTCTTGTGAATGTCCTGCAAACACCATTAGCATGACTAATAGCATTGTACAAAATCTAATATTTTTATATGTTTTAATCATCATCTCTAATTTAATAAAGCTTTACCATTGCTTCCGTTAAAGAAAATTTAAAAATTTTCATTAAATAAATTAAGTTTCTTTAACCAACCTGTTTTTCGTTCTAAAAACAAAATATCTATAAAAAGCAAAACAATACCTAAAGCCAAAAACCATTGAAACTGATCCTTAAAATCTGCTATTTGCTTCGACTCAAATTCTTTCTTGTCCATTTTATTGAGTATATCTTTGATGGTTTCTACAACTTTTATGGTATTACTACCATCTATATAAACTCCGTCTGTTTCTTTGGCTATTTCTCTCAGTGTGGTTTCATCTAATCGTGTAATTACAGTCTCGCCATTTCTGTCTTTCTTATAATTTAAAATTATCCCATTTCGTTTAATAGGAATAGGACCACCTTTTGCATCACCTACACCAATGGTGAATATTCTAATTCCCTCATCATTAGCCTCTTCAGCAATATCCACAGCTTCACCTTCATGATCTTCTCCATCTGATATGATGATAAGTATTCTATTTGTTTGCTCCTCATCATCATAGTAAGTTTTAGCCAATTGTATTGCCTCATGAATTGCTGTTCCTTGAGAAGATAGCATATCTGTATTCATGTTTTGTAAAAACATTTTAGCAGATGCGTAATCTGTTGTAATTGGCAATTGCGGAAAAGCTTTACCTGCATACGCAATAATACCAACACGGTCACTAGCCAAATTATTAATTATTTGAGTGACTAACTGTTTGGATTTTTCTAATCGGTTAGGTGCAATATCTTCCGCAAGCATACTTTTAGAAACATCTACTGCAAAAACAATATCTACGCCTTGGCTTCTCACCGTCTCTAACTTAGTCCCAATTTTTGGATTGACCAATGCTAAGGACAAACATAAAAACGCGCCACAAAGCACTAAGACTTTTAAAATGCTTTTAAATAATGATTGATTTGGACTTAAACGTTGCAACAAATGACTGTCCGCAAATTTTTTCTGTGCAGAACGACGCCAAATTTGAAGCCATATAAATAGCATTACAATTACTGGTATTACCAATAATGTCCAAAACCATATTTTTTCATCGAGTCTAAACAAAACTTCTAAATATTGTATTTCTTAATACTATTTCAAAAAGTAAGAGTAGACCAGCTAAAATTACAAGCGGTCTGTACTTTTCTTCATAGTTATAATATTTTTTTTCCTCTATTTCTGTTTTTTCGAGTTTATTAATCTCGTTGTATATTTCTGCGAGCTTTTCATTGTTAGTTGCTCTAAAGTATTTCCCACCAGTGACTTCAGCAATTTCTTTA
>NZ_CBFHMI010000063.1:255-13712 GCF_965656915.1 Winogradskyella sp. | reverse complement strand
AGTGTTCGGCTTTGTGACTATTAACGATGGTATTAAAGTACATAAAAAGAATTGCCCTAATGCTGTAAGTTTACAGTCTAATTATGCGTACCGAATAATGCCTGCTAAATGGATAGATTCTACACAACGCACATTTACATCACAAATAAAACTTTCTGGAATTGACAATATGGGCTTGGTTAATGACATAACCAGACTAATATCTGAAAACATGCACGTAAATATGAAAAGCATCAGCTTTTCTAGTGACGATGGAATTTTTAGCGGAAATATCACCCTAGATGTTAAAAACCAAACAATGTTGAAAAAACTTATTGATAAGTTGAAAAAAATTAATGGTATAGATAAGGTAACCAGAATTTAAAATGCGTAAATTTGCATCTTAATTATGAATGCAACTACAGAAGAAAGTAACCAGGAAATTGTAAAACGTGTATTTACGCAATTTCTCGAAGAAAAAGGTCATAGAAAAACACCTGAGCGTTACGCTATACTTCAAGAAATTTATGATAGTGAAGAACATTTTGATATAGAATCACTTTACATCAAAATGAAGAATAAAAACTATCGTGTGAGTAGAGCAACACTTTATAACACCATAGAATTACTTTTAGACTGTGCCTTAGTCCGCAAGCATCAGTTTGGTCAAAATCAAGCACACTACGAAAAGTCTTATTTTGATAAGCAGCACGACCATGTTATATTAACCGATACAGGCGAAGTTATTGAATTCTGTGATCCACGCATTCAATCCATCAAAAAAACCATAGAAGAGGTTTTTGATATTCAGATTACTAATCATTCACTATATTTTTACGGCAATCGTAAAACTGACGACTAACTAATTTTTTAAAATGGCAGTAGATTTACTACTTGGATTACAATGGGGAGATGAAGGCAAAGGAAAAATTGTTGATGTATTCACCTCAAAATACGATATTATTGCGCGCTTTCAAGGTGGTCCTAACGCAGGACACACCTTAGTGTTTAATGGAAGAAAACATGTTTTACATACCATTCCTTCAGGTATATTTCATGACGATACCGTGAATCTTGTTGGTAATGGTGTCGTTATAGATCCGGTGATTTTCAAAAAAGAATTAGATAAACTAGACGAGCAAAATGTTGATTACAAAAAGTCATTATGCATTTCTAGAAAAGCACATATCATTTTACCCACGCATCGCTTATTAGATGCTGCAAGTGAAGCTTCTAAAGGAAAAGCAAAAATAGGTTCTACGTTAAAAGGTATTGGTCCAACTTATATGGACAAAACGGGAAGAAATGGAATCCGAGTTGGCGATATAGAATTAGCAGAATGGAAAACTAAATACAGAGCTTTAGCTGACAAGCATGAAGCCATGATAGATTTCTACAATGTTAACATACAATACAATCTAAAAGAATTAGAAGCTGAATTTTTTGCGGCAATAGAAACACTTAAGACTTTAAAATTTATTGATTCTGAAGAATTTATTCATCAGTCACAAACCTCCGGAAAAACCATTTTAGCAGAAGGAGCGCAAGGCTCCTTACTAGATATTGATTTTGGAACTTATCCGTACGTAACATCATCCAACACTACAGCAGCTGGCGCTTGTACGGGATTAGGTGTTGCGCCGAATCAAATTGGTGAAGTTTTTGGAATTTTTAAAGCCTATACAACGCGCGTTGGTTCTGGTCCTTTTCCAACAGAATTATTTGATGAAGATGGAGAAACAATGGCACGTGTTGGTCATGAATTTGGCGCAACTACTGGTAGACCAAGACGCTGTGGTTGGCTAGATTTAGTGGCATTACGCTATGCTTGTCAGGTTAACGGGGTTACACAACTTATTATGATGAAAGGCGATGTACTTTCTGGTTTTAAAACGCTTAAAGTCTGTACAGCTTACAATTATAAAGGTGAAACCATTGCGCATTTACCTTATAATATTGAGAAAGAAAACGTAACTCCAATTTACACTGAAATAAAAGGTTGGTCGGAAGATTTAACCAAAATGACGGAAGCCTCTCAATTACCAAAAGAAGTAAATGATTACGTTGAGTTTTTAGAAAAAGAACTTAACATTCCTATAACCATCGTTTCTGTTGGTCCAGACCGTAAGCAAACGATTATAAGAAAGACAGTTTAGATTCTGTTAAAAAAACTGTTAACTCATACTAAAGCAAATCTATAAGTGTTATTTTGTAAAAAACATATGGCTTTGAATAGTATAAAGAATCTAATTTTTCTTTTCTCTTTTTTAATAACCTTAGGGAGTTTTGCTCAAGACAAGCAGAAGATTACCATTGAATATGCAGGTACAGGTTATTCTGATCCTGAAATTGAAGAAGGTGCTAAAGTCTTCCTAAGAGACAAGTCTCAGCAAGTGCATTTTATACATGAAGGTGTTAATATGTGGTGTGACAAAGCAATATATTATGAAGATCAGGACTTTATTGAAGCCTTCAGTAATGTACGCATGCAACAAGGTGACTCTATTAACATGGTTGCCAAATATGTAGAATACAGTGGAAAGACACAGCTAGCCTATGCCAGTGGTGACGTGGTGTTAACAGAACCTGAATCGACCTTAACAACACAAATCCTTTATTTTGATCGAACAAAACAGCAAGCGTATTATGATGATAAAGGAAAAGTTGTAAGAGACACTTCCGGCACAATCACGAGTAAAGTGGGTAGATATTACATGACTGCAAAAAAATATCAATTTACAGATAGTGTTGTATTGGTAAATCCTGAATATACTCTAAAGACAGAACGCTTGGATTTCTTTACAGAAAATGGGTATGCGTATCTTTTTGGTCCATCAACAATTATTGGAGAATCTAGTACAGTCTATTGTGAACGTGGTTTTTACAATACTAATAATGATACAGGTTACTTTCAGCGTAATGCGAAAATAGATTACGACAATCGAAGATTTGAGGGCGATAGCCTTTATTTTGATAGAAACCGAAGTTTTGCCTCCGCAACAAATAATATTACAGTAACCGATACAATTAATCGTAGTATTGTAAAAGGCCATTACGCCGAAGTCTACAGGGATAAAGATTCAGTTTTTATAACAAAACGAGCATTGGCAATTACAGTACAAGAACAGGATTCTGTCTACATTCATGCAGATACTTTAATGGTTACTGGAAAAGCAGATAATCGTATAACACGCGCTTTTTACAATGTACGTTTATTTAAAAGTGATTTAGCTGGAAAGTCAGATTCTATTCATGTTAATCATAAAACAGGTTTAACACAAATGATTAACTTAAATCGTTTTAGCTCTACAGATGCATTTGCTACTAAACGAAAACCTGTTCTTTGGAATGTTTCTAACCAAATGACAGGTGATACCATTCATTTAATATCTAATGTAGAAACTGAAAAACTGGATTCATTAAAAGTTTTTAATAATGCTTTCTTGGTAAGTAAAGACTCTTTGAGTGAAAACGGTTATAATCAGATAAAAGGTCAACGACTAATTGGTTTGTTTAGAGATAATGAACTTTACAATGTAAACATAATTAAAAATGCAGAAGTCATTTATTATTCCAGAAACGCTGAAAACGAATTAGTCGGAATTAATAAATCTAAATCTGGTAGTATAAATATTAAATTGAATAATCAGGCTATTGAAGAAATACGATTAATTCAACAAATAGATGGAGAACTCTATCCTGAATCAATGTTTCCAAAAAGTGGAAGACGTCTCAGAGGATTTGATTGGCGTGGTGAGGAACGACCAACGTCAGTTGAAGACCTGTTTAAAGACGATCCACCTTTAGTACTTCCAAAAATAAAAGGCTTGGACAATTATGTTCCACCTGAAGATTTTATTGATGATAGTGTTAATGAACGGATAGAAAAAGCTGGTGAGGACACACCAAATAAAGCAAACAAGGCAGCTCGAAATCTACCCAAAAAAGGAAAGATAATTCCTTTACCAGATTCTGTAAAAGCTAATACAAAACAAAAAAAAGCAGGTCAATAATTGCTCTATGCAAAAAGACTTTTTAAAATATCAGGCTCAAACTACTCCGCACCCTCTGGCTATGACTGTGAGTCATGCAAACGGATCATATATATATGATACCAACGGTAAAGCGTATCTAGACTTTGTAGCTGGTGTGTCTGCTAATTGTCTAGGACATTCGCATCCTAAGGTAATCAATGCTATAAAAGAACAATTAGACAAGTATATGCATGTTATGGTGTATGGTGAATACATTCAAAAATCAGCAGTAGAACTTTCTAAACTTATTGCGAAACATCTACCAGAACCTTTAGAATCAACTTATCTCGTAAATTCAGGTACTGAGGCTATTGAGGGTAGCATCAAATTAGCACGACGATTTACTGGAAGAAGCGAAATTATTGCTGCTAAAAATGCATATCATGGCAATACCATGGGTTCTTTGAGTTTAATGGATTTCGAAGAACGCAAACAGCCTTTTCTTCCGCTTATTCCAGATGTAAGACATATTACGTTTAATTGCCAATGGTGCTTACAAAAGATTACAGAAAAAACTGCAGCAGTTGTTTTAGAAACTATCCAAGGTGGATCTGGGTTTATTGAACCTATTAATGACTATTTGAAATTAGTTCAAAAACGCTGTAATGACTTAGGTGCACTATTAATTTTAGATGAAATACAACCTGGAATAGGTAGAACTGGCAAGCTCTTCGGATTTGAACATTACAATTGCAAACCAGATATTGTAGTCACTGGTAAAGGTTTAGGTGGCGGTCTACCGATTGGTGCTTTTTCGGCTTCTAAAGAAATGATGGATTGCTTAAGTGAAAATCCAAAACTAGGTCACATTACTACTTTTGGTGGCAATCCTGTAATTGCATCTGCAGCTTTAGCCACACTAAAAGAAATTACAGAGTCTAGTCTTATGATGGAAGTTCTAGAAAAAGAGAACTTATTTAGAGAACACTTACAACATAAGCATATTAAAGAAATTAGAGGACGCGGTTTAATGCTTGCGTTAATTACAGAAAGTGAAGACATCACAAATGAAGTTATTTTGCGTTGTCAAGAAGCCGGTTTAATATTATTTTGGTTACTTTTTGAACCTAAAGCCATAAGAATTACTCCTCCATTGACGATTTCAAACCAAGAAATCATCAAAGGTTGTAAGATAATAACTTCAATATTAGATTCTATTTAGATTGCTAAAACCTTAACTAATACACTGTATTGCAGAATTCAACATGCTTTACTTAAAGTTCTATTTCAATGTTAATTATTTTGTTAAAAACATTAACAGTAAAATCGATGAAGTGTAAATGATAACTGTAATTTAGTTTCAGAGAATCATTAAACCGCTTATGAATTACAGTCAAGACGACGAAAATTTATCTCTTACCCGATTTGAATCCATGTTAAAAACAAATGATATTTTGTTTTTTGATTCAAGTGAATTTGAAAACATTATTCATCATTACTTAGAGAATGGCAAAATAGCCTTAGCTAAAAGAGCTATTAAATTAGGTTTAGAACAACACCCAACATCTATACATCTTAGATTATTTCAGGTCGAGATTCTTGTAATTGAAAACAAATTTGCTGAAGCTAATGACATTCTGGAAATGCTTCATAATTTAGAACCAACCAATGAAGAAGTTTTCATTCAGAAAGCTAATGTACTTTCGAAACAGGATGAGCACGAAAAAGCAATTAAAACCTTACTGATTGCAGTTAATATGTCTAGAACTCCTGAAGATGATAGTGATTTGTATGCATTAATTGGTATGGAATATTTGTTCCTAGATCAATTTGACAACGCCATTATCTATTTTAAAAAGTGCTTAGACTCTGATAAATCGGACTATTCCGCACTCCATAATGTGGTGTATTGCTATGACTTTTTGAATAAAAATGAAGAGGCTATAGAGTATCTAAATACTTTCTTAGACTCACATCCATATTGTGAAGTGGCTTGGCATCAATTGGGAAGACAGTATTTTACGATTAAAGAGTACGAAAAGGCTAATGCTGCTTTTGATTTTGCCATTATTTCCGATGACACTTTTGTAGGAGCCTATATTGAAAAAGGTAAAGTTTTAGAAAAGCTGAAACACTACGAAGAAGCGATTGAAAACTACAAAATTACGTTAGCACTAGATGACCCAACGTCTTTTGCACTGCTAAGAATTGGGTATTGTTACGAAAAGTTAGGTCAGGATGATTTTGCTATTCAATTTTTCAAGAAAACAGTAAATGAAGACGCACTATTGGATAAAGGTTGGATAGCAATCACAAAATTTTACATGAAACGCTTAAACTATCAAAAAGCGCTTTATTATATCAATAAAGCCGTAAACATAGATGGTGATAATGTGCTTTATTGGAAATTATATGCAACAGTTAATAAACGTCTTAATTTTTTAGAAGAAGCTGAACGCGGTTATAAAAGATCACTAGAGCTTGGTAATTACGAAATTGAAACTTGGCTAAATAGAGCTGATATTCTAACAGCATTAGGTGAATTTGATGCTGCCATTTTCAATTTAATTCAAGCCACAGAGTTTTATCCAGAGAATGCTGAAATCGAATATCGCTTAGGCGGTCTTTATTTTACACTTCATCAGTCAGAAGAAGGAAGATTTCATCTCAAAAATGCGACCAGATTAAACATAGACTATAGTTTTATTATTTCAGAATTATTTCCTCAGTTGGAAAACAGACCATTAATCAAGGCTATAATTTCAGATTCCAACAAGAATTTCAACTAAAAAAATCCATACCTTAGCATTTCTTATTTAAAAAAATGCAAAGACGATTTTTAGATTACTTAATTATCACTTTAAAGGGTATAGCAATGGGTGCTGCTGATGTTGTTCCTGGTGTTTCAGGTGGTACAATAGCTTTGATTTCTGGGATATACGAAGAACTATTAGAAAGTATTGATAATGTAAAATTAAGTGCCTTAAAGATCTGGAAAGAAAAAGGATTTAAAGCTGCATGGATGTCAATTAACGGGAACTTTCTTCTGGCTTTATTTTCTGGTATTGCAGTTAGTATTTTATCACTAGCTAAATTAATAAAGTGGCTACTCCATAACGAACCGATATTACTTTGGTCTTTCTTTTTTGGATTAGTACTTGCCAGTATTCTTTATATAGCGAAGCAAATTAAAAGTTGGAGTTTAAAAGTTATTATCGCAATAATTGCTACTTCAGCCCTATCCTATTACATTACTTTAGCAGAGCCGTTTGCTTCGCCAGACAGTCCATTTTATCTACTGTTTTGCGGATTTATTGCTATCATTGCTATGATTTTACCCGGAGTTTCTGGTGCTTTTATATTGTTGATTCTTGGTGCATATCAGATAGCAATTGATACTATTAATAATCTTAGAGATGGTTTATTTAACGGTGATATGAGCCTGTTTAAAGACGCTCTATTAAAATTTTTACTACTAGCGGTAGGCGCAGTGATTGGTATAAAAGTGTTTTCGAAAGCACTGAACTGGATGTTTAAACATAAAAAGAATTTAACTCTTGCCATTTTAACAGGTTTCATGGTTGGTTCTTTAAATAAAATCTGGCCATGGAAGGAAGTCCTTAAAACACGCGTAAATTCTGTCGGTGAATTTGTCACCTTATTAGATAGAAGTGTTCTTCCTACTTCCTATGAAGGAGATAATCAAATGCTCATGGCTATCATATTTATGGTTATCGGTTTTGCTTCAATTCTAATTTTAGAAAGTTTAGGTAGCAATAAAAATAAAGTCTAATGCAAAGGACCAGAACCCTTAAAGATCGTATATTCTTGGTCATTAAAGGTTTGGCCATGGGTGCTGCGAACAAAGTGCCAGGAGTCTCTGGTGGCGTCGTAGCTTTTGTTGCTGGGTTTTATGAAGAATTTATTTATTCCCTACAACGCGTTAATAAAACAGCCTTTAAGCTTTTATTCAATGGACGATTTAAAAGTTTTTATCGCTATATAAACGGTAAATTCTTGACACTACTCTTTTTGGGAATGGTGGTGAGTTATTTTAGTGTTTCTAAAATTTTAGACTATCTCATTGTAAACTACGAACTTTATGTGTGGAGCACATTCTTCGGAATGATACTAGGATCCATTTATTACATCAGCAAAGATTTTAATGCGTGGAACAATAAAACCATTTTAGCCTTAATACTTGGTACTATCGCAGGTATAAGTATTAGTTTTTTAGATCCTGCCACAGAAAACGATAACCTAATTTTTGTTTTTTTCTGTGGAATTATAAGTGTTTCTGGTATGACATTACCTGGATTTTCAGGTTCTTTTATCCTCATTTTACTTGGAAATTATGTGCTACTTCTGGTAGATTCTGTAAATGCACTTTATGATACTATAGCAGATATTTTTAGCGGGAATTTTGAATTTATACATAATGAAGTTAGAATTAGAATGCTAAAGGTTTTAGGTGTTTTCACATTAGGTTCGGTCACTGGTCTTGTCACCTTTTCCCACATTCTAAATTATATTTTACATCATTATAAAAACATCACCTTAGCAACGATTGTTGGTTTTATTATCGGATCTCTAGGAGTTGTCTGGCCTTGGAAAGAAACCATCTACAAAAAAAGTATTGATGGTAGTTATATTTTAGATTCTACTGGTAAACAAGTCATTGAGAACTACCGACGTTTTTTACCCGAGTGGAATACAGAAACTTATATTGCAATTGCTTATATTGCTTTTGGAATTCTTGTAGTTTTAGGATTAGAATGGTATGGACAACGCACAAGACAAATCAAAGTATAAATTAGGACTCGTAGGTCGTGATATCTCCTATTCTTTTTCCAGAGGATATTTTGCTGATAAGTTTGAGCAACTGAACCTAACACACACCTACGTTAACTTTGATTTACAGTCGATACAAGAACTAATCTCTATTATTAAAACAACTTCTAACCTAAAAGGTTTAAATGTTACCATTCCTTACAAAGAAGAGGTTATCCCATTATTGGACAAGCTTGATAAGCGTGCAAAGAAAATAGGAGCTGTAAACACAATTAGAATTACAAAAAAGAAAAAATTAATTGGTTATAATACAGATTATTATGGTTTTAAAAATTCGCTAGAACCACATTTAAGCAACTACCATAAAAGAGCTTTAATCCTTGGTACTGGTGGCGCATCTAGAGCAATCGCTTATGCCTTAAAAAGGCTCGGAATTAAATATACTTTTGTATCACGTTCTAAAAAGGAAGGCGTCAAATTTCTATATTCTCAATTAAACGATGAGTTAATTTCAAAGTATCAAATTATCATAAATTGTACACCATTAGGAACATTTCCCAACATAGATGAATGTCCAAACATTCCTTATAATGCCATTACCTGCAATCATATTTTGTATGATCTTATATATAACCCTGAGCAGACCAAATTTTTAAATTATGGTCACAAAAAAGGGGCAACTACTATTAATGGATTTGAGATGCTAAAACTACAAGCTGAAAAGTCATGGGAAATTTGGAATAAGGACTAAAACTACTCGATTTATTGCGCGAAAATGCATTTATCTTTGGATTTCAGCCACTTGTTACTATCTTTAACCACCTATTAAAAATAATGACACATGTCTGAGAATGATAACCTGCAAGATGCAGATGGAAAAAAAGAAGTAGAATCTAAAGAGACTACTCCAACAAAAAATGAATCTTCTGATGTAGAAACTAAAGTTGAACAAACAGTGACAGATGATGGATCCGCTGAAGTCTCTAAAGAAGAGAAAGTAACAAAAGAAGAGGCTGCTGAAGTTGATGACACCTCATCAAATGATGAGAAAAGCTCAGATTCTAAGGAAGAAGATCATGTAGAAGAAATTGAAGCCTCCAATGCTGAGGATGCTGAGGATGAGTCTAATGCTGAACGCCATGAAGTAGAAGAAAAAGACTACCATGCGATGTCTATGCAAGATTTAGCAACGGAATTAAACCGTCTTTTAAAACATCATAAAATTCAGACTATTTCAAAACATATTAATCAAATTAAAGCTGAATTTAATGCTAAATTTAATCAGCTTCTAGAAGAGAAAAAAGAAGAATTTATTAATGATGGTGGAAATGAGATAGATTTTTATTATACCGACGACACCAAGAAGTTATTTAATTCTTTATATAAAGATTACAAGCAATCCATCAGCGCTTATTACAAAGAGCGAGAGCAGAATCTTAAACAAAATTTAGAAAACAGATTAGCCATTATTGAAGAAATTAAAGGCTTATTGAATGTTGAGGAAAATATGAGTTCAACATACAAGCACTTTAAGGAATTACAAGAAAAGTGGCGAAATGCAGGTCCTATACCAAGAGATAAGTACAACAATGCCTGGAACACCTATCATCATCATGTAGAACGCTTTTATGACTTCTTACATCTCAATAATGATTTGAGAGACATGGACTTTAAGCACAATTATGAACAGAAACTAAAGATCATTGAACGTGCGGAAGAATTAGCCAAAGATGATAATATTAATCGAGCTTTTAGAGAGCTTCAGGTCTTACACAAACTTTGGAAAGAAGAGCTTGGACCAGTTGGTAAAGCGCATAGAGAAGAAGTATGGGAACGTTTTAGTAACGCTACAAAAGCTATTCATGATAAGCGTCAGGCCTATTATGCCGATTTAGACAAAGCTTATGAAAAAAATCTTGAGAAAAAAGAAGAGATTATATCTAAAATAGCTGCTATTGCTGAGGATAATGTGAGTTCTCATAGTGCATGGCAAAAGAAAATAAAAGAAGTAGAAGCACTGAGAGAAGCGTTTTTCAATGCAGGTAAAGTGCCACTTAAAGTTAACGAAGCCACTTGGGCAAAGTTTAAAGATGCTGTAAGAACCTTTAATCGTGGAAAGAATAAATTCTACAAGGAACTTAAAAAGGATCAATACGAAAATCTTCAAAAGAAAAAGGAGCTCATTAAAATAGCAGAAGAAAACAAGGAAAGTGATGATTTTGCAGTTGTAACTCCACTGATGAAGAAAATTCAAAGTAATTGGAAAAAAATAGGCCACGTACCTAGACGTGATAGCGATAAAATCTGGAAACAGTTTAAAGGTGCATGTAATCATTACTTTGATAGAATGCATGCGCAGCGTAAGGCTGAAAATCAGCATTTATATGACGCTTTTGATAAGAAGACCAAATTGCTAGATCAACTTAAAGCTATGGAGCTCACGGATGATCCAAAAGCAGATATAAAAACCTTACAGGCAAAAATTACTGAATGGAAAGAAATAGGTTACGTACCGCAAAATAAACGTTATATAGATGGTAAATTTTATAAAGCTATTGACAATGCCTTTGACCAATTAAAAATGGATAAAGCCAAGCTGGAGATGGTGAAGTTTGAAAGCAAACTCGAAAATCTAGCAAATCCCGATGACACAAGGCTTTTGGACAATGAGCAGAACTTTATACGTAAGAAAATAGGCGAAGTACAGTCGGAAATTACACAGCTAGAAAATAATTTACAGTTTTTCTCTAATGTAGACTCTGACAATCCATTGGTTAAGGAAGTGCATAAAAACATCGCCAATCATAAAAAACAATTAGAAACCTGGAAAGAAAAGTTAACTAAGATTCGTGGAATGTATAGTTAGATAAATAAATTTCCAAAGGAAGCATAATAGTATAAAAATCAAAACCCATCTGTGTTCTACAGATGGGTTTTGCCCTAACTAAACTAAATTAACCTTAATTACAACCGCTTAAAATAATAATTAAGATCTCCTACTAAGATTATAAAAACGTTTAATGCTTTTATATACAGTATTTACGAACAAAAAAATAGTTTGGATGTTTGACTGTAGATTTTTTGAGAATTTTAACAAATCTGAGCTCTGTCATTCAGAGCGCAGCGAAGAATCTAAAGTAAGATGTTTATAGATTCTTCAGTCACTTTGTTTCTTCTAAATGACAGAATAGGTCAAATAGACTTCGCCTCTTCCCAAAAGACATCCATTTCAGATAAGGTCATGTCTTTGAGAGTTTTGTTTAATGTTTTGGCTTTACTTTCAAGATATTGAAAGCGCTTAATAAATTTCTTATTGGTACGTTCTAAGGCATTTTCGGGATTTACCTTAAGAAAGCGAGCGTAATTTATCATAGAAAACAATACATCTCCAAATTCACTTTCTATAGCATTTTGGTCGCCTTTGGCTATTTCAGTTTTTAATTCGGCCAGCTCCTCTTCTACTTTTTCAAAAACCTGCTCTGGCTCTTCCCAATCAAATCCTACTCCAGCAACTTTATCTTGTATACGATTAGCCTTTACCATAGCTGGTAAACTCTTTGGCACACCTTCTAATACACTTTTTTTACCTTCCTTTAACTTTAACTGTTCCCAATTACGCTTTACGTCTTCTTCATTCTTAACTTTGACGTCACCATAAATATGTGGATGTCTATCGATAAGCTTATCACAAATGCTATTACAAACATCTGCTATGTCAAAAGTGTTGGTTTCGCTGCCAATTTTAGAATAAAACACAATGTGTAATAACACATCGCCTAATTCTTTCTTTACCTCATCCAAATCATTATCTAGTATAGCGTCACCTAACTCGTACATTTCTTCTATAGTTAAATGACGTAAGGATTCCATGGTCTGCTTTTTATCCCAAGGACATTGCTCTCGCAATTCATCCATGATAACCAGCAAACGTTCAAAGGCTTTTAACTGAGTTACTTTATCTGACATGATTATTCCTCCTCTTCAGATGTAGAGTCTTCGTCAGCTTCTAAGGTATCTAAAAGGTTATTTTTTTGAAGTAAATTATACCATTGTATCACTTTTTTAATATCAGAAGGATAAACTCTGTCTTCGTCATACTCTGGTAAAACTTCAAAGAAATATTCTTCTAAAGCAAGCTTACTATCTTTGTGGCTAATAGAAGTTACTTCTCCATTCTCTTTTTCTTTTACCTTTTTAAGAACATCTCTTAAAGGCACTTCTTCTGTCAAGGTATAAATAGCTATTTCACTTAAAATGCTGATATTACTGTGCGCACCTACCGTAATTCGTTTTTTATCTATTAACGATGCTACTACAGCACCGGTTCTGGTCTGTGTAACTATTTCGTATAATCCTGGTTTCCCAGAAATCGCTAAAATTTTATCTAAACTCATAACATAATTTCTTTTTGCCAGACTGAGCTTGTCAAAAGTTATTTGACTTCTTAACACACTTCGACAAGCTCAGTGTAACAATCCATTTAATATTATTTGTATTAACGCTTTCTGCTCATCGCAGGAAAACGCATTTTATAATCAATTTTTATTTTGCCTTTAGAGATATTGGTTAATTTCCCTTTAATTAAACGTTTTTTAAATGAGGATAGTTTGTCCGTAAATAAAACGCCTTCAATATGATCATATTCATGCTGAATCACACGAGCAATTAGTCCATCATATTCTTCAATATGTGTATCAAAATTCTCATCTTGAT
>NZ_CBFHMI010000063.1:0-245 GCF_965656915.1 Winogradskyella sp. | reverse complement strand
TATTTTAATCTTTGGTTGTCTAAACACATCTTCCCTGACATCTGGTATACTTAAACAGCCTTCATTAAATGCCCATTCATCACCTTCTTCTTCTAATATCTGTGCATTGATAAAGGTTTTTTTAAAATTTTTCATCTGTTCTCTATCTTTCTCAGATAGATCTTCATCTTCAGAAAACGGTTCTGTATCTACTAAAAACAGACGAATTGATAAGCCTATTTGCGGAGCTGCAAGACCTACACCAT
>NZ_CBFHMI010000062.1:0-13749 GCF_965656915.1 Winogradskyella sp. | reverse complement strand
GACGTGCAAAAGATAATGGACTATTATAAAAATCAAATACAGAAGTATTGGTTAAAGCGTTCACTTTATGCCAAAGGACTTATGACCTTAACCATGCACAGAATGAATGATGATAATACTTCTGGTAAGATTTTAAAATCACTAAAAGAAAATAGCATTACATCTGAAGAACTTGGTATGTATTGGAAGGAAAATACTAATTCATGGCACTGGTATCAGGCACCAATCGAGAGTCAAGCGCTCTTGATTGAAGCGTTTTCCGAAGTAGGTAAGGTCATTCAGAGCGAAGCGAAGAATCTCGATGATATTGATAACCTTAAAATCTGGTTACTAAAACACAAGCAAATAAACCAATGGAAAACCACCAAGGCAACTACTGAAGCGGTATATGCCTTATTGTTGCAAGGCAGTGCTTGGCTAGATGTTTCTGAAATGGTTGATATAAAAATTGGAAATGAAACTATTTCACCTTCAACATTAGAAAATGTAAAAGTAGAAGCTGGAACAGGGTACTATAAAACATCATGGGCAGGATCAGAAATTAAATCAGAACAAGCAGAAGTTACCATCACTAAAACAGGAGATGGAATTGCTTGGGGAGCTTTATATTGGCAATATTTTGAAGATTTAGATAAAATAACATCAGCAGAAACTCCTTTAAAATTGAGTAAGAAACTGTACTTAAAGACCAATACCGATAAAGGTGAAGAAATCACTGAAATTACGTCAGAAACAAAACTAACTGTTGGTGATTTAGTACGAGTACGGATTGTACTTAGAACAGACCGTTCTATGGAATTTATTCATCTTAAAGATATGCGTGCAGCAGGTTTTGAGCCGATTAATGTGTTATCCCAATACAAATGGCAAGATGGTTTTGGCTATTATGAAAGTACTAAAGATGCAGCAACAAACTTCTTTATAGATTATTTACCAAAGGGAGTATTTGTTTTTGAGTATGACTTAAGGGTAAATAATGCTGGTGATATGAGTAATGGGATTAGCACCATACAATCCATGTATGCACCAGAATTTAGTAGCCACAGTGAAGGGATTAGAATAAATGTAGATTAAAAAAAGAGGCTTTTTGGAAGCCTCTTTTTTAAATCCGTGTTGTTATCAGAGCCAATTGGCCCATATGATTGGCTTGGTGTTCCATAACATGAAACCAAGCCCAATGCATAGTCATATTACCAATCTTTTTCTTAAACCAAGCATCATCTTTAGTTTTGAGTAATTCTTTGGTCTTAGCTCTAACTTCATCATAAAGATTCATATAATAACTAATCGGCTTGTCTTTAAATTCTTTTCTAACCTTTTCACCCAAATTTAATGCAGTCTCCCATTTTGCTTTTTCTTCAGCATTAAAGCCTCGTCCTTCAAATGTGTAGACCTGATAATAAGCTTCGGTAGCGGCCAAATGGTATATTATTGCGCCCGGGCTATTGGCATTATCATCAAGCAAAAAATCAGTACCTGCCTGGTCTAAATTTACCACTTGACGCTCCACACGGCGTTTTAAATTATCTAACATAGAAATCATATTACCAATGTCGTTAGAATAGCCTCTAGGAGCTTTTATTTCAGATTGCGAGAAAGAAATTGTTGTACTTAGGGTTGTGATTACAAGAAAAGTATAGATCGTTGATTTCATTATTTTGATTGTTTTAGTTTGAATAAAACTAAAACAGCCAATATTATTAAGATAAACAGGAGATTAACTTATTTTTTTGGATAGTCTATAAATCTTTTTTCTTTAAGATCACAGCAGTTTCCTAAAACTTTCTAGAGGATTTTTTGTTTTGCACAAGCTTTCACTTACTGCTTGGCGGCGTTGTTGGTCTAACCTCAATTTTACTAGGTAAAGTTCTCGGTTTCATTTTTAAAAGATCAATCACCAATTCACCAATATCTTCTATCTGAATTTTCCAATCATCTTTATCACTAGGTTCGTTACCATTGAAGTGTGTAGAAACCGATCCTGGCATTATGGTGCTTACTTTAATTCCATATTTTCGTAAATCTAGCATTACAGCTTGAGTAAATCCGGTAACACCAAATTTACTTGCATTATAAGCTGAGCCACCTGCAAAGAAATTTGCACCAGCCAAACTAGAAATTGTAATATAATAGCCTTTTGAAATTTTAAGTGCATCTACACTTGCCTTAATCGAATTAAAGACACCTGTAAGATTGGTGTCTATAACTAGGTTCCATTGCTCAGACGTTAAATCCTCTATACTACCAAAATGACCTAGACCTGCGTTAGCAACTACAATATCCAATTGACCAAATGTCTTAAGAGCTTGGTTTACGGCTTCTTCTTGACTAGCGAGTTCTCTAACATCAGCCTGAACTCCTATTATTGATCCTTTTGTATCGGATTTTGATGCTAATTCTTTCGCTGCGGCGTCCGCCGCATTTTTGCTTCTGCTAGTAATAACTACTTTTAAACCATGATTAAGTAATGCCTCAGCCACACCATATCCAATTCCCTTTGTTCCACCAGTTATAAGCGCAACTTTTCCTTTTAAACTTTCCATTTCTTTTTTGTTTTATTTCAAAATTACAAAACCTAAAAGGAAACTTTAAGTTTAAAGTGTTAGAGAAATAATAAAGTTAATTTATTATTAGTGCGAAAATAGAAACCTTTAAAATTAATCAAATAATCAGTTTTCATATAACGCTTTGATTGTTCTCAATTTCGCAACGAAGCCTATTAATCTTTAATTTCCTGGAGGATAGCCTTCGAATATTTTTTCAACTAAGATTACAAAAGCTTCTTCACGCTTTTTTGGAGAAGCATTCGTCCTGTATGAACTCTCACTTACTGCTTGCCAAAATAGTTTCTCTCCATTACTGATATCTACAAAATCAATCACAATTTCGCGAGTTTTCTGATTATTACCAAGAGGGACTCCTACCGATATACCACCACCTACATTTCTTCCTGTTCCACCTACTCCTACACCAACATTTGAGTTTGTTCGGTTTATAATATCCTGACTCTGAATATCAATATAAAAATCGGCATTCTCTGTACGCACAAATCCCATAGTAAGCAGTTTGGCATCAATGGCTCTTATTAAACGCTTGGTATCTAGTCCGCTTAAGCCCGTCTGCATATCATCAAAATAGTTGTAAGATTTGTATTGTGTAAAATCTGTTGCCTTTTCGTAATCATAACGAATAACTGGCCCACATGATGTGATAAGTATTAAAATAAGAGCATATTTTAAAAGCTTCATTTTTATTTTAAATATACAAAATTTATGATGGTTTATAAGACTACCTAAGCTTTGTCATTATCATTTGGCTCAACAACCTTTGTTAGCGAAGACGAAATAATACCTGTAGGAATTGCTACGATACCTAAGCCTATTAGCAAGATAATAAAAGTAAATATACGCCCACCAACAGTTACAGGATAAACATCTCCGTAGCCAACTGTCGTTAATGTAACGATAGACCACCAAAGACTATCAAATATTGAAGAAAAGTGATCTGGTTGGGCTTCGTTCTCAAAATAATAAATTCCAATAGCCGCAAAGTAAATGAGCACCAAGGTAACACCCATGAATAAGATGATTTGTTCTTTTGCCAATAACATCGCTTTTGTAATATGGCGCATCGCTTTATTATAGCGAACCAACTTAAGCAGCCTGAATAATCTAAACATTCTAAGCACTCTAAGCGATCTTAAGTCTACACCAAAGGATAAGTAAAATGGTAGGATAGCAAACAAATCTATAAGACCAAAGAAGCTAAAAATAAATCCTGGTTTATGATTAGCAACATATATTCTGGCGATGTATTCCAATGAGAACACAATAACACAAAAGATTTCAACAGAATTGAGGATTACTTTTGTTTGAGGTTTTAAATTTGGAAGCGTTTCTACTGAAAAAGTAATAACAGAAACAACAATTAAAAACTGAATAAAAATGGCAAAGCTTTTATTAAGTCTATTGTCATTATATTCTACAATGTTTTTAATTTTTTCCTTCATATATGAAAGATTAATCGTTAAGCATTTTCCAAAGTTTATCTTTTAACTCTGTTAATCCTTGCTGAGCAACAGATGAAATAAATATATAATTACATTCTAAATCTTTGTCTAAAATAGTAGACATTTCAGATTTTAATTCATCGTCTAGCATATCAGATTTTGAGATCACCACAAATCGTTCTTTATCTAACATCTCAGGGTTATAGCGTCTTAACTCATCTAATAAAACTTCATATTGCTCGACGATATCTTTTGCGTCCGCAGGAATTAGAAATAGTAGTATTGAATTTCGCTCAATATGTCTCAAAAAGTAATACCCTAAGCCTTTACCTTCCGCCGCACCTTCAATGATACCAGGAATATCTGCCATTACAAAAGACTGAAAATCGCGATACTTCACTATACCTAGATTAGGTTTTAACGTAGTAAACTCGTAATCTGCAATTTTAGGTTTAGCTGACGTTAATACTGACAGTAGTGTTGACTTACCTGCATTTGGGAATCCGACTAAACCGACATCCGCTAATACTTTTAATTCTATGGTGATATCTCTTTCTTCTAAAGGAATACCAGGCTGTGCATATCTGGGTGTCTGGTTTGTAGAACTTTTAAAATGCCAGTTGCCACGTCCACCCATACCTCCTTCTGCTACAATCTTTTCTTCACCATCTTCTGTAATCTCAAACAGAATATCATTGGTTTCGGTATCTCTTATTACACTACCTAGTGGCACTTCAATTATAGCATCTTCACCATCTGCACCTGTACTTCTACCAGAACTACCATGTGCACCGTGACCTGCTTTAATATGTCTTTTAAACTTAAGATGAATTAAGGTCCAAAGATTAGAATTTCCTTTTATTATAACATGACCTCCACGACCACCATCTCCTCCATCTGGGCCACCCTTCTGGATATATTTTTCACGATGCAAATGTGCAGAACCTTTTCCACCGTTACCGGAAGATACGTGCATTTTTACATAGTCAACAAAATTTCCTTCAGTCATAATTTGAGTTTAAAATTTTAAGTTTAAGCGATAAAGTTTAAACTCTATTTGGTAAGACTTATAGTTTGTCAATTACAGCACTTAATCGTATCGTAATTTCCTCTATACTACCAAATCCATCAACACCATAATATTTGTCTTGTGCTGTGTAGTAGTCTTTTAAAATGGCTGTTTTATTGTAGTATTCTTTTATTCTGTTTCTAATAATACTTTCGTCTGCATCATCAGCTCTTCCGCTTGTCTTACCGCGTTCTAATAAACGCTTTACCAAAACTTCATCATCTACTTCTAACGCAACCATAGCGTTAATTTGAGAATCTTTACTGTCCATTAATTCATCTAAGGCCTTAGCCTGTGCATTGGTTCTTGGAAAACCGTCAAAAATAAATCCTTTAGCATCGGAGTTTTTCTCGACTTCTTTATTCAGCATGTCTATGGTTACCTGATCTGGTACCAATTCGCCTTTATCCATATAAGATTTAGCTAACATCCCTAAAGCTGTTTCATTTTTAATGTTATATCTAAAGACATCGCCTGTGGAAATATGAACTAAATCGTATTTCTCTTTTAAGAAGTTTGCTTGAGTTCCTTTGCCTGCTCCTGGAGGGCCAAATAGCACTAAGTTTGTCATGTATTGTGTGGTTTTTAATTGATATACACTTGGCAAGTCTCTTCCTAAACCATTATAATCTAGTCCATAACCTACTATGAACTTATTAGGAATTTCTATACCAACATAATGAAGTTTAAAATCTTTATCGTATGCTTCAGGCTTGTAAAATAATGTAGCAATGATTAACTGTTTAACGTTTTCATTTTCAAAAATTCTATGTACCTCTTCTAAGGTATTACCAGAATCTATAATATCTTCTAGAATAACTACAGTTCTCCCAGTAAGGTCTTGTGTTAAGCCAATTAAACGTTGGATATCATCTGTAGATTTCACACCTTCATATGACGCCAGTTTAATAAATGTTACTTCGCATGGTTTAGGGTACTTTTTCACAAAGTCACTAACCAACATAAATGAACCATTTAGAATACCTACAAACACGGGCATTTCATCTCCCAAATCTGTAGAAATAGCATCTACCATGCTTTGAACCGCATCTTGTATTTGCTCTTCAGAAATAAATGGTTTAAAATATAAATCGTGAAGCTTAAGCACTGTCTTTTTATTTTAGAAATGCAAAGATAATCAATAGATTGAGGAATACCGATTTTTTGGATTTCAATTTAGAGAAGTTCTGATTTTATAACGTATTTTTGTATCTTAATTAAGATAATAATCTGTAAAATTACTCACATTTTTGTGAGACGCTTAAAAGCCAATGAATTATTTTTCTTCTCAGTTTAAACTTGGAATACTTGGTGGAGGCCAATTGGGCAAAATGATGCTCTATAATACCCGAAAATTTGATATTTACACTTGTGTGTTAGATGCTAGTCCTGAAGCACCAGCTCGATTAGCCTGTGATGAATTTATTGTGGGTGACTTACTAGATTACGACACTGTTATTAAATTCGGTGAACTCGTAGATCTTCTTACTATAGAAATTGAAAATGTTAATGTTGATGCTTTAGAGACCTTAGAAAAAAAAGGTATTAAAGTGTATCCTTCTGCTAAGACATTGCGAACTATACAAAACAAAGCACAGCAAAAATTATTTTATCGCGATCATAATATACCAACCGCAGATTTCTCAAGGTTTGCATATACGTCTGAAATTGATGAAGCTGTTGGTAATGGTGGACTAAGCTACCCTTTTGTGTGGAAAAGCACACGTTTTGGTTACGATGGTACAGGTGTGAAAGTGGTAAAACGATATACAGATTTAGTAGATCTACCAAATGTTGAATGTATTGCCGAAAAGTTAATACCATTTAAAAATGAGCTTGCTGTTATCGTAGCAAGAAATGAAAAAGGTGACCTAAAAACATATCCTGTTGTAGAAATGGAGTTTCATCCTGAGGCAAACCAGGTGGAATACGTGATTTGTCCTGCGAGGATTCCTTTAGATATTGCAAAAAAGGCTGAACTTGTGGCACTAAAAACAGCTGCAGCTTATGAACACGTCGGATTGCTAGCTGTTGAAATGTTTCAGACGGAAGATGATGATATATTAGTTAATGAAGTAGCACCAAGACCACATAATTCTGGACATTATAGTATCGAAGGAAGTTATACCTCTCAATTTGAACAACATATTAGAGCTATACTTGGTTTACCTTTAGGTAATACTCAAAGTAAAGTAGCAGGAGTAATGGTTAATCTTGTAGGGCATGAAGATTACACAGGTAATGTTGTGTACAGAAATATAAATGAAATTATGGCTATGGATGGTGTTACGCCTCATATCTATGGTAAAAAGCAAACCAGACCATTCAGAAAAATGGGCCATGTGACTATTGTAAATAAAGATATAGACAAGGCGCGAGAAATAGCAGAAAAAGTAAAACGTACAATTGAAGTAATTAGTGAATAATATGAGTAAAGTAGGTGTGATAATGGGAAGTAAAAGTGATTTGCCAGTAATGCAAGACGCTATAGATATTTTAAAAGGATTTGACATTGAAGTTAAAGTTGATATTGTTTCAGCACACCGAACTCCAGATAAATTATTCGATTATGGAAAAAACGCTCACAACAGAGGGATAAAAGTTATCGTAGCTGGTGCAGGTGGTGCAGCCCATTTACCTGGCATGGTAGCCTCATTATCTCCGCTACCAGTTATAGGTGTACCTGTAAAAAGTAGCAACTCTATAGACGGATGGGACTCTGTCCTTTCAATTTTACAAATGCCAGGAGGTGTACCCGTGGCTACTGTTGCACTAAATGGTGCTAAAAACGCAGGCATCTTGGCAGCTCAGATTTTAGGAAGTTCTGATCAGTACATTTTAGATAAAATTATAGTATATAAGGAAGGATTGAAAACTAAAGTTATTGACTCGGCTAAAAACCTTTAAAAAGCCTCAACTTGCGCCGAGGCTTTTAGCTATTAATCAATTCTTATTTTGCAATAGTTCTTGCTAAATAAGATGTCGCAAAAATAATTAAACTTCTACGGCTAATCTATTATAACCCTCTTAAAAAACAGTTAAAATTCAGATTATCAGAAATATACGTAAGAAAATATGGACGGATATAAAATCACAATTCTAAATGAGCGCTTTAATACATTATACGATACTGCGCCTTTTTCAAAAATAAAGACAGAAGATTTTCTTCCTGCATTTAAAACGGCAATTAACAAAGCAAAAGCAGAAATTGATGCCATAGTTACTAATGACGAAGCACCAACTTTTAAAAATACAATTGAAGCCTTAGACTATTCTGGAGAAGAATTAGATAGAATCTCAAGTTTATTCTTTAATTTAAATTCTGCAGAGACCAATGAGGCTATTCAAAAAATAGCTCAGGAAGTATCACCTTTACTTTCAGATTTTAGCAATGACATTACCTTAAATGAGGATTTATTTAAACGTGTGAAAAGCGTTTATGACTCTAAATCTGATTTAACTTTATCTACAGAACAAGAAACACTACTCGATAAAAAATATAAAAGCTTTTCTAGAAACGGCGCAAATCTACCAGATTCAAAAAAATCAAAGTTAAGAGCTATTGATAAAGAATTGAGTCAACTTAAACTCAAATTTGGAGAGCATATTTTAGCAGAAACCAATAAATATGAAATGTACCTAACTGACGAATCTGACCTATCAGGTTTACCAGATGGTGCAAAGGAAGCTGCAAAACAATTAGCGGATTCAAAAGGAAAAGAAGGCTGGTTAATCACCTTAGACTATCCGAGTTATATACCATTTATGACGTATGCTGACAATCGAGAGTTGCGTAAAAAATTGTCTAAAGCATTCGGAAGCAAGGGATTTCATAATGATGAACTAGATAATCAAGATATCGTTCTAAAAATTGCCAGACTTAGATATGAGCGTGCACAACTTTTGGGCTATAACACTCATGCTCATTTTGTACTTGAAGAACGCATGGCTGAGACACCTAAAAAAGTCAAAGCATTCTTAAATGAATTATTAGAAAAGGCCAAACCAGCAGCAGAAAAAGAATTTCTAAGTCTTGAAAGTTTCGCAAAGAAATTAGACGGCATAGACCAATTGCAAAAATGGGATTCAGCCTATTACTCAGAAAAACTAAAGCAAAAGCTCTTTGATTTGGATGATGAAAAATTGAAACCTTACTTTAAACTAGAAAACGTCATTAATGGTGCATTTACTGTTGCTAAAAAACTTTTTGGGCTTCAATTTAAAGAAATCGATACCATTGATAAGTATCACAAAGATGTATTAACTTACAAAGTTATTGATTCTGAAGATAATTTGGTATCCATTTTCTATGCAGATTTCTTTCCAAGAGCTGGAAAACGCAACGGAGCCTGGATGACCTCTTACAAACCACAAATGATTAAAAATGGTAAAAATGAGAGACCACATGTATCCATTGTCTGCAATTTTACAAAACCAACAAAAAGTAAGCCTTCATTACTCACCTTTAATGAGGTGACCACTTTATTTCATGAATTTGGTCACGCCTTACACGGTATGTTGGCAAATACAACCTATCCAAGTTTGTCAGGCACAAGTGTTTATTGGGATTTTGTTGAACTACCAAGTCAGATTTTAGAAAACTGGTGCTACGAAGAGGAAACCTTAAAATTATTTGCCACACACTATGAAACCGGAGAAGTGATTCCGATGGAACTTATCGGAAAAATAAAAGCTTCAGCAACATTCCATGAAGGTATGCAAACTTTAAGACAACTAAGTTTCGGTTTACTCGATATGTCCTGGCATGGTATTGACCCAACATCTATTTCAGACGTTAAAGCACATGAAGTTGAAGCTTTTGAAGGAACAAAATTATATCCTGAAGTTGGTGAGAATTGTATGAGTACTGCCTTTGCACATATCTTTCAAGGCGGATATTCTTCTGGGTACTACAGTTACAAATGGGCAGAAGTTTTAGATGCAGATGCCTTTGAATATTTTAAAGAAGAAGGTATTTTCAACAAAACCGTTGCAAATAAATTTAAAACCTATGTCTTATCGCAAGGTGGTACAGAAAACCCGATGGAATTATATAAAAAATTCAGAGGGCAAGAGCCAAAACCAGAAGCTTTATTAAGACGTGCTGGATTGCTCAAATAAGTATTATAATATAAATCCTAAACTTAAAAAAGCCCCTTTCATTAAAAAGTAACTTTCAAAATTTCTAATAGATAAACCGTCATTACTTATGGCTTTATAACTGTAACTAAGGTCGGTTACTAATATTAACCGCTTTTCATTCAATGGTATTTTATAGCCAAAACCAAGATTAGCCATATTACCATTTTTAGTTCCATTCTTTATTTTTATTAACATACCATAATTGATAAGGAAATAGAAGCTACTTTTTGCATCACTGAGGTAGAAACGCAGATCGATAAAAGCTGGCATGGTATTAAGATTTGGATTATGATATCCATCTAAGCCAACTCCTCAACCAGCAGAAAAATAAGGACTAAAAAAATAACCGTTTATCGTTTGTAAACTAAATGCATTGGTATTATTGGTTGAAATATCAGTATTAACAACTCCATTCTGTGGCGAAAACGTTTCAAGTTCTGCTTTATTTATCGAAATCAAACCAATTCTGGATATATTGAAGTAACCTCGATTTCTAAAGTCGTCCTTATTATCATTTGATTGAGAAAAAATTGAAGTAGTTACAAAAAGAACAAAAAATAGCAATCTCATGGAATTCATAATGGCAATTTAGTATTGAAACATTAATTGCATCAAAAACTGAACCATAAATAAACTATTACCAAATAATGTAAAATAATCTAATATTTCAACATTTTCACCGTTCGGGTAGAATTCCCTGCTTTAATTTTAACCAAATAGATTCCAGCATTTTGTAACTGAAAATCGTGAGTTAATTGTGTATTTACATTTAATCTTGTTTCACTCACTTTTTTTCCTAACACATCATAAATAGTAATATGATATTGTGCCGGATTATTAATAGTTATCGTTCCATTGCCTACTATTATATCTTTTGGAATATCTCGTCTACTCACTGACAATGTAGAAGCACCGAAACCATAATCACTACCCTTTAAATCAGCGGACTGCCTAGATTGATCTGAGTTAGTAATTAAAAAATACCAATAATTTACAGTTGTTCCAACTGGTATGGTAGTTGTATTTAAATTAGGTTCTTCTAGATAAGTTCTTATAGCCGGGTTAAATGTTGCTACATAATACCCTAAGTTAGAATCAAATGTTAATGGAATTAAGGTTGCAACGTCCGCAAAATCATCATGATAATCCCAAGTTAACGGGTCTGCATCTGTTTGTAAACCAGTATATAAATACAAGTTTGGGTCACTTAAAGGGTCGAAAATAGAATAGTCACCTAATTCACCATATTTAAGTGTTAGGGTCCCAGAATTTATATCGCATGGATTAGGCATTAACTCAATTTGAGCCTGGCCAATTCCGAATATTAGTAGTACTAAATAAAGTAGTTTTGTTTTCATATTAGTATGATTTGGATAACTAAAATATAAAAAATACTTTAAATAAACTTTCATTAATTATTGAAAGTTTAAAAATAATGTTATCTTTGTACTATGAATTACAGTGAAGCAAAGAATAAGTTTATTAGTACTTGGGGAAGTTTAGGCACGCTTTGGGGCATTAATAAGGCTATGGCTCAAATACAAGCTTTGCTTTTTATTTCCATTAAACCGTTATCCATGGAAGATATTATGAAGGAGCTTAAAATTTCGCGTGGTAATACGAGTATGAATTTAAGACAACTTATGGATTGGGGAATTGTAACAAAAGTATTGGTGTCTGGCGAGCGTAAAGAATACTTTACGACAGAAAAAGATGTACAGGAATTAGCACGAATTATTGCCAAAGAACGCAGCCGTCGAGAAATACGACCTGTAATAAAGGTTTTAGATGATGTCTCTTCCATTACAGATGATGGTACTAAACAGACGCAAGAATTAATAAAACAGACTAAAGCATTACACGAATTAACAGAAGATTTAGATAGCCTAATGCATAAACTCGTTAACCAAAAACAAAATTGGTTGACAAAATCTGTTTTTAAGCTGCTGAAATAGAGTTTATATTTTTTTAAACTATACTTTCATTTTTTTCTGAAAGTTTAATAACTTCAAAATATAAAGAACACACATTATCTAAATTCCACCATGTACTTCGCAATTATAGCTGCGTACATTTACGCTCCATTACTTAGCGCATTTTGTCAAATAGGCTTAGGAATATTTCAATTTATTACTGCCGTTCAGATTACAAATGATTCTCACAGGTTTAATGCAAAAGCAATAAAATTTATGAGTTATTATTGGCTTTCTGCTTTTGTCTGCTTTTGGCTCTCATTTCTTCTATACTAACCGATTACTTAGCAGTACACTTTAAAACTATACTATTAATAATACCAATGGTAATAGGATTTTATTTTGTGATTGTCACTTATATCTACTCCAAAAATATAAAACTATGACTATTCAAATTCCCATTTGGTTAATTATCCTTGGTGGAATTGGCCAAATTTTCATTGCACTCATTTACCCTTATATAAGACATCAGGTATTTGATTGGTATAATGATGTAAAACAACTCAAACCATTAAATCAAGAAATTGCCAAAACCTATGGTAGATATATTCAAGGCCTTAATTTCTCATTTGGATTTATTGCAATACTAATACCAAATGATTTGAGAAATGGTTCCCATTTAGCCATTGCATTAACAGGGCTCATCGCTGCGTATTGGGTAGGTAAAGTTGCAACTCAAATAGCCTATTATCCTATGTATCAGATTCCTCAAAAAATAATTTTTATGATAGGTAGTTACTTTATGAATTTCCTATTCACACTATTTGCCGTGATATACACTTGGCTTCTTATTTACAATGTTCTTAATAACTAAATAATGTCAATTATGAAAATTCAATCAATTCACCTCAAAAACCAATCAGAACAAAGTAAAATAGAAATGGTTGATTTCTATAATGAGGCTACAGAAGATTATAAATTTTGGAGCAACGACTACAACATGCATTTTGGGTACTTTATTCCTTGTAAAACGAATCCCTTAAAACGCGATTCTATGCTCAATGAAATGAACAAACAGGTCATAAAACGGCTTAACATTGGAAAGTTTAAAAACAGACTTGTAGATTTAGGATGTGGCATGGGAGCAACATTGCGTTATGCATTAAAACACCATAAAAACGTAATGGTATATGGCGTTACGTTATCTAATTTTCAGGTACAACAAGGCAATGAACTATTAAAAGGAAAAAATGGAATTATCCTTAAAGAAAATTACAATGAGACATCGTTTTCATCTAATTCTTTTGATTCCGCAGTGGCCATAGAAAGTTTTTGTCATTCCGGTCACAATTATGATACTCTTAAAGAAGCTTACCGTATATTAAAACCAGGTGGTAAATTTGTTGTTGCGGATGCCTTTTTAAAAAAACCTGTTGAACAATTATGCAAAGGCGGTTCATTTACATATCGCAAACTTTGTAATCATTGGAGTTTAGAAAAATTAGAACCACATTTTGTCATAAAAAAGCACTTAGTACAATTATGATTTAAGCATATTAAAGTAGAGAATATTTCATTCAGAGTTGCGCCATCTGTTTTGCACGTTCCTTTCGCAA
>NZ_CBFHMI010000061.1:0-14032 GCF_965656915.1 Winogradskyella sp. | reverse complement strand
GACTGGACCCATGGCGAAAGTGATTATATTGAGCAGATATCACACTCACTATGCTCGCTAGAATTTAAGCCTCATAGAAAGCTTTATAATTGGTTTAGGGATAATGTTTACGATTACGCGAAGGATAAATTACCACTGCCGCCAAAACAACGTGAATTTGCGCGTTTAAACTTAAGTTATACCATAATGAGTAAGCGTAAATTATTGCGCTTAGTAAATGAAGGCATAGTTTCTGGTTGGGACGATCCACGTATGCCGACTATTTCTGGCTTAAGACGAAGAGGATATACTCCAAATTCTATTAGACAATTTATTGACAAAGTAGGTGTTGCGAAGCGCGAAAATGTCATTGATGTATCCTTACTTGAATTCTGTATAAGAGAAGATTTAAACAAAACAGCAAACAGGGTCATGGCTGTTTTAGATCCCGTAAAAGTGGTCATCACGAACTTTCCTGAAGATCAAGAAGAATGGTTAGAAGCTGAGAATAATCAGGAAGATGCGGCCGCGGGCTACAGGAAAGTACCTTTTTCTAGAGAAATTTATATTGAAAAAGAAGATTTTAAAGAAGCAGCAGGTAATAAGTTTTTTAGATTAAAATTAGGTGGAGAAGTTAGACTGAAAAATGCTTACATAATTAAAGCTAACGATGTTGTTAAAGATGAAAACGGAGATGTTACAGAAATTCATTGTACTTACGATACAGATACATCTAAAAAAGTAAAAGGAACACTGCACTGGGTATCAATTAAGCACGCTATTACTGCAGAAGTGAGAGAGTATGATCGTTTATTTATGCACGAATCTCCAGATAGCGATAAGGATAAAGATTTTATGGAATTTTTAAACCCTAACTCATTAAGAGTCAGAACAGGCTATTTAGAGCCAAGTTTAGCCGATGCTGAAGTAGGTGAAAGATTTCAGTTTCAGCGCATAGGCTATTTTAATGTAGATGATGATTCTAAACCAGAACATTTAGTATTTAACAAAACAGTTGGTTTAAGAGATAGTTGGGCTAAACAGAAGCCAAAATCTCAGAATAAACAACAGCAAACGAAGAAACCACAACAGGAGCGTTCTGCTATAAGTCTTATTCAACAATTAGGCAAAAAATATACTAACATGCCAAACGAAAAGCAGCAAAAAACAAAAGCTGAGATACAAAAGCTTTCTCAGAATGTGTCTTATGATGAATTAGAGCCTTTATTTGGTACAGCTGTTAAAAAAACAGGTACACGTATCGCCGTAATGATTGTCCTTAAGGAATTGCTTAATAAGGGCTTAAAACGCAATGATGCTATTAATGAATATATCTCAAAAGCATTAGATGATAAAAATGAACTCTTAGTTGCTGAAGCATCAGAGGTTTAACAATTATTTGAGAGGCAAAAACTATGTAAATCCTTATCTTTTAGTAAAATCACAATTTTATGAAAGATACAAATCAAATATTAACCGAAATTGCTACCATAACCAGAAACATAGAGGACAATTACCCTGAGCTTACAAAATATCTTAATGAAACAAGAAGTACTTTACCAGAAGGCTCAAATACCAGTCCAACACTTAATAAAGAGGATTTACAGAATTATTTAAACGAATTAAAGGAACTAATATCGAAATATAAAAAAGACCATTAAAAACGTATTAAAAACCACTTAATCAAAATCTTAGAAGTATTATGTCTAAGGTTTTTTTGTACCTTTCTATCACCAACTATAAAATCAATATCAATGGAATTTAATTACTTAGCAATTTTAGTTGCTGCTGTTGTGCCAGTAGTTTTGGGCTTTTTATGGTACAACCCGTTATTATTTGGTAATGTTTGGATGCGTGAGTCTGGCATGACCGAAGAAAAGATGAAAGGTGCTAATATGGCTGTGATTTTTGGTCTATCACTTCTTTTTTCATTACTATTATCCTTCTTCTTGCAGTTTCTAACCATTCACCAAACTGTTGCTGTTCAGATGATTGGAGGTGATCCAACAGTAGAAGGAATTTTACCTTCATTTCAAGCCTTTATGGATGATTATGGTTCAGCTTTTAGAACCTATAAACATGGAGCGTTACATGGTTTACTAGCAGGTATATTTATTGTTTTACCAATCATGGGAATCAACGGTTTGTTTGAGCGTCAATCCTGGAAGCATATTTTAATTAATGTTGGTTATTGGACCTTAACCTTAACAATTATGGGAGCAATTTTATGTGGTTGGGTATAATAAATTTGAAAGCAAAAAATAAAAACCCTCGAAGCAGATGTTTCAAGGGTTTTTTTATAGATTATAAAAAGAATATTATGCTTTATTTTTCTTGTCTTCTTCAGCCCTCTTCATAGCCTCACCAATTTGATTACTCGCTGCAAAACTAGCGACCATATCGTTGAGCATATTACTACCAGCTTGTGGGGCATTGGGTAATAAAATTAAATTACTATTGGTTTCTTCACCTAAAGATTGTAAGGTATCGTAATGTTGTGTTACAACAATTAAGGCGGAAGCTTCTTGTGAGTTAATACCAACACGATTTAAGACTTCAACAGATTCCTCCAGACCACGAGCAATTTCCCGCCTTTGGTCGGCAATACCCTGTCCTTGTAAGCGCTTACTTTCTGCTTCGGCCTTAGCCTTCTCAACAATTAGAATACGTGCTGCATCACCTTCAAATTGTGCAGCAGTTTTTTCTCTGTCAGCAGCATTAATTCGATTCATAGCCGCTTTTACCTGCGCATCTGGATCAATGTCTGTGACTAAAGTTTTAATGATATCAAAGCCATATTCTAACATAGCATCATTTAATTCGGCCTTTACCGCTAAAGCAATATCATCTTTTTTAACGAAGACATCATCCAATTTCATTTTAGGGACTTCGGCACGCACAACATCAAATACATATGAAGTAATTTGATCGTGAGGATAGTCTAATTGGTAAAATGCATCATAAACTTTATCTTTAATAACGCGATATTGTACGGACACCTTAAGACGTACAAAAACGTCATCTAAGGTTTTAGTTTCAATGATAACATCTAGTTGCTGAATCTTTAAACTCAATCGCCCTGCAATTTTATCGACTAATGGAATTTTAATTTTCAAGCCAGAATGTCTAATACTATGAAATTTACCAAAGCGCTCAATAATTGCAGCTGATTTTTGTTTAACGACAAAGAATGAAGAAATAAGAATAAGTAATCCGATAAAAATAATCGGAACTAAAATAAATTGATCCATAACAAGTTTTTAAGGTTAGATAATACGAGATATTAAAAGTAAGTAATATTAAATAATTTTACTTAGGTTTGTCTTGATTGCTCAAAAAAACACATGAAAAAATCAAAACACCTCTTATTAGTTGTTATTTGTATAGCTTTTGTTACAATAAGTAATGCCCAGCATAGAAGATATATTATAAAAAATGGATTTGCCTTAGGCGGTGGACTTACTCAGTTTGATATTATAACCGATAATTTTGAGACAAAAAAAGGAAACGGTTGGTTAATTAGTGCTTCAGCAACAGGAGATTTACCTAATAAATGGTATAATGTCAGTTACGGCATGCAGCTTTCTGAAAATAATATTGAAATTGCTGGTTCTGAGCTCGATGCCGGTGTGTCGACAGATAAATATATTGAATATAAGATGTTTGCGGCTCAATTGTCTTTTATGTTTCACGTAAAAGCCATTCCAAACCTTTTAACCTTAGATATTGGCCCAATGCTTCAATATAACGGAAAATTAGAGGCACAATCTTCTAATGTAGATAATCAATTAATCATTTTAGATAATGATGTAAGCATACTAGCAAAAGATTTAGAAGATATTTCTCAGTTCAATGTGAATGGAGTAGTGGGAACCACTTTAGGTTTTGGGTCTTTTAAACTTAGAGCACAGTATATTTATGGGTTTACTAACATGCTTAATAAACTCAATGATAGTAGCTCTGAGATAGCACCACACTCAAGAGATTCAGACTTTAAAGGCAACCTGTCGATGTTAACCTTTGAGCTTCTGATTACATTTTAATTATGCTAAAATGATTCTATTGCGATTTCTATTCTTTTAATCGCTTCGTCTTTACCAATCATAAACATAATATCAAAAACATCAGGCCCTTGTAGTGCTCCGACCAATGATAACCGTAACGGCATCATAACTTTACCAAACCCTAATTCTTTAAATGAAATCCACTCTTTTATAGCAACTTTTAGAGTTTCTGCAGAATCAGCCTCAGTAGCCTCAATAACAGCTACTAATTCGCGCATTAAGTCATCGGTATCATCTTTCCATGCTTTTTTAGCCGCTTTAGCATCATAATCTGTTGGTGCAACAAAAAAGAAATGACTCAGTTCCCAAAAATCACTCACAAAAGTGGCGCGCTCTTTAATTAGTCCAACCACTAAGGCAATGTAATTGATGTCAATGTCTTTTAGTAGTATGTTCTTGGATTGAAATTGTTTAGCTAAATCAAGATCTAATTGGTTTTGCATGTAGTGGTGATTAAACCATTTGGTTTTATCAGGATCAAATCGTGCTCCAGCCTTATGAACACGTGTTAAATCAAACTCTTTCACAAGCTGTTCTAAGCTAAAAATTTCCTGTTCTGTTCCAGGGTTCCAGCCTAATAACGCTAAAAAATTAACTACTGCTTCCGGAAAATAACCATCCTCTCTGTAACCGCGAGAAACGGTTCCGTCTTTGGCTGTGTATTTTAAGGGAAACACAGGAAAGCCCATTTTGTCACCATCACGTTTACTTAATTTTCCCTTTCCTGTTGGTTTTAGAATTAAAGGTAAATGTGCAAATTCTGGCGCTTCCCAACCAAATGCATCGTACAATTGTTGATGCAGTGCTAGAGAAGGTAACCATTCTTCGCCTCGTATAACATGTGTAATCTGCATTAAATGATCATCTACTATATTTGCTAAATGGTATGTTGGCATACCGTCGCTTTTAAATAGAATTTTATCATCTAATACATTCGTGTCTATTGTAATGTCACCTCGAATAATATCTTTTAAATGAAGCGTTTCGTCTTGTGGCGACTTAAAACGCACCACATAGTGTTCGCCAGCCTCAATTTTAGCCTCTGTTTCCTCTTTTGTGAGGACTAAAGAATTAACTAATCGGCCTTTTTCTCTGTTGTGCCAATTGTATATAAAGGTTTTGCCTTCTGCTTCGTGTCCTTTTCGGTGTTCAGCTAACTGTTCGGGTGTGTCAAAAGCGTAGTAGGCTTTTCCGCTATCAAGCAATTGATTGGCATATTGTTTATATAAATGCTTACGTTGACTTTGTCTGTAGGGACCAAACTTTTCATTTTCATCTGGACCTTCATCAAAAGGAATTCCACACCAGTTCAATGCTTCAACAATGTATTCCTCAGCACCTTCAACATAACGGTTTTGATCGGTGTCTTCTATTCGAAGCACAAAATTACCACCATGTTTTTTAGCGAATAAATAATTGAATAATGCAGTTCTTACACCACCAATATGTAATGGTCCTGTTGGACTTGGAGCAAAGCGTACACGAACGTTTTTTGACATAACTTATAATTAAAAAGCAAAGATAGTTTGATAAGGTTTTAGAACAAAGTAAATAAACCTTTAAGATGTAACCATTGCTTCTGGCACACGCTTATTCATTATCTTAAACCAAAGCGGAGGCAACATTGCCAAAACCATTGATGTAGGATAACCATAAGGCATTTGCGGGCTTTCGTCGTGGCAATCTAAAACCTGATATTTTTTAGAAGATTTATAATGGTGATCGCTGTGTCTGGTTAACTCATATAATACAATACGCCCAATAACATGATTAGAATTCCAGGAATGTACTTCTCTTACGCGCTCGTAACGCCCAGATTTAGTTTTTAACCTGATTAAACCATAGTGTTCTATATAGTTAACAGTTTCAAGAAGAATAAAGCCTACAATACCGCTTAGAATGGCAAAAATCATAGCTAGTTTTCCAAAAACAAGAATAACCGCTATTATATAAGCTACCTGAATGATCAAATACCAAAACATATCATTTTTAAAAGAGAAAAACGATTGTCCGTTATTTTTGAGTAATTTAAGTTGAATTTTCCAGGCACTAAAGTACTGTCTAATGGCAGATGTAAACCAAAACGAATAGACACTTTGATTATATCTGGCAGTAGCTGGATCTTCAGGGGTTGCAGCATTAAGGTGGTGACCGTAATTGTGTTCTATATAAAAATGCATATAAAACGATGGAAGTAGCAATGCCTTACCAATAAAACGTTCGTTTGTAGTTTGTCTGTGGCCTAATTCATGCCCAACATTGATACCGTTTACACCTAACACTATACCAACAGAAAGAATTAAGCCCATAAGCTCATATGTTGCTAAACCACCTGTTGAAACAGTATAGAGAGCAAGTATGATCAAGCCATAGACTAAGGGTAGGTTTAAATATAATAACCAGTCAAAGACTTTCTTTTTTAGCTGATGTTCTGCTTCATCTGCTTTTAAATTTTTGGTGTCTACAGGAAAAATCAATTCCAAAACGGGAATACAAACAAAGGCAAATACAGGAGTTGCCCAAACCCAATACCCTTTAAGATATAATCCTAGAAAAGCTACTGCGGGAATTGAAAATGCGGCTAAGTATTTTAAGTCTTTCATCGAAAATTCAATGTATTTAACTGTTAAATGCTCTAAATTAACAGAATCTTACCAAATTTAGGGAAACTACAATTAAAATAAAATTGTAGTTTAGGCAGTTAGATATATATGAGCAATTTTGAAACTATAAAACATAAGTTAGAGCAGTTTATTAGGCGTTATTATACCAATGAACTTCTTAAGGGCACAATCTTGTTTTTCGCAACAGGTTTGTTATATCTCATTATCACATTGTTTGTTGAATTTATGTTATGGTTAAATCCAACAGCAAGAACTATTTTGTTTTGGACATTTATAGCCGTAGAGCTTGGTCTTTTTGTTAAGTTTATTGCAATTCCATTGCTTCATCTCTTCAAATTCAGAAAAGGTATTAATTACGAAACAGCTTCTAAACTAATTGGAAATCATTTTCCAGAAGTCAATGATAAATTATTAAACGTTCTTCAACTAAACCAAAACCCAAGACAGTCAGACTTATTAATTGCTGGAATTGAACAAAAATCTAAAGAATTACAACCTATTCCATTTAAATCCGCGATAAACTTTAAGTCAAACACCAAATACTTAAAATATGCAGCCATTCCAATTGCTATTTTGCTAATGTCGTTTTTAACAGGAAAGGTTGATTGGTTTAGCGATAGTTACGAACGTGTGGTAAACTATCAAACAGCTTACGAGCCACCTGCTCCGTTTCAGTTTTTTGTAGTTAACGAATCATTGAACGCTATTGAGAATAAAGACTTTAAACTGAATGTAAAAATTGTTGGAGACGTTTTACCAGAAAACGCACAGATAAAATTTGATGGTCAATCCTATTTCTTACAACAATTAGCACCTGGTGAATTTCAGTTTGTATTTACATTACCAAAAGAACCTATCGAGTTTATTTTAGCTGCTAATGATGTCGTCTCCAAACCCTATATGTTAAGTGTGTTAAATACGCCTAATTTGGTGAATTTTGAAATGGTTTTAGATTATCCAGCACACACCAAGAAACAAGATGAAGTGCTTAAAAGTACGGGTTCTGCTATAATTCCTGAAGGAACTAAGGTGACGTGGAAAGCAAAAACAAAAGCCACTAACAGAGTTAGTCTTTATGCAGAGGACACTATAACCTTTAAAGCTGTAGATATCGATAACTATGAGGCATCAAAGCGTCTATTCAAAAATTATAATTATAGCATTACAACAAGTAATGAAAGCTTAATAGATTATGAAAACCTATCATACAACATTGATGTTGTTAAAGACCTTTATCCAGAATTAAGTATTCAGGTTCAGGTAGATTCTTTAGACCAACAAAGCCTGTATTTCTATGGTCAGGCAAATGATGACTATGGGTTAAGTAAGCTTCAGTTGGTTTATTATCCTTCTGATGATGAATCAAAAAAGGTTGTTGAACCAATTAATATTTCAAAATCTAATTTTAGCGAATTTGTAAGCGCTTTTCCTAATCAGTTTAATTTAGAAGAAGGTGTGAGTTATCAGCTTTATTTTGAGGTGTTTGATAATGATGCTTTACACAGCTACAAGCGCACAAAAAGTAGTGTCTTTAATTACAGAAAGTTAACAAAGGAAGAAGAAGAACAAAAGCAGCTACAAGAACAAAACGAAACTATTCAAGACATTAGTAAAACGTTTGAAAAGCTTAAAGAGCAAGATAAAAAGTTAGAAGAAATCTCAAAAACACAAAAAGAGAAAGAAAGCCTAAATTTTAATGACAAAAAGAAATTCGAAGATTTTTTAAAGCGCCAGAAGCAACAGGAGCAACTCATGAAGAACTTCAACAAGAAACTTCAGGATAATTTAGAAGAATTTCAGAACGAGAAAAAAGAAGAAGATCAATTTAAAGAAGATCTTAAAGACCGATTGAAAGAAAATGAAGAACAACTTAAAAAAGACGAAAAGCTTTTAGAAGAATTAGAGAAATTAAAAGATAAAATAAATAAAGAAGAGTTCACTCAAAAACTAGAAGAACTCGCTAAGCAGAATAAGAATAAGAAGCGAAGCATGAAACAGCTTTTGGAATTAACCAAGCGTTTCTATGTTATGAAAAAGGTAGAAAAAATTGCCAACAAACTCGAGGAGTTAGCCAAAAAACAAGAAGAGCTTTCTAAAAAGAACAAAGAAAATACGAAAGAAGAACAGGAAAAACTGAATAAAGAATTTGATGAGCTTCAGAAAGACATGGACGATCTTAAACAAGAAGATCGACGCTTACAAAAGCCTATGAAAGTTCCTGTTGATGAGTTTCTGAAAGAAGGAGTAAAGTTTGATCAGAATGAAGCTAAAGAAGCCCTTGAGAAAAAGGAACAAAGGGAAAGTGAACAAAAACCTCAGGAAGCACAAGAGCAACAACAGAAAGCTAAGAAGAGCCAAAGGAAGGCCTCTCAAAAGATGAGGCAAATGGGAGAGAAGATGAAACAAATGATGGCCGGCGGTGGTGGCGGTGGCGGAGAGCAGATGTCAGAGGATATTGATATGTTGCGACAAATCTTAGAGAACTTATTGCTCTATTCGTTTGATCAAGAGGAACTTATGAATACTTTTGAGGTTATTGATATTGATAATAACAAGTATGGTAAATATATCATTGAGCAAAGTAACTTAAGAGAACATTTTGAGCACATCGACGATAGTCTTTTTGCATTATCCTTAAGACAACCTAAACTATCTGAACAAGTTAATTCTCAAATAACAGATGTTTATTTCAATATAGATAAAGCACTAAATCTACTTACAGAAAATCGATTATATCAAGGTGTGGCCTCGCAGCAATATGCTATTACCGCAAGTAATGAATTGGCAAGTTTCTTAAGTGATGTGCTAGATAACATGGAGGCTTCTATGAATCCATCACCTGGATCGGGTGAGGGTGATATGCAACTACCTGACATTATTATGAGTCAAGAGGAGCTCAATAAGCAAATGGAAGAAGGCGTTAAAAAGGGTGAAGAAGGAGAAAAAGGAGAAGGTGAGAATCCTGGTGAGAAAGGCGAAGAAGGAAAAGATGGAGAGGATAAAAAACCTGGAGAAGAAGGACAACAGGGTGAACAAGGTCAAAGCGGACAAAGCGGTCAGAATGGTGAACAGAGTGGTGAAGGGAGCCAAAGTGGTAAAGAAGGTGAAAATGGAAAATCAGGTAAGGATGGAAAGAATAGAGGTGAAGGGTCTGATGGTAAAGGGAAAAAGAATGATGGTTATGGAGAAGGCGGAAGCGAAGAACAAAATGTAGAGTTGTTTAAAATCTATCAGCAACAACAACAATTGCGTCAGGCACTTGAAGATAAACTGTCTAAAAAGGGTGAAATTAAATCAGCAGGAGAGTTAATAAAACAAATGGAGGAAATAGAATTAGATTTATTGAATACCGGCTTTACAAATCAGACACTGCAAAAGATGATGGATTTACAACATCAGTTATTGAAGTTAGAAAACGCGACGTTTATGCAAGGACAAGATTCTAAGCGAAAATCCGAAACCAATAAAAAAGAATTCAACCAAACTAATCAAAGCCAAATACCTACGGCGAAACAATATTTTAATACAACCGAAATATTAAATAGACAAGCACTACCTTTGCAAAATCAATACAAGAGAAAGATTCAAGAGTATTTTAAAACTACCAATGATTAATTTCAATTACGAAACTGATTTTAAACTAGTTAATCCTTCGTTAAGAGCTGAGTGGATTTCAAATGTTATAAATGAGGAAGATTGTAAAGAAGGAGAGATTAATTATATTTTTTGTTCAGATGATTATCTGCATAAAATCAATGTAGAGTTTCTAAATCACGATACACTTACAGATATTATAAGCTTTGACTATTCAGTAGGAAAAAAACTACAAGGTGATATTTACATTTCTATTGACAGAGTTAAAGAAAACGCCACTCTATACAAAGTGGACTTTAAAGATGAATTAGCAAGGGTAATGGTGCATGGAGTATTACACTGCTGTGGCTATAAAGACAAATCAGAGAAAGAAGTTGAGGTGATGAGGTCCAAGGAAGATTACTACTTGGCTAAGCTTTCGTAATTAATACTATTTCAACGTATATTTGCAAAATTTTAATTTTAAAACCTAGAATGTTCCACGTGGAACAATAAGACTTAGAGATATGTTTAATGATGTTTATGATGTAATTGTTGTTGGTGCTGGTCATGCTGGTAGTGAGGCTGCGGCTGCGGCTGCTAATATGGGAAGTAAGACATTATTAATTACTATGAACTTACAGAACATTGCACAAATGTCTTGTAACCCTGCAATGGGAGGTATAGCGAAGGGTCAAATTATCAGAGAGATTGATGCGCTCGGTGGTTATAGTGGCATTGTGTCTGATACATCTGCGATTCAATTTAAGATGCTCAACAAGTCTAAAGGACCTGCAATGTGGAGCCCAAGAGTACAGAGTGACAGAATGCGTTTTGCTGAAGACTGGAGATTATTATTAGAGCAAACACCTAACCTTGACTTCTATCAAGAAATGGTCTCGGGCTTAATTGTCGAAAACAATAAAATCGTAGGGGTAAAAACATCATTAGGAATTGAAGTAAAGGCAAAAACAGTAGTGTTAACTAATGGGACTTTTCTAAATGGTTTAATTCATATTGGTGATAAAAATTTTGGTGGAGGAAGAGCCGGCGAAAGAGCTGCAACTGGAATTACTGAAGAGCTCATTGAAATTGGTTTTGATTCGGGTCGCATGAAAACTGGAACACCACCAAGAGTAGATGGAAGATCGTTAGATTATTCTGTGATGATAGAACAACCTGGAGATGAAAACCCTGAGAAGTTTTCATATTTGGATGTTACAAAGCCGTTAATTAAACAGCGCTCTTGTCATATGACATATACAAGTCCGGAAGTTCATGATTTATTGCGTGAGGGATTTGATCGTTCACCGATGTTTAACGGAAGAATAAAAAGTGTAGGCCCTAGATATTGTCCTTCGATAGAAGACAAAATTAATCGCTTTGCGGATAAAGACAGGCATCAATTATTTGTAGAACCAGAAGGTTGGAATACGGTTGAAGTTTATGTAAATGGATTTTCGACGTCCTTACCAGAAGATGTTCAGTTTAAGGCTTTACGTTCTGTAGCAGGTTTTGAAAAAGTAAAATTCTTTAGACCTGGTTATGCTATAGAATACGATTATTTTCAACCAACACAATTAAAACACACCTTAGAAACAAAGTTAGTTGAGGGCTTATTCTTTGCTGGTCAAATTAATGGAACTACGGGTTATGAAGAAGCAGCGTCTCAAGGATTAATGGCGGGAATAAATGCAAGTCTGAAGGTTCAAGAGAAGGATGCTTTTACACTACGAAGAGACGAAGCTTATATTGGAGTGTTAATTGACGATTTAATTACTAAGGGTACAGAAGAACCTTATAGAATGTTTACCTCTAGAGCCGAATACCGCACACTTCTTAGACAAGATAACGCAGATTTTAGATTAACACCAAAAGGCTATGAATTAGGATTAGCCTCAGAAAATCGCTTAAGACGTATGGAAGAAAAGCAATCAAAGTCTGATGCATTTGTGCAGTTTTTTAAGGATACGAGTGTTAAGCCAGATGAAATTAATCCAGTCTTAGAGTCAAAAAACTCCGCAAAAGTTAAACAACAAGACAAAATGTTTAAGTTATATGCAAGACCAAATATTACGATTGATGATATGCGTAAAGTAGAATCTGTGCACAATTATATTACTATTAATAACTTAGATAAGGAGGTTGTAGAACAAACTGAAATACAAGTTAAATATGCTGGTTATATTGAGAAAGAAAAGAACAACGCAGACAAATTAAACAGGCTTGAGAATGTTAAAATTCCTGCTAATTTTGATTACTCTTTATTAAAATCTATGAGCATGGAGGCAAGGCAGAAGCTTAAAGAAATTAAACCTGTAACCATATCACAAGCATCAAGAATTAGTGGAGTGTCACCAAATGACATATCAGTTCTATTAGTTTATTTAGGCCGGTAATTTATTATGTTCCACGTGGAACATAAGGGCGGCTTGTTGAGCTTCAGCTACCAACACAATTGTTTAAACTCTCGAAATTATTCACTAATGGCAGACAACCAACTAACATATCTTTCTGTGAAAGATCATGCCGTTTCAGGTGAGGAATTCCAATTATTGTATAATGAAGCTTATGATATGTTGGAGACATTTCCTCAACCAGAAGCTGGAAATTTATCAGAGTATTACAAGAGTGAAGATTATATTTCGCACACTGATAATAAGCGAAATCTTTTGGAAAAAGTGTATCACATCGTAAGGAAGATTTCTTTAAGGAAAAAACTTAAACTGATTAATTCCTTCAATACTGATGGTAAAAACCTTTTAGATATTGGATGTGGAACAGGAGATTTTTTAGATACCGCAAAAAAAGATAATTGGGAAGTTACAGGTATCGAGCCTAATGAAAAAGCAAGACAAATTGCAAACGCTAAAACTGACAATTCGGTATATGAAATACAATATTTACAAAATCTAAAGGGAAATAGTTTTGATGTGATTACCCTTTGGCATGTTCTGGAGCATCTACCAAATTTAGAAAAGAATATAACTTTATTTAAAAAATTATTAAAACCAAATGGAACTTTAGTAATTGCGGTTCCGAATTATAAAAGTTATGACGCTAAACATTACAAAAACTATTGGGCTGCTTATGATGTGCCAAGACACCTTTGGCATTTTTCGAAAAATTCAATATCTAAATTATTGGGCATAGAGAGTTTTATTTTAGAAAAAACACTGCCTATGAAATTTGACGCTTATTATGTAAGTCTATTATCAGAAAAATATAAATCAGGATTCATGAATCCCTTTAAAGCCTTTTGGGTTGGTTTTAGATCAAATCTAAAAGCTAAGTCCACAAAAGAGGCATCTTCTCATATTTATATCCTAAAACATCAAACAAATTGAAATAAGCGACACTAATTGTTCAAAACCCTCTGTTCTATATGATCATGTAGCTTAAAGAAGAAACCCTCTTAAACAGTGTTATTTTAAGCCGTAATCGATAGTTTTTGAAAATAATACATGAATTTTGTTATAGAAAATATCTATAGTTAAAAATTTAGAGGTTTCAAGTTCTAACTTTTATACATTTGCAAAAATTTAATTAGACGTTTACCATGAAAAAAATAATTATAATATTACTAGTACTTGTTGCTTTTTCATCTTGCCAACAACAAACTCAAAAAATAGGTTTTGTTGATCGATCTGAAGTTATAAATGAGTATCAAGCTAAAATAGATCTCGAAGAAAAGTATAAGGGTAAGAATGAACTATATATAAAACGAAGAGATAGTTTAATACAGCGTTATGAGTTTGATAGAAAAGATGCAAGCATTAGAGCACAGAGAAT
>NZ_CBFHMI010000060.1:0-14244 GCF_965656915.1 Winogradskyella sp. | reverse complement strand
AGAGATAATGGGTAGCTAGGTAATTCTCCATTACTAGCTTTTATACCGTTTACAATTGGCATTACAAATGCTAGTATGCCAATTAGTATTAATGTCAGGATTCCTAAACCAAAAACAAGAATTAAAGGAACACTTAAAATACAGTACACAATAATACTAAGTTGAAAATTTAAGATAGCTTTTCCGTGAGCATCCATGCCTTCTACATTCTCTTTTTGAGTCGCCCAAAGTATTAAAGGAACTATTAAGCCACCAAAACCAGTAATATAAGTTAATAATTGCGCTAAATGCGTGATCATTAACAATTGATTGTCTGTACGTTTAAGTGTATGATAATTTGATTCCATTATTATTATTTTAATTTACACTTATGTGACGTAAAAACTTATAATTTGTTACACTTTTTTACTAATTTTTCACACCCAGCTTCTCCAATATAGTATCCATAAGACACCACTTAGTTAATGAAGACTGTAATAAATTAGCTCCAACAAATGCTGTAAACCATAGCCAATTGATATTCACATAAATTGCCAATAATAAGCTTATTAAAATAAATGTTCCTGCTATTCCTCTTACAATTCTATTTTTCATAATTCTAATTTTTAAATAAATTTTTCTATTGGTAAAACAATTGCTCTTACTGGATTATTTGTTTTAATTTTTGAATTAAAATCAGCAATAAGATGAAATAATCGCTCTATTTCTTCTTCTTCTGTAAACGAAAAAAACATGTGTGAATCACTACCACCTTTGACACTTGGAAACCAACTTGATGTTGCTAATAAATTTGGTAAATTTTTATAGCCATCTATGTCTGAAGTACTAAAACTTTCAATATTTGAATTTTTGAATAATTTCAAAATATCATTTTGAAATTCTTCTACTGCTGTAACAATAACTAATTTCATGTTGTTTTTTTATTCTGAAATTGCTTGTACTGAAGTTATTTCAATACTATGAGCATCTCATTATTTATAATTCTTCTTCTCAATCATATAATACACCAATGGCACTACTAATAATGTGAATACTGTTGACACAATGGTTCCTCCCATTAAAGAGATCGCTAACCCTTGAAAAATAGGATCAAACAATATGACAAAGGCTCCAATAACAACTGTACCAGCAGTCAGCAAAATTGGTGTAGTACGAACTGCTCCTGCTTCTATTGCCGCTTGTTTAAGCGGAATTCCTTCGGCAGTTCTTAGATTAATAAAATCAATAAGTAACACAGAATTCCTTACCATAATTCCTGCCAAAGCTATCATACCAATAAATGACGTCGCTGTAAAGAAAGCTCCCATAAGCCAATGCCCAAGAATAATTCCTATTAAGGACAATGGTATCGCAACCATCATAACAATTGGTGCCTTAAAGTTTTGAAACCATCCTACAATCAAGATGTAAATCAATATTATAGCTCCTAGAAAGGCAATGCCTAAATCTCTAAAGACTTCTAATGTAATCTGCCATTCTCCATCCCATTTAACAGTATAATCATCTTCAAAATCTGGCTGACCTAAGTACATTTCGTTAATCTCATAGCCTTTTGGTAATGGGATTTCTTTTAACTTCTCCTCCATTCCTAAAATAGCATATGCAGGACTCTCTAATTCTCCTGCCATATCCGCCAAAACATAAACCACACGTTTTTGATTTTTACGATAAATACTTTTGGCAGCTGTAGTTTCAGATATATTAACTAAATCTGCAATTGGCACCATATGTCCTTGCTTAGATTTTACCTTTAATTGCGAAATATCAGTAATAGTAGATTTTTCTTTCTCATCTAAAGCTAGAATTAAACCTATTTGATTAATAGCATCTTCATCATACAAATTAGTGATAGCTCTGTTAGATAGTGCCATATTCATCGTATAGGCTATTTGCTTTGGTGCAACGCCATATAACATGGCTTTTTCTTTATTGATTTCAAACTGATATTCGGTTTGATTGGCTTCAACCATCCAATCTATATCGACGACATCTTCTGTGTTTTTTAAAATAGTTTGAACATGATCAGCAATCTTAATTTGTTCGTCGTAATCTGGTCCATAAACTTCAGCAACTATAGTTGACAATACTGGTGGTCCTGGCGGCACTTCAACCAATTTCACATTGGCATTGTACTTTGAAGCTATCTTCTGTATATCTGGTCGTAATAATTTGGCAATGCCGTGACTTTGAATATCGCGATCACCTTTATCCAATAAATTCACTTGTATATCTGCCATATTAGAGCCACCACGCAAATCGTAATGACGTACCAAACCATTGAAAGTTATTGGTGCAGAAGTCCCAACATAATTTTGGTAATTCACTACTTCTGGTCTAGTCGCTAAATATTGTGAAATCTCTTGTGCTACAACTCCTGTACGCTCTAATGTAGTCCCTTCTGGCATATCAATCACCACTTGAAATTCGTTTTTGTTATCAAAAGGCAGCATTTTTACGGCTACTGAATTGGTAAAAAATAATCCCATTGTAGCAAGAAGTAAAAAGAATGTGCCTCCTAAAAAGAACCATCGTTTGGCTTTACTTTCTAATAATGGACGTTCAAACTTGTTATAAACTCTATATATAAATGTGTCTTCAACTGCTTTTTCAGGTTTTTCCTCATTACCTTTTTTATCTTTCTCCCTTAAGAAAATATAACCTAAATATGGTGTAATGGTTAATGCTACAAACAAGGATAAAATCATCGCAATAGACGCTCCTATTGGCATTGGAGCCATATAAGGTCCCATTAATCCTGAAACAAAAGCCATAGGTAAAACAGATGCTATTACTGTAAATGTGGCCAATATTGTAGGATTCCCAACTTCATTAATGGCATATAAAGCAGCTTGTTTAAAAGGCAAGCGTTTCATCTTAAAATGTCGATGCATGTTTTCGGCAATGATAATAGAGTCATCAACAACGATCCCAGTAACAAATACTAAAGCAAAAAGTGTTATTCTATTCAGCGTATAATCTAACATGTAGTAGCTCAACAAAGTCAATGCAAACGTAATTGGAACAGATAAAAACACCACCAAACCACCACGCCAACCCATTGCTAACATCACCACTAAAGTTACTGCAATAATAGAACCTATAAGGTGTAAGAGTAATTCGGACACTTTGTGCGATGCCGTTTCTCCATAATTTCTAGTGACTTCAACTTGAACATCATCTGGAATTAATGTTTTACGTAAATTATTAACCTTATCAATAATGACATCCGCTATTTTCATGGCATCAGCACCTTTTCTTTTGGCTACCGAAATGGTGACTGCAGGATATTCAGATTTATATTCAGATGCTTTCTCACTGCCTTGTCCAAATCCTAAGCTCACATAATTTTGCGGTACTTCTGGCCCATCAATTATTTTCGCCACTTGTTTTAAATAAATAGGTTGATTTTGTTGCGCACCAACCACTAAATTTTCAACATCTGTAACCGATTCTATAAACTTTCCTGTGTTTACTATAAATTCCGTGTCATTCTTATCAAAACTCCCTGAATTTAGTTGACTATTATTGGCCATTATCATTTCAGAAACTGATAAGAAATCCAAACCACTTGCCGACAGTTTGTCTTTATCTAAAACTACACGTACCTGACGATTTCTACCACCAATTTTATGAGTAATTGCAACATCTTTTACTTTTTTAACTTCCGCCTCTAATTCCTGTGCAATCTGACCTAATTGGTAGTCGTTATAATTCTCACTCCACAAGGTTAGTCCAAGCATTGGCACATCATCAATAGCGCGTGTTTTTACTAAAGGTTGAGTTACACCTTTGGGCATTTCGTCCATGTGCTTGTTAATCTCATTATATAGTTTAACTAGAGATCGCTCAATATCTTCACCAACATAAAACTGAACGATGACCATGCCTTGCTCTTTCATTGACGTAGAATACACGTATTCTACACCTTTAATATTGGAAATTAATTGCTCTAAAGGTTTAATAACTCGCGACTCTACTTCGGTAGGGCTTGCGCCAGGATAACCCACAAAAATATCTGCCATCGGCACATCAATTTGTGGCTCTTCCTCTCGCGGAATTAAAAACGAACTATAGACACCAACCACCATAAACACAATCATTAACAATACGGTTAACTTAGATTGCATAAAGACTTTGGCAATTTTACCAGCGATTCCTTCTTTCATAATTTCCAGATTATTGAATTGCTACTTTAGCTCCATTAAACAATTTACCTTCTGCAGAGATGATATACTTCTCATTTGAACCTAGACCCGATAACACTTCGACTTGATCACCGAAAGATCGACCTAAGCGCAGCCATCGTAATAGTGCTGTACCACTCTGACTTACGGTATAAACTCCAGATAACTGACCACTCGTTACAATAGCTTTAGTAGGGATTAAAACCATTGATGACTTAGCTTTTCTTTCAACTGGAAATTGTATGGTTGTAAACATTCCTGATAAGATATTTGTATCTGTTTTTTCTAAATCTATTTTTACTAAATATTGTCCTCCAGTATTTGTTGCAGAAGTGCTCACTTCTTTTACCTTTCCTTTTATGGTTTGGTTAATCGACTTTATTAAAACATTAACTGTAGTTCCTGCTTTAATCTCTGAGATTTCAGTTTCGGGCACCATAGCCATCACTTCAAAGTTTCCTGGCGTTTCTATACTTATCAGAGGCATACCAGGATTTGCCATATCACCAACTTTCACGTTTTTACCTGTAATTGTACCTTTAAATGGTGCCGTAATATTGCTATAAGCAAATTGTGCGTTAATCTCATTTCTCATTTGTTTAGCTACTTCTAAACGCGCCTTCGCCATTTCAAAGTTGGCAGTCATGTCGTCCATTTCTTTTTGCGACGCACTGTTTTCGGCAAATAAGTTTTTAAATCGGTTATAATCTTTTTGAGCATTATTAAAAGCAGCAGTTGCTTCGGTAATGCCTGCATTAACTTGAGCACGCTTGGCTTGTAAATCACTATTATTAATTGACACTAACAATTGCCCTTTACGCACTTTATCTCCAACGTTGACGTGTACTTTATCGACATATCCCATCATTCGAGTACTTAAATCCGCACTATTAGTCGCTTGGATTTTTCCACTGACACTCAAAAAAGGACTGTTACTATTTGTTTCTACAGTATTGACCTTAACAGAAATCGCTGGCGAGTTATCTGCAAGCTGTTTTTTGTCATCACTGCCACAGCTCACAATAAATAAAGTGACAGTTAATAATAGGGTTGTATATAGATTTTTCATCTTAATAATTAGGCTTTAGTTAAAAATTGTAAATACGCTTGTGCATAATTGTATTCAAAAATAGTTTGATAGTATTCTAGTTGTTTTTTGGCAAATTGAGTTTCTGCCATTAACAAATCTGAAGTCTTTTCTAGTCCTTCCTTAAATCTGTTTGTACGTATTCTCAAGGATTCTTCTGATTGTTGTAAGGCCAATGAGGTTAGTTTTAATTTATTCTCGGCATCTAAAAAAGCACGTTTTGCCTGGTTTAATTCTAAATTGCTTTTTGAGATATATTGCTCGTACTCGAGTTTAGACTTTGCTAATTGTGCTTTACTCTTCTGTATTTTTCCAAAACGTTTAGATCCTTGAAAAATATCCCAACTTAATTGTGCGCCGAATATATAACCATTAGCATCTGCCTGAAAAATTTGATCATCATAAAGCTCATAACTTCCAAAGGCATTTAAGCGTGGTAAAAAAGTCATTTTATCTGCTCTATTAATAGCTTCATAAGCCGTAGTTGCCAATTCCATAGCTCTAATATCTGATCGGTTTTCTGAGAGTACTTTATCTTCTGCTTCAAAAGCTGTCACCATTAACTCGTCAGCTGGCTGATAAATAACATAGGTTTCATCATTCATGAGAAATGACAAATAGTTGGATGCATTTTGAACATTACTTTTTGCCGTCTGTAATTGATTTAAAACCTCAGTTACTCGTACTTCTACATTCAAAACATCGGCACGTTGCAAGTAACCTTGTTTAAAGCTATCATCCGCTAGTTTTTTATTAGCATTTGCAGCCTCTAAGGCTTTTTCCAAAACTTCAACAGCTTTATAAGCCAACTGAAGTTGCATGTATGCCTTTTCTACCTCTAGTTCTAAATAGTCTTGAGTGCGTTCTTGTTGCAAAAACATCGCTTCCATTTTAGATTTAGCTGCTTTTCGCTGATAAAAGCCATCTAAATTTATGAGTGGTTGCTGAATTTCGAGTTTTGTTGCAAAATTTTGAACTTGAGAAGGGTCGTTTAATAAGGCTGGATTAAAGTCGTTTTGTGTTAAAATTTCTTGATTTAATTTAGAACCAAATGCCATAAGCGGATTGGTCGTTGAAATCCCTGTATGCGAAACCGAAATATTAGGTAAGAATATCGCATTGGTCTGTCGATAGTCTCCTTTAGCTTCATTAAATGCTTCTTCTGATATTCTTAAACTCTGATTAGCTTCTGCTACTTTGATCAGAACTTCAGACTTAGATATTGGTTTTATCTCTTGGGCTTGAATTATTGAAGCCATGTATATAAAACCAAAAGCTATTAGATATTTAATTGTATTCATTATTCTTTATTTCTTCAAACAAAATTAGACTCGTCGCTAAAGCTTTTTTGTAACATATGTTACCCAAATTTGAATTGTGTAACCAATGTTACTTTATGAGCTCTTCCTTTCTTAGAGGGTTCAATGTCTGGATTTATAAAAAAAGGAATGATAATCAGCGAAGTACATATAATGCCGAAGCACAGCGCTACTATTTTTTTAGTCAGTGGTTGTTTAATCATTCTCTGATATACTGTAGTTACCACATTCCAATGCAAATAAATATGCACCGCCAATAAACCAAACAATACAAAACCTAATATAAGATGAAGCATTCCCCATTGATGCCTATCCATTCCAAATAAATAAAGTTCTACATTACTACCATATAGTTCCCAACGTTCTTGACCAGAAATTAGAGTATATTTTATAAGAAAGCCGATACCTATTATGGCAGACATACATAATGTCATTATTGCGTTTATAGTAAAATTTAGGACTGACTTTTGGATTGCTTTTTTAGATTTTTTCATGGTTAAACCCCTTTTTGAAAGAATACCAAAGATATTTAGGCAGTGAATATACCACAATGATATCCATCAGAATAGATATTGTAAAAGGTTAATAGTATGTTAATAAATAGACTTTATTTCTTGAATATATATTCAAGTATAAATCCATATAATTATTGCTTTTGAGTCGTATTACAAAATATACCAAAGCAAGAAGCACCTTTATATAAAGATGCTTCTTAACACTAACCAAAAAAACCTATTTAAATAGGCCAATCTGAACATTTTAACCGTATTGAACTCGAGCATAAATGTATGACATATAAATACTTTACTTGGTTACAATTGTTACATAAAAAAAGAGCACCATAACGATGCTCTTTTCATGGAAACAGTTATGCTCATACCTATGATAACTGCTTAATTATGAATTTAACACCTCTTTTAAAACTAAGTCTTTATCTAGTTTTTTAGTACAGAAGAACCAATCTTTACAATCTAATTCGTCTGTGGAGGTCATGCGTTCTTCAGCAACACCACATGATCCGGCTGGAGAAACGATAACATCATCACCTGGATTCCAGTCTGCAGGAGTTGCGACATTAAATTTATCTGATGTTTGCATTGCTATTAAGGCTCTGTATAGCTCATCGAAATTACGACCTAGGCTTAATGGATAATAAATTATTGCTCTAACTGTTTCTTTTGGATCTACGAAAAAAACGGCTCTTACAGCTTGTGTTTTACTTTCTCCAGGCTGGATCATACCATATCGTTTTGCTACTTCCATGGAAATGTCTTCAATTAAAGGAAACTTAACTTCTATGTTTTTCATTCCGTTAAACTCAATTTTATCCTTAATAGTTCTTAACCATGCAATGTGACTATATAAGCCATCGATTGATAAACCAATGAGACTACAGTTTGCTTCTTCAAATTTTTCTTCTAAATGTGCAAACGTCATAAACTCAGATGTACAAACAGGTGTAAAATCTGCAGGATGACTAAATAAAATAGACCATTTTCCTTTATAATCGGATGGGTAGTTGATTTCCCCTTGTGTTGTAACTGCTTTAAATTCTGGTGCTTTATCTCCAATTCTCGGCATTGAAAATAGGTGTTCTTCTGTATTTGATTCTAAATTATTCATAAATATTTGTATTTATATTATTTATAACAAAAGTAGTGTTTAATAGAATTTATCAATGTAACCTATGTTACTGTTTTTGATTCTATTTATTGTGAACTTCACAAAAATTTATTTTTTATTAAAAGTGTGATTTCAAAACATGATAAATGTCAACATGTAAAAAATTCTACTCTTTTATTTTTGCTCCAAATGAAAACAAGCAACTATAGTATCTCTTTTTTATTATCCTTTTTAATACTATCTAGTAGTCTTAGATCTTCACTAACGTATACGTATTATAAACTAGATCCAGTTAGTTTTATCGAGAATTTATGCATAAATCAAGATAAACCAGAACTGCAATGTAATGGTAAATGTCATTTAAAAAAAGTTGCTCAATCCCAAGATAACAATAAGAAAACACCAGAGAGCATTATTGATTTTAAAGAACTAATTTTATTTCCTTGTCCTATAGAAACGGCAAATTCATCTCACAACATTTCAGTAAAAAAACAAATTCCAAATACGTATAAAAATCTATATACATTTTTAGATACATTTGATTGTTTTCATCCACCAAAATCCTAGTTATAATTTTTAATAGGTAGATATTTTACTACAAACATTTCACAAAAATTAAATTATATTATAGATGAAAACACTCTATAGTGCGCTAGTATGCGTACTAATTACAGCTGTGTCTTACAGTCAAACACAGGAGACTAAAAAAGACACCACAAAACAAAAAATAACAAAACTTAGCGAAGTTATAGTTACAGGAAATATAAAAACAGACCCTGTACTTACAATTGTTGCTAACAAGTATGTTGAAAAAATCGTTCAGCCAAAAAATGTAGCCGATCTATTTAATAACATCAACGGCTTTTCGGTTATAAAACGTGGGAATTATGCAATAGACCCTTCATTTAGAGGTGCTCAATATGAGCAGCTCAACATTCAATATGATGGAGGCACAAAAGCCATGCATGCCTGCCCTAACCGAATGGATCCAATAACAACCCATATTATTCCTGAGGAAATTTCTAAAATTGAAATTATAAAAGGACCTTATACGATGCGCTATGGTGCTACGTTCGGTGGTATTGTAAACTTAGTAACCCAAAAGCCAGATTACGAAGACTATGGATTACACGGCAAAGTTTCCGGTGGTTATGAAAGTAATGGAAATTCTCTAGTTAACTTAGCTCAGGTACAGTATATTAAAGAAAAATATGATATTGTTGCCAATGCTGGCTATCGCGATTTTGGAAATTATGAAGATGGTGATGGTATTGAAATCCCGTCCTCTTTTAGAAGTACCGATTACGGTGTTAAAATAGGCTATAATTTTTCTGAAGATCAACGATTACAAGCCCATTGGAGACAATCTTTTGGTCGCGATGTATTGCACGCTGCCTTGCCTATGGATACAGAATATGATAACAGTAGTATCTTAGCTTTAGATTATACACAAGATAATATAGGTGAGACTTTGAAATCATTGACTGCAAAAGCCTATTACAGCTATGTCGATCACCTGATGACAAATACCAACAGGCCTTCTTTTATGATGATGGAAGCAGCGGCTGCAGTTGATGCCACAACCACAGGCGGTAAAATAGAGCTTAACTGGCAACCGTTAGATAAATTAAATATTTTTTCTGGTGTAGATGCCTTGCATATTGCTAGAGATGGTGTGAGAAATCGATTGGTTAAAGTCGTGAATGGAAATCCATTACCCATGCCAATGACATTTACTGATAAAATTTGGCAAAATTCTTACATCACCGACATTGGTGTATTTACTGAAGCCAAATACAATTTGACCTCAAGTTCTATTCTTACTGCAGGATTGCGTTATGATAATGTGGTGTCAGACATTCAAGATTCTGAAGCAGATTTTGCTGCACGATATGATCTTGAAAAACGCACAGAACACAATGTAAGCGGAACCGTCTCTATCAAAAAAGTAGTATCTGAGAAGTTTACGCTTGAAGCTGCTTATGGTCGTGGCGTGCGTTCTGCCAATATGATAGAACGTTTTATCAACCACTTTACGGTTGGACAAGATCCTTATGAATATCTAGGTAATCCTAATTTAGATGCCGAAGTAAATAACCAGTTTGAAATTGGATTTAAAGGCTATGAACCGTTGAAAAACGGATTAAATAGTTTTAAATATGAAACCTCGTTTTATTATTCATTCTTTGAAAATTACATTGTAGGCATCGTAGATCCTAATATTACACGAAAGTTTAATCCTATGGCGCAACCTACTAATGTAAAAGTCTTTCAAAATTTAGATGAAGCTTACAAAACAGGTTTTGAGATTATGGCACAATTAGACTTTTTAGATCATTATTATTTTAAATCTGAACTCTCTTATGTTTATGCCAAAAATCAGGATTTAAATGAATCGCTTCCGTTAACACCTCCGTTAACAACACGTTTCTCTTTAGGAATGGAAAAGGCTAAATATTGGGCAAACATTCAGTACAATGCTGTTTCTAAGCAAGACGAAATTTCTGAAAGTTTTGGTGAAACGGAAACGGACGGATTTCAAACAGTAGATATACGTTTAGGTGTAAAACCCACCAAAAATATTACGCTTGGTGTAGCGGTGCTCAATGCTTTTGATGAAGCTTATAATAACCACCTAAACTTCTCATTTACCAATCAAGCAGATTTTGGAAGAACGCCAATAACCGAGCCGGGTAGAAATCTATCTGTCTTTTTACAGTATAAATTCTAAATAAATAGTGATAAAAAAAGAGGGCATTCATATAATTGAATGTCCTCTTAAAAAAAACGATAAAAAAATTTTTAATTAGTTGAGTTGTCTTCGGTTTTATTCTTTCCCTTACCACTCATCATAAAATTAACCAAAATTCCTACTAAAATTACACAAACAAGTGCGAAGATTCCAATCATCACTACTCCATTTGTCCAATCATAAACTGCTAATAACGTATTAATCATATGTTGTCTGTTTTCGTTAACGACTGTAAAATTACCATGTTATATTAGTAATAAAGATGATATTTGTCAGTAAATAAAAAAAGCATCTTAAAATAAATAAGATGCTTTTACTATCAATCAATCAACGGGGAATTTAAACTTCTTTCCCTTTCATCATTTTGTTCCAATATAGATGTGGTAGACCGTATTTTTTTAACATCCATAATCTCCAATGTTCTTTTTCGCTATTAAACACTAACATTTGTTTTAATTTTGGGTCAGGAATAAAGTTATTATCATAATCGAATTCGGCTAAAATCATTTTGCCATAACCAGTAACTAATGGGCAAGATGAATATCCGTTATAAGATTTATTGCCTTTTTTATTATAGGCGATGAGCTGTCTAATATTATCCGATACAACAGGAACTTGTTTACGAATAGCTGCTCCTGTCTTTGCGGTAGGTAAAGCAGCTACATCTCCTAATCCAAATATATTGGGATATTTATTGTGTTGCATCGTGTGCTTATCTACATCTAACCAGCCTGTATCATTAACTAAAGACGATTCTTTTATAAATTTTGGGGCTGTTTGTGGCGGTGCTAAGTGCAACATATCAAATGGCATTTCAATTATAGATTCTCCAGACATAATTTCTCTCAACTCGTTATCTTCATTGATCACACATTTATTCTCTCCGGTACCAACACCTCTAAATGTGACTATTTGGTTTTCACCATCTATTTTAATTGGGGCATAAAAGGGTTTAAAATGAATGCCATATTTACTTATAACCTGCATTAAGCTCTCTCTAATTTCTTTAACTCCAAAAATCACAGAACCAGGTGTTGCAAATACTACATTTGATCTATTTTTTAATCCATTTTTTTTGAAATAATCTGCTGCTAAATATGCTATTTTTTGAGGCGCACCTCCACATTTTATAGGTGTTGTTGGTTGCGTAAATACTGCATTACCACCTTTAAAATTCCTAAGAACTTCCCAAGTATGCTTTGGGTTGGTATAATTACTACAAACCACTCCTTTTCCTAAAGATTCTGTTAACCCTTCAATTAAAGAAGTATCCATAACCAAGCCTGGTGAAACAACAAGATAATCATATGTGATGTTACCATTTTCTTTAGTAGATACAGAATTTTGTTCTGGATTAAAACCCGTAGCATAGTCTTTTATCCAATCCACACCTTTCGGTATAACTGATGCCATTGAACGTCTAGTTTTTTCAAAATCGTAGGTTCCACCGCCAACAAGTGTCCAAGCTGGTTGATAAAAATGTGAATCTGAAGGTTCAATTAATCCTATGTCTAAGGATATGTCTTTGGCTAAAAGATTTGCAGAAGTCATAATGCCGCCTGTGCCTCCTCCAATAACTAAAATTTGATAATGTGATTTCATGAGATAATTTTAAAAAGTTTGGTTAGTCAATCTCTTTAAAATTAGAGTCTTTTAAATGAAAAAATGTAACTATTGTTACAGAGGTGATACTAAAAAGTAAAAATAAAGGCTGAATATTCTATTTTGAAAAGGTAACATTCCAAATGCCTCTGACCTGACCTACACTATAACCAGTAGCTTTGTCATTAGAGTATAAAGTTGTTAATCTATTAATGACTTCTGGCCTTATATCTTGTTCAGGTACATTATCTTCGCTCTCTTTAACAATTGGTTGTATTTCTAATTGGTTTGCTAATTGTTGTTTGAAAGTATTTATAAATTCTAATTCTTCAGTATTAGCTCTGTTTTTTTGGTTTCTAGGCTTGTCTGAAACTCTTTTTATCACTGCATTATGTACCACACTCATACTATCTGTTAAAGGATAAGCACGTTCATTACAAAAACTCAAAGCTTCCAAAGTTCCTTTCTTCTGAATTGTACCCATAAGATTCTTACCTAAAACAGCCTTTGTCGTAAGTGCATACTTAAGACCACGCTCAACATATGGTAAATCATCAATATTAGTACTAGCTTGCTGTTGGTGCTTTCCTTTGCCTTTGCCATGACCATTTCCCATGCCTTTTCCTTTTCCCATGCCCTTACCTTGCTCTTCATTAAAGTGGTCTTCAAACCATTCAGGTTGTTCAATCTCATAGTCGAACATATAATCAGCTATTTGTTTTATAGTTTCCTCAGAAAACGCTTGCTTAGGCATAACGCCGAAGCGTCTTACAGCTCCACGCATTTTAGCGTCTGTTTCGTTTGGGTTTTTAATCCAGGCTTGTAGCTCTGCTATAAATTCTTCTTTAGTGGTTTCATCATTGATATAATGTTTTTTTATAGCAATCATTGGTGGTCCTATTCTATCATCATGACCTGCCGTTGGACTATGACAAACATAACAATTGGTTTCCATTAGCTTTTTACCTGGATGCTTATTGGCTTGCATTTGTATTTCGTACGCAGATAAATTTTGTTTTTTTGAATCATTACAACTCAAAATCAATACTGATGCTAGGGCTATTAGTAATACCTGTCTCATGTCTATAATATTAATATCTTAAAATTCCTCCTTTTAAGTCATAGATTTCAGTAAATCCCATGGCTTCTAATTTTTTTGAGGTTTGTCTGCTTCGACTTCCACTTCTGCAATAGACGTAAACCGCTTTTTCCTTATTCAGCTTATTAAATTCCACATTGAATTTACCCGAAAAGAAATCTATATTTTTTGCTCCTTTAATATGGCCACTATTAAACTCTGCTGGAGTTCTAACATCAACTAATTGAACGTTTTTATTTTCGACTTGTGCTTTAAATTCTTCTGCAGAAAGCAGTTTTATGGCGTTGCTTTGAGAAGTATTGGAACCAAATAATGAAGTAAAGAGTGACATAATAATTAAATATTTCATTGATAATTTATTAATGTAAATTTATGAGAATAGAACCTTTTAATGCGTAACCATTGTTACATAGAAAAAGCATGTATCGCTCAACACAATACATGCTTTACTAATTAAAACCTATAGGCTACTTCAGTGTTGTTGGGCAGACATAATCCGTTTTAGGAATGTCTGTTTTCTTTATTGCACCACAACCACCTGCGACATCAACTAAATTATGGATACCTCTACTTTTTAA
>NZ_CBFHMI010000059.1:0-14276 GCF_965656915.1 Winogradskyella sp. | reverse complement strand
GCAGCAAGATTGCGCTGAGACCTAGTGGTACAGAACCGAAGATTAAGTTTTATATTAGTGTAAATACAAAACTAGCCAATGTGTCTGCTTTTAAAGAAACGGAGCAGTTGTTGGAAACTAGAATTGATTCCATCCTAAAGGATATGAATTTATAATTAATGGATTATATCAAAAAACTTGCACGATTTATTATTCCCTACAAGCGCTATGGAATTTTAAATATTATTGCTAATATCTTCTATGCTCTCTTTAATACGTTGGCAATGATTTCTTTAATGCCAATGATAAATGTACTATTTGGCGAAGGGAAAAAGGTCAAAGTAAAACCAATTTATGACGGTTTTCGGAATTTAAAAGATTACACGGAGAACTATATAAATTATATTATTACAACGACATCAGAAGAGTATGGAGCTCAGCGTTCGTTATTGTATATGATTATTCTAATTATATCACTTTTCTTACTGAAAAACGCATTTAATTATCTGGGCCTATACTTTATTACGTTTTTAAGAAATGGAGTTTTAAAAGACTTAAGAAACGAGATTTACGATAAAGTTACCAGACTACCTATTTCCTATTATTCCGAAAAGAAAAAAGGAGATATCATTGCTAGAATTTCTGGTGATGTAAATGAAGTAAAAAACTCTTTACTCGCTATCTTAGAGTTAATTGTTAAAGAACCGCTAACTATTCTCTTTGCGATTGTTGCCATGTTTATTACGTCTGTAAAGCTGACAATTTTTGTTTTTCTTTTCGTACCAATTTCTGGTTTTATAATTTCAAGAATAGGAAAAAGTTTAAAGAAAAAATCTAATCGTGTACAGACAGAACAAGGTGTTTTCTTATCGACTTTGGAAGAAACCTTGGGTGGTTTAAAAGTTATCAAAGGGTTTAATGCCGAAAAACGATTCAACGACGCTTTTCAAAAATCAACTGGTCGGTTTTATAGATTTTCAAATAAATTAATGAACCGCCAAAATCTGGCTTCACCAATGAGTGAAGTTTTAGGTATTATTACGATAGCTGTACTACTATGGTATGGTGGTAGTATGGTATTGGTAGAAAACACCTTATCTGGTGGTGCATTTATAGTTTATATAGGTTTAGCATGGCAGATTCTCACTCCTTCTAAAGCCATTAGTAAAGCAAGTTATAAAGTGAGAGCTGGTAATGCCGCCGCAGATAGAGTTTTAGAAATTTTAAATACATCTTCTCCATTAGAGGATGTTCCAAACGCCCTTGACAAGCAAGATTTTAATAGTGACATTAAACTCAATGCTATTTCATTTAAATATCAGGACGATCTGGTTTTAAAGAACTTTTCACTAATAGTGCCAAAAGGAAAAAGCGTGGCTTTAGTAGGCCAATCTGGTAGTGGAAAAAGTACCATTGCTAATTTGGTAACACGTTTTTACGATGTGAATGAAGGTAGTATAACCATAGATGGAAAAAATATAAAGGATCTCAAAAAACATTCACTGAGAGGCTTAATTGGTTTAGTAACTCAAGATTCAATTCTTTTTAATGACACGATAAAGAATAATCTACTTTTAGGACGCGAAGATGCCAGTGATGATAACATTGTTGCAGCACTTAAAATTGCTAACGCATGGGAATTCGTAAAAGATCTACCAAATGGTATTGAAACCAATATTGGTGATTCCGGAGGTAAATTATCTGGTGGACAACAACAGCGCTTGAGTATTGCCAGAGCTGTTCTTAAAAACCCTCCAATAATGATTTTAGATGAAGCCACTTCGGCTTTAGATACTGAAAGTGAACGTTTAGTACAAGAAGCTTTAGAGAATATGATGAAAAACAGAACTTCTATTGTTATAGCACATAGACTTTCCACTATTCAAAATGCAGATCTTATTGTAGTTATGCAAAAAGGGGAAATTGCAGAACAAGGCTCACATTTAGAATTAATTGCCAGGAATGGTGTTTACAGGAAGTTAGTTGAAATGCAAAGTTTCGATTAAACAAAATACACTTAATTTTTATAATCAAAAAGGATGCACTTTTACATGCATCCTTCTCTGTTTGTTACCAGATTTGGGGACACTGGTAACGGTTATAGGTTAAGCTGTGTCAAACATATAACAAAATAAAGTACCAAACAAGAAAAATATGCTTTTTATCGTATTTTTTTGCTTTTTATCGTATTTATTAATCGTAACTTACTGATTTCCAATAGAGCGTAAATACTGTTAAAAAATTTAAATTCAGTTCAATTAAACTTTTAGTAATTTGTAAAGTCTTACTACCAAACTCAATTATTTGATCAACGAATCGGATTTCATATTACGCTTACAAGATCCTAAATCAAAAGAAGCTGCGTTTAGAGAGTTATTGCAACTCTATAAAGAACGTTTGTATTGGCATATCCGTAAAATAGTATTGAGTCATGATGACGCAGATGATGTGTTGCAAAACACATTCATTAAAGTATATCGCAGTATTGATAGGTTTAAAGGAGAGAGTAAATTGTACTCTTGGTTGTATCGCATTGCTACTAATGAATCTATTACGCATATAAATAAAACTGCTAAGCGATTACAAATTACAAATGAAGAACATCAAAATAATGCTATTAATAATCTAACCGCTGATGTCTATTTTGAAGGTGAAGATATTCAGTTAAAATTACAGAAAGCCATTGCATCACTGCCTCAAAAACAACAACTTGTTTTTAATATGAAATATTTTGACGACATAAAATATAAAGACATGTCTGAAATTTTGGACACCAGTGAAGGAGCTTTGAAGGCATCTTATCACTTAGCAGTTAAAAAAATTAAAGGCTTTTTAACTTCAGATTAAACCATTTCACTAATTTGAAGTCATAGATATAGATACTGAAATAAGTTCAGCATAACGTGAGAAAAGATAAATTAAATACTGTTAAGTCTGCTGGTTTTAAAACCCCAGAAAAATACTTTGATTCGGTTGAAGATAAACTCTTTAGCCGTATCGAAGAACCAGATACAATAGAAGATATAAATTCACCAGGGTTTACTACTCCTATTGATTATTTTGATGCGGTTGAAGGTAAAATATTGGATACGCTAAATACTAATGACAAACCTGTAGTCCATCTTTTTGCACGTCAATCCTTTTATTATGTAGCAGGTATTGCAGCTTCTCTATTATTATTATTTGCAATATTTATTAATGTTGAAAAAACAGATGAACTAACCGGAGAAATGGTAGAAGCTTATTTTCAAAATAGTGATTTAGACACTTACGATATAGCTCAGCTATTATTAGAAGCTGATATGCTTGAAGATGATTTCACGATAACTGAAACCTCTTACAGCGAAGAGAACTTAGAGAATTATCTATTAGATAATGTAGATATAGAAGCAATTTTAGAATAAAAAGAACACTTATAATGAAAAAATTAATCCCAATAGTACTATTGCTATTTAGTATTTCGAGTTTTGCTCAAGGCGGAAGAAAAGAAATGCAAGAAAAAATAAAAGCCCAAAAAGTAGCCTTTATAACAGAAAAATTAAGTCTTACAGCTGAGGAAGCACAACAGTTTTGGCCTATATATAATGCCTTTGAAGCTAAGGTTGAAAAAATTAAATCAGAGGATTTAAGAACTATAAAAATGAAAATGCGAAAAGGTGATGTCTCAGATAATGAAGCTGATGAATTATTAGAAAAGCTTATTAATGCAGAAGACGAAATGCATGCCGCAAAACAAAAACTCGTTTCAGATTTAAAAAAGGTGATTTCCGCTGAGAAAATTATACGATTAAAAGCTGCCGAAGATCAATTTAATAAAATACTATTAGAGCGACTTAGAGAGTTTAGAGAAAAACGAGGAAATAGAAGAAATTAAATAAAAGCAGCCATTTTGCTGCTTTTTTTATTACCTGAAAATAAGTTTACTTATGCGTCCTCTCCCTGCGGCATATGCCACCGAATCGTTCGCAAACCGTATGGTATAATAGCCTTCATCACTCAAATGTTTCCAAGTCTCGCCAGAATCATTACTAAAGTCAATACCCTTAAACCCAACAGCTACTAGTTCTTTTCCTTTTCTATTAGGTATATACTGTACACAGCTTCTGTAACCAGGACTTTCTTCGTTTGCTACTACATCCCAAGTTTTCCCTCCATCTGTAGTCTTAATTTTATTAGCTATAGTATCATGTGGCTTGGTGTAATCACCTCCAATAGCAAAACCAATTAATTCATCATAAAAATCTATAGAATACATTCCCGTGGTTTCTTTACCTTGTATAATAGGAGTCTCAAAGACTTGCCAAGATTTACCCTTATCTGGAGAATATAATACACGACTTGCTTTGCCTCCTGTAGCAATCCACGTATGATTACCTACAATAGCAATATTAGTATCACTTGCCGCAAAAGCAGCTTCTCCTTCTTTGGCTATAGGTAAGTCATTACAAGAAATTTTGGCCCATGATTCTCCACCATTTCTGGTTATAATAATACTCATACAATCATCTGTAGGATCACCCATTGCAATACCTTCATTAGTATTCCAGAAGTTCATAGAATCATAGAATACTTTTTCATTTATTTCCTCATAAACTAATTTAGGTTGATTAGATTTTCTGTACAATTTATATAGTCGTGCAGGATTACCAATTGAAATTGCAAACAGATTACCTTCTATCTCCTTTATAGCTCTAAAATGTAATGGATGATCTTCATACGTTATTACATTTTTATAATGCGTTTTACCGTTATTAGTTGAAAAATCATCTAAGTTAATTTTAAATTGTGCGTTTAGAGCGTGCTTACCAAAATGGTCTGCACTTCCATAAAAAATAAAATCATCATTGAAATCTAAAGCTCTAACGCTTAATGTGGAATCATTAACAATTGGCTCAATAAGAATTGTGGTAACATTTGAAGATCTTCTAAAATCGTCCTTACATGAATTAAAGAATACAAATAAGAATAATAGTGCAATCAATCTCATAGTTTAATTTTTTCTAAAAATAAAAAAGGATAAGGAATTAACCGTTAAACCCTTCAACAAATAAACATTAAAACGTACATTTGCACGCTCAATTTTTTAATTGATAATATAGTTTACTTTAATACTGTAAGCTGTGACTGAATACTGAGAACTAAATAAAATGCGACTACACAGAAATTTATGCTTTGCGGTAATTGATGGTTTACACAAAATCTTCAATGAAGGCGAATATGCAGATAAAGTAATTCAACAATTGCTTAAACGCGATAAACGCTGGGGAAGTCGCGACAGAGGCTTTGTAGCCGAAACGGTATATGAAATAGTGCGTTACCGAAGACTCTATGCAGAAATCGCTGATGTAAAAGCTCCCTACGAAAGAGATAATCTTTGGAGAATCTTTGCAGTTTGGGCAACCTTAAAAGGAATTAAGTTACCTGATTGGAAATATTTTACAAATACACCTTCACGAAAAATTAAAGGCCGTTTTGATGAATTGTCGAAAATTAGAAAGTTTAAAGAATCGGTACCAGATTGGATTGACGAATTAGGCGTAAAAGAATTAGGTGAAGCTGAGTGGACCAAAGAAATGGCCAAGCAGAATGAACAGGCAGATGTCATCTTGCGTGTAAATACGCTTAAAACCAATAAAAAAGACTTACAACTCAAGTTACAATCTGAAGATATAGAAACCGAATTTTTGCCTAATCATCCATCAGCATTAAAGCTAAAAGAGCGAGCAAATGTTTTTATGACACAAGCCTTTAAAGATGGTTGGTTTGAAGTACAAGACGCTTCTTCTCAACTAGTGGCCGATTTCTTAGATGTTAAACCAGGCATGAAAGTTGTAGATGTTTGTGCAGGTGCAGGTGGTAAAACTTTGCATTTAGCATCGCTTATGGAAAACAAGGGTCAAATAATTGCTATGGATATTTACCAAAGTAAATTAAAGAAACTCAAAATTAGAGCGCGTAGAAATGGTGTACATAATATTGAGATGAAGGTTATTGATTCTACAAAACCCATTAAGAAATTACATGGTAAGGCAGATCGATTATTAATTGATGCACCTTGTTCTGGTTTAGGAGTATTAAGACGTAATCCAGACGCTAAGTGGAAATTACAACCAGAATTTGTAGATAATATAAAGAAAACACAAGCTGAAGTTTTACAACAATATTCTAAAATGGTAAAACCTGGTGGTAAAATGGTATATGCAACTTGCTCAGTGCTGCCGTCTGAAAATCAAGAACAAGTAGAAAATTTCTTAACTTCGGAAGCAGGACAAGAATTTAAACTAATTAAAGACCAAAAAATATTAGCCTATAAGTCTGGTTTTGATGGATTTTATATGGCACTTTTAGAAAAAAATTAACCCAAGTCAAAATTTCAAGATTGATTATGAAACACGTTTACATTATAGCATTTTTACTTTATAGTTTTCTGAGTTTTTCTCAGCAAGCTTATTATTCAAATGGGCAAAACAATGTTGATTTTACGCTTACAGGACAAGATTTGTATGATGCCTTACAACTTAAAATAAGTAATAACACCAATTTTGATACGTATACGTATGGTGATGCCAGAGATGACATCAAAATCATGGATTTAGACCCAAATGATGCAACGGATTCGAATGTGTTATTGGTCTATGGCTTTGTAGATAATCTTAGTTGTTCTAATGGTATTACTGATAGAAGAATAAGAGATAAAGAAGATTTTGGTGGTAATGTTTGCGATTATAACAGAGAGCACGTTTTTGCCAGGTCAAATGCTAATCCAGGTATGGGAGATACAAGTAATGCTTTTACGGGTATTGTAGCAGATCCACATAATTTAAGAGCTAGTGATGTACAACGTAATGGTAGTAGAGGAAGCAAATTATTTGCCGTAGGCTCTGGTGATTCTGGCGATGTAGGCAGTGGTAACTGGTATCCTGGCGACGAATGGAGAGGTGATGTAGCGCGAATAATGATGTATATGTATGTAAGATATGGAGATAGATGTTTACCAGAACTTAACACATTTGGTCCAAAAGAAGGTACTACAGACATGTTAGAAGTTCTTTTAGAATGGAATGCACTAGATCAGGTTTCTGACCTAGAGAATAATCGCAATGATCATTTGGAAGCTGTTTATGGAAATCGTAATCCATTTATAGATAATCCATATATAGCAAAAGTAATCTGGGGAGGAGATTTAGACCCTCAAGATCCTTGGGGAACGTTATCAGTAGATGAAATTGAATATGAAACAACACTGAGCTTTTATCCTAATCCAGCTAAGGATATCGTAAATGTTTCTATCTCAAATAATGCTATTACCAGAATAGAGATATATGATGTTTTAGGCAAACGCGTTTTCGTTCGTAAGATCAATGAATCCATGGAAATTGATATAAGTTCATTAAAGTCGGGACTGTATCTCTTTAAATTTATACAAGACGAAAGAACCGTCACTAAGAAACTCATAATTGAATAACAAAAAAAGCAGCTGAATTCAGCTGCTTTTTTTGTTCAAAACCTGTTGAATACTTCACTATTTGCTACATGAAAATTAATTGGTTTATCGTAAAATCGATTAACTTTGTGTTTTTATTTTTCACATTAAATACAACATATAAATGATTCACTTCTTTGGAAACCAAAACAGTAAGGTATTTGCTGTTCAAGCAACAAAAGAATTATCAACTGAAACTATTTCAAAATTAGTGTGGTTATTTGGTAATCAGCCAAAAATAGAACAAGCATCAATTGATGCTTTTTTTGTTGGTCCTAGAGCAGCTATGATAACTCCCTGGAGTACAAATGCTGTTGAGATTACGCAAAACATGGGAATAGAAGATATCCTACGAATTGAAGAGTTTACAGCTAGTTCTGAATCCTTTAAGGATTTTGACCCAATGATTTCAGAAAAATTTAAAAGTCTTAATCAAGATATATTTACTATTGATATCCAACCAGAAGATATCCAAAATATTGATGATATCGCGGCATATAATCAACAAGAGGGTTTATCATTAAGCGAAGACGAAGTACAGTATTTAAAAAATGTTTCAAAGAAAATTGGAAGACCATTAACTGACTCAGAAGTATTTGGATTTTCTCAGGTCAATTCAGAACACTGCAGACATAAAATTTTTAACGGTACATTCGTTATCGATGGTGAAGAACAACCAATGTCGTTGTTTAAAATGATTAAGGAAACCTCAAAACAAAATCCTAATGATATTGTTTCAGCCTATAAGGATAACGTCGCTTTTATAAAAGGTCCTGTTGTCGAGCAATTTGCACCTCAACGCGCAGATATACCAGATTATTATAAAGTTAAAGACTTTGAATCTGTTATATCACTGAAAGCAGAAACACATAATTTCCCTACTACAGTAGAGCCTTTTAATGGTGCTGCTACAGGCTCTGGTGGTGAAATCAGAGACAGACTTGCTGGCGGAAAAGGATCTATACCTCTTGCAGGTACCGCTGTTTATATGACCTCATATTCTAGACTAAATGAAGAACGCCCTTGGGAAAAAGCTTTCCCTGAGCGTCAATGGCTATATCAAACACCAATGGATATTCTCATAAAAGCTTCGAATGGAGCTTCAGATTTTGGAAACAAATTTGGTCAACCTCTTATATGTGGTTCAGTTTTAACATTTGAGCATAGTGAGTCTAATGATAAAATTGGCTACGATAAAGTAATCATGCAAGCTGGTGGTATTGGATATGGAAAAGCTGACCAAGCAATAAAAGACATTCCAAAAACTGGTGATAAAATAGTTATCCTTGGTGGTGACAATTACAGAATTGGAATGGGTGGTGCTGCGGTATCATCTGCAGATACTGGTGAATTTGATTCTGGTATTGAATTAAACGCTGTACAGCGTTCTAATCCAGAAATGCAAAAACGTGCTGCTAATGCCGTTAGAGGCATGGTAGAAAGTGAAGAAAACCATATTGTTTCTATTCACGACCATGGTGCTGGCGGACATTTAAATTGCTTATCGGAATTGGTTGAAGATACAGGTGGACATATCAATTTAGATAAACTTCCTATAGGAGACCCAACACTTTCTGCTAAAGAAATTATTGGTAACGAGTCTCAAGAACGAATGGGATTAGTGATATCTGAAAATCACTTGGACACCTTACATAAAATAGCAGATAGAGAACGCTCACCGATTTATGATGTAGGAGATGTTACTGGTAAACACCGTTTTACTTTTGAGTCTAAAACCAATGGTGATAAGCCAATGGATTTAGCCTTAGAAGATATGTTTGGTAGTTCGCCAAAGACCATTATGAATGATGTAACTGTCAATAAGCAATTTTCTGAAGTTGCCTATGATAAGACTAAATTCTACGATTATCTAGATGACGTATTACAGCTTGAAGCCGTAGCTTGCAAAGATTGGCTAACAAACAAAGTCGATCGTTCTGTTGGCGGAAAAGTGGCTAAACAACAATGTGTAGGTCCATTACAATTACCTCTGAATAATGTTGGTGTAATGGCTTTAGATTTTAAAGGGAAGGAAGGAATTGCCACTAGTATAGGCCACTCTCCTATCTCAGGCCTTATAAATCCAGTCGCAGGAAGTAGAAACTCTATTACTGAAGCTTTAACTAATATCATTTGGGCACCATTAAAAGATAACTTAAAGAGTGTGTCGCTTTCAGCCAACTGGATGTGGCCATGTAAAAATGAAGGTGAAGACGCGAGACTTTATAAAGCTGTAAAAGCCATATCAGAATTTTCGATTGATTTAGGTATTAACGTACCAACAGGAAAGGATTCCTTATCAATGAAGCAAAAATATCCTGATGGAGATGTTCTTTCACCTGGCACAGTCATTATTTCTGCAGCTGCTAATTGTAATGATATCACTAAAGTTGTAGAACCTGTATTCCAAAAAAACAAAGGTTCTATTTATTACATCAATTTATCTCAAGATCACTTTAAACTTGGTGGTAGCTCGTTTGCCCAAATCGTTAATAAAATTGGTAATTCTGCTCCAACAGTTAAAAGCGCAAACTATGTTAAAAAGGTATTCAATACTATTCAGGCTTTAATTAAAGACAATAAAATCGTTGCAGGACACGATGTTGCTTCTGGTGGTTTAATTACCACACTGCTCGAAATGTGTTTTACTGATAACAATATTGGTGCTGAATTAGATTTAAGTAGTCTTAAAGAAAAGGATTCCTTTAAAATTCTATTTGCAGAAAATGCAGGAATTGTACTTCAATCTATTGATGATTCTATTGAAACTGAATTAGCCAATGCAAACATCGATTTTCATAAAATCGGAGAGGTTACAGAAAGTGATGTTTTAGGTGTAATCAATAATAACGACGTGTTTACCATGACTATATCTCGATTAAGAGATATGTGGTATAAAACATCACACCTTTTAGATCGTAAACAGACCGCTAATAAATTGGCAGATTCTCGCTTTGAAAACTATAAAAATCAACCTTTAGATTATACATTTCCTAAACAATTTACTGGTAAACTTCCGCAATTAGATACTACCCAACCACGTCCTAAGGCTGCTATACTTAGAGAAAAAGGAAGTAATTCAGAACGCGAAATGGCAAATGCGATGTATTTAGCTGGTTTTGATGTTAAGGATGTGCACATGACGGATTTAATTTCTGGTCGTGAAAATTTAGAAGATATTCAATTTTTAGGTGCTGTAGGTGGTTTTAGTAATTCTGATGTTTTAGGTTCAGCTAAAGGTTGGGCAGGAGCTATAAAATATAATGAGCAAGCCAATAGAGTTATTCAAAATTTCTTTGACCGTAAAGACACCTTATCCGTTGGTATTTGTAATGGCTGCCAGCTCTTTATGGAATTAGAAAAAATTAACCCAGACCATGAGATTCATGGCAAAATGGTTCATAATGATTCTCATAAGCATGAGAGTGGTTTTACTTCAGTAAAAATTCAGGAGAATAATTCTATAATGTTATCGAGTTTAGCTGGTCATACTCTGGGAGTATGGATTTCTCATGGTGAAGGTAAATTTGATTTGCCATATGCTGAAGATAAATATCATATTGTTGCTAAATACGGTTATAAAGGTTACCCTCACAATCCTAATGGTTCTGATTTTAATACCGCAATGCTATGTGATAAAACAGGCAGACATTTAGTAACCATGCCACATATAGAACGCTCTATATTTCAATGGAATTGGTCGTATTATCCAAATGACAGAAAGGATGAAGTTTCACCCTGGATAGAGGCTTTTGTAAATGCAAGGAAGTGGATTGAAAAAAAATAAAACTTATTAAACCATAAGATATAATTTCAGTCTGCTAAAATGTTTCTAACATATTTCCTATTTTCGTAAAAATATAACTTAATCTTTGCGAAAAACCATTATGACTGACATAAAACGCCTTTTCGACTTCCCATACTACCAATTAAAGCATAAACCAAATGCTACTGCACTTGTGACCAAATACAACGGTAAATGGGAAGCCATGTCTACTCAAGAGTATTTAGACAAGTCAAATGCTGTAAGTAGAGCTCTTTTAAAATTAGGAATTCAGAAAAATGACAAAATTGCTGTCATTTCTTCTACAAATAGAACCGAATGGAATATAATGGATATCGGTATTCTTCAAACTGGTGCGCAAAATATTCCTATTTATCCAACAATTTGTGCAGAAGACTACGAATATGTTTTAAATCATAGCGGATCCATCTATTGTTTTGTATCAGATGAAGAAGTACTAGAAAAGGTCAATAAGGTTAGAGCTAATACAAGTCTAAAAGACGTCTACTCATTTGACCATATAGAAGGGTGCAAACATTATTCTGAATTATTCAAATTAGGTGAAGATGAATCAACGCAACCAGATGTTGAAACTAGGAAAGATGGGGTTAAGCCAGAAGATTTAGCAACCATCATATATACTTCAGGAACCACAGGTAAACCAAAAGGAGTCATGTTGTCTCACTGGAATATTACAAGCAACGTACTAGATAGTTCTCCAAGAGTACCGCTTCCTCCTACAGGTGAAACAAGAGTTTTAAGTTTCCTACCAATCTGTCATATTTTTGAACGTGTTTTAATCTATGTATATCAGTATGCTGGTACATCTATATATTTTGCTGAAGCTTTAGACAAAATTGGTGATAACGCTAAAGAGATTAAACCAAATCTTATGAGTGTTGTACCACGATTATTAGAAAAGGTCTTTGATAAAATTATGCTTAAAGGTGAAGAACTCACAGGAATCAAAAAAGCATTATTCTTCTGGGCAGTGCGTTTAGGAGAGCGCTGGGAACCCTATGGTGCTAATGGTAGTTGGTACGAATTTCAATTAAAAATTGCCAATAAACTCATATTTAGTAAATGGCGCGAAGCACTTGGCGGCGAATTAGGGACGATGGTCTCTGGAAGTGCAGCTTTACAGCCTAGATTGGCTAGAATTTTCGGTGCGGCAAATATGAAAGTTATGGAAGGTTATGGGTTAACGGAAACGTCTCCTGTAGTATCTGTTGGGATGTATAATGATGCTCATTATAAAGTAGGTACAGTTGGTAAACCCATAGCAAATGTGGAAGTTAAGATTGCCGAAGATGGAGAAATATTAATAAAAGGCCCTAATGTAATGATGGGCTATTATAAAGATCCTGAAAAAACAGCAGGTGTAATGACAGGAAAATATTTTCATACAGGTGATAAAGGTGTAATTGATGAAGATGGATTCTTAAAAATTACTGGTCGTAAAAAAGAAATGTTTAAAACCTCTGGAGGGAAATATATCATTCCTACTCTACTAGAAAATGATTTAAAACAGTCATTATTTATAGAACAAGTCATGGTTGTTGGTGAAGGTGAGAAAATGCCTGGCGCCATTATACAACCCAATTTTGATTTCGTAAGAGACTGGATAGAACATAAAGAACATAATATAGGAAGTTCTGAAAAAGAAATTGCTACTTCAGCCATTGTTATCAGACGTATCCAGAAAGAAGTGGATAAATACAATAAAAACTTCGGTAAATGGGAACAGATTAAACGTTTCGAATTAACTCCAGAAGTTTGGTCTATTGATGATGGGCATTTAACACCTACTATGAAAATGAAGCGAAGTGTCATTAGAAAAAAGTATGATGCTTTATACGAAAAAATATACCGTTCTTAATTAATCAATTTTATTTAAACTCATTTTCTATCCACATAAAGTACTATGCGTGCATAATTTTTTAAAAATACTATGCGTGCATAGTATTTTTTACTATCTTTGGGTACTTGCTAAAAAGTATGAAAGATAAAACTATAGATTACGTACTGAGAACCACATGGTTAGCGGTTAATAAAATGTATAACGAAGAAGCTTCTAAGTTTGATACAACTATGGCCACTGGCTTTGCTTTGTTAAGTATAGATCCGGAAAAAGGAACTCCTTCTACATCACTTGGACCAAAAATGGGTATGGAAGCAACAAGTCTTTCACGCACATTAAAAACGATGCAGGAAAAAGGATTAATTCTTCGTAAGCCTAATCCAGAAGATGGTCGTGGAGTCCTAATTCACTTAACAGAATTTGGAAGAGAAAAACGCGAATATTCCAAAGAAAGAGTTCTGATTTTTAATGAAACCATTAAATCAAATCTATCTGAAGAACAACTAAAACATTTTTATGAAGTTACTGAGGTAATTAATAATATGATTTCAAATAAAAAAATATATAATCAAAAAGAACATACCATAAAATAATGAGTAAACGTAGAATAAAGAAAATAGCTATTATTGGTTCTGGTATTATGGGAAGCGGTATTGCCTGCCATTTTGCCAATATTGGTGTAGATGTCTTATTGTTGGATATAGTGCCAAGAGAACTAAATGACAAAGAGAAAGCTAAAGGATTAACTTTAGAGGATAAGGTTGTAAGAAACCGTTTGGTAAACGATGCTTTAACTGCTTCGATAAAATCTAAACCTGCTCCTCTCTATCACGCTTCATTTAAAAATAGAATTACTACTGGTAATCTTGAAGATGATATTGCCAAAGTTGCAGATGTCGATTGGATTATGGAAGTTGTTGTAGAACGTCTAGACATTAAACAGCAAGTATTCGAAAAGCTAGAAAAGCACAGAACGCCAGGAACTCTAATCACATCAAATACGTCTGGTATACCTATTAAGTTTATGAGTGAAGGTCGCAGCGAAGATTTTCAAAAACATTTCTGCGGAACACACTTTTTTAATCCTGCACGTTACTTAAAATTATTCGAAATAATTCCTGGACCAAAAACAGACGCGTCCGTTTTAGAATTCTTAAATGGCTATGGTG
>NZ_CBFHMI010000058.1:0-14407 GCF_965656915.1 Winogradskyella sp. | reverse complement strand
AATCTGTTATTAACGCTTCCTTTTACATCATCATTAGCTAAACCTTGGACAATAATAGCACTGGATTGTACACCAACATTTCCTGCCATTGCAGCTATAAGAGGTGTGAAGAAAAATAAAACAGCATACTGATTAAAGGATTCCTGAAATCCTTCCATAATAATAAAGGCTCCTACACCACCTACCAAACCGAGAAATAACCAAGGTAAACGTGCTCTGGTAAGTTCAAGAATGCTATCATCGGCTTCAACATCTCCAGTAATACCAGCTGCTAATTGATAATCTTTTTCTGCTTCTTCTTTTAAAACATCTACAATATCATCAATGGTAATTCTTCCGAGCAAGGTCTGTTTATTATCTACAACAGGAATAGCTTCTAAATCATATTTAGCCATGACTTTTGCCACGTCTTCTGCATCATCATGCACATTCACCCAATCCACGTTGTCTTTAGCAATATCGGCAATTTTCTGCTCGCTTTTTGCAACGATTAAATCCTTAAGAGACAAACGCCCAATTAATTTTTCTTGTTTATTTACTACGTATATTGAGTGTACTCTGGTAACATCTTTAGCTTGTCCTCTAATTCGGCGTAAACAGCCTGCAACGGTCCAGGTCTCATAAACCTTCACTAGTTCTTTAGCCATAAGACCACCAGCAGAATCTTCATCGTAAGCTAAAAGTTCTTGGATTTCCTCTCTATGCTCGTCATCCTCAATTTTAGAAATTACCTCAGCTTGTCGTTCTTCAGAAAGTTCAGCAATCATATCTGCTGCATCATCAGTATCTAACTCTTCAATTTCTTCCGCAATCTCTTTTGTGGATAAATTTTCGAGTATTTTTTCACGATTGTCCACATTAATTTCCATAAGGATATCTGACGTGGTTTCAGAATCGAGAAGTTTAATAAGGTACACCGCATCGTCGAGATCTAACTCATCGAGAATTTCAGCAATATCAGCATAGTGATACTCATTGAGTAAGGTTTTAAGCTCTTTATCGTTTTGGTCTTCGACAAGAACCTCGACCTTTTCAATAAGTTCTTCCGTAAGCTGAAATTGTATGTTATCTTGGATGTCTTCCACTTTGTTGGTGTAGTCATTGCGAATGTAATGAAGCAATCTCTTTAATCAAAAAGAAAAATTGAAGAGATGCTACATTCTTCTTACTTGCACTGACAGTGAATTTAGTTTGTGTCATTTTCAATCAACGACGTGAGTTCAATAAACCGTGAAACGCTTAATTGTTCTGGTCGCTGTCCAAAGATAGTATTTGCTTTTAAATTATCGGAAAGATTGAAAGTTTTTAAACTATTGCGTAATGTTTTTCTACGTTGTTGAAATCCTGTTTTAACGACTTTAAAGAATAATTTTTCGTCGCATGGTAATGTGAAATCTTCTTTTCTTTTAAGGAGTAATACGCCAGAGTCTATTTTTGGTGGTGGATTAAAAACCGAAGGTGGTACCGTAAATAAATATTCAGCATCATAAAATGCTTGTGTAAGAACCGACAGAATACCATAAACTTTAGAGCCTTCCTTGGAACAGATGCGTTGCGCTACTTCCTTTTGAAACATACCTGAAAACTCAGGAATCTGATGGCGCATTTCTAAGGTTTTAAAAACAATTTGTGTTGATATATTATACGGAAAATTACCAATTATAGCAAATTGTTTATCCTCAAAAATCTGAGTTAAATCGTGTTTTAGAAAATCCTTGTCGTAAATGCGATTGGCAAGATTAAGATAGTTGTTCTTTAAGTATTCAACCGATTCCCTATCTATCTCTATAACATGTGTGGTGATATCTTTTTTTAGCAAATACTTGGTCAAAACACCCATTCCCGGACCAATTTCTAAAACATCCTTGTATCCATCTAACGATATAGCATTGGCAATCTTCTCGGCAATATTTTCGTCGTTAAGAAAATGCTGACCTAAATGTTTTTTTGCTTTAACTTGGTTTTGGTTTGACACTTTTAGTTGTTGTTTTCTGATTTTTTGATAGCAAAATAGATTAAGAACAAGCCAAGCCCAAGACCGCAAAGAAATCCACCTATGGTTTCGTGAGGTTCAATGCCATAATAAAAGTAAGCCATAGTAATACCAACACCAAACATTAATATGCTGATATATTTTACTTTTTCTCTATGTTTATATATGATGTCGTTGGTTTTCATATGAGGAACTTAATTAAAACTCACTGAATATTCATCTATAACCTCTAATTCTGTTCTAAAAGCTAGCATTTTATCCGCGAACTTTTCTAAGCCGGCTTTTCTGAGCCCTTCTGCATCATCAGTGTAGTAATCTTCTAAGGCTTCTCTACTATGCGCTCTGTATTGAATGGAATAGGTATCTGCTTCTTCATCTTCTACCAAAACCTTGGTCAGTTTTGCTTCTTTAAATTTACCCGTTGCTAATACTTGTGGAATATGTTCTTTTATCCACTCTAGCCATTCTTTATTTATCGCTTTGTCGACATTAACCGTAACATTGTATATAATCATTGTTTACGTTTTATATTAAGGTGCAAAAGTATGAATTTAGTCTAGTTAATACTATCACCTCTAAGCACCCTAAACTTCTTTCGAGCATCTATGTAGTAAATACTGTCTTCAAACTCAAAAATAATTTTTTCGTAGAGTTGTTTAGCATCTTCTGGTTTTGCCAAATGTATGTTGTAGAGCTCTGCTAAATAATAATGTGCATCGTCCGCTAAAATATCTTCTTTCCAATCTTTGATAATTTCCAGATAGTTTGCTTCAGCTTTATCGTATTGCTTTTTTTGTTCAAAAAGTTTAGCTTGTTGGTAAAGGGTTTGGTCAGTAATACTTTCACCTTTATGTTCTTCTAAAATTTTATCTAAAAGAGAAATGGCATCGTCTGTTTTGTTCTGAAAAACCAAAAGGTCTGCCTTTGCATAAAATTTTAAGGCTGTTTGTGTGCTGTCTTCATATTTATTATCAGAAATTAAAAGTTTTAAATCTAACGCATCATTGGCTATGAGTTGCGATGTTGATGATTTTAGAATTTTTAATTGTGATTCTGCCCAATCAAAGTCACCTTTATAATAACTGGTTTTTGCCACTTTAAACCTTGCCTCTTGTGAAATGGTGCTGTTTTTTAAATTCGCTTGTATTTGGGAATAAAAAATTAAAGCTTCATTGAATTTTTCTTGGAGTACTAATATGTCAGCTAATAGCAGTTTAACTTTTGCCTCTTGAAATTCTGATATATTTTGTTTTAAACTTTGACGTAAGAATTTTGTTGCCGCATCAGTGTCTTTTAGGTAAAAAGCTAAAAACTGACCATAAGCTAATTGTAGTGCTAGGGTGAGTTCAGACTTTCCAAATTCATTAAATAAGGTATTATAAGCTTCATCAATTTTCTTTAATGCTTTTGCTGAAGCATTCTTGGTATCTATTTCTAAGATATACTGATGTGCTGTTAATGCCGTACTGGCATCTTGTGTCGTTTCTAATATATAATTGAAAATGTCTTTTGAAGTTTCCGAATCATCATCATTAAGTGCTGTAACGGCAAGTTCAATGATACGATCTAAGCTTTCAGGATTACGTTTGTAAAGTGCTTTTTCTTGAATAAAGGATTTATAATAGGCTCGTTCTTGTACGTATAGCCAGCTTAATAATTCGTACCAATAAGGGCTTGGTTGTTGCTGTATTTTTTTAAGCAGTAATCGCCTTAAAAAGATATTGTTTTCGTTGTTGCTATTCTCTGAAATGAAATCACTTACAGCGCGTTTAATATTATTTAAATAATTAGGTCTGTAAGCAATGTAATCAATATAATTACTGAACATTTGCTCAATATTGCCCTGATCTCCGTAAATACGCGCTAATTGAATGCTAAAATTCTTATCTGGCGTTAGGATTTTGGCTTTATTATAAATTCTAACGGCTTGGTCTAATAGAGAATGGTCTTCAAATTTCTTAGCAATACTGTAGATGTAATTTGGTTTTTCGTCTATGTAAGCGATAGCTTCTTCATAGAGTTTATTAGCAACATTTAAACTGTCTTTTAGCTGATAATTGTAACCTAATTCAACTACTAAGGTTGGATTTCGTCTTTTCTCTAAACGTTGTACTAATAAATTTTCGGTTTCGTCAAACTGTTCTAATTGTTGGTAGGTCTCCACTAGCTTATAAATATACTTATAGCTGTAAGGTTTTGCCTTGTTGAGATTTTGATATATGACTAGAGCCTTCTTAAATTCTCCACGCTTGTAATAATTATCTGCAAGCACCTCACTCTCTTGGGCCATAGATGTCCCAAGACCAAATAAGAAGCATATAATAACTAGAAAAGACCTGCTCATAATTTCACTTTGTGTAAATATAACAAATGCTGTAAGTAGATTTTGTAAATGTTTTTATAAAAAAATGCCTAAACTTTAAGTTTAGGCATTTTGACCAGCAAAATAAATGTGCTATTAACCATTATTCGTTATAAAAAATGATTCAGTTATTCTGTCGTGGTTTTTTAATCCATACTATAATCTAAATTATAGTTAAAATAGAACTTTGTAAGCCATTACTATTAAAGTAATAAGTAATACAAGTCGCTTTATATTTTTCATAATTAGGTTAACGCTAAATTTGGGATAACTAACATCTTAAAAATATTCGAAATAAACGAAGAAATGCGTAAAAAATCGACGAAATACACATTTATTTAACAAATGAGACGAAAAGGTGAGGTTTAATTGTCTAAGAAATCATATCAAAACCAGTATATGGAATAAGAACTTCTGGTACTTTTATACCATTTTCGGTTTGATAATTTTCTAGTATGCCAGCCACTACTCTAGGTAAAGCTAATGAACTACCATTTAAGGTATGGCAGAGTTCGTTTTTACCATCACTATTTTTAAATCGTAACTTTAAACGGTTGGCCTGAAAAGTTTCAAAATTTGATACCGAAGAAATTTCTAACCAGTGATCTTGTGCTGTAGAAAAGACTTCGAAATCATATGTGAGTGCAGAGGTAAAACCTAAATCACCACCACATAGACGAAGTATTCTGTATGGTAATTTCAGTTCTTTAAGAATACCTTTGACGTGCTCAACCATACTATCTAATGCATTGTAAGAATTATTAGGATGCTCAACTCTCAATATTTCTACCTTATCAAATTGATGTAAACGGTTTAAGCCTCTAACATGCGCTCCATAACTACCAGCTTCTCGTCTAAAACATGGTGTATAGCCTGTTATTGAAATCGGTAAATCACTTTCGTTTAATAAAGTATCTCTAAAAATATTTGTAGCAGGCACTTCTGCAGTAGGGATTAAATACAAATTGTCTGCAGTGACATGATACATCTGCCCTTCTTTATCTGGTAATTGCCCAGTACCAAATCCTGAGGCTTCATTAACTAAATGTGGTACTTGATATTCTGTATAGCCTGCTTCAGTATTTTTATCTAAAAAATAGGTAATTAAAGCACGCTGTAACCTTGCTCCTTTTCCTTTATAAACCGGAAAACCAGCACCAGTAATTTTATTACCTAATTCAAAATCAATGATGTCATATTTTTTGGCTAGTTCCCAATGTGGTAGTGCACCATCATGTAATTGTGGGATATCACCTTCTCTATATGTTTCTTCATTGTCATCTTCTGTATTACCACTAGGAACACTAGTATTAGGAACGTTAGGAATTATGTAAAGTAATTCGGCAAGTGCATTAACTTTATCATTAAGCTCTTGCTCTAATTGCTTGGTGGTTTCCTTAAGCGTTTTTGTTTTTTCTTTAAGAATATTTGCTTTTTGAGCTTCACCAGACTTAAACAGGTTACCAATTTCTTTAGAGATGGTATTAGATTCTGCTTTAGTGTTATCTAATTTAGTTTGAAGAGTTCTTCTGTCCTCATCTAATGCAATGGCATCATTGATCATTTCAGTAGCATCGATATTACGTTTAGCTAATCTTGCAATAATATCCGCTTTATTGTCTCTTATAAATGTAACCTGTAACATAACTGTGAATTTAGTTTGAAGCTAGTGAGCATAACAAAAATCAAGCAACAAAAGTAATAAGAATTTAACCAGATAAAAATAAAATGAGTTCTATTTTGAAGGTAAGATCCAATCGTGATGTTTCATATGATGCCACTCTTCACTGGCAAGATCTACTTTAGGATCAATAAGTTGTTTCATTGGTTTGCCATTTACACTTATGAAAGCGCGTACATAAACTTCTACATCTTTTCCCTGTTCGGCAAACCGATGCTTTAAATGTTGTGCAAATTGCCAGATAATATCTGGTTTTGTAGTGGCATTTCTAATTTGTTTTGCATTTAGATAATCATTTAGATTTACAGGAATAGCATTATTTGTTGCTTTATCGATAACACTATAGGACGCACTTCCGTTTTTTGCGCGCAGCATCATTCTCCAAGCTAATCTATGACCTTCTTCGGTCCAGAGTACATCATCTTTAAAATAATGATGTCTTAGAGGCAATGCAATATGAATCACAAAATAAATAACAAAAGCAGTAGGCAGTATCTTATGATATTTCGGAATAATTATCTTATCAGCATTGTATAATGGTTTTTGTTTTAAGAATATATTTCTAATAATCTTTGGATTAAAAAAGAACAAACTAAAAGCTAAAGATAGGTAAGGGAAAATACCAATCTGAAAGACAATAGAATTAAATAGATGAAAAAAGATAGAGCCAAAAAATGCTAGCTTTCTCGTTGGTTTAAAGAGTAATAATGGAATAATTAGACCATCGAATAAAATGCCACCATAAGCGATAAAATAATGAACGAATTTCTGTTGGAGAAGCTCACCAATTAAAGGATAATTGATCTTGTTTTGCATCAGCAATGCAACAACTGACGTGTCTAACCAATCTGGATAAAGTTTTGCAATTGAAGCATAGGTGTAAAGTATAAATAATTGAATAACAAAAACCCATTTGCACCAGCTTGGCATGGATATGCGTTTTAATGATGGATTTAGTTTTACGTCGATAGAGGCATAACGATTTGCTGGTAGAAGCACCATTAAAAAACTTAAAATAAACAACAAATAATAATGATTATTGTAACTAGATTTTTGCATCAGATAAGTCGCCGTCCACATTATTGCGAACATAAACATGCTAAATCGATATTTATAACCAACCATTATGAGTAAACCAAAAATGCCCATCACAACGTAATAGACATACATCCAATCTCCAGGAAGCGGTTGTAACCATTCAAATCCAATAAAAGAGAAGGTGAAATCAGGTTCAACAAGAGTACGTTTCACCCAACCTATAACTACGGCGCCAACAGATTCTAAAAAACATAATAAACCAAAAATAATTCTAAAAACTATGAGTCCGGAATTATCGATATGTTTAAAATAAAATCTATTCATTTTTTGAAGTAATAAACTCTAAGGCAAACGCCATATCTTTTCTAAGTTGGTTTTTAAGCTCATCAAGATTCTTAAATTTTTGTTCATTTCGAATACGTTTTAAAAATTCAATTTTTAATATCTCGTCATAAATATTGCTGTTAAAACTAAAAAAATGGATTTCAATAGAACGCGACTTTCCATCTACTGTTGGATTAGTGCCTATATTCATCATACCAAAGGTAGTTTCACCATTAATTTCTGACTTAACAACATAAACACCATCATGTGGAATTAATTTATAGGATTCTTTTATTTTAATATTTGCAGTTGGGAAGTCTAAAGTTCTGCCCAATCCTTTTCCCTTTATCACAGTTCCTGTGATAAAGTAATTGTAACCTAAGTATAAATTGGCTAAACTTACTTGTCCCGCATTTAAGGCGTTTCTAATTTTTGTTGAACTAACGGTAACATCTTTTATATCTTGCGCAGAAATTTCTTTGACTTTAAAATTGTATGTGGCTGCAAAAGCCTTTAAGTTATTAATATTAGCACTCCTGTTTTTTCCAAAATGATGATCGTAACCTATGACTATAATATTTGCTTTTAATTCATCAACTAATATGGATTTAACGTAGTTTTCAGCAGAAAGATTGGCGAATTCTTTAGTGAATTCTTTAACGACGACTTCTTTAATACCATAAGATTTTAAAATATCAATTCGCTCTTCTATAGTGTTTAATAATTTGATAGAGTCATCTTTTTGTAACACCATTCTAGGATGAGGAAAAAGCGTTAAAACCAAAGGTGTACAATTATTTGATTCAGCAGTTTTAACAACTTTATTCAATATTTTTTGGTGTCCTACATGCACACCATCAAAGGTTCCAATTGTAATTACTGTGGGAGAATTTGTGACCAATGCAATTTTCGAATTATATCTCAATATTTTTTCACTATTCTAATTCGTGTTTGTTAAAAAAATTATAAATTCGAGGAATTTTAATTTTCTACACGAACACTTATGAAAACAAAGCTACATTTTGTTTTGTCATTATCCATGTTTTTATCGGTATTTTCCGTAGTAGCTCAACAAAGCTATTGGCAAAAAATTGTTAGATCCGCATTGAATAGTGATAATCAATCTAACCTAAATCAAAAATTTTATGAAACGTATCAATTAGACATAGATGCGTTTAAAGCAGAATTGGCGAACGCACCATTAAGGTCAGCCACAACAACACTCTCAAATTCTAGAGTTTATCTTCCTAATATTCAAGGTGAATTAGAGGAATTTATGGTTGTAGAGGCGCCAATTTTATCGGAAGAATTATCAGAACTTTACCCAGACATTAAAACATACTTAGGCTTTAGTACTGAAAAAGCTGGTACTAGAGCACGCTTTAGTGTAACACCTCAGGGACTTCAAACTATGATTACTTATCCTGATGCACCAATGAATTTTACAGTGCCTTTAAGCAAAACAGACAACACGTCTTATATTGTGTACAGTAGAGAGGTGAGAACAGCAGGCTTAAAAGAATTTGATTGTTTAACAGAAGATGAGTTTTTTCCTATAGACACTTCAAATCTAATGGGTAGAGATGCAAATGATCAAACCTTAAGAACGTTTAGAATAGCAATTTCTACTACTGCAGAATATACTAACTTTTGGGATGATGGTGATGCTGGTAATGGTGGTGCACAAGAAGATGCATTAGCACAGGTAGTATCAACATTAAACAGATCTAATGAGGTATTTGAGGTAGATATGGCAGTTTCTTTTACCTTAGTAACAGGAACTGAAATAATTTTCCCAGATGCAGCAACAGATCCTTATGCTGGTGCTTTTAATGGTGAACTTCAAAACACATTAACGTCTATTGTAGGAGAAGCAAATTACGACATAGGCCATTTATTTCATTACGGTGGCAATAACGGTAATGCAGGCTGCATTGGTTGTGTCTGTGTAGATAATCAAAAAGGTAGTGGTTTCTCAGCACATTCATTTTTAGATAATGATGGTGGTCCATATATGTCAGATTTCTTTGATATTGATTATGTACCACATGAAATAGGTCACCAAATGGGTGGTAACCATACCTTCTCTCAAGGAAATGAAGGACAAGGAGTAAACGCAGAACCAGGTAGTGGTACTACAATTATGGGTTATGCGGGTATTACAGGACCTAATGATGTACAGAACCATTCAGATCCATACTTTCATTACTACACGATATTACAGGTTTTAAATAACTTACAAAATAGAACATGTTGGGTAGGTACTAATATTACAAACAACCCTCCTGTTGCAGACGCAGGACCAGACTATATAATTCCAACTGGAACTGCATTTGTACTACGTGGAGACGCAACAGATGCGGATGGTGGAGATATTTTAACCTATACATGGGAACAGATTGATGATGGTACAACAACATCTGGAAATTTTGGACCAGATAAAGTAACAGGTGCTGTTTGGAGATCTAGACCACCAAGTACTGACTCAGATCGTTTCATGCCAATTATTGAGCGAGTTGTTACAGGGCAATTAACAGAGGTTTTTCCTGGTGTAACAGCAGATAATTCATCTTGGGAAACAGTTTCTAATGTTGGAAGAGATTTAAATTTCGCATTAACTGTAAGAGATAGAAGCGAAGCAAACGGTGTTGGACAAACACCTCAAAGTGATTATGATACCATGTTGGTAACTGTTGATGGAGCTGCAGGCCCTTTTGTTGTAACATCTCAAACTACAAACGAAACTTGGGATGCTGGTTCTAACCAAACAGTAACATGGGATGTCGCTGGTACAGATGGTGGTAATGTAAATACACCAACGGTAAATATTTTATTATCTACCGATGGAGGCTTCACTTATCCTTTTGTGATGGCTTCTGATGTGCCTAATAATGGATCTTATGATGTAACAGTTCCTGTAACAGGAGGAGATACGGCTACAGCAAGAGTTAAAGTAGAAGGAAATAACAATATATTTTATGCTATAAATCCAACAAACTTCTCAATTCAAGAGTCTGAATTTGTACTTAATGTAGCAGACTCTTCCATTGATGTATGTTCGCCAGACGATGTGGTTTATACATTCACATATAATACGTTCCTAGGATTTACAGGGACAACAGATTTTTCTGCAACTGGATTACCAGGAGGTGCTACAGCTACCTTTTCACCAACGAGTTCAAGTGCAGATGGTACAGTTGTAACAGTTACCGTATCAGGTACAGGTGGTTTGGCAGTAGATAATTATCCATTTACTTTAGAAGGTACATCAGGTAGTATTACTAAAACTGCAGATGTAGAATTTAATGTTTATGATACAAACCTAGCAACATTAAATCTGTTAACTCCTGCAGATGGATCTACTGATGTAGAAGCAAGTAACGCAGTCTTTACATGGGATGCAGATCCTAACGCTATAGCATACGAAATTGACGTAGCGACTGATGCTGCATTTACAAATATAATCGCTGGCACTGTCGTAGACGACCCTACATATACAGTAACCATTTTAGATATTGTAACTGAATATTTCTGGCGAGTTAGAGGTGTTAACGATTGTGGATCTGGTCCTTATTCAGAGGCTAGTTTTACTACTGCAAATATATTCTGTACGTCTTATGACTCTGCAGACACTCCAGTGGCTATACCAGATAATAATACACTTGGAATTAGTTCCGTAATAAATGTACCCACAACATCTTTAATTACAGATATAAGCGTGACTGTTAATATTACGCACACTTGGAATTCAGATTTAATACTCACATTGATTTCACCGAATGGAACAGAAATTGTTTTATCAGATAGAAATGGTGGTGATGGCGACAATTATGTAGATACTATTTTTAATACAACTGCAACTACTGATATAGCTAATGGTACAGCTCCTTTTACTGGTGAGTTTATTCCAGATGAGGATCTTGGTGTACTCATTGGAACTTTTTCTGGTGGTGATTGGCAACTGAATGTATCAGATAATGCTGATCTAGACACGGGTACTATTGATAGTTGGACTTTAGAAATTTGTGGTAGCCCACAAACGGATAATGATAGTGATGGTATTCCAAATGATGATGATAACTGTCCTGATACTGCAAATACTGATCAATCTGATATTGATGGAGATGGAATTGGTGATGTCTGTGATGATGATATAGATAATGATGGTGTATTAAATGACGTAGATAATTGCCCGGAAACACCTAATCCAGATCAGTTAGATTTTAATGAAAATGGAATTGGAGATATTTGTGATACGGAGTGTGAAACACAATCTTCATCAGATACTCCAATTACAATAGCAGATTCAGGTGATGATGCAACGTATACAGCAACTATAGAAATGACAGAAGCGTTAATTATTAACGATGTTAATGTCACTGTAGATATTGAACACACTTGGGCTGCAGATTTAGATATTTTTATAACTAGCCCAGATGGTGTAACAGTTGAACTTACTTCGGGCAACGGAGGGTTTGGAGGACAGAATTACCAGACTACAGTTTTTGATATGGATGCAGATATAGCTATAACGGCTGGAGCTGCACCTTACGATGGTTCGTTTATTCCAGAAGGAGATTTAAATGACTTTAATGGTGACTTTTCTAATGGAACCTGGACAATAACAATCAACGATACTTTTGGAGCATTTGATGGAGGTGTGGTTAACGCACTTACATTAGAAGTTTGTGGTGTTAGAGATCCTAATGATCAGGATGGTGATACCATTCCAAATGACGAGGACAACTGTCCATTGACTGCAAATGTAGATCAGTCCGATATTGATGGCGACGGAATAGGTGATGTATGTGACGATGATATGGATAATGATGGTGTATTAAATGATGTAGATAATTGTGTGACAACTGTCAATCCAGATCAGTTGGATAACGACATGGACGGTTTAGGAGATATTTGTGATGATGATGACGATAATGATAATGTATTAGATGAAGATGACAACTGTCAATTTGAACCAAACCCAAATCAATTAGATGTTAATAGTAATGGAGTTGGAGATGCATGTGACGGTTTAATTGTTAACGATGTTCTTACTCCAAACGATGATAATATAAACGATACCTGGATTATTATTAATGCAGAACGTTTTCCTCAGGCTAGAATCAAAGTATTTAATAGATGGGGTAAAGAAGTCTTTAGCACTACAGGATATAACAACAACTGGAAAGGTACATCTGACGGTGAAACTTTGCCAACAGGTTCTTACTATTACCAAATAGATCAGTCTGGTGATGGAGTTACTGTATTAACAGGATGGCTTTATTTAACTCTTTAATAGCATATAACATAAATAAATGAAAACAATGAAATTTTATAAAAACACATTAATAATAGTTGCATTTCTTTTGTTTGGGTCATTATATGCTCAGCAAGAACCAAACTATACATTATATAGATATACAATGAACGTCATTAATCCGGCTTTCGCTGGTGCTGATGGAAATACGAGCTTCACTTCTAGTTTCAGAAGTCAGTGGATCAGCGTACAAGGTGCGCCTGAAACACAAAGTTTCTTTTACTCGCAACCATTGGGAGATAAAATAGGACTTGGTCTGACTTTAGTTAGTGACCAGGTATTTGTTGAGAGTCAAACAAGTTTTAATATTGACTTTTCTTATCGTTTACAGGTTTCTGAAACTGCGAACTTATTCTTAGGATTAAAAGCTGGTGGAAGTACTTACAGTGTAGATAGAGGTAATTTATCAAATATAGGTTTACCTGTAGATCCTGCTTTAAGTAATATTGATAATGGTTTCAGACCTAATTTCGGAGCGGGTGCATACTTATTACACGATAAGTATTTTGTATCACTTTCTGTACCTAGAATTTTATCCAGTGAACGAATAGATAAAGCTGAAGGAAGGGTAACGCAAGCGACACAAGAAGCTCATGTTTACTTAGCTGGTGGTTATAACTTTGACATAAGTGATAACACAGAGTTTAGACCATCTACTATGGTTAGATATGTAAGTGGTACTCCATTGTCATTAGATTTGACTGCCGCATTTAGATTTTATGACAAATTTGAACTTGGTGCCGCCTACAGAACTGATGAAGCTTTTAGTGGTCTTATGATGGTTAACCTTGCCGATTGGATGGATATAGGTTATGCTTATGAAAGTTCTACAAGAGATGAGATTACCACTAATAGTAATGGAACGCATGAAATTTTGGTGAGATTTAACTTTAAGAAGAAAAGTACAAAATAACTTTTAGACATAGTTGAATAAAAAAAGACCGCAATTCGCGGTCTTTTTTATTTTCCGTTAAATTCATTCATGGTATTATTAACTCCAGCTAAAGCAAAAGATTTTATCATTTTGCTAGACATTTCAAACCGTTCTTTTAATTTAGAATTTTCTTCATCACTCCAATCACCTAAAACGTAATCGACTTGCCTTCCTTTACCAAAACTATCACTAATACCGAACCTTAAGCGATTGTATTTAGTGGTTTGAAGTTTATCTTGTATATCTTTAAGACCATTATGCCCACCATCACTTCCTTTTGTTTTTAATCGTAATGTTCCGAACGGAAGGTTGAGATCATCAGTGACTATCAAAAGATTTTCTATTGGTATTTTTTCTTTATCTAACCAATACTTTAGAGCTTTTCCACTAAGATTCATATAAGTGCTAGGTTTAAGAAGTATTAGTGTACGCCCTTTAATTTTTAAAGTGGCTACATCGCCTAGTTTTAGAGTTTCAAAAGAAATATTTTCTATATCCGCTAAATGGTTTAATATTTTAAAACCAACATTATGTCTGGTGTTAGTGTATTTATCACCAATATTTCCTAAACCTACAATTAAGAATTTTTTCATTTTTTCTTCTTCTGATAATTTAGTATCAGTATTTATACCAAACCACTTTTTTAGAAACTTGTACATTATAAACACTTTGTGTAAAAATAAAAAAGCATTCTGTAATAGAATGCTTTTTAAATATTTGATATAGATTAAGTCTATTCTGCTGCATCTGTTGCAGGC
>NZ_CBFHMI010000057.1:0-14436 GCF_965656915.1 Winogradskyella sp. | reverse complement strand
TATCTAGATGGTGCTGAAATCAATCGTACTTCAACTGTAAAATTAAAATCTGGAAATTCAGAATTTACATTTAAAGGGTTATCACCCTATATCCAAGAAAGTAGTATTCAAATTTCAGGATTAAAAAACGCCTCAATTCTATCGATTAATTATGGCATCAATTATTTGTCAAAGCAAAAACAAAATGATTCTATTGAGGCGCTTCAAGAAGAATTAAAAGTTCTTGATAATAAAAAAGCCTATCAATACAATCTTATTTCTGGATATAATGAAGAAATCACCCTTATTCAAAGTAATAAACGCTTAGGCAATGAAACTAAAGTAGTCAGTCTAGAACAATTAAAAGCCTTTGCTACTTATTACAGAAACCGTGTCACGGAACTCAAAAGCGATATTAATAAGGCCAATAAAGAGATTGAAAACTATGGAAAATCCCAGACAGCTATAAACAGTCAACTTGCCGAATATAATGTAGATGAAAAGGTGCAAACCGGTGAAATTAAACTAAAGTTGAATTCAGACAAACCGATAGAGCTGAACTTACAAATCACCTACAATATTAAAAATGCAGGATGGTTCCCTATTTATGATCTTAAAGCAGATAAAATAAATAGTCCACTTAGTTTAGAGTATAAAGCTCATATCTTTCAGAACTCTGGTTGTGACTGGTCTGATGTCAATTTAGTACTGTCTACAAGCGATCCAAATACCAATAATGAAAAACCTATTGTAAACCCTAAGTATTTGAATTTTGTAAGCTATGGAAGTTACCAATCACAACGTGCCACGCGCAGTTATAATTACAAATACAATCCATTAGTAAAAACAGTGTCTGGTGTTGTGACTTCGGCAGATGATGGTCTTCCTTTACCTGGAGCTAATGTTATAGAGAAAGGTACATCAAACGGAGTTTCAACAGATTTTGATGGGCGCTACTCTTTAAAAACAACAATTGGTAAAACATTACAGTATTCTTATGTTGGCATGGGAACTGAGGAATTACCAATTCACTCTAGTATAATGAATGTGAGTCTAAATAATGGATCAGAATTAGAAGAAGTTGTCGTAGTTGGTTATGGCACTTCAACAAAAAAGTCTTATTCTAATATTTCAGAAACATTAGCAGGTCAGGCTGCAAGTGTAAACTCTAACGTTAGAATTAGAGGTTATAATTCTGTCAATGGAAATGAGGAGCCTTTATATGTTATTGATGGTGTTCCGTATAATAATGGAATTAGAAATATTAATCAAGACGATATAGCTTCAATTAAAGTTCTAAAGGATGCGTCAACGACTTCGATTTATGGTTCTAGAGGTGCTAATGGTGTTATACTCATTTCATTAAAAAATGAATCTGAAAGAAAAATAAATAATCTTGGAATTGTAGTTGAAACAGGAATTACCAATACACGCTTCGAGATTGACAAAACGTATAGCATACCATCAGATGGAGATGTTACTGTAATTGAGATTGATAAATTCAATGTACCAGCTAACTACGAATACTTTGCTGCACCAGTTCTTAATGAAAATGTATTTTTAACTGCAAAAATTGGAAATTGGGAACAGTATAATTTAATACCAGCTGAAGCTAATGTCTATTTTGAAGGAAGTTATTCTGGTAAAACAAATATTAATCCTGGCGCAACAACAGATAGCTTAACTATTTCACTTGGTGTAGATCCTAATATTGTGGTTAAACGCACACAGCGTAACAATTTTAAGAAAACAACTTTTATAGGAAATAATAAAGTGGTCTATAAAGCTTATGATATCGAAGTAAGAAATAATAAGCAGTCTGATATTACATTAACGCTTTTAGATAGAATACCAATTACGCAGAATAAGGCGATTAAGCTAGACGATATTGAAACTGGTTCATCAATTTATGATAAGGATAAAGGTATTCTAAAATGGAATATAAAATTACAGTCTGGTGAAACCGAAAAGGTAGAACATTCCTTTTCTTTAAAGTATCCTAAAGGAAAACGCGTTAATATTTAAATCATTATTAGAAAAAACGAACCTCAAAGCAAAATGTTGTTAATTTAACCCTAGCTTCTGTTAGTTAGGAACGAGTTAAATTCTATTATAGAAGCAAGTCTCACTTCTTTAGTGGTGTCTTTTAAAAAAGATAGACGAAACCATGTAGTTTTGAGGTTTTTTATTTTAAGCTATTTAGGATGAAATCTAAATTAGGATGCGTATTATCATTATTTGCATAAGCATCTGTAATGTAACTTGGTTTTACGGCTAAACCTAAATCCTGAAGTTTTTCAATGGTTGGAATATATTCCTGGCTCACTTTACCCGTTAACAGAACGCCTAAATCTTTCCCATCTTTAGCATATTTATAGACATTTCTAATACCTCTGAGGTACAAATGATCTTTTGTAAATCCACCACCTCTATGCACGCGTAATGTTATAGCAAAGGCTTTGTCTCTATTCAGTTTGTGCTGACTATGCAATAAGTGAAACGTATCTGAGAAATTGTAGCCTTTATGTAAACTATCTACAGCTATAACCCTAAAAGAGAGTTCTTTAAGACGTTCAATAGTAAGACAACCACTCATAAATTCAGAATAAACAGCTAATCCTTCTTGTGTTTCAACATTATTTGGGAATCCATTTGAAAATATCTTTAACGGCTGCTCCAAGGCATTAAATGTGGTTACCATATGCACACCAATTTCGTGATTGGTTAGTACTTTGAGTTGGTTTAAGCTGTATTTATGACTCTTTCGCAGCACTAAAGTTTGTATATTATTCAATACCATTGCTGCTGCCGAGAGATTGTTTGATATCTTTATATTGTAGTTAAAATCATAACGTTTAGAAAACTCATCAAAATAATCTCTTGCTTCTAAAGCACTATACATTGGTAACATTTCTTCATCAAATATAGAATCATCAAATCTTAAGATAAACTTGGCGTTCTCTATATCTTTCTCTGTTGGTGTACCAAAGCTTTTTAAACTATTGAAGTAGAACTTTCTGCCTTGACCAATTGTTTCTATACATTCAATAAGACCAGAATACTCATAGATAATATCTTCATACAGTTGTCTAATATCAGCATCTTCAATACGTTCTAAACGCTGAGAAAAAAACAACCGATGCAATTTATAACCGTTAAATCTAATTTTTGGATAATGAAACTGAGGCTCGTAATTGTATTTAGAGGAAAAGAATTTCTTCTTTTCGGAAGCTATATTTTGAGGATTTACATAATTGAGAAGTTCAATATTTTTAACCAATCGATTAAGATTTGCATCAATATCGAATAAATCCTGATACTCTTTTATTGTATTAATTTGAGACATTAACTTTTAAACATTTTATAAAATTCCTCTGCATGTTTAGGAATTAGTGTTTGCAATTGTGCTTCAACCGCAGCAACTACTTCTGGGTAATTAATCTGCTTATACTCATCGCAATACACCTTGGCTATTTCAGTTGCCAAAACTAAGGTATTCTTAAATGTCTTGGTAATATATTTTAAAAAATATCCATTACCATAAAAGGTGTTATTTATCGCTGCGGTCTGTTTGATATCATTAGGGAATTCCAGTTTTGCTAACATTTGACGCCATGTTTCAACTATGTCACCAAACCTGTCATTATCTATATTTGATGTGCCTAAATTCCATGTTGGCACTTCCCTATCCCATCGCTGCCAATTATAGCTGTGCATATCGTAAACGATACAAACATCGAATTTTTTTTCAAGCTTTGAAATTAGGGCATGTACAACTTTATAAAAATTGGTATGTTTTTCTAAACTTTTTGCTTTCTCTGAGTCGGCTAAAGGTTCTTTCCAAAGTTGTTTTCCCCAAGCGGTTTCGAAAACGGCTTCTTCTGTTGGACGATTTAAATCATATTCAAATCTAGAATCGCAACCTGCAATTAAAATAGGATGCGTAATGACCATGTTCTTAGTCTCAGGATCTTCTTCATACCAGCGTTCATATTCTGTATGTAAGCAATTATCCCAAAGTTCTTTTCTAAATTGGTGACCATCATGCACAGCTCCGCAGGCAAAAGGCACATATTCATCTATCTTAAGTGTAAAAGAATAATCATCAGAAACGGCATGGAATGTTTCTTCTGCATTAATTTTTTTTATGATTGAATTGACGGATAGTCTTTGCATTATAATGTTTTAAATAAGCGTTCTAACGATCTTAACAAAATACGTTCATTGATATTGAATTCACCATCAGCAAAAAATAAAGTCTTAATATCTGCTAAAAGAATTTCGATATCGTCACGTTCGTAATTATGCTGTTTTAGACTGGCCATTATCTTTTGTATACCTTGGTAGTCATTATCATTTTTAAACTCGTCGTGAATTTCTTTAAACGTGTAAATATCTACTTTAGAAATAATCACATTCCGTTCTTTGTTGTTCTCTTTAAAATCTGAATTTGCAGCAAATAACAAAATATATGCTACAAGCTCATCTCTTGTCCAGTCGATTGTTTTCATTCTATTTTATTAGGGTTCCATATTCCGTCCATGAACCATCATAGACTACTAAGTTTTTAAAATTACACTGTGTTGCTGCTAAAGCTAAAATACATGCTGTAATACCAGAGCCACAGCTAAAAACCAGTATTGTTTTATCTTTTACTAAAATATTAAAGATTTCAGATAATTCTTTTTTGGTCTTTAATTTATTCACATTGAGCAATTCTGTGTAGGGTAGGTTTTTTGAATTTGGTATTGTTCCACGTCGTAATCCTGCTCTCGGTTCATCTACAAAGCAATTAAAGCGCGGACGTGATCTGGCATCTAAAATTACCGTATCCAGTCGTTTTGTGTAGACTTGTATACCTTTAAAATTTGTAATTAATTCAGGTTGAAAAGATGCTTCGAAATTTCCGTAAGAATAGACGTCATCAGAATATTTTTCTACTTGAAATCCATTAGCTAGCCATTCAGGTAGACCACCATTTAAAACTGCAATATTTTTAAATCCAAAAATCTTAAATAACCACCAGACTCTTGGACTGGAATAAATTCCTTTGTCATCATAAACAACCACTGCGGAATCATTATTAATACCTAAAGCTTGCGCTTCGTTTTGAAACTGCTCTATACTTGGCAACATACTTGGGAATTCAGCAGAAGTATCACTAAACTTTTGTTTGATGTCAAAAAAACGTGAATTTGGTATCCGCTGTGAAGTGTTGTTTATCTTTTTATTAATTGTACAGTCTAATACAATTAAGTTTGAGGCGTCACTATTGGCATTGAGCCAATCAACTGATACTACTGATGTTTGTAAATGTACTTTGCGTGACATTTTATAGCAATTATGCCTCGTCTACAGCTTTACGTAGACGAGTACGTCTATCAAAAGCCTGAAGTTGGTCTAACACCTTACTTTCTAGGAAGTCAATTACTTTTTCTTCGACCTTACGCTTATTCTTATAAACTTTGTTGATGTATGTAATTCCACCTGGTGACATTACATTAACTTCAACTAATTTTCCACCTATAACGTCAATGCCAACAAAATATAAACCATCTTTTACAAGCTTCGGTCCTATTTGTTTACATAATGCCTTTTCCTCTTTAGTTAGACTGTGTTTTGCTATGCTTCCTCCTGCTGAAACGTTAGATCGATGATCATCACTACCCGGAATTCGTCTCATAGCACCAACAGGTTCTCCATTCAATAATAGAACTCGAACATCACCTTGGTCAGCACCTTCGATATAGTCTTGAAGTATCACATAGTTAGATTCACCATCTCCAGCACTAATGTAAAAATCCAGTAGTGAATTAATATTGTTCATTGCAGATTTTTCGATAAGTATAACACCAGAGCCACCAAAACCGTTTAATGGCTTCAAAATCATTTTATCTGCTTTAGACTCCTTAACTTGTTTTACCAAATACTTTTTATTTTTTGACACATGTGTATTTGGAATAATGTTGCTGTGAGCATCACCAAAAGCAGCTGTATAAAGTTTATTATTAGCTTCTCGCATACCTTGCAATGAATTGATGATAAATACATCATCTTTTACAGAATCTAAGAAATTCAGCATTAAAGGATCTAAGGGAGGATTAGCTCTAAAGAAAATAGCATCAAAACCTGCTAATGGCAACATTTCTTCTCTTAGTTTTACTTTGTTATAAAACGATTTTAGAGTTGATGGTATTTTTTCCATTCTGCCAATGACATTACAAAATGCATTTGTGACACTATCTCTAATAGTAAGATTAGCAGGTGTACACATAGCCACTCCATGACCTCGTTTTGCACATTCCTTAATTAAGGCTAAGCTTGTATCATTTTCAGGATCTATATTTTCCCATGGATACATTATAAAACATACATTCATATTGCGGTTTTTTGATTGGTTTTCAGTCTTTTAAAAATACTTACTTTTTTATAATTTATCCAAAGTTATTTTACTTCTTCGTAATTATCATCCCAGTTTTTAGGTTTTGGATCACCTAATTTACCAACAGACTTAGCGACAAGCATAGATACGGTTGCATCACCTGTAACATTAATGACGGTTCTACACATATCCAAAGGTCTGTCTACGGCGAAAATTAAAGCCAATCCAATAGCTAATTTATCTGCTGGAAATCCTACAGCTTCAAGTACTATAACTAACATTACCATTCCTGCTCCTGGTACAGCAGCACTTCCAATAGACGCTAATAAAGCAGTAAGAACTATAGTTAACTGATCGGCAAACGATAAATCAAATCCTAAAGCCTGAGCAATAAATACGGCTGCTACAGCTTGGTATAAACTTGTACCATCCATATTTATGGTTGCACCTACGGGTAATACAAAACTAGATACTTCTTTATCTACTCCTATATGTTCTTCAACACGTTCCATTGTCACTGGTAATGTTGCGGCACTACTACTAGTTGAAAATGCTAATAACTGAGCAGGACTAATTTGTTGTAAGAACCAAAAAGGGTTTTTTTTAGTTATAGTGCCAACAATTATTAGATAGAATACAACCATTAATGACAATCCTATGAGAACAGTTAATGAGTAATATAGCAAGGCATATAATAAATCTGGATCACCAGATGATACCACTACATTGGCCAACAGCGCAAAAACTGCCACTGGTGCGGTAAGCATTATTAAATCTACCATTTTAAGTACAACATCATTTAAAGAGTCGAATATATCTTTTAATGGCTTCGATTTTTTTTCGCCAATTAATAACATAGAAATACCTAGAAAAATCGCAAAGAAAATTACCTGAAGCATTAGTTTATTATTACTTAAAGCTTGAAAAGCATTTTCTGGTACCATATCGACTAAAAACTGCATTGGACTACTTTCTTTTTGCCTACTCGCTTCCATAATTTTACCCTGCACATTACTGTCATTGGCATAAGTTTCTGTAAGCTTAGCGATTGTTTCATCAGATACACCATCACCAGGTTGCAATACATTGACCAGAAGTAGTCCTATAGTAATGGCAACGACTGTTGTGCCAACATAAATACCAATAGTTCTTAAACCAATATTGGCAAACTTGGAAATATCTTTAAGATCAGAAATACCTTTAATCAACGATGCTAATATTAGTGGAATAGCAATTAGTTTTAAAAGTTTTACAAAGATAGTTCCGGCCCAATTAATCCAGCGATTTACAAATTCTGGTCCGCCATCTATTTGTAACATAATAAAACCAAATTCTACACCAAGTAGCATTCCTATTAATATTTTCCAATGTAATGCGAGTTTTTTCATAAATTCTATTTACAATTCCACAAGTGTGAAAATCTTGTTGTTAAGTTATTACTACCAATCCTTAGATTCTTGTCGTCTTAAAAGTGCATAATCAGCCATAACTAATGCAGCCATAGCTTCTACTATAGGTACAGCTCTAGGCACTACACAAGGATCGTGTCTTCCTTTTCCCTGCATTTCTACAGCTTCTCCAGAGCTATTAATAGTATCTTGTTTCTGAAGTGTTGTGGCAACAGGTTTAAAGGCCACATTGAAATAAATATCCATTCCATTACTAATACCTCCTTGTACTCCACCAGATCTATTGGTTTGTGTACTGCCGTCCTTATTGAATTTATCGTTATGTACACTTCCAAGCATTTTAGAGCCTTCAAAACCACTACCATATTCAAATCCTTTTACAGCATTGATAGATAGCATAGCTTTGCCTAATTCTGCATGTAATTTATCAAAAACAGGTTCTCCTAAACCTTCTGGTACATTTTGAATGACACAAGTAATTACACCACCTATGGTATCTCCTTGTTTTTTTATTGCGTTAATACGCTTGATCATCTTCTCAGCAGTTTCCTGATCTGGACAACGGATAGCATTAGATTCAATTTGATCAAAGTCTAAATCTTGATATGGTTTATCTAAAGCTATATCTCCAACAGAAGATGTAAAAGCATTTATTTTCAACGAACTAAGAAATTGTTTAGCAATAGCTCCTGCTACTACTCTACTAGCCGTTTCTCTTGCAGAGCTTCTACCACCACCTCTATAATCTCTAACACCATATTTTTTATCATAGGTATAATCGGCATGACTTGGTCTGTACACATCTTTAATATGGGAATAATCTTTAGATTTTTGATTGGTATTATGAATGACAAAGCCAATCGGAGTACCTGTTGTTTTACCTTCGAATATTCCCGAATAGAATTCTACCTGATCTGGTTCTTTACGTTGAGTTACAATTTTAGATTGTCCAGGTTTACGTCGTTCCATTTCAGTCTGAATGGCATCAAAATCTAACTTTATACCTGCTGGACAACCATCAATAATACCACCAATTGCAACTCCATGAGATTCACCAAACGTAGTGAGCTTAAATAATTTTCCGAAGGAATTTCCTGCCATTGAAACAATTTTTATGCTAATGTAATTGTAATATAAGAGAATCAAAAATACAATGGCTGTTTTTAGTTTGTTACTGCAATGTTAACCACATGTATTCTCTGCAATTTTTCATAACACTTTCGTAACATTTTACTGATTATTAATTAATTGATGAAACATGTTTAATTAACAGTTGATTCGGTTCTTTGCATAAATTGATTTTTAGTCTTGCATTTAAAACGCAAAGTAGAAATAGCGGTTATTTCAGACGTTCACCTTGGTACATTTGGGTGTCACGCAAAACAGCTGTTGACATATTTAAATAGTATTGAACCTAAGACATTAATTCTTAATGGAGATATTGTAGACATTTGGCAGTTTAAAAAGCGTTATTTTCCTAAATCTCATTTAAGTGTTATTAAAAAAATAATGGATTTCGCTGCTAACGGTACTGAGGTTATTTATATCACTGGTAATCACGATGAAATGCTTAGAAAATTTGCAGAAACCGAGATTGGTAATATATCAATAGTAAATAAGTTAGTCTTGAATTTAGATGGAAAGAAAGCATGGTTTTTTCATGGTGATGTTTTCGATATTTCTATTCAGAATGCTAAATGGTTAGCGAAGCTAGGAGGTTATGGGTATAATACTTTAATATTACTTAACCGTTTAGTTAATTGGTGCTTAGATAAATTAGGTAAAGAACGTTATTCGCTCTCAAAAAAAATAAAGAATAGCGTAAAAGGAGCTATTAAGTATATCAATGATTTTGAAAAAGTTGCGACAGACCTGGCTATTGAGAATGGCTATGACTATGTGGTTTGTGGCCATATACATCAACCAAAAAGAATTATTAAGGAGAATAAACATGGTAAAACCATGTATTTAAATTCTGGAGATTGGGTGGAAAACTTTACTGCTTTAGAGTATCAGTTTAAGCGTTGGAAAATCTATAATTATAACAAGGACAAACTCTCCCCATTTTTTGCAGATGGTGATTTGAAGGACATGGACGTAAAAGATCTAATTACGGCTATAACTATTGTTGAACAACCGACCAAGAAGAAATCAAAACCTTAAAATAAAGCTTCTTTTAAAATAGTGATAGGATGTTTCGCGATTTTACCTGTACCATCTTTAATCTGATGTCTACAACTCGTGCCATTTGCTGCAATTATAGTGTCTTCTGAAGTTTTGCGAATCGCTGGAAAAAGGGTTTGTTCACCAATTTGCATGCTAACATCGTAATGCTCTTTTTCAAAACCAAAACTACCCGCCATACCACAACAACCACTTGGGATGATTGTCACATTATAATTTTCTGGCAAATTTAAGATATCAAAACTAGACTTTTGATTGCCTAGTGCCTTCTGATGACAATGACCGTGAAATTTAATCTTTTTAGCTTCTTGGGTAAATTGGTCTGGTGTAATATGACCTGATTCAATTTCCTGTTGAATAAAGTCTTCAATTAAAAAAGTGTATTGAGCAATAGCTTTTGCAGCTTCTTTATCATCGGCTAACCTTAAATATTCGTCCTTAAAAGTAAGTATAGCTGAAGGTTCAATTCCCACTAAATTAGTAGCTTCATTTATGGCGTTTTTAAAATGATTCACATTGCTATTTGCAATAATTTTGGCCTCTTCTAAAAACCCCTTAGATATATATGAGCGTCCGCTTTCTAAATCATTAATAATTATAACATTATATCCTAATAACTCGAGTAGTACTTTAGTATCTACAGCGATATTATATTCGAGATAATTTGTGAATTCATCAATAAATAAGTACACTGTTTTTATACAATTCTTCTCCGTATTTAAACTATCGTATGTGTTTGATATTTTTGAATAAGCTTTTGATACTTTAGGAAAACTACGATTAGGATGAATGCCTATTATAAGCTTTATTAATTTAGAGATATATTTAGTTTGAAAAAGCCCATTAAAAAACCAAGGACTTTTTGAAGCGATTTTATTGTATTTAGTGGCATTTGCAAAAAACTTATCCTTAAAAGCATAGCCATTTGCTGTTTGATATTGGTATTGAAATTCAGCTTTTAGGCTTGCTACATCAACACTACTAGGACATTCACTAGCACATGCTTTGCAGCTTAAACATAAATCAAAAACATCCTTTAGTTCTTGATGATTAAACTTATTGGCTTTTTCAGAATTGGTTAAATATTCTCGCAAAGCATTCGCTCTGGCTCTGGTCGTATCCTTTTCGTTTCGCGTCGCGCGATAACTCGGACACATTGTACCGCCAAATTCAGGTAATTTTCTACAATCACCAGATCCGTTACATTTTTCAGCTTCTCGTAATATACCTAAAGATGATGAAAAATCTAAAACCGTTTTAATTTCTGGTTCCACGCTATCAGCGTCATAACGTAGATTTTTATCCATAGGAAATGCATCGACAATTTTCCCTGGATTAAAAATATGATCAGGATCAAAGGCTGTTTTTATTTGCTTTAGAATCTGATAATTTTCTTCACCTATCATCATAGGAATAAACTCAGCACGCACTATACCATCACCATGCTCACCAGACATTGAGCCTTTATACTTTTTTACAAGTTTAGCAACATCTGTAGTTATTTTTCTAAATAAAACGACGTCTTCAGACTGTTTTAAATCTAATATGGGTCGCAAATGTAATTCACCTGCACCAGCATGCGCATAATAGACCGCTTTTTGATTGTAAGTAGCCATCAGTGTTGTAAATTCAGAGATATAACTGTCTAAATCATTAATTGCGACCGCAGTATCTTCAATACATGCAACCGCTTTTTTATCACCTACTATATTTCCTAATAATCCAAGACCTGCTTTGCGTAATTCTAGTGCTTTATATATGTCTTCACCTTTCAAAACTGGTGCAGCATAGCTTAAATTTAGTTGAGTGATTGTGTTTAGAAAGTTTTCAATTTGTTGTTCAAGTTTAACTTTAGTTTCTGCCTTCAACTCACACATTAAAATAGCTACAGGATGTCTAACAATAAATTGCCTATTCTCTTGCTGCGTTTTATTATGCTTCGTTAAATCTAAAATGGAATTATCCATCATTTCGCAAGTGTGCAAATTATGTGTCATAACAGGAGCAACTGACTGCAGACATTTCTCAATACTTTCAAAGTGTAATGCGATCATAGCACTTTCAGATGGTGGCAAGACATCTAATTGAAGCGTAATCTTTGTAGTAAACGCTAATGTACCTTCACTACCTGCTAAAAGCTGACACATATTAAAATACTCACCAGACTCATTAAATACATTAGTTTTTATCAATTCATCAATCGCATAACCTGTATTTCGTCTGTGTATTTCTGGCTTTGGAAAATTATCCTGTATATGTTTCTGCACTTTATCAGATTTTAATTCATCATAAATTGTACGATATACACCTCCTTCAAGCGTTTGTAATTTTAATTTCTTAGTAAATTCTTCATTAGATATCGCAGAAAATTCAACTTCACTTCCATCACTAAGTAAAGTCTTTAAACTTAAAACTTTATCTCTCGTAACACCATATTGAATAGATGTTGTTCCTGAAGAGTTATTACCTACCATACCACCAATCATACAACGATTAGATGTCGATGTATTGGGTCCAAAAAACAAGCCAAATGGTTCGAGGTAATTATTGAGTTCGTCTCTTACAACACCTGGCTGAACTGTGACGGTTTGTTCCCTTTCGTTGATATCTAGGATTTTGGTAAAATACTTAGAAACGTCTACTATAATACCTTTGCCTACAACTTGTCCTGCCAAAGAAGTTCCAGCGGTTCTGGGAATTAAAGACGTATTATTATGCCTGGCAAATTCAGTTAATAACCTAATATCATTGGTATCCTTAGGCAATGCAACTGCAGTTGGCAGCATACTATAAACAGAAGCGTCTGTGGCATAAAGTTTAAGCATTAAATCATCAAAATAGAGTTCACCCTTTAATTTTGATTTTAGTTGTTGCAATAATGCTTTTTTACTCATCAATACAAAAATAGAATTATAAAACTATAAAGAAATCTAATATAAAATTGGTTTTAGCGTTATTTTTGTAAAGAATAACAAAATCAAAAAAACGTAGTACGATGAAAAAATTAATTTTAATAGCAATTGCAATTTTTGCAGGTTTTACATGTATTAACGCACAACAAATCGTTGATAATGCTATTGGTCTTAGATTAGGAGATAGTGATGGCTTTGGTGCTGAAATTTCTTATCAACGTGCCCTTGGTGACAATAATCGTCTTGAGGCAGATTTAGGATGGAGAAGCGGTAGTGGTTATGACGGGTTTAAATTAACGGGCTTATATCAATGGGTTTGGCAATTAGATGGTAATTTTAATTGGTATGCTGGTGCTGGTGGAGGATTTGGTTCTTTTAGTTTTGATAACAACAATATAGATGACGAAACCTTCTTTTTTGTTGCAGGTGATATTGGGGTTGAGTATAATTTTGATATTCCATTATTAATTTCCCTAGACTTTAGACCAGAACTAGGCTTTGGTGATTTTAGAGATGATGTAGATTTTGATATTGCTCTTGGAATTAGGTATCAGTTCTAGAATCAAACCCTTATAAAAGACCACCTTATTGAGGTGGTTTTTTATGACTTTTTATTAAAGATTAAGCGATAAAATTTCCTTAATTTTGCACAGCTTAAAACTAAAAACTTATAATAATGAAAGATACTGCGTTAAGTTCTACACATATTTCTTTAGGTGCTAAAATGGTGCCATTTGCTGGCTATAACATGCCAGTGCAATATGAAGGCGTTAATATTGAGCACGAAACTGTTCGTAATGCTGTTGGCGTTTTTGATGTGTCGCATATGGGTGAATTTTTAATAGAAGGACCAAATGCCTTAGACTTAATTCAGAAAGTATCTAGTAATGATGCCTCTAAATTAGAAATTGGAAAAGCACAGTACAGTTGTTTGCCCAATGAAGATGGCGGTGTTGTAGATGATTTAATTATTTATAAAATTAAAGACCAGTCTTACTTATTAGTGGTTAATGCCAGTAACATTGAAAAAGACTGGAACTGGATATCTTCTAAGAATGATGTTGGTGGAGAAATGCGCGATTTAAGTGAAGATTATTCATTATTAGCAATACAAGGACCTAAAGCTGTACAAGCCATGCAGTCCTTGTCTAGTCATGATTTGTCAGCTATTAAATTCTACAATTTTGTAGTTAGTGACTTTGCAGGTATTGACCATGTTATTATTTCTGCAACAGGTTATACTGGTAGTGGTGGTTTTGAGATTTACTGCAAAAACTCTGAAGTAAAACAAATTTGGGATAAAGTAATGGAAGCAGGGGCTGATTTTGGTATTAAACCAATAGGTTTGGCTGCTAGAGACACACTTCGTTTAGAAATGGGCTACTGTTTGTATGGCAATGATATTGATGATACGACATCACCTATTGAAGCAGGTTTAGGTTGGGTTTGTAAGTTTAACAAAGATTTCACCAATAGTGAAGCTCTAAAAGATGAAAAGGAACGCACACCAGAGCGTAAACTAGTAGCGTTTAAAATGGATGAACGCGGTATTCCAAGACAAGGTTATGGT
>NZ_CBFHMI010000056.1:0-14597 GCF_965656915.1 Winogradskyella sp. | reverse complement strand
TAATTGCGATTATATAAAACTAACTAATCAATCTTTAAAATCGTTATAGGTATGTAATGCTTTTAATGTTGACTCATAGAATAAAATAGCCGCTATAAGATCTGATTTATCAGAATACGGTAAAATCTTCTTTTGAAATTCCATAGTACTGTCAAAATAGGTTTCTGAGGCTTCAATATTATCTTCTAATGCCTTTTTATTATCCTTGGTTTCCGGAATTCCTAAAGATTCCATCGTGACACCAGGTTTAGTTGCAAATGCAATATTTGGAAGTATATTCACTATAACTTCTATGCGTTCTATATAGAGTGTTAACAAGTCACCTTTAGTCATATCATTTAGCTCATCACTATTATGATATTTAGAAATATTCACTTTTCCACTAATAATATGTTTAGTATCTCCTTTTTTCTGAGCAAAACCAATACTAATTATCATAAAGAAAATAGCAGCAAATAGAGTAAGTTTTGTTTTCATTTTTAACACTTTTTAATTCATCTTATTGAAGCAAATCTATATAAATAAATAAGAAAAACAACTTTATTTGAACATTTTTTGCATATAAATATTAACACTTTAAGTGCATATTTCTTGGACAAACTACGTCTTTAGTGGATTAAACGCATATTTTATCGATGAAATACTTAGCTCAAGATTGCAGTCTTTTAGACAATTTAATAGGCTAATTTTTAAGTATATTTTTGTTTTTTTGAAACGTAAACTGGTGAATCTATAACCAATTAAGACTGTATTTTTAACGCAAAACCTACTCTTATTTATACTAATTTTTATGACCTATTAGTTCAAGGATTTTTACCTGAAAATATTTTGAAATAGAAGCTCATTTTACTCAACTGCTATAATGAATTTACCGTTCGTCGATTAAATATAAAGATCGTTTTTAAGTCGTTAATCGTCATTTTTTGCAAATACCATCATTTCATCGTGAAAAATGTACGTTCAGGTGAAATTTAATGGACTAATGAGATTTATCTATGATTTTTGAGCACCTACAAATCTTAACTAAATGAAAAATCTTTTCAAAGACTTATGCATTATTTTTCTTTATAGTGCATGTATACCACTAATTGCTCAGCAATCTAAAACAGAAGAAAACAGTCCTATTTACGATAGAGCAGAAGCTCGGTTGACCAATACAGATACTATACCTGATTTTAGATCTAAGACAAACAAACTTAAACTTACAGGTACCATATACCTTAGTGATGGTGTAACACTAGCGAAAGATGTGATCTTATTTATAGAGCATGCTGATGAAGATGGAAATTTTGATCTAAGACGAGAAGGCGAGGAGCGTTATGTATTTCACAGAAGCTGGGTAAAAACAGATGCAGATGGTAAATATACTTTTTACACATTTGTACCTGGAAACGATAGAAGATATAATAGATTACAAGAAATATATCCTGTTATTAAAGCACCTGATAAGCAAGCGTATCAATTAGAAACCTTTCTTTTTGATGACGATCCTATGTTAACCAGAGCTTGCAGAAAAAAGATTTCAAAAAAAGGAGATACTAAAAGAATCCTATCAGTAAAAGAAGAAAATAATATATTGGTAGCACAACGAGACATTGTACTAACCGACAAAGAAATTCCGTATAAATAATCAACTTTTTTGAGTTTAACAAAAAAAAATCCTAAACGTACTGTTTAGGATTTTTTTATTTATGCTAAAATGCTTTCGTGACCTGAGACGCTTCTGCAAATAATCGTGAGCCTGGTGTACTCAAACGAATTCCTGCAATCATTCCTGTATTATCGCTGGATGTGTTTTCTGTTTTGAAAAATACATCTGCACGAATCACAAGCTCGTTACGTTTAAATAATTTTTCTAATTTTTTAGATGTATAGGCTTCTAAGCTTTCGCTAGCCGAAACATCGTGGTATTCAAATATTATGTTATTCATTGTTATGTTTTTGATTATACCTTAATATAAACATACAAAGGCGGAACCCCATGGGCTTTAATAATACTTTTGCGTTTATTTGAATTAGTGCGTCTTATAGAAGACAAACACAAGACACCTTAAAAACCAGACGACTCATAGTACTATTTACACTGGTTTTTTTTATGTTTACGATGTGAAATTATTCCATAAAATAAGATTTAGAATGATAGAAGGGAAGCGTCTAAAAAATTATATACTCTATGCCATTGGTGAAGTAGTGTTGGTCTTTGTAGGCATATTGATTGCTGTAGCCATTAATGATAGAAATGAAGCTAAGAAGATAGAAGCAGACACCGATAAAATAGCCCAATAAATAGAAGCCAAACTAAGCTCAGATCTTGCCTAAATTGAAACCGTGAGAATATCGATAGAAGAAGAGTCTCAAAAATACAATCGCTATTTAAAAACCAACAAAACCGAAAAAGAACGCCTCGAAGTTTTATTATAAGCACCGTTTTTAGTGACCATTAATATTCGACTGTTGCCTTAAATGATATATTACTGTGTCAAAAATTGAAACGGCGAGTTTAAGTAAATCGGAATTATCTGATAAACTCATTGAGATTGAACAATTCTATAAAGTAGCAGTCTCTGGATTGAGTAAAATGGATGTTATAATCACAGATGAACTCATTAGCAATATTAATCATATAAAGGATAATTATTATTGGTATGAAAAATTGGTGATTCCAAATTCTAATTTTACGGTTGATGGATACCAATAGTTCGGATCTATGGATTATAGGAATAGAGTCGCACACATGAAATTTTTATACAGTAATGGTTACGATGGTATGACTTCTGAGATTTAGGACGAATTAAAAGCACATTAAACGACGCTTCAGGAGTTACTGTAATGGTATGCCGTATGGTTTATGACGATTAGCATGACACTATCCTAAGGATGATAGCTTAAAGATACAGAGTAGAAGTTCTGATATTATGCATACTTTATATTTTACATAATATAAATTATAGGACAAATGCTATTATTGATTATTTAATGTGAGTGTACTATTTGTCAACTATAATGATATTATGTAAAATATCCCAGAAGCTTTACTATTATTGGTTTTAATGTGCAGTACTTGGGCATTAAACTAGAAACGGTTTGCTTCGCAGAGTTAAAAAAGCACTTGTCCTATAATTTGTCGTTATGTCAAATGTCCGCTGTCAAACGCTCGATTGCTTTTGTAAAATCAAATTGTTATTACAATTTATTTTAAACATAATTTCTAGCCGCTTGCCAGCCGCACATAAAAGCTGCGTTTTAGTAATTATTAAATTTTGTAGTATTTGGATAATTGTGCTACATATTTTTTTCTACGCGATTCTCAGGGACTTGCCATAAGAGCTTAAATTTTAAGAACAATAAAATTCTAAGCACTTATTATGTTTACAGATCCGATAAGACTTTTTTAAATTGTAACTACTAATATTATGTAAAACAAAATTTGAAAGATTAGAACTCTCCAAGTTTTAATTAATTATCTTTTGTCTTGAAACAAAAGAAACAAAAATTCAAGACTGCGTATAATTTTGGAAACAATTACGTCTCTCTACGCTACATTTTAAGAAACTTCTGAACTCTTTAAGATTGCTCCGAAGTTTTATTAATGTTTAGAATTCTTAAGAATGTGTATTACTAGCTCCTTAAAATCTTACGCTTCATTCACCTATTGTTTTACCAAAATGATATGAGGTCGTTTTGCCATCGCATCGACTGGGTAAAAACTCGCAGTACATTGAACTAAAAAAAATCTGTCGTTCACTTCTACTCTATCTTTAGAATTATCTAGTAGACTCTCTTATTACTAACTCGGTCTCAAGTTCAATAATCTTAGGCGTAACCTCATTATTCTTCTTTAGCTTTCTGATTTCTTTATAAAGTTGCTTAAAAGCTGTTTTTCCCATTAAGTAACCAGGTTGATTAATTGTTGTCAAAGATGGTGAAATTACTGATGCCATAAACCAATTACTAAAACCTACAATAGATATATCATCGGGAACTTTTAAACCACATTTATTAAATTCAGAGATAGCTCCAATTGCTACTAGATCTGTATTAATAAATATACCATCAACATCGATATGGTCTTTACGTAGTTGCTTGGCAAAATGAGCACCTTCATCAAAACTCATGTCCTCTAAAATATAAACCAATGAAGGATCATAACTAATATTGTGGTCAGTTAAAGCAGTTTTATAACCCAAAAAACGATCTATAGAATTTTGCGGTAATAAAGGCCCTCTAAAATGTGCAATACGTTTACATCCAGAATCAATTAAATGTTTTGTAGCAGTATATGCAGCTTTTCTATCGTTTATAATAACCTTTGAGCAATTTACTATTTTCGCAATTTTATCGAACATTACCAACGGTACTTCTTGAGATATAATATCATTTAGGTGTTTAAAATCAGCAGATCCATTTGCTAGAGATATAAGAATACCATCAACTCTTTTACTCAATAAAAGGTCTAACTGTTTTTTTTCAAGCTCATAAGATTCATTAGATTGGAGAATGATAACCAAGTACCCTTTTTTTTCCGCTTGAGCAATAATACCCTTTATAACGCTAGAAAAAAAGTGATGAACTACCTCAGGAATTATAAGTCCAATTGTTTTAGATTCTTTGGTTCTTAGGTTTACGGCAAATGCATTAGGCTTATAATTCATAAGCTCTGCAGTCTCCTTAACTAAGCGTTTAGTTTTCTTACTTACATCTGGATAATCTTTTAGTGCTTTAGAAACTGTAGAAACTGATATTTTTAGAGTTTCAGCAATTTCTTTAAGTGTTGCTTGCTTCATTGCTTAGAAATTGAAAATAATAGCAATATAATAAAAATCGAAAACGTTTTCGGTAAATCGAAAACGTTTTCGTTACGAATTTTCAATATTTTTTAGAGTTAGAATGTAAATTCAATAAATATTCAATAAAATATTACTAATTAAACAACAAAAAAATGAAACTTATTACAAACAAAATGTATTTACTGTTGCTGTTTACAATGTTAACAGCTATTGTTTCTGCACAAAGTAGTATTTCTGGTATAGTTAAAGATACGGAGGGAATGACACTACCTGGTGTTAACGTTATTTTAGAAGGTACTTCTAAAGGTGCCGTTTCTGATATGGACGGAACTTATGTTATTACTAATGTCGAAAACGGAACTTATACTTTAGTAGGTTCTTATTTAGGTTTTAGTACTTTTAAAAAATCAGTTACAATTGATGGTAGCGATATTACTGTTGATATTACAATGGCAGAAGATTCAGAGTCTTTAGACCAAGTTGTAATTACTGGTGTAGTTAATCCAAAGTCTAAACTAGAATCAAGTGTCTCTGTATCTACGTTAGATGCTAAAGTTATTGAGCAAGCTGCTCCAAGAAGTGCTGGTGAACTTTTTAGAAACGTACCTGGTATTAGAGCAGAATCTTCAGGTGGTGAGGGTAATGCGAATTTTAATGTTCGTGGTGTTCCTGTTTCTTCTGGTGGTTCTAGATATTTTCAAATTCAAGAAGATGGTTTACCATTAAACTTATTTGGTGATACTTCTTTTGGAAATGCTGATAACTTTTTAAGAATAGATTCTAATATTGGAAGAGTTGAAGCTATTAGAGGTGGTTCTGCATCTACACAAACATCTAACGGTCCTGCAGGTATCATTAACATGATTAGTAAAACTGGTTCAGTTGAAGGCGGTTCTATTGCAACTACTTTTGGTGTAGATTACCAAACAAGTAGATTAGATTTTGAATACGGAACTCCATTAGGAAATGGTTTATCTTACCATATTGGTGGATTCATGAGAACTGGTGAAGGCCCAAGAAACATTGGTTACCAAGGAAATAAAGGTGGTCAATTAAAAGCAAATATTACAAAAAGATTTGAAGATGGTTATGTACGTGTTTCAGGTAAATTCTTAAATGACCGAGCTGTAATGTATTTACCAATGCCTATGCAATTAGAAGGCAGTAATGAAGATCCAACATTTTCTAATTTACCTGGATTTGATATTACTACAGATTCTCAACATTCAGCTTACTTGCAACAAAGTGCTGGCACATCACCATTTACTGGTGAAAACCACACAAATGATGTTAGAAATGGAAACAACCCTATTTCTAAAGCAATTGGAGCTGAGTTTGCGTTTAACTTACCTAACGATTGGAAATTATCAGGTAAAGCTAGATATTCTAACAATAGTGGTCAATGGGTTGCACCTTTTACAGCTGCGGTTGGTACTGTTGCTGAGATTGAAGCAACTGCCAGAGATGCTGCAGGTGTTGGTAATGAGCCTTTGGTTTATGCAGATGGCGAGAGAGAAGCATTTAATCCATCAAATGGTTTAGCGCAGATTATACATATGTTTGATGTAACAGTAAATGATTTAAGTAACTTCTTTAGTGATGTTAAAGTTTCTAAAAGAATTGGTGACAATGTTGGTGTAACTGCTGGTTTATTTACGGCAACACAAAATACTAAAATTGGATGGCAATGGAGCTCTTTTCTTTCTGAAGTTCAAGGAGGTGGTGAAGCTAGATTAGCCGATTTTGATGGTTTCTCTAGAAATGGACAATATTCTTATGGAACTCCACTTTGGGGTAATTGTTGTCAAAGAAAATATAATACAGTACATAATGTAAATTCACCTTACCTTGGTATTGATGCGGATTTTAGTGATAAATTGAATTTTGATGGTAGTGTTCGTTTTGAAAATGTTCGTGTAAATGGAACTATAGCAAGTGGGCCAACAAACCAAGATTCTTTTGATTATAATGGAGATGGCACAATACAAGGTATTGAGCAAACTGTGCCAATTATTACTGGTGCTGACGGACAAATCATTAACGACAGCTATAACTTCGTTTCTTTTTCTGCTGGTTTAAACTATAAAATAAACGATGGTACTGCTGTATTTGGTAGATATAGTAGAGGTGCATCTGGTAGAGCTCCAGACAGAAATACTTATGGTACTGATGGAAAAGCAGATGTACAATTTGATGAGTTATCTCAATTAGAAGTTGGTTTTAAGAAAAGATTGAATAATGGTGTTGTTAACGTAACTGGATTTATGAGTAATACAGATGAAGGTTTAAGTAATGAATTAAATAGAGAAGTAGGAAATCCATTTAAGGCTTTAGGTATAGAAGCAGAAACTGTATTAAGATATGGTGAAAACCTTACTTTTAATGGGTCTATTACTTGGACAAAAGCTGAGATTGATGGTGGTGAATTTAGAGGTAACGCACCTAGAAGACAGGCTGATTTTATCTATAACTTCTCACCTGCATACAACTTTGGAGATAGTGGTAAATATGTGCTGGCATTGAGTGTTTTAGGTACTTCAAAGTCTTTTGCACAAGATGATAACACTTTAGTAATGCCAGGTTATGCCTACTTTAACTTAATAGCTAGAGCTGGCTTAACAGAAGGTTTATCTTTAGTACTAAGTTTAAACAACATGTTTGACACTGTTGGTATTACAGAGGTTGAAGGGAATGGAGATGGTGCTTTCGGTAACAATCGTTTAGCTAGAGCGAGATCTATTAGTGGTCGTTCTTCTACCCTATCTCTTCAATACAAGTTTTAAATTTATTTAAAATATTTGAGTAAGTTATTTTTGATTAAGTTTGAATGATTGGTTAAAAGAGTCAGTGTTAATAAATTATCATTGGCTCTTTTTTTCTAAATCTTATATATGTATAAATGAGAATTTTTATTTTTTTACTAGCCTTTAGTATTACCCAAACTGCAGTTAGTTGCGGCAAAGCTTCAAAGAAAGAAGCTACTCAAAAAGATTTAAAAGAAATTATCATTTATGGCAGTGGTACATGCCATTATTGTATTGATACTAAAACATATCTAACCGAAAAAAACATTCCTTTTGTTTTTCATGATTTAGATTTAGATCCTAAAAAGATCGAAGAGATGTATACTAAATTAAGAAAAGCAAATATAAGTACAGCAAATTTTCAGATTCCCGTTGTAGATAAGGGTGGTAAAATTATTACTAATGATTATGGTACTTTTGAGATATTTTTAAGCAAAATAGACGAGTAATGTTAAAGAAGCCTAAGTTAAGTTTTTGGCAAATTTTTAATATGAATGTAGGATTCTTAGGAATTCAGTTCAGTTTTGGTTTGCAACAAACAGCAGTTAACCCTATATTTTCGTTTTTGGGTGCGATTCCAGATGAGTTACCTTTATTAAATCTCGCTGGACCTGTAACTGGTTTAATCATTCAACCCATTGTAGGTGCGGTTTCCGATAAAACTTGGTCGCCACGTTGGGGACGAAGAAAGCCGTTCTTTTTAATTGGTGCCTTAATTGGCAGTTTATGTCTTTTTGCATTTCCTTACAGTCCAACATTATGGTTTGCAGTTGGTTTATTATGGATTTTAGATGTTGGAAACAATATGGCAATGGAACCCTATAGAGCTTTTGTAGGAGATAAATTACCAAACATACAGTTAAGTTTTGGTTATCAAATGCAGAGTTTATTTGTTGGAGCTGGTATTGTATTAGCAAATGCTTCGATATTTCTTTTTCAAGATTGGTTTGGTGGACAAGAGACTGTTGATGAAACGGTAAAATCCATTCCTAAATGGTTATACTACTCATTTTTTATTGGAGCAATTTTGTCTGTAAGTACAATACTTTGGTCTGTGTTAAAAACACCAGAAATACCTCCAGAAGCAGAAGAACTAGAAGAAATTAAAAAACATAAGTCTTTGCCTTTTTCAGAAAGGGTAAAAACACCGTTTATTGAAATTTGGGAAGCCATAAAAGATATGCCAAAATTTATGTGGAAGCTCGCTGGGGTTTACTTGTTTCAATGGTATGCGCTTTTTATTTACTGGCAATTTATTGCGCCTATGTTTGAGGAAAGTGTAGGTTTTGATAAATCACAAGCCTTAAGTCAAGCAGCTAAAATGAATACAACCTATAATATTTCTACTATTGTATTTGCCTTAGCATTGGTGCCCTTAGCCTTAAAATGGGGAGGAAAAAAAGTATATGTCTTGAGTTTGTTATTAACAGGAATTGCAATGCTTTCAATTACTCAAATTGAAGATCCGAAACTTGTATTACTACCAATGATTTTGTTTGGTATCGGTTGGGCTGCTATGATGGGCATACCATATACAATGGTATCTAAAATTGTACCTCAGGAACGTCGTGGAGTTTATATGGGAATATTAAACATGATGATTGTAATACCAATGGGAATTCAGACTTTAACCTTTGGTCCAATAGTGAAATACGTACTAAACAATAGTGCAGTTAGCGCCATAATATTTGGTGGAGTGTTTTTTATAATTGCAGGTGTTTTGGCATTAAGACTAAAACAACCAGAAGCAATTTTAGAAGAAAATAATATATAATTAAGATTTAAATTTGTTTTGGAAAACGAAATAAAAAATATAGATATTTTATGTGTTGGTGAAGTGCTTATTGACTTTATCGGTCATCAAACAGAAGTACTCATAAACAACACTAGAGATTACCACAGATATTTAGGAGGATCACCAACAAATGTAGCCATGAATTCTGCAAGGTTGGGACTTAAATCTAAAATGGTAGCAACTGTTGGAAATGATGGTTTTGGTGAGTACATTTTTGAAAGACTAAATCAAGTAGGTGTAAATACCGATTCTATAGTTAAAGTCGAAAACAAACCTACTAGTGTTATTTTTGTGTCAAGATCACAAAAAACACCTGATTTCATACCTTACAGAGAGGCAGATTATTGGATATCAGAGAATCAAATTTCAGCAGATTTATTAAAAAAAACCAAAATATATCACACAACATGTTTTGCGCTCAGCAAGAAACCTGCGCAAACTACGATTCTAAAAAAAGCTGAAGAAGCCTATAATTTAGGATGTAAATTAAGCATTGATATAAATTATGCAGACGAACTCTGGGAAGACAAAGAACAAGCACTAAGAGTAATAAAAGCCTATTGTAAATTTAATCCATTGATTAAAATTAGTGAAGACGATATGCTTAGACTTTTTGAGCATGTTGTACCTCATGAAGAAATTTTCGAATTTTTCCATAATGAAGGGGTAGATACTATATGTTTAACTCTAGGAAGTAAAGGTGTTAAATTGTCTCAAAAAAATAAGGAAAGCATACAACTACCAGCTATAAGGGTTGAAAATGTTATGGATACAACAGGAGCTGGTGATGCATTTTGGTCTGGCTTTTTATTTGCATACATCAAAGAAAAACCTATTGAAGAATGTTTAGAAATTGCTTTGCAATTAGCCGCTCTAAAACTTCAAAATGTAGGTAGGTTGCCAGATAACATTAATATTTTATCTAAACTTTTATAATCTATGAGCGATAAAATTCCTAATGGTGTAATGCTAAATGCCTATCCAGATAGTATTGGTGAAAACTTAAGCGATACTATTAAAATGCTTCAAATTCCTGAATTTAAGGATGCATTTTCCTTATTCTATGTACTGCCAACATTTTTTAATAGCGATTTAGATAGAGGTTTTTCAATAATCGATTATAATCTCAATAAAGAATTAGTTTCAAAAGATGACTTGAAATCCTTGGAAGAACTCAACATCATGTTAAAGTTCGATATCGTATTAAATCACCTTTCTGTTGCCTCTCCACAATTTAAAGATTTATTAAAATACGGTGATGATTCTAAATACAAGGATTTTTTCATCAATTGGAATACCTTTTGGGAAGGTCATAGTAGCAAAAATGAGGATGGTATAGCAATCCCAAAGGAGGAGTTTCTCAATAAGCTATTCATGAGAAAATCTGGTTTACCTATTTTAAAAGTACCTTTTCCTGACGGCACCGAAAAACCATATTGGAATACCTTTTATCAGAAAATAAATAGTGAAGACAACAGTTTTTTAGGTCAAATGGATGTAAATGCAAATTCTGCGTTGGTTTGGGATTTTTATGAAGAAACATTAGCTAAAGTAAAAAGTTTTGGATGTAAAATTTTAAGATTAGATGCTTTTGCTTATTTGCATAAAGAAGTTGGTCAATCTAACTTTTTTAATAAACCAGGAACTTGGAATCACTTAGAAAGAATTAATAAAATAGCAAAGAAAAACGACCTTGTTCTACTACCAGAAATACATGCAGAATATGGCTTAAACTTACACGATGAAGTTGCTGACAAAGGCTATACTATATACGATTTTTTTCTGCCAGGTTTGATGATTCATAGCATTGAAAATGGAACTAACCAAGCTTTATATAAATGGATAAAGGAGATTGAAAGCAAAGGCTATAAAACTGTGAATATGCTTGGCTGTCACGATGGTATACCTGTTTTAGACCTAAAAGGCAAAGAAGTAAATGGTTCTTATGAGAAAGGTTTATTGTCTGATAATGAAATTGTTGACATAATGAATAAGATTTTAGAGCGTGGAGGTCGAGTAAAAAATCTCTATGATCCTTCTGGAAAAAAGATTTCTTATTATCAAGTTAATGCGACCTTTTTTAGTGCGTTAGGTGAAGATGAACAAAAATTATTATTAGCAAGAGCTATTCAATTGTTTATGCCAGGAATACCACAAATTTGGTACCTAGATATTTTTGCAGGAAAGAATAATTATAAAGCAGCTGACGAAGCTGGTGCTGGTGGACATAAGGAAATAAATAGAACAACATTAAGTCTAAATGATGTTAAAAGCAGACTCAAAAAGGATATTGTTAAGAATCAACTCTTACTAATTAGATTAAGAAATACGTCTAAAGCTTTTGGAGGTGAAATAAAAATTAATGACACCGCTGAAAATGAAATAGATATATTATGGACATACAGAAAGGATTTTGCACATTTAAAAGCAAATCTTAAGACTTTTAAGTTCTCTATTTCTTATTCTGAATCTGGTATAAATTACGTGAAGAATTTTTAGTAATTAGTAGAGCTACTTATAGTTTAATATTAAAGTTGATAAGTCATTCCACACACATTTTCCTCCACTCCTCTGCCCTTTCGAAAAAGAGTGTTTACTCGCATTTTACTTATTTGATAAATAAGAGCTCGTGATTGCTTCGTAGTTCATTAACTGATTATAAAAACATAAAAGAAGAAAAAACCTATGATTAACGATATGCGTTTAGGCACTATTCAAGAACTTCATCGTTCTAGCAACAAACTATGTAAATCAGGAGCTATATTTATAGAGCGTTTTGTTTGTAGCTCTATTTTTTTCAGTTATATTTCAGCATCTTTTTTTAGTTGAATAGTACAAAATTAATATCATCGAAAACAAAAAGCTTACCCTCGAATCGCTACTGCAATTAGATTTTAATACTATTATATGGATAGCGGCACCTATTATGTTTGCCCTTGTCGCCATAGAATACTACCTATCTATAAAGCAACAACGAAAACTGTATCACCGCAAAGATTTTTTGGCGTCTGCTACCATTGGTTTTGGTAATCTATTTGTTAATGCCTTAACCAAAGTTGGTATATTTTATATTGTTGTTATATGCTATAATTTAACACCATGGACTATTCCACACACCTGGTGGTCTTATCTGTTATGCTTTATTTGTCTAGATTTTGTAAGGTATTGGTCGCATAGAATTTCGCACTTTCAAAGGTTCTGGTGGTCAACGCATGTGGTGCATCACAGTTCTGAATATTATAATTTTTCAACGTCATTTCGGTTATCCTGGGTACAAAACCTAAAGATCATATTCTTTTTACCAGTGATTATGTTGAGTTTTGATCCTGTTGTATTTATCATTGTACACCAATTGGAAATACTTTACCAATTTTGGATCCATACAGAATTGATTCGCAAACTGCCAAAACCTATTGAGTATATTTTTGTGACTCCGTCGCATCATCGTGTGCATCACGCGGTCAATAAAGATTATATTGACAAAAATTTTGGCTCTACCTTAATTATTTGGGATCGCATGTTTGGCACCTTTCAGCCAGAAAAAGAACAAGCCATTTACGGTATTACGAAACCTGTAAATTCATTTAACCCAGTGTATTTGGTGTTTCATGCTTGGGGAGATTTATTTATAGATATTTGGAAACGACCAAAAAAGTCATGGCATATCCTCTTTGGAAGCCCTACACTTTGGGAGCGTGAGCAAGTGAAACAACTTGAGGAAGTGAGCCAAGAAAATAAAAAAAGTGCACTATTAGATAAATAAGACGTTTCTTAGTTTTACTAAACTTATCTCATTTAATCCACATATTATTTTTTTGCAACGCGACGTACGTTAACAGCTATTGGTCCTTTGTCGCTCGCTTCTATATTGAATATTACATGATTATTATCTCTAATTTTGTCTATAAGATCTGATGCATGTACAAAGATTTCTTCATCTGAATCGTCTAATTTTATAAACCCAAACCCTTTTTTGTAGCTAAAAAATTTCACTGTCCCTTCATGTTTTCCCATCGTCTTTTTAGGGTTGAATAATCGTTTAATAAAATCTAGCATCATCCGTTTGTTTTTATATAAATGTTATCAATTATTATTTTATTGAATTCTTAAAATAACATAAATAATCGATTGGCATAATTGAAATATAATAAATTTTAACAAAAAAACGCCTTAGATTAACTAAGACGTTCTACGTTATATGAAATGTGTTTGTTCTAAACGATTTCTACCAATTCCAATTCAAACTCAAGATCTTGTCCTGCTAAAGGATGATTGGCATCTATGACAACATGGTCATCATTTACTTCTGCCACGCGCAATTGCTGCTGAGAACCATCTGGTCTGGAAGCCACTAAGCCCATACCCACTTCTGGTTTTATATCTTGTGGCAACTCACCTTTTGGCACTGCTTGAAACAATTCTTTGTTAACATCGCCATACGCCTCCGCTTTGGCAATAGTGACCGTTTTTTTATCGTTAACTGCCATATCTATTAATGCTTTTTCAAATCCTGGAATAAGTTGACCTTGACCAAGCTCTACTTTTAATGGTTCTCTTTCTAACGAACTGTCAAAGATTTGCCCATCACTTAATTTACCCGTATAATGTACTTTTACAACATCATTTTCCTTTACTTTACTCATAATTGTGTGTTTGTAATATTTTTATAAATTGCTGCAAATTTACAGGAATCAAATGGTTATGAGAAGAAATACCGTAAAGAATCCGATGCCTGTAACGTTAAGATTTTCATAAGTAAAGGCTTCTACTCTACTCTAAGTCTTAATACTAATGGTTTTTAGTACCTCAATAGCTATGGTACTAAAAACTGTCCCTTGAACGTATCAGCTTCTTTATGAAACGACACACGCAAATGATTTGGACGTTTAAGTTGTAAATATTCAATTTTTGATGGTTTTATTTTTAAAACACAAAAGTTTGGATTATCAAAATTATATTCTACAGCATCAGGACTTTTAATAGCTGTACCAGGTGTTTTTTTGGTGGTATAATCTTTTTTTGATTTTTCTGAAATATTTGCCCAATAGCCATTTAGTTGTGTTGGGTCTGTAATTAGCTCTACATTACCAACTATGGTAACCTGCGTAAGCTTTTTAGGATTGTAAAACAGTGCACTTACATTAGTATTTTCATTAATATGTGTAATCTTTTTTGAGCGTAGATCTGTATACACCACCAATGTGAAATCTG
>NZ_CBFHMI010000055.1:0-14740 GCF_965656915.1 Winogradskyella sp. | reverse complement strand
GGAATTAGAATTTTTACTGCGTAATGAAGGCATTAATTCGTCTTACGTTCCTATCGAAAAACTAAATAGACTTACAAGAGGAAATCACCAAGGCGCAGTAGCACAAATCTCACCTATTGAGTTTCAAAATATAGATGATTTAGTAATGAGCACAATAGAATCTGGCAAAGCGCCACTTTTCCTTCTACTCGATCAATTAAGTGATGTTAGAAATTTTGGAGCTATTGTTAGAACGGCTGAATGCACTGGTGTTTCTGGTATTATTATTCAAAAGAAAGGTGGTGCACCTATTAATGGAGACACCATTAAAACAAGTGCAGGAGCCATTTTTAAAATGCCAATTTGCAAAGTAGACCACATAAAAGATGCCGTTTTTCATATGCAATCTTCTGGTATAAAAGTAATAGCAGCAACTGAAAAAGCAAATGACTTTTTATTTGATGTATCGTTTAAAGAGCCTTGTGCTATTATAATGGGATCTGAGGGAAAAGGTATAAACCCATCAGTTTTAAAAGTGGTAGACGAACATGCTAAACTTCCAATTTTAGGTGAGATAGAATCCTTAAATGTTTCTGTAGCTTGTGGAGCCTTTTTATACGAAGCTGTAAGACAACGGTCCTAGTTTGTATTCTCAGTCTCAGTCCCAGTTTTCATTTGCAACAATCTTTAGATTTTTTTTAGTCTTCTCGTTTCTTAAAGACATATCTAATTGTTGGTGCTTGACTAATTTCAGTTTCAGGTTCAAATTCCTCCTCATCCTCTGGTAATTTTTCAATAAAATTTCCATCTTCATCAAAATGGCGCATAAAAGGATCGTCCTCTTCATTGTAATCTGGTTCTTCCCATTTATAGCGCTCTGGTTTAGCAACTTGTTTTCTAAATACTAAAGCAAAAACGAGTCCTGTTAGTAATCCACCTAGATGTCCTTCCCAGGACATACCATCTTTTATCGGAAAGACATACCAAATCATACTTCCATACAAAAATATCACCATTAACGACAAAGCAATTAATCTATAGTGTTTAGCGAAAATGCCTTTAAAAAAAATAAAACTTACCAAAACGTATATTAAACCACTAGCCCCGATATGATTGCCTCTGCTACTAATTAACCATGTCAATAATCCAGATATTATTATACCATAAAGTATAACCTTCCAGGCAATTTTTTTATAGAAATAGAATAAGGCAAGTGTTAATACAAAGAGTGGAATAGAGTTATTATATATATGGTCTATGTCTGCATGTAAAAATGGGCTTGAAAATATCCCTAGCAAACCGTCAAGCTTTTGAGGTCTTATTCCAAATGACTTAATACCATAATCTACACGAACCTGATACCAAAAGACCAACCAAACTGAAAACAGAATGATTAAAGGATATAGAATTACACTATTAGAATATTTGAATTGTTGTTGTGCAGACATGCGACTCTTTAAATTGCTAATTACTCAATTTTCTAACCAAATTTTTACAATATGAATAATTGTCATGCTAAATTAGATTGAGAGCCACAGCAGATTTTAGAACAGGTCATGTGTTCTACTAAGGTATTTATAATAACCTTACAGGTCAAGGACGTAGCTATATTACAGCAGAAAATGGTAGAGGATATTTTATATTCCTAATTCAACAGTAGAAGGATCTGGTGTTCCCAACACTAGTGTATTAACAGGTCCTTCTTATGGTGGACCAACACCTTATGCTCAGTATCAATCCTTTGTGCAGAGTGGTGATTTTTCCGGTGTAGATGAGAACTTTGTAATAGATGCAACAGCATTTAAATTAAGAGAGGTAGCACTAAGCTATACGCTTCCAAGTGAATGGTTGGAAAATCTCTTTATTAATGGAGCATCTATAGGTATTAGTGCAAGAAACTTATTAATAGTATTGCCTAAAGAGAATAGGAGATACAACGATCCTGAAATAGGTTCTGGTATTGGTGGATACGGTCAAACACCGCCTACCAAATTCTACAACTTTAATGTAAAACTTAATTTCTAAAAAACTATGAAAAGTATAAAATTCAAATCGATCTTATTTATACTAGCACTCATCGCAGTCTCTTGTGAAGATGTACTAGTAAATGAAGACCCAAACGGTGTTGAAATTGATGAATTACCACCAGAGATAATAATGCCAGGTGCACAAACGGTACCAGCAGCCACTTTTATTTCAACAATGAATGGCCTTGGTAACTTAATGGTTGCTACATGGTCTGGTAATGCACAGCAAGTACAAGCACCATATTTTACAGAATTCCAATATCAATTTTCAACAGATTTCTATGATGGTATATGGGACAGCTTAATGGCACGAACTGGTAACTTAACGACTATTATTAATAACCAGAACGCTGGCAATTATGACTATTATAAAGGTGCTTCTTTAATTTTGAGAGCCTTTTATTTTCAATATTTAGTAGATTTATATGGTGATATTCCATTTACTGATATTCATCAACGTGCTGATTTATTATTTCCTAGCTACGATGAGCAAGAAATGGTGTACATGGATCTAATCACTCAAATTAATGAAGCAATAGACCTTATAAATAATACAGATACTAATTCTGTAATTTCTATGGGCACAAACGATGTTATGCTGAATGGTAATTTGGACAAATGGATAAAATTTGCCAACACCATAAAATTAAGGATGATTGTTCGTATGTATGATTATGCACAATCTAATCCAGGTGCTCAATCTTTTGTTAACGCAGAAATAGCAACATTAAATTCGGCTGAAACAACCTTCATCGGATTCGGTGATGATGTAACTATTAATCCCGGCTATGCAGATACTAATAATCAAATGAGTCCATTCCCAAGTACATATGGTTATAATCCTAGTGAGTTTGGCAATGCAGGAAATGTAACATTTGGAAATCTGGCTACAGGACCGACAACATTCTTAGTCGATATATTAAATGGCACATCTACAACAATACCAGACGGAAGATTAAATAGACTATATGCATTACGAGGAGGGCAAACAAATATTCAAGGTAATACACAAGGAGGAGAAGGACAACCTTCAAGACTTGGACCTGGTTTATTGATTTCGCCGTTGCAAGATGGCTATATAATGACAGCGTCTGAGGCTTTATTTTTACAATCTGAAGCGGTATTCAAAGGAATTTTAAAAAGTGGTGATGCTAAAGGATTATTCCAACAAGCCATAAGTGCTTCATTCAGTAGATTAGGAGCAGATATTTGAAATTATCTTAATGACTGTGATGCAGTTTCCGGAATTGGATGGGATGGATCAGCAGATAAATTAGAAGCTATTATAACTCAGAAATGGATAGATTTAGGTGGTACCAACGGTATTGAAACCTGGATAGAGTATACTAGAACTGGGTATCCTGACAATATGCCATTACCTGATATTACAAATAGACCAAGTAGACCAATTCGTTTACTATATCCAACATCTGAATACTCTGGTAATACTGCTAATGTTACACCATATAACCAGACTGTAGATACAGCATTTGAAACTAATATATTCTGGGATGTTAACTAAAAAAAATATGATTATGAAAAATATAAAACTATTACCATTCCTGCTATTAAGCATGTTAATGGTACTATCATGTGTTGATGACGATGTACAATCCCTAGGAGGAGATTTAGCATCAACACCTTATGTTGTTGGTTTCTCTGATGCCACAACCCAAGCTAGATTTTTAATTGATGGAACTACACAGACTTTAGAAGTGCCTCTAGATCTTATTGGTGGAAATACCTATACTAATACACCTGAGATACAAGTGTCTTATATAATAGATCCTAACAGTACAGCGATACAGGGAACAGATTATACTGTGGTTGATCCTAACCAAACAGTGACCATAGATGCAGACAGAGATTTCAGAATGATTGAACTGAACGTTAATACTAACAATATTGACATCGATCAATCAAAAACTTTAATCCTAAGATTAGCAACACCAAGTATAGGACTTGTCGCTGATCAGTTTGAAGAAATCACGATAGAAATTGTTGGTTTCTGTGAATCTGATTTATCAGGAGCCTATACAAGCAATGAAATTATTTCTGCTGGTGCACCTAATGCAACTATTACCGAAGTTGAGCCAGGAGTATACAGAATTAGTTCAATGCCTTACATCGCATTTGGTGGTGGTGCTGGACCACCAGCTTGGATCGAGTTCTCAGAAATTTGCGGTAACGTTGAATGGGGAGCTTGGCAAGGTGGTACATTAGCAGAAGGAAGTGGAACTGTAAATGGTAATGGAGAGATTACCTTTACCAGTTTAACGATTTACAATAATAATGTAGCTGATCCTACCGATATTTGGTTCGATTTAGGTGGTTGCACATATACACCAAACTAAAAACAAATAACAATGAAATATATATTTAAAAAATTCAATATAGGTTTTGCAATTGCACTTATGATGTTATTTGCGTGCCAGGAAGACGATTCAATACCTAAAAGAGGTAAACCAACAATTTCAATTACTGAATCTTCTAAGACTCTAAACGAAGGTGAAACTGCAGTTTTTGATTTTACAATAGAATACGTAGTGAACGAGCCTATTTTCATTAGAATAGATGTATTAGATGAAAATGGTAATCCAATTGCAACGACTGAACCTGTTGGTGATCCTAACAGTGGTGATGGGTATGCAGCTATTGTATTAGATGATATTAATGTACCTTATAACAGTTGGTTTGATTCTGGTTTCTTTAGTTATGGCTACTTAGGTGGCTCTGGTTATGTTGCAGAAGTACCTGCATATACGGAATCTTTTCAGTTAAGCATAGACGCATTATTAGATGCTGTAGTAGATGAAGCACCAGAAACTTATACATTCAGACTATCACCTACATCAACAATGGCGGCAGCTATAAACGAGGAAATTTCCATTACTATTAACAACGTTAATGCATGTGCGTGGACTTTAGAAACGTTTGATGCTTTCGGAGATGGATGGAATGGAGGTTTCATTACAGCAACAATTAATGGTGTAGAAGCTACGTATGCAGCATCAGGTGAAGGTTCTACTTTTGAAATAGGAATGGTAGATAATGACGTATATTCATTCACATATACATCTGGTGGTGGTTCTGGCCAGGCACCAGGTTGGGAAGAAGAGAATACCTATATTTTAACAGCACCAGACGGAACTGTATTTTCAGACGATGGAACAGATGGTACTTTAATTGCTGAAGGAGAAATTACTTCAGGTACAAATCTTTGTAATTGATATGTAATTTAAATTTATCCGATTAGGATTATAAATACTTAAACCATCAAGAGTTCACTTTTGATGGTTTTTTTGCATAAAAAGAATTCTTAAATTAAAATTAAGATGAAAATTCTATCTAATTTTACAACATGAATACTCCGCTTGCCGAACGCTTAAGACCAAAAACCCTTGACGATTATATAAGTCAGCAGCATTTAGTTGGCAAAGATGGTATGCTCTATCATCAAATTAAAAGTGGTGTAGTTCCTTCACTAATACTTTGGGGACCGCCAGGCATAGGTAAAACGACTTTAGCAAATATTATAGCAAATGAATCTGAACGTCCATTTTTTAAGTTAAGCGCCATAAATTCAGGTGTAAAGGATATACGTGAAGTAATTGATAAGGCGAAGAAAAGTGGTGGTTTGTTCACAGCAAAAAATCCAATTCTATTTATTGATGAAATACATCGATTCAGTAAATCACAACAAGACTCACTTTTAGAAGCAGTTGAGAAAGGTTGGGTAACATTAATAGGAGCAACTACAGAGAACCCAAGTTTTGAAGTCATATCTGCATTACTATCAAGATGCCAGGTTTATACCCTAAATGCTTTCAGTAAATCAGACTTAGAAGCTTTACTAGAGCGTGCTTTGAAGGAAGATCCTCAACTTTCTAAACTCGATATAAGGCTAAAGGAAACTGAAGTTTTGTTGCGATTATCTGGAGGAGATGCGAGAAAACTTTTAAATATTTTTGAGCTACTAGCCACTTCATTTGATGGTAAAAACATCGTTATCACAAACGACTTAGTTATGAAGCAAGTGCAGAATAAAGCTGCACGTTACGATAAAATTGGTGAGCAACACTATGATATTATTTCAGCATTTATTAAATCTATAAGAGGAAGTGACCCAAACGCAGCTGTTTATTACCTGGCTCGAATGATAGAAGGTGGTGAAGATGTAAAGTTTATAGCCAGACGCCTTTTAATTTTAGCGAGTGAAGATATAGGTAATGCCAACCCAACTGCGTTAGTGATTGCAAATAATACATTTCAGGCAGTTTCAGTAATAGGTAATCCGGAATCGCGAATTATTCTAAGTCAATGTGCAACCTATTTAGCAAGTTCTCCTAAAAGTAATGCTGCTTATGAAGCTATAAACAAAGCACAGCAACTGGTTAAGGAAACTGGTGATTTGTCTGTACCACTATCCATTAGAAATGCACCAACAAAACTTATGAAGGAGCTAGGCTATGGAGACCAATATAAATATGCGCATAGTTACGATAACAACTTTGCTGAACACGAATTTTTACCAAGGGAAATAGCAAACACAACACTTTATAATCCAGGAAAAAACTCTAGAGAAGAGGCTCAACGTGCTTATTTAAGATCACTTTGGAAAAAGAAGTACGGTTATTAAAACGTAATTTCTATAATCTTTTCTGTTTGATTATCTCCAGTATTTTCAGAATAGAGCCATTTATCATTTAACTTAAAAACAATAGCATTTTTATCCTTTACGATAAAGACGTTTTTAGCAGCACTTTGATATAAACTCATTACTACATTACTATCCTTATCTAATAATTGATAGCCATTTTCAGTTACTTTAGCGGTAAAGTTTTGAATAGAAGCTTCATTGGTTTTAACGATTTCTTTGGAAACCTCAACATCTAAGTCTTCAGATCTCTTTTGACTGATTTTTTCAACTTCAGAAGCATCTTTATTCTCTTTTACCTCCTCCATTTTGGGAAGCGGTTTATACTCGTAGTTTAATCTCTCAATAGATTGAAAGGCTTCTCTTAGTGCCATATTGTGCGCTAATTGATGGTTGTTTTCCTTAGATTCACCAACCATTGATTCTAATAGAACACGTCCATTACAATCTTTAATAATAATTTGAAGTTTGGTTTTAAAAAAACCACCTTTGACTTTCTTTACATCTGGGTAAATGGCAAGACATCTATCCTTAAACAAATCATCTGGTAATTGCTCTTCAGTAAAAAAAGTACCAAATCCTTCTCCTTTAAATAATACTCTGGCAAGTGTGTTCAGTCTATATTTATCCTTACCCTTAAGAAATTCATATTGCAGAGGAATTACAGCATATTTATACTGATTCAAATCTGCTTGAGAATTAATCTTAATCGAAAAACAAAATATGATGCTTAGTAATAGTAGTTTTTTCATTTGCATTTTCTTCTAAATGTCTAATCTATAATTATTTAAAACTTAATGATGAGTTCTTTTTTAATTTTTGTTTTGCTACTAGGTTCATAATAAATCCATGAGCCCTTTTCTTTATAAACAATTGCATCCTTACCTTTTACTATATAAATTTGGTCTGTACTTGTGTTGAATAAAATCATGACCACTTTTGGCTCTTTATTTACAAGTTGATAACCTTCTTCTATAGCTTGTGCATATAAAACATCTGTATTTTCAACTTCTTTGGATGTGGTCTTAGTTTCTATGTTATCCTTCTCTACTTCTTGTCCAATACCTTCTGTAGAAGTTTTCTCATCTTCTTTAGAATCGACTTGGGCCTCAGAAACTTCTTCAACCTTATTGACATTTCCATTATAACTATAATCTAAATTTTCAATAGATTTAAAGGCAATTCTAAAAGCTTCGTTATAAGCTCTATCGTATTTTTTTAAACGCGACTCACCGACTTGAGATCTCATGATCTCATTTCCGTCGCAGTCTCTAAGAATAATCTCTAATTTGGTTTTAAATAACCCGCTTTTAGCATTAATTACCTCTACAGTTAAGGCTAAACATCTCGCATTTTTTAAATCATTTGGTAGTTTCTCATCTTCCAAATAAGCACTAAATCCTTGCTTATTAAATAAAAATTTAGCTAAAGAATTTAGATTATACTGATCTTTGATTTTTGAAAACTCAAATTCATTTGGCACTAAAATATATTTGTAGTCATTTAAATCGTTTTGACCATTTGCAAACAGAACACTGTTGATTAAGACTAGTAGAACAATTATTTTTTTAATCATAATTTTAAATTTAAAGATGATTCTCTAGCGCTTTTAAATGTGTCACTCGTTTAAAGTTATGCTTATGAGAATCCTTATAATCAAAATGGATAGTGTCCATTCCAATTTGAGCCGCACCTTCAATATCTGCTTCTAAACTATCTCCAATCATAATACTCTCTTCGGGACGTGCTTTAGCACTTTCCAAAGCAAAATTGAAAATTTTAGGGTTTGGTTTTTTAACACCTACCATTTCAGAATTAGTGACACTTTTAAAATAGTGTTTAATGTTTGCATTTATCATTTTTCGTTCTTGTGCCTCTTCAAATCCGTTGGTAATAATATGAAGCTCGTACTTTTCTCTTAAATAACTCAAAATTTGCTCTGTGCCATCAAACAAGTGATTAAATGTGGTTAAATGATCGATATAAGCAATCGCTAAATGATTGATCATATCATCTTGTACCCTAATCTTAACCGCATCAAAAGCCTCTCTCAATCGTCCATAACGCAGTGCCGGTTTTGTAACTCTTTCTTCTCTGTATAGTTTCCAATACTTTAAATTTATTGGTTCATAAACTTCTAAAAATGTGTCTAATTGAATTTCGATATTATTGAGCTTAAAAATTCGCTCAAACGTCAAACCTGAGTTTTTGTCAAAATCCCAAAGTGTATGATCTAAATCAAAAAAAACGTGCTTTATATCTTCTCTCATTCTGCCGAATCTAATATTGTATTAAATAATGATCTGTAACCCACCCAACGACTTGAATCACTAAAAGTATAATTATGAAAAACAGGAATAAAAGTACCATTAACTGCTTTAACTTCATCAATTAATTTTTGCAAATGTTCTGTCTTATCTAATTCTGACTGATACTTTAAAAGTGCAAAATCCAGACAGTGATACGGATTAATTTTTAGTGGTGTTTGCACCTCATAATCCAAGTCATAAAATTGAAAAGGTGTGCATGTACCAGCTCTAAATCCTAGTTTATCAATATAACCCATAGTGAAATCCTGATGAATCTCTAATTCTATCAAATTACGATAAGACAAAGGCAAGTTTAATTTTGAAAAGGAATGACGAACCGCTTTTAAATCTGTATTGATAATAGATTCCATCTTTTGCTTTTCCTTTTTTAGAATCTTAATATCATCTAATGAAAAATAAGACGCTTTTATGCCAACATCGCAATAATCTGCAACAGACTTAATTAGCGACACAAATTCTTTCTTATTAGTATTGATATTTTTATCATAGGTAGAGTAATCTCCTATTAAAAACAATACCATAAACTTGTCTTGGCATTGTTTTTGCTTAGTGATAATCCATTTAAATGTATCATATGGGTCGCGCTTAAAACCCATTAAAACTAAATAGCGCTGGTACAACTGTCTTAATTTAAAGCGACCAATATCATTTAAAGTACCGCCAATGGTTCGCAATAAGCCTTTTTTCCTAAAATAATATGCCATGGGTACATCTATCACTGGCTTTATGGTGTAAGATCTGCTATTAAAAACAAAATTAGGAAATTTCTTTTGTAATGCTTCTCTTAATTTGTAGGCCCAAATATCTACAACAGGTTGATTTAAAAAACGATTCTTATATGCCAAACTTTCTTTAGCTATAAATCTGCCATACTCATCTTTAACGTGTGGCATGTACTCTTCGTACCTACTCAATAAATAAAACGAGGCAGCAAAAATATCGAAGGGCAAATGACTTCGTTCCCCTGCAGCAAAGAATCCTTTTGTGTTGTCCCAGTCTTGAACATTAATATCCAAATCTGACAATCCTTGCTCAAAAAGTAATTCATTACTTCTAACAAAAACCTCATTACTTAAGGGTTGTTTTGTGTAAGACATTTTAAGACTATCATGAGCAATAAAATCCTCTACTTTTGATGTAAACTTTACGTCCAATCCTAATATACGTTTACAAATGTGCTTAAACGTATAAGTTAATCGTGGTGTTATTTTATGGGTATAGACTAATAGCATTATAGTAACTCTTCATCTGCAAAACTAAAATACGCTTTCTCTGTTATAATAAGGTGGTCCAGAACTTTTATGTCTAAACTTTGAGCGGCAATTTTTAATTTTTGGGTAATACCTTTATCTGCATTACTGGGTTTTAACGTACCAGATGGGTGATTATGACAAAGGATCAATGCCGTAGCACCAACCTCCAATGCGTTTTTTAGTACTAATCGAACATCTACTAATGTTCCTGTAATGCCGCCTTTGCTTAATTGATTCTTTTGAATGATTTTATTAGAATTATTAAGATATAATATCCAAAATTCTTCGTGAGGTAAGTCACCTAAAATAGGTTGCATAACATCAAACACAGAACGACTCGATGAAATTTTATCTAGCTGTAATCCATCTTCATATCTTCGACGTCTTCCTAATTCTAAAGCTGCTGATATCGTAATAGCCTTAGCTTCACCAATGCCTTTAAACTCCATTAATTGTTTAATAGACAACTTCCCTAAAGCATTGAGATTATGATCTACACTAGCTAAAATACGTTTACATAAATCTACGGCACTTTCTTCCCTACTGCCAGAACCAATCAATATAGCAACCAATTCTGCATCACTCAAAACAGCTTTACCTTTATCTCTTAGTTTCTCTCTGGGTTGGTCATCTTGTGACCAGTTTTTAATTGAAAATGACGTCTGTTTTTCTGACATGGTCTAAAGATAAAAAATTGTAATTTTAAGCAACAAAAGAAATGAATTATTATGCAATCTATTTTTGAAGAAAATGCTTATCATGAAATTAAGAGCCGTATTGCTAAACTAAATGAAACCTCAGCAGCTAATTGGGGAAAATGAAGGTAGGACAAATCATTTGGCATTGCCAAGGTCCATTAAATATTATTTTAGAAAAAGACGATTATGGTATGAAACCTAGTTGGATTGCCAAATTATTTTTTAAGAAGTCGTTATACAATGATAAACCCTGGAAGAAAGGACTACCGACTGCAAAGTTTTTAAAGACTAGGTCTGATAAAGATTTTAATAACGATAAAGAGAAGCTTGAAGCTCTTATCGACGAAACTTATGCGCAAAAAGTTAAGACCGAGTGGAAGCCTCATCCAGCATTTGGTTATTTTACAGCAGAACAATGGGGAAAAATGCAGTACAAGCATTTAGATCATCACTTAAGACAATTTGGAGTGTAATGAAATACCCTCCCAAACATCATCAAGACAACGACATTAATCATATGATTGATGTTATTAAAACCTACCCGTTAGCTACAATAATTTCAGTAAAAGACAATCAACCTTTAATAACGCATTTACCTCTCATTTATAAAAACGAGAAGCTAATTGGGCATATAGATATTTATAATCCACAAGCCAAACTTCTAAAAAATAATAAAGACGTCACTATCATATTTACTGGACCAGAATGTTATATCTCGCCTAGCATCTATTCTACCAAACAATTACCAACGTGGAATTATATTAAAGTTCACCTCAAAGGCAACGTAAAAGGGATAGATAATAAAGCGGCATTAAAACAGTCCTTAATAACTATGACGGAATTTTTAGAGGCTCCAAACCATAAGTATGTTTTAGAACCAGACAATCCACGTTTAGATGCCAACCTTAACTATATAGAGATGTTTGAGATCACTATAACAAATTGGGAGGGTAAGTTTAAACTCTCACAAGACAAAAAGCCAAGTGATACAAAAGCTGCTCATGAAGAATTGGAGAGAGCGAACCAAGAAAGTATAAAACTATTTTTAGATAAAGTGTTTTAAAAAACAGTAACTTAGAAGAACAAAAAAATTAGGGTTATGAAAGACATTAAAAAAGAAGATATCAATCAAGACGTATTCGATTTATACGATGACTATGCGCATAATAAACTTAACAGAAAACAGTTTATTGAAAAACTAGGTTTATATGCCGTTGGTGGCTTAACAGTGTCATCACTTTTAAGTATTATGTCACCTAATTATTTAGACACCCTGTTAGTAAAACCAGATGATCCAACTTTAGATTCTAGTTATATAACCTATGCATCTCCAAAAGGTGGTGGTACAATTAAAGGATTACTATCGCAACCTAAGGCTAACAAAACTAAGTTACCAGGTGTAATTGTCGTTCATGAAAACAGAGGTTTAAATCCATATATTGAAGATGTTGGCAGACGTACAGCAAAAGAAAACTTTATTTCTTTAGCACCAGATGCGCTTACTCCACTTGGTGGTTATCCAGGTAACGATGATCAGGGTAGAGCATTACAAAAGCAACGTGATAGAAATGAAATGCTCGAAGATTTTATTGCAGCGTATAGGTATTTGAAAAATCACAAAAATTGCGATGGTAATGTCGGAGTCGTTGGGTTTTGTTTTGGTGGATGGATCTCTAATATGATGGCAGTACGCCTTCCAGATTTAGGAGCTGCGGTACCCTATTATGGACGACAACCATCTGACGAAGATACCGCAAAAATAAAAGCTCCGCTTCTACTCCAATATGGTGAATTGGATACTAGAGTCAATGCAGGCTGGCCTGACTTTGAGAAAGTACTAAAAGCAAATAACATTGAGTACACGGCATATATTTACCCAGAAGTCAATCATGGATTTCATAACAACACTACTCCTCGATATGATAAAGAGGCTGCGCAACTATCTTGGGAACGTACAATTGCGTTTTTTATCACTCATTTAAAAGCTTAAATATCGATTTTAAGAAAGAGACCTATTTTAACAATACATTTAAACAAGAGAATTTTTCATTTCTGTAGTGCTCATGTATTGGTTCTTTTAACAGTTTATCTCATTTCTAAAACTATCTTAGTCGCCTAAAAAATACAGAATATTTACATGAAGAATTTTTATACATTACTTTTTATTTTAATGACAATCAACGTTTTCTCTCAAAGCTTACCCATTGATTTTGAAAACGACATTACAACAACAGATTTTGTTGATTTTGACGGAGGAATTGCCACAGTAACGACTAACCCTATGCCATCGGGAATTAATACTAGTAATTCTGTTGCTCAAATCGTGAGAGATGGTGGTGCCATATTTGCGGGTAGTAAGATTATATTAACTGACAATCTTGACTTTTCTGTATTAACAAAAATATCAATGAAGGTATATACCACGGCTCCAATCGGCACAACGGTTAAGTTTAAGTTAGAGGGATCGGCACCATCAGTTGAAGTTGACGCTTTCACAACGGTTTCAGGTGCTTGGGAAACTTTAGAATGGATTTTTGTAGGCACACCAAACAATCTTAATCAGATTGTTTTTATGTTTGATTTTGGAAATTTAGGCGACGGTACGACAAACTCAACATTTTATTTTGACGATATTGAACAAGTCTTAGGACCAACCGCACCTGTACCAACATCGCTTCCTGTAGATTTTGAAACAGATATTGTTGATACTGACTTCTTAAATTATAATGGAGCTACAGCTAGTGTTATTCCAAATCCTCAAGTCGATAGCGAAAACCCAAGTAGTACAGTTGCTCAAATTATTAGAGATGGTGGTGAATTTTGGGCTGGAAGTAAAATCTTTCTCGATAATCCAATTGATTTGTCAACCGAATGGCAAATATCTATGAAAGTCTATACAACAGCGCCCATAGGTACACGAATTAAATTAGAATTAGAAAACACAGCTGGAAGAACAAACTTAGATTATTTAACGACGACATCTGGTACATGGGAGACGGCCACCTGGAATTTTCATGGTCAAGCCAGTGATTACGATAGAATTCAATTTATTTTCGATTTCGGAAATGTAGGAGATGGGACAGCAACTTCAATATTTCTTTTTGATGATATACAGCAAGAAATTGGGCCAGCAATTCCAGACCCAGTGCCTACCACTTTACCAATTGATTTTGAAACCAATGTTGTTACGTCTGACTTTACCAATTTCTTTGGTGCCGTAACAACTGTCATCTCAAATCCACAGATAGATGCAAACAATCCAAGTGAAACAGTTGGACAATTTCTAAGAAGTGGTGGTGCAGGATTTATGCGAAGTAAGTTGACATTAACTGCCCCTCTCACAGATATGTCTACTTTTGGAACGATTTCTATGAAAGTATATACGGATGCACCAGTAGGCACCATTTTGAAATTTAAGTTAGAAAATATCGTACCAAATGCCTTTGGTAAGGAAGAAGACGCCTTAACCACAGTGTCAGGAGAGTGGGCAACCTATACATGGGACTTTTCAAACGCAGACAGTCCTATTTACGATGTACTAACACTTATGCTTGGCTATAACGGACCAAATGATGCATCGGCTAATGCCACGTTTTTGTTTGATGATATCGAAATAGTCGCAAATTTAAGTGATGGGAATGAAGAAACATTAAACATGGACAATGTGTTCATTTATCCTAACCCATCCAAAGATATCGTCACTGTAAGTTCTAAAAACAAAAACTTAAAAAGCATTACCCTTTTTGATATCCTTGGCAACCAAATTCTTTTTCTTCAACCAAACAGCAAAAAGATA
>NZ_CBFHMI010000054.1:0-14974 GCF_965656915.1 Winogradskyella sp. | reverse complement strand
AACTAAAGCCTATTGATTTAATATCTTTGCAAACCAACAACGAAAAGAAATTTATGCAAGACAAGAAAGTCCTAAATTATATTGAAAACGTCATCCAAAACATGCCCACAGACTGGATTGGTCTAACAACTCATCGTTTAGATATTTATAATGAAGAATTAGCAAAAATAGAGTTTACAGCAGCCTTCGACAACCTCTATAAAAGTGATAACTTAGATAAAACGGCTTTAGAACAATTACCTACAGCTTACGATTATATTCGCTTAGGACATCCATTGTCTTGTGTTTTAGAATGGGCAATTGCTAAGTTACATTATATTGATCCAAAAAATGTGATTAGCTTTTCTTCTCAAACCGCACCTATTTTGGCAGTTTTAAGAAAAAACTTATTCGATGGAAAAAATACGCGTATCATTTATATAGATGATTTACCTGAATCTTTCAACGCTGAATTAGTAAGACAAGTTTACGGCTATAATTTTGATCTAAAGAAAGTTGAAAGTATAGATGCTATCACTGATTTTGATGGCAGCTGTATCGTAATTTCTAATCACAAAAAAGTAGAGATAAACAGACTTGAATCTAATGTTGATTTTTACATTAATCTTTATCCTAATCTAGGAAGTGTATGCATTATAAATGGTACTGAAAACGAACCTTATATTTCGACAATTCAACATTTGCGAAGACGTGAGACGATTTCAATGACTCCAGCTAACTGTCTAATAGCTTTAAATACTTTAAGTGAAGCGCGCAATTTTATTAGCGACAAAAACAATGTCAAAACACATAAAGCTAGTGTATTAAACTCAATAAAAGCCATAACAGGCACGACTTCTAAACCTTTGGTTGGCTCTAGTGGTCTTTCAGTTCAATATGCTATTATGATGGGACTAATTGATGATGGTCTAGAAAATCATCCAGGAAAAGCGATTAAATTTTTAGTACCTCCTAATTGCTATGGTGGCACCAATGACCAAGCCAGACGCGTTGCTGCTTGTCTCGATAATGTTGACATCTTAGATTTACCAGTAGATGGTGATAATGATATGGTACAAAGTATTGACAGGGTACTTTCTAAAGTTGCTGATGAAGATGCTGTACCCTATATCATCGCAGAGATTCCTACAAATCCAAGAGTAGAGGTTCCAGATTTAGACCAATTAAAAGCTGTTTTAACCAAAGAACGAATAACATCAAAAGGTCATAGTGCTACTGTACCTGTGTTTATTTTAGATCAAACCTTTTGTCCGAATATTCACTTTTTAGGTGAAGGTAAAATACTCTCAGCAGTAAAAACAATTGCCTATGCTAGCGGCTCAAAATTTCCAAGTGGTGGAAAATGTACAGTAGGATATTGTGTCACTAATAAAAAAGCAGAGGTACTATTAGAAAAAATAGAACAGCATTTAACCTTATGCGATAATGAAGCTACCGATTTACAATATGAAATTTTAGCCGAACAATTGCCTTCTATGCTACAACGTATAAATGACGCATATACAAACACACGTGAGTTTGTTAACTTTATTGAAGACACCTTACCTGATGCCAAAATTAATTTTGTGTCTGAGGATCTAGCTGCACAAGGTTTTACACCTTCTGTATTTTCTTTAGACTTGCCAACAAAAGGTAATACAGAAGAAGAACGAGAAACCTATAAACGCACTTTAAATTTAAAGCTCATCAACTTAATGATTTCTAAAATCCCTAACGAGAGTAAATACTGCGTAAGTTATGGTCAACTAAAAGGTTGTTATTGGACTATACCAGCCACGTCTACCCAAGGTACTACTTCAGAAGGCGATAAAGATTATATTGCAAGAGTTTCAGTATCACCTAATTTGGATTTGGAAAAACATAAGGATGTATTTATGAAGTTTGTTGAGAGTATTTAGCGTCTAGCTATTTAACTTTAATTTGACATTCTAAAATTTTTCAACGAACTTAGCTATCGACTGATATAAGTCATTAAAACGGACTCATATCACTAAAGATAGCTAATCTTCTAAAAAAGTCCTTTAACCTCATCAAAATCCAAACCACCATAATTACCAGAACTCATCAACAATAAAGATTTGTTTTTAAAATTCTGAGAAAATAAGAAGTCTTTAAAATCATTGGGATTAGTATAAATGATTAAATCATCGCGTTCAAAAGCAGTTGCGATTTCCTCGTGCGTAACTTCTTCGAGCTTTTTAATTTCAACGGCATGTGGTGAATAGAAAACCACAGCCACATCTGCAGCATCTAATGCCCCTTTGTATTCTTTTAAAAATTCTGCATTAAGACTACTGTAGGTATGTAATTCTAAACATGCGACTAAAGTCCTATCGCTATATTGTTCTTTTACAGCTTTTGTCGTAGCCTCTACTTTACTTGGTGAATGTGCAAAATCTTTATAGGCGACGCATTTAGAATTTTTAGCTATTTTTTCTAGACGTTTACTAGCTCCTTTAAATGTAGAAATAGCTTCGTAGAAGTCATCTTCATCAATGCCCATATGTTGGCAAATCCATTTAGCACCAGCTAAATTATTAAGATTATGTGCACCAAAAACTTCAATTGGCATTGGTCCTTCTGGTGTTTCTAATAAGGTTTCACCATCTTCTACTGTATAGTTTGGAGTACGATATGGTAACTTTCTAATTTGGTTTTCTGAAGCTTCAACCACACGTTTAACTTCTTCATCTTCTTCATTGTAATTAATACTTCCACCTCTAACAATAGAATCTATAAATATCCTAAACTGTTCTACATAATTCTCATATGTTGGGAAGACATTAATATGGTCCCACGCTATGCCACTTAATAAAGCAATATTAGGCTTATACAAATGAAATTTTGGTCGTCTATCAATAGGTGAACTTAAATATTCATCACCTTCTAAAACTATAAAATCATTGTCTTCTGTAAGCTTCACCATTACATCAAAACCTTCAAGTTGGGCACCAACCATATAATCTACATCTCTGTCGTGATAATGCATAACGTGCAAAATCATTGAAGTTATGGTTGTTTTTCCATGGCTTCCTCCAATCACCACTCTTGTTTTGTCTTTAGCTTGTTCATACAAAAACTCAGGATAACTATAAATTTTTAAGCCGAGTTCCTGAGCTTTAAGTAATTCAGGATTATCTTCTTTAGCATGCATTCCTAATACAATAGCATCTAAATGGGACGATATTTTTTCAGGAAACCAACCAAACGATTCTGGCAATAATCCTTTAGCCTCTAATCGAGATTTTGAAGGATCAAAAATAGTGTCGTCACTTCCTGTAACCCTATAGCCTTTATTATGAAGTGCTAAGGCCAAATTGTGCATGGCTGCACCACCTATAGCGATAAAATGTACGTTCATGTAACAAATATAAATATAGATGAGAGATTAATGAACAGAGAATAGAGAAAAAGTAAAACTTGATTATCTTCTCAATATATCTGATCTCTTTTCCAGTATCTATATTCTTAGATCTATAAGTCCGGATTTACAGCCAAACTATTAAAAAGCTTCGCTTTTGTGTTAAAGAATTTATTCTGAATTTCAATGGCTTTTAGTTGCCCATCTATAAGCTTTGATTCTCGAGAGTTTACTAAAAACAAAGAGCTTTCACCTAATTCAAACTTACGCTCTTCAGATTGCAACATACGTTGATAATCCGCTATCATCTGGTTAGTAATTTCGTTTTGCGCCACATAAGATTCCAACTCTTGCTTTAAAGCATCAATTTTATTTTGAAGTGTAACACGTGTAGCTCCTATCTCAAATTCTGTGTCTTGCATCTTTAATTGTGCCAATTTTAAATCGCCACGTTCTTTTCTTAAAAACAATGGGAAACTCACATTAAAACCACCTTTATATTGCGCTGTATTTAAACTTCTTGCTACTTCAGGAGTTTGCGTTAAGAAATTATACTCTACATCAATTCTTGGCAATAATCTATTGGCTTTTAAACGCGTATCTACTTCTAGCCCTTCTAGCTTATAACCTAATGAAAGAATTTTAGGATGTTCTTCTATTATGGTTTCATCACTTCGCAACTGATTGATATTAAAGGTGTCATCTACTATAGGCTCAGTATTAACATCTGGAATCACATCTGGTTGCAATTCCACCGGAACGTTGTTATCTAACCAAAGAAAGCTAGAAAGCTCTAAAGCGGCTTTTAATAACTTTACTTTAGACTGTTCTAAACCTAATCGCCTATTGTTAAATGCTATACGTGCTTCGGTAGCATCAATTTCTGCATTTTCTCCCACATCAACTCCTCGTTGAATACCTTCAAAGCGTAGCTGTGCATTCACTAAAAAATTTTCAAAAAGTTTTAATTCGTTATATGCCTTTAACCATTTAAAATACACTAGTGAAGCTTCAAATAAAATATTATTGACATAGATATCGCGATCTGCCTTAGCTTGCTCTCTAAACAAGCGTGCTTGTTTTAGTGCTGCCATTCTATTATTAATGAGTAACCCTTGACCTAATGGTACCATGACTCCTGCACTATATAACCCATCTTCTGGTACAAATGCTTCAGGATTTAGGAAATCACCAGTATTCTCATCAAATTGGGCTTTAAGTTCAACACCAAACCAAGTTGGAATTTTAAACGTTCCATTTAGTCTATCAAAATACTCTGTGCCTTTAAATTTTTTGCGATCGTAATCTACTTCTAACTTAGGATCGAAAGCACCTCGAGACTTCATTAACTTAGCCTGACTTTCGTCTATAACCAACTCTGCCTGTCTTACGATAGGGTGAAATTTCTTTACAAAGCCTAGGTACTCATCAAAACGAAGTACATTATCTAAACTTTCGGTTTGGGAAAATCCTGTAAGACTGAAACCAATAAGTAATACTATAAACTTTAGCTTCATTTAATGTCCTTTTTTAATTTTAGTTTTAACTGTGCCTTCTGGTTGATAGTAATTTGGCGGAAAACCGTTGAGTTTTCGCCATAATTCGAACCAAATTGGCACATCGTCTAACAGTGCCATTGTAAATGCACCGGAGCCTGCTCTAATATCCTTTGGCCACTTGTGATCGTCTTCATCTGGCGCAAGTAAAACACGAAATCTACCATTATCACTAATAAAATTTTCAATAGCCACTACTTTGGCTCCATAGGTACCATAAGATACATTTGGCCATCCACTAAAAACAATTGCAGGCCAGCCATCAAACTGAACACGTACTTTCTCTCCGATATGCAGTAATGGTAAATCAATTGGCTCAACAAAGGTTTCTACTGCAAGATCTACTCTTGCTGGCATTATACCAACTAATGATTCACCTTCTTTAAAGGTCTGCCCTACACCAGCTCTAAGCGCCTTATTAATATATCCATCATAAGGTGCTTTGATATAACGCAAAGAATCTCTAATTTGATAATTTGAAAACTCATTAGCCAACTTACTTACCTGCGCTTCGGTATCAAACTGATTGGACTGAGCGGTCTGTCTATCACTCTCCGCCTTAGATATTTTATCTTCGAATTCTGCATTTACTCTAGAGATTTCAAATTTTGCGTTAAGCACTTCATTTTTACTCTCCAATAATTTATTTCTCTGAGATATTAACTTAGCTTCAGTCTCCTGAAGTTTCAATCGTTTATCCTCTACATCTCTTGTTGCCATAAATCCTTCATTTTCTAAAGTTACGGTACGATCGTATTTACGTTGTGCAATTAGTTTATTTGTTTTAGCCGCTTCTAAATCAATGCTGTCACTCTCTACCTTTAATCTTGCCTGAATTAATTTATTTTTTGCTTGCTCTAGTTTTAATTGTCTTTGATTTTTTAACGCAGCTATCTGCCTATTGAGCGCTCTAACCTTTTCTTCGTAAGAACCAACAGAAAGTGCTTTGGCATCGCGTTGCTGACCTGTTCTCGCAACTAAATCAGGATCGAAATATTCACTTTTAACTTCTGAGATTTTTATTATGGTGTCGCCTTTTGCGACAAAATCACCTTCGAGTACAAACCACTGCTCAATTCGTCCAGGAATTGGAGACTGAATAGTCTGTGGTCTCTGCTCTGGAGTGAGTGTCGTAACGTTTCCTCTACCAGTGATATTCTGAGTCCAAGGTAGAAATAACACAATAATTCCAAAGATGGCAAATGCGCCTAAAAATCTATTGAAATGTTTGTAATATTTTTTATTAAATACGTGTTTACTGGATTTAAACACACTTAAATCTACGTTCTTATTTATTGGGTTTTTAGATATGTTAAGCATAGTTATAAATCTTAAATTATTTCTCCTCTTTTTAACGTAATTACTTCCGTGCACTGACTTGACCAGGCATCATTAAAGCTTACCACTATGAGAGACCAACTATTTTTTTCATCAGTAAGTTTTTGTATGATCTGTTTCGCCTCTTTACTCTCAAAATGCTCTAGTGGTTCTTCTAATATTAATACTTTTGGCTTTTTAAGAATTGCACGTGCTAATACTATTTTTTTGGCCACAGTGAAAGACATTTGTTTTCCTTCTGGATATATAATGGTTTCAAGTCCTCTTTCAGTTTCTTTTAAATAGTCTCTTAAACCAACAATATCTATGGCCTTTTGTATATCATCATTGGTTATAGATTTATCTGATAAGGTTAAATTATCTCTAATACTGCCTTCAAAAGGTGTCTCATCAGATAAGGATAATCCTAACAATGATCTGTAACTATTTAACTGAATATTTTGAAGTGCTTCATCATTTACAAAAATTCTTCCGTTTGTCGGTCTAATAATTCCTGCAATTATTCTGAGTAAACTCGATTTACCTGCACCACTTTCACCTTGAATTAATATTCTGGATTTATCTTTAATGGTTAAACTAACGTCTTTAAGAATATGTAATGATCGGTTAGGCACTTGATAACTGACTTTATCTAATTCTATTTTAATTTCATCTGTTGTTTCTAAAATTATACCTTTCTGACTTTCAATTCTCTTATCTACAACTTGTCCCATTTTTTCAAGAGAGGTTAATATATCGTAAAATGACTCCAATCCTAAAATTAATTTTTCTACCGAGTTGATAACCAATAATATAATAATCTCTGCAGCTACAAACTGTCCAATATTCATTTCTTGGTTTAACACAAGCAGACCACCAATAATTAAAAGACCGGCAGTAACTATTACCTTAAATCCGACCATTTGAATAAACTGAATCACCAGAATTTTAAAGTGGCTTTCTCTGTCTTTTAAATAGCCATCAACAAGTTTATCATTTTTATCTAGTGCTAAGGACGTTTTACCAGAAACCTTAAAACTGATGATTGCACGGGCAACTTCCTGTATCCAATGTGCCACCATATATTTCTTCTTAGATTCTTGCAAACTCGTTTGCATCCCTTTTTGTATGGTGAATTTAAATACCACATAGATCAGCAAGACTAGGAGAATACCAAAGGCAATAAAAAATGGATGATAAAATGACAGTAAGATTAAGGCAAATACAATTTGTAACACCGCTGTTGGTACATCAATTAGTAATTTAGATAATCCTTTTTGAACGGTTAATACATCGAAAAAACGATTAGCCAATTCTGGTGGATAATAATTTCTAAGTTCGTCCATTCTAATCTTTGGAAACCTATAGGTGAATTCAAATGATGCCCTCATAAAAATACGTTGTTGTACGGTTTCTATGATACGCATTTGCATTAATTGTAGTATACCCACAAAGGCAACTCCTATGGTTACTAATACTACCAAAACTATCCATGATGTGCTCACTTGAGCGCCTTGAATTAAATTTATAATAGCCTGTATACCTAATGGTAATGTTAAACTAATTAACCCAGAAAAGACAGCATAATATATAACCTGTACCAGGTCTTTCTTTTCTAATCTTAATAGTCCAATAAAACGCTGCCATGGTGTTAAAATTGGCTTATCTTGATTCATCTGTTGTTGGTTTTAAAATCGTTAATGCTAAATTTGAAAAGTAATCGGTAGGTGTAATTTTTTCCCCACAGTCGGTTATAGAACTAAAGTGTTCTTTTAAAAAATGCTGATGCAATGCACCTTCCACAATAGTACTCGCAAGACTTAATGGAAATTTATAATCTGGATCAATATTGGCAATCATATCACTAAGACGTCTTATTAATCGTTTATACACTACAAAATAGCCTTCTTTATTCTCACTATCCACCTCTTTAGTTAGGTATGATTTTGAATATTCATTAATAATAATTCTATGGAGCTTTACTTCATTGATATGGGTAAACGTAACATCTTGCTCTATAGTTTTAGTGACCACCTCTATAGCTTTAAACAATTGTTCAGTTTTATCTGGCATATTATAGGTGGCAAATACCAATTGATATTCTATCCATGCCCAATACCAAGACGTTAAATATAATAGCAGTTTATGTTTACTTTCAAAGTAACGGTAGATAGAACTTTCATTAGAACCTATTTTTGACCCTAACTTCTTAAAAGTGAAACTATCGAAACCTATCTCGTCAATTAATAAAATACTATGTTCTATAATGCGTTTCCCTAAATCTGATGACTCAGGGTCTTTTATAAAGATCTTATCTGGTACAGCAATCTTTAAATTTGATAGTAAATTTATCATTTGTAAAATATTTGATTGCAAATATAATAGTATTACTATCATTTTTGCATATTTAACAAATATTTAGCACCCAAAAAGAGTTATGGATGTTATAAGTAAATTTTATATTTCTAGTCTAAAGCTCTGAAATCAAGGATTTTTCCTCCTTAAATACGTCGATCTCAGGTAAGGTTGTGATAGCTTTATCAATCCACTTAAGTGCAGCCGTTTTATTGTTTTTATGCTTGTAGATTTGCGCTAAGCGATAATAAGCCCATGCTTTTGGCACACCGTCTTTAGCAGAATGATTAGATAAATAAGCTTTAAGACACTTTTCCCCTTTATCTAGTTGGATGTTATAGTCTGCACAAACTTTACCGATTTGATAGTGCATAGCATTTCTTTGATGTTTCTTTTGTGCCGATTCAAGGTTATCTATAGCTTTTTCCGGTTGTTTTTGATCTTCATAAAAATTGGTAAGTTTTTCATAACAGGTTACTGAACCGCCAACTTTTATAGCTAATTTATAATATTTTTCAGCTAGTTCTGGTTGGTCATCATATTTATACACGTAACCTTTTGCTAAATAACCATCTACTTTAGATAATTTTTCTAATTCGTTGGCATACTTTAATGCTTTTGAGATACTTCCACCGACTATTCCAGGTAGTGATATATAAAGCTCTACTAATGCCCAACGTGTATCAATATGTTTTGGATCTAATTCCGCCGCCTTTAAAAATGCAGATTTAACATCTCCTATAATCCCTAAAGCTCTTAGCTTACTTACGCTTAATGCTTTCATACCCAATGCACCACCATACTTATACTGGTAATTGGCATTATTTGGTTCTCTCTCAGTTAAAGTCTTATACTGTTCAATAGCTTCATCCCATTTTTTTTCGTGTCCATAGGCATTACCAAGCAACTCCATAGCTTGCTCATCTTCAGTATTTTGCTCTAAGAATTCTGTTAATTCATTCTGAGCACTCTGAAATTGTTTACTATCAATTAAAGTCTTAGCTTTTTCTTTAGCATCTTGGCTGTAAGAGGAAAAAGATAGCATCAAAATCCATAACAAATTTCTCATAAAAAAGCATTTCTATTAATGCAAAAATACAATTTAATAACGTTCCGTTTCAATCACAAATTGATTAACTTCACTCATCCAAATAAGGCGTTTACGCGTTATGACTGTTTTTGGAATACCTTTTGAAGGTATTTTTAAACAAAATTGAAATTCAGAATGAAATACTATATCTCTCTATTAATGATTCTATGTTTTGCTAATTTTTCTAACGCTCAAGATGACTTTGACAGTCAATGGAACGCTGTTACTAAATATGAAAAAGAAGGTCTTATCAAAAGTGCTGCAGAAGTCGTAGATACCATTTTTAAATCCGCCAAAGAAAAAGAACAATCGCAACAACGTATAAAAGCATTACTTTATGAAAGTAAGTATATGCTAGTTTTAGAGGAAGAAGCCCAGCTCAATATTATTGATTTATTTAAATCTGAAATTAAACTTACAGATAACCTCGTCACCAAACATATTTTGGAAAATATGTTAGCCAATATGTATTGGCAATATTTTCAACAAAATAGATATCAGTTTTATAATCGAAGTAAGACCGCAGTAAAAAATAGTGAGGATTTTAGAACTTGGGATTTAGAAACCCTCTTTAATGAGATACATGTTTATTTTCAGCGTTCATTAGAAAACGGAATTCTACTACAGCAAGAATCACTTAGCAAATACAGCATGCTTTTAATTGAAGCTGAAAACTCTAAAACATTCCGACCAACCTTATTTGATTTATTAAGTCATAATGCCTTAGCTTTCTACAAAACAGATGAGAATAGCATAACAAAACCTGCTTATAAATTCAGTATTGATCAACCAGACTATTTTATCGATTATGACACCTTCTCTAACTTAGAAATAGAAACTAAAGACACGACCTCTTTGCAATTACATTCACTTAAGATTTACCAAAACCTTTTTAAAGCACATGTTCCTGACGGCTCTCCATATCCTATAGTCTCTAATAATATTGAGCGACTCAAATTCATTTTTGAGCACTCTACATTAGACAACAAAGAAGATTTATATTTTGAAGCATTATTAAAGGAAAGTGAGAAAACTAAAAGCTATCCGTATTCGTCTTTATACGATTTTGAAATCGCATCTTTATACCAAAAACAAGGTAACAGGTATAATAGCTCAGAACCAGAAGAAGTTAATAGTAACCATCGATGGAAGCTAAAAGAAGCCATAGAACTTTGCAATAAGGTCATTGAAAAACACCCAGAGAGTCAGGGAGCTAAAAAATTTGAAGTATTAAAACAGCAGATTCTTCAACCTAATTTAAGACTGCAGGCAGAAGGCTTTATACCAATTAATTCACCTTCTCGCATATTAGTCAACTACAAGAATCTTACTAAGCTTAGATTTAAGATTTATAAGATCAGTAAAAGTCAGCTAAAATCGTATAACGAAAGATATAATGCAGCTGAAAAAACACAATTCTTCAAAAACTTACGTATCACCCAAACTTTTGAAAGCAGTCTAAAATCTGAAGGTGATTTTCAAAATCACAGCACTGAAATCATTTTACCTGAATTAAAAAATGGTCTATATCTCATAAAAGCAGAAACATACGCTGATGAGAATGTGTTCGCCGTTGCACATCTTCAAGTTACCGATTTAGCACTTACAGAAAGTTCTGAAGATGATAAAGTTAATTACCAACTCATCAATAGAACCAATGGTGAACCAATAGTAGATGCTGACATTAACATCTCATATAGAAACAATAATAATAGAACGTTTTCTAAAATATTTGTAACCAATCGTTTTGGAAAGTTTGAATTTAAAAGAGACAAGAACTACTATCGAGCAGTTGAAATAAAAGCTGATTACAAGGACGACATTGCCTTTTTTGGAGATTACTACATCAGTCGAAAATATAGAGAACGAGAAAATAATGATACCAAATATAATGTCTTTCTATTTACAGATCGCAGTATCTATAGACCAAGACAAACCGTCTATTTTAAAGGTATAGCTATAGCAACCAAAGATGGTAAAACTAAAGTTTTTACAGATAATGTAGCCAAAGTAAAATTAAAAAATGTTAATGGTGAAGATGTTAGTGAGCTACTTTTAAAAACAAATGAATTTGGTTCTGTAAGTGGAGAATTTATCTTACCAAATGATGGCTTAACAGGCGGTTATACTATTGAAATGTTCTGTGGTAATTTTGGTTATGCAACCTTCTCTGTAGAAGAATATAAACGCCCAAAATTTAAACCAGAGTTTCAACCCATTTTCGAAACTTTTAAAGTCAACGACAGCATAACTGTACTTGGAAAAGCCATTGCCTTTGCTGGCAGTAATATCACTGATGCTAAGGTGGTATATCGTGTAAAGCGTCAAGTTCAATTTCCTGGCTGGTACTATTGGAGACGACCTTATTTTAATTCTGAACCTCAAGAAATCACCTTTGGAGAAGTTAAAACTAATAGTAAAGGTGAATTTAAAATCACGTTTAAAGCCATTCCTGATGAAAGCGTATCAAAAGATAATTTGCCGGTTTTTAAGTATGAAATAACAGCTGATGTCACCGATATTAATGGTGAAACCAGAACAGCCACAACTATAGTTAATGTAGGTTACCATGCTATGATGTTGAACATAGTATCATCTGATATCATCGATACAGCTAAAAAGAAACACAAAATAGAGTTAGTGTCTCAAAACTTGAATGGTGAGTCTGTACCTGCAATAGGCACATTAAAAATCTATAAGCTCGAAGCTCCTGAAAATGTTCTAAGAAACAGACCGTGGAATGCACCAGATTATCAGATTATTTCTAAAGAAGAATTTAAAAGACTGTTTCCACACGATCCTTATAACAATGAGCATCTATTAACCAATTGGAAAAAAGGAAAAGAAGTCTTTAGTGCTAACTTTAACACTGAAAAGGACAAAAGTATCATCCTTAAAAAGTTGAAGAATTGGGATTCTGGTAAGTATATCATAGTGGCTGAAAGTCAGGATAAATTTGAACAAATTGTAAAAGATGAAAAGTATATCTCACTATTCAATAACTCTGATAAAAATATAGCAGATCATCAGTTGTTTGAAGCCACTTTAGATAAAGACTCTTACAAAGCCGGAGATATAGCGAAGCTCACTTTAGGTTCAGCTGCCAAGGACATCACCGTAACCGTTGACATTGAAAAGGATAATGAAATTATTGTAACACAATTAGTAAGACTCAACCATTCTAAAAAAACGATTAGTATTCCTGTTTTAGAAAATGATCTTGGTGGTTTTGAAGCACATTGCAGTTTAGCAGCATTTAATTCTTATGTTTCGCAAAGTTTTAGAGTTAATGTGCCTTATCCTAAAACCGACTTAGACATTGAAACTGTAACCTTTAGAGATAAATTACAACCAGGCCAAGACGAAACCTGGAGTTTTAAAATAAAAGGCCCAGAAGGAGATAAAGTTTCAGCTGAATTGCTGGCAAGCATGTACGATGCCTCTTTAGACGAATTTAGAGCACATAACTGGAATTTCAATCCTATTTACTACCCAGAATATTACGGACGTGTCAATAAAAATGGATATGGTAGTTTCCAAAACACCAACTTTAGACTCTTTAATCGTTTTGCACAAATTAGTGGTTATCCAAGTCAAAACTATGACCAATTGAATTGGTTTGGATTGTATTTTGGTTACGGAAGTTCCCATATTAGAAGAACGCTAGCAAGAGTACCTGGTGTTAAATTTGAAGATTACAAAGATACACCAGAAGAATACTTAATGATTTCAGAAGATGCAGTTGAAAATCTAGAAGTAAGAGAAACTGACTCTGGTATTGATTATATGAATGCAGGTGGGCGATTAAATGATAGTGTTTATTTTGAAACAGTTGGAAAATTCAAAACTTCAGAATATTTAGATGATCCAGACTACTCTTTTTTATCGAAAAAAGCTAAAATTGTTTCCAACAAAGGAAAGAGTATCCAAATCCGGAAAAACCTAAACGAAACTGCATTTTTCTTCCCACAATTGCAAACCGATGCAGAAGGTAACGGGAGTTTTAATTTTAAAGCACCAGAAGCCTTAACCAAATGGAAACTGCAATTATTAGCTCATACCAAAACTTTAGAAAGCGCAATCATGCAGTTAGAAGCCGTCACTCAAAAAGAGTTAATGGTCATAACAAATGTACCACCTTTTTTGCGCGAAGGTGATAAGATTAGAATATGTACTAAAATCGCAAACCTCACAGAAAAGCAATTATCTGGTGTTGCTCAATTATTATTGACAGATCCTATTAGCGGAAAATCTATTGATAGCGAACTATCCAATACTGAGAATGAATTAAGGTTTGAAGTAAATGCTAGAGGGAATATTCAAGTGACTTGGAATTTAACTATTCCAGAAGGTATACAAGCTATACAATATAAAGTCATTGCAAAAGCTGGTAACTTTGCTGATGGTGAACAAAATGCGTTACCTGTATTATCTAACCGAATGTTAGTAACCGAAACCTTACCAATGTGGGTACGTTCTAATCAGACTAAAACATTCACTTTAGATAAATTAAAAAACACTACCTCAACAACCTTAAGCAATCATAAATTGACTTTAGAAATGACGTCGAATCCAGCCTGGTATGCCTTGCAGGCATTACCATATTTAATGGAGTACCCTTATGATTGTAATGAGCAGGTTTTTGCCCGTTATTATGCCAATACACTAGCCAAACATATAGTTAATTCAAATCCTAATATTGAAGCTGTTTTTAATCAGTGGAAATCAACAGATGCTTTGTTGAGTAACTTAGAGAAGAATCAGGAATTAAAAGCCTTATTAATTGAAGAAACACCTTGGCTACGTGATGCACAATCAGAGACTGAACAGAAAAAACGTATCGGATTGCTATTCGACCTTAATAAAATGAGTAGTGAATTACAATCTGCTCAACGAAAACTGAAGAACAACCAAATGTCATCTGGTGCATGGTCCTGGTTTAATGGTGGTAGAGATAATCGCTATATCACACAACATATTATCGCAGGATTTGGCCATTTAAAACAACTCAATGTCAATCAGAGTGGTAATAAGGAAAATCTCATTCAAAGCGCTTTTAGATATTTAGATCAGGAATTTGTGAAAGAATACAATAACCTTAAAAAGTATAACAAAAATATAGATTTAAGTAAAGACCATTTGTCTTACATGCAACTGCATTACTTGTATGTGAGAAGCTTTTACCCTGAATTAAAGCCATCTAATGACGTGCAAAAGATAATGGACTATTATAAAAATCAAATACAGTAGTATTGGTTAAAGCGTTCACTTTATGCCAAAGGACTTATGACCTTA
>NZ_CBFHMI010000053.1:0-15186 GCF_965656915.1 Winogradskyella sp. | reverse complement strand
TCAAATGGAGTACCTAATGTGGCTGTACACGATATTGTTGTGCATCCTGAAGCTAATGACTTACTATTAGGCACACATGGTCGTAGTATTTATAAGGCTAATATTTCACCATTACAAAAAATGAATGATGCGATGACATCGACACCTGTAACGATTTTTAACGTAAGTCCTGTTCGATATTCAAGCCGTTGGGGAAGTTCATGGAGCAAATGGTTAGACGCTTATGAACCTGAAAAAACACTACAATTTTATAGCAACACTTCTGGTGAAAAAACGATTAAAATTTTATCTGAAAAGGGAGCTGAATTAAACCGAATGACGGTAAATGTAGACAAAGGCTTTAATTATATAGATTACAACTTAGAATTAACGGCTAAAGGACGAAAAGCATTACTAAAAGAAAACACAAGTATAGACATCAATGAAGCAAGCAACGGAAAATATTATTTACCAAAAGGCGTTTTTACAGTACAAATAGAAAATGCTAAAACCAAATTAGAAATCAAATAACTATTATTAAACCCATATAAATGAAATCAGTTAACCTACTTTTCATCGCTTTATTTTTGATGCTGTCATCGTGCAGTAGTGATGATTCACCACCAGTAAGTGATAATCCACAATTAATTATCAAACTAAATTTTGATCCTAATCAACAGCGTTTAGATAATTTAGGACAACCTGCAACGATACCGAACGGAAACGCAGCGCAAACACCAACCATTCAAAGAATGAGTGCTAATTATATAGAATTTGCTCCCATAGCAACAACATTGTTAGGTCAGGGAGAGATTGTATATGAAGGAGCTGAGACTGATGAAGGTGGAGATATGGCCATTGATTTTCAACAATCTATTTTTGTAGGAGATGATGAGGTGTTTTTAAGTATACCGTTGAGTGAAGTTGCTTCTGGTGCTTACGAATGGGTTAGAGTATCTTTAGCCTATCAAGAAGGAGATATACAACTTTTAGCAGATAATATAGGTGAAGTTACAGGACGTTTAGCAAGTTTTGTTGGTTACAATAATTACATCACAGAATTTGATTTAAATGGGAGTACAATTACAGTAGATGATAATGTGTTACAAGGTTTTTGGGCATTTGAAGCATTAGGGTTTACTACTCAAGGTCAGGCGCCAGAAGGAGCAACAACGGTACCTAACCCATTGTTTGATACGTCTCCTGTGCCACAAGGATCGTGCGTAGTTACAGGTCAGTTTGCTAATGCTTTTGAAATAACTGGTAATGAAACTGAAGATGTCATTGTAACACTCTCTTTCTCTATCAACAATAGTTTTGAGTGGACAGAAGTTAATGCCGATGGCAAGTATGAGCCTTCAGCTGGCGAACAGGTGGTTGATATGGGATTACGCGGATTGATTCCTAGTGTTTCCAATTAATCAGAATTTTTTACACTTCTTTGACATTATTTTCACATCTATTACAGCAACTTTAAATAGTTTGGCTGTGAAATAATGCATGCTAAAAATACTATAATACTTTTCTCACGTTTACTATTATAGTCATATTTACATTGGCACTAACCAAATTCATCAATCAATCATGTTAAGACATCTTACTTTACTGGTCATTTCTTTGTCTATTAATTTAATTTATGCACAAAAAAATGTCACAGATCAACTCAGTATTTTTTTAGATTGTAATGTTTGCGATAGCGAATATTTAAGACAGAATCTTGGCAATACGCAGTTTGTAAGAGATCAATATTTGGGAGATGTTCATGTATTTGTGGTAACTCAAAGGAATGGAAGTGGAGGTCGCAGCTACGACATGCAGTTTATAGGGAAAGAAGAGTTTGAAGCTATTAACTATAAGCTAAGTTTTTCAACGGATGCTAACATGACCAGAGATGAAGTAAGGCAACGAGTTTTAAAAAATCTAAAATTAGGTTTAGTGCGTTTTTGGATTGAAAATGGAACAGTTGAAGAGGTTACTGTCAACGTACCTGTGCCTGAAGATGAGAAAGATGACGTTGAAGATAATGACCCTTGGAATTACTGGTTATTTCAGATTGGAGCCGGTGGTTTTTTTGATGGTCAAGAACAAAGCCGATTCAGTAACATCAACGTTAATGCTTCTGCCAGACGTGTTACCGAAAAAAATAAATTTCGTATTAGTACTTTCTTTAGTGAAAGCCGAAATGTTTTTGAATTTGAAGGTGAAGAAATTGTTGGAATCAACGATAGAAAATCCTTGAATGTGAGTGATATTTTAAGTATCAATGACCATTGGTCTTACGGATTTTTTGGAACATTGAGTTCTTCAACATTTAATAATACGGATTTAGCGTGGACCTTTAGACCAGCATTAGAATATAGTTTCTTCAATTATGTAGATTCTGCAAAAAAGCAATTGACTATATCGTATCGTAACGGAATTAGATTTAATGATTACACCGAACGAACTTTGTTTAATAAAACCGAAGAATATCTTTGGGAACATGGAGTTCAACTTGGAGGACGAGTTAATCAGGAATGGGGAAATATCAATGGTGAAGTTTCCTATAATCAGTTTTTAAATGATACAAGTTTATACTCAGTAAACTTTTTTCTTGGTACAAGAATTCGGTTATTCAAAGGTTTTAATTTTAACGTGAGCGGTAGCTATTCCATAACCAGAAATCAAATTAATCTTCCTGGTGGTGGCTTATCCTTAGAAGAATTATTATTACAGCAACAACAGTTACAATCGGGCTATAATTACTTTGTAAATGTTGGGTTTAGTTATTCTTTTGGATCTATATATAACACCATTGTAAATCCACGATTTGACTTTTAGATTATAATCATTCTAAATAAATAATTATAGTACACTGATGTTGGCAATACGCCATTTGTGCAGTATTTTTGTAGGACTAACAAAAAGATTAGATCTACAATGAGCGGAATTCTAAATTCGTCGATTGGAAGAAAGTTTGCCATGGCACTTTCGGCACTCTTCCTCATGATTTTTCTCGTAATGCATGTTTCCATAAACTTTACATCAGTTTTCAGTGCAGAATTATTCAATAACATGTCCCATTTTATGGGTACCAACCCGTTGGTACAAGGGCTTATGCAACCGATCCTTATTATTGGAGTGATATTTCACTTTGTAATGGGTTTTGTTTTAGAAGCTAAAAACAGAGCTGCCAGAAAAGTAAGCTATGCTAAAAATGTTCCTTCTGGTAACTCAAGTTGGGTATCTAGAAATATGTTGTTAAGTGGCTTAGTGATACTTGCATTTTTAGGTATTCATTTTTATGATTTCTGGGTACACGAAATGACCGTTAAATATGTTGAAGGCGACATGAGTGGATTAATAGACCCTAACAATGCAGAGTCTGGTTTTCGTTATTACGAAGAACTTAGAGAAAAGTTTGTAAGCCCGGTAAGAGTGGGGATTTATGTTGTAGCATTCGTGTTATTAGCATTACATCTTTTACACGGTTTTAACTCAGCTTTTCAATCTATTGGTGCTAATAATAAGTACATTAAAAGTTTAAAAGGATTTAGTAAAGTGTATTCTATAGGAATCCCTGCTTTATTTATTTTCATTGCAGTTTACCATCACTTTACACACTAAAAAAAGAACAGGATGTCAATATTAGATTCTAAAATACCAGAAGGTCCTTTAGCGGACAAGTGGACAAAACATAAAAATGATATTAACCTGGTTAATCCTGCCAATAAACGTCTTATTGATGTAATTATCGTTGGTACGGGTTTAGCAGGAGGTTCAGCGGCTGCCACACTCGCAGAGCTTGGTTATAATGTAAAAGCATTCTGCTTTCAGGATTCGCCAAGACGTGCGCACTCTATTGCGGCGCAAGGAGGAATTAACGCAGCAAAGAATTATCAAGGAGATGGTGATTCAACATACAGATTATTCTACGATACTGTGAAAGGTGGAGATTACCGATCGCGTGAAGCTAACGTTTATCGTTTGGCTGAAGTATCAACCAATATTATTGACCAATGCGTAGCACAAGGTGTGCCATTTGCAAGAGAGTACGGTGGACTTTTAGATAACCGTTCGTTTGGTGGTGTATTAGTATCACGAACATTCTATGCTAAAGGTCAAACAGGACAGCAATTATTACTTGGTGCTTATGCTGCAATGAATCGACAGATTGGTCGTGGTAAGATAAAAATGTACACACGTCACGAAATGTTAGATGTAGTTGTTGTCGATGGTAAAGCAAGAGGTATTATTGCTCGTAATTTGGTAACAGGTGAAATAGAAAGACATTCAGGACACGCTGTTGTTTTAGGAAGCGGAGGATATGGAAATGCATTCTACCTGTCTACTTATGCCATGGGAAGTAATGTAACTGCAGCCTGGAAAGCTCACAAACGTGGTGCCTTCTTCGCAAACCCATGTTACACTCAGATTCACCCAACCTGTATTCCGGTTTCTGGAGACCATCAATCTAAATTAACATTGATGTCAGAGTCACTTCGAAATGACGGACGTATTTGGGTGCCAAAACATAAAAAAGATGTTGAAGCCATTAGAGATGGTAGTTTAAAACCAACAGATTTAGCAGAAGAGGATAGAGATTATTATTTGGAGCGTCGTTATCCAGCTTTTGGTAACCTTGTACCAAGAGATGTGGCATCGAGAGCAGCCAAAGAACGTTGCGATGCTGGTTATGGTGTTAATCTAACAGGCGAAGCTGTTTATTTAGATTTCGCGTCTGCAATTGAGCGTTACGGTAAAGAGCAAGCTTATGTTAAAGGATTAGATGTCGATGATAAAGCACTAGTTACAAAACTCGGTAAAGAGGTGGTAGAGAATAAGTATGGAAATTTATTCCAGATGTATGAGAAAATTGTAGATCAGAATCCATATGAAACACCAATGATGATTTATCCAGCAGTTCATTATACTATGGGTGGTCTTTGGGTAGATTACAATTTGATGACAACAGTTCCTGGATTGTACGCGATAGGAGAGGCTAATTTCTCTGATCACGGAGCTAATAGATTAGGAGCTTCAGCATTAATGCAAGGATTAGCAGATGGTTATTTTGTATTGCCTTACACTATAGGTGATTATTTAGCCCACGATATTAGAACAGGAGAAATTCCTACAGACAGCAAAGAATTTGACGAGGCAGAACAAAAAGTTCGAAAAGATATTAGCAAATTAGTTAATAATGAAGGCACAAAATCAGTAGATCACTTCCACAAGCGTCTTGGTAAGATTATGTGGAATAAGTGTGGAATGGCTAGAAATGAAAAAGACCTAAAAGATGCTATTACTGAAATTGCAGCATTACGCGAGGAATTTTACAAAGATGTATTTGTACCAGGAACAGCGGACGAATACAACGAAGAATTAGCTAAAGCAGGTCGTGTAGCAGACTTCTTAGAATTAGGAGAATTGTTTGCTAAAGATGCATTAGAGCGCGAGGAGTCAGCAGGTGGTCATTTTAGGGATGAGTACCAAACAGAAAGTGGTGAAGCTATGAGACGTAAAGAGTTTCAGTATGTCTCTGCATGGGAATATAAAGGCCAGCCAAGTGAAGCGATTCATCATAAAGAATCGTTAGACTATGAAAATATAGAAGTGAAAGAGAGAAGTTACAAATAAAAAAGCTATGATGAATTTAACATTAAAAATATGGCGTCAGAAAGACGCAAATGATAAAGGAAAAATCGTTGATTATCCTGTTAGTGGAATTTCTCCTGACATGTCTTTTTTAGAAATGTTAGATGTCCTTAATCAAGAATTAATAGAAAAACAAGAAGAACCTATTGCTTTCGACCACGATTGTAGAGAAGGTATATGTGGCACTTGTTCTTTATACATAAATGGAAGAGCACATGGGCCATCTACTAAAATAACAGCATGTCAGTTGCATATGCGTAGTTTCAATGACGGTGATACAATTTATATAGAGCCATGGAGAGCTAAAGCCTTTCCTGTAGTAAAAGATTTAATTGTAGATCGATCATCTTTTGATCGTGTACAACAAGCAGGTGGTTTTATTTCGGTAAATACCTCTGGTAATACCCAAGATGCTAATGCTATTCCAATTGAAAAAGACAATGCAGATAGAGCATTTGATGCGGCAACTTGTATTGGTTGCGGTGCTTGTGTAGCGAGTTGCAAAAATTCTTCAGCAATGTTGTTTGTGTCAGCTAAAGTATCACAGTTTGCCTTACTACCGCAAGGACAAGTTGAAGCGACAGATCGTGTATTAAACATGGTAAAACAAATGGATGAAGAAGGGTTTGGTAACTGTACAAATACAGGAGCTTGTGAAGTAGAATGTCCTAAAGGTATTTCTTTAGAAAACATTGCACGTATGAATCGTGAATATTTAGCCGCAAGTTTTAAAGGATAATAAAAATTAAAATTTATTTTTACGAAAATCCTAAGTAATGCTTAGGATTTTTTGTTTTAAATCCCTAACCCTAATATGAAAATTAAATTATTCAGCTTTGTTTTCTTGTTGGTATGTATTGCAACAAGTTGTGCTCAAGCTGTTAAATCAGAGATTACACTCTTTGACGAAGACCAACTTTTAGTTCATTTAGAAGAATTAAGTTCAGATAAATATCAAGGCAGACGTACTGGCACTAGAGGTAATGACTCTGCAAGAGCCTATATTATTAAGCAATTTAAAGACTTAAAAATTAAAGGGTTTAATGAAAACTATGAGCAACCATTCTCATTTCAGTTAAGAAATAAAAGCATACAAGGAGTCAATGTTTTGGCTGAAATAAAAGGAACAGAAAAGCCAGATAAATATATAGTTATTAGTGCTTATTACGATCATTTAGGGACAAGAAAAGATGTCGTATATAATGGGGCAGATGATGATGCTTCAGGTGTATCTGCTTTGTTCAGCTTCGCTGAATATTTTACAAAAAACCCACCTAAGCATTCTGTGATACTTGCTGCTTTTGATGCAGAGGAAATAGGACTGCAAGGTGCTAAGCATCTTGTATCCACTATAGATAATGATAACGTATTGCTAAACCTAAATATGGACATGATTAGCCGAAGTGATAAAAATGAATTGTACGTTGTTGGTGGAACATACAATCAGTCTTTGAACAGCACCATTGAAAATTTCGATAATCCAACATCGACCAAACTAATACAAGGCCATGATGGAACTGATGGGAAACAAAACTGGACAATGTCTTCAGACCATGCTCCATTGCATCTAGCGAAAATTCCGTTTTTGTATTTTGGCAATGAAGACCATACTTCATATCATAAACCTACGGATGATTTTAAAGATATTAATCCTCAGTTTTATATCAATGCTACTAAGATTATTTTATCTATGTTCTTAACTATTGATAATTCAGGGTTATAATAATTTTGAAATGCAGAATCACATCACTTTTTATAAAGAACAACTTAAAAAACACAAGCTAGAGTCCAAGCGCCTTTATAAGCAAATGGGTCTGTTGAGTGTGTTACGACTTTCTGTATTTGTACTTACAGCATTTGGTATTTATTTGTTCTTCGCACAATCGAAATTCTTAGCCATAATTACACTTTTAGGAATTTCTATCTTCTTATTTCTATTATCGAAATATACAGAGTTAAAAACCAACCGAGCACTTCATAAAAGATTAGCCATAATCAATGAGAATGAACTTAAAATTGCCTCTGGTGATTTTCATTCAAGAGCAGATGGAAAGCAGTTTCAAAACCCAAAACACCATTATAGTTTGGATATTGATCTGTTTGGTAGAGGTTCATTTTTTCAATTTATAAATAGAACCACGATTAAGGAAGGTACTGAGGCACTTGTAAGGCATTTACTTTCTAATAATGTTACAAATATTCAGACTAGACAAGAAGCTGTTAAAGAGTTAGCCCAAGAACCAGAGTGGCGACAACGTTATTCTGGCGTGGCAAAAGGAGTAGAAATAGACTATTCTGAAAAGTCTATTATAGAATGGCTAAAAGCGTATCAACCTTTTTTAGGAAAACTTGAATATGTATTAACCATAGTATTTAGTATGGCCTCTATACTTATTCTGGTTTTAGGTATTATGGAAATAATTCCAATTAAGTATGCAGGTTATTGGTTACTTCTGGGTCTGGCAATTACCGCACGCTATCTTAAAAAGATAAATAATGTTGCCTCGAACACTGAAAAAACGAAAGACACATTTAGACAATATGCCTTATTGCTAGAGCAGATTGAAAATAAAAACTTTACGTCAGAATTATTGAAAACACAGCAGCAAAAAATTCAATCAGAAAATCTAAAAGCTTCGCAAATCTTTTCAAAATTCTCTAAAGCATTAGATGCACTAGATAACAGAAACAATTTCATATCAGCCATTTTTGGTAATGGCTATTTACTTTGGGATATAAGACAGACCTATCACGTAGAACAATGGATTGCTGAAAACGCAGATAAAGTAGAAGACTGGTTTGAAGTTGTTACATTTTTTGATGCATTTAATAGTTTAGGGAACTATGCATTTAACCATCAAGAGTTTATCTATCCTGAAATAACCAATGAAGACACCACCATTTCTGCGAAAGATTTAGGTCACCCATTGCTGAATTCAGAAAAGCGAATTGATAGCAATTTACAATTGCAAGATCAACAATTCTTTATTGTTACTGGAGCGAATATGGCTGGTAAAAGTACATTTTTAAGAACTGTGGCCTTACATATTGTTATGGCTAATGTTGGTCTACCAGTTTGTGCTGCGCAAAGTCAATACAAGCCAATTAAGCTCATTACGAGCATGCGCACATCAGATTCTTTAACAGATGATAGTTCGTATTTCTTTAGTGAGTTAACACGACTCAAATTTGTTGTTGATACTATTGAAAACGACAAAAACTACTTTGTAATTTTAGATGAGATATTAAAAGGAACCAATAGTACAGATAAAGCAATAGGATCTAGAAAATTTGTAGAAAAATTGGTAAAGCTTAACGCTACAGGCATCATTGCCACTCACGATCTAAGTCTGACTGAAATTGACACTGAATTAGAGGCTGTAAAGAACTATTATTTTGATGCGCAAATCATTAATGATGAGCTCTACTTTGATTATAAACTAAAACAGGGTGTTTGCCAAAACATGAATGCGAGTTTTCTGTTGAAGAAAATGGAAATTGTTTAGATTGTAATTCAGAGCGTTAGTAAAGCCATTCATTTTTAAAATTCCGAGAGTGATTGCTTTGTTGTTAAGAGAGGTGGTAAACAAAAAACCCTCTCTACAAATAGAAAGGGTTAATCTTATGATTTAGGAAAGCTAGTTTTAAGCCTGAAAAGGCTCAATTGAAACATAAGACTTGTCGTCTTTTTTCTTTGTAAACTTAACTATACCATCAACTTTAGCGTGTAAAGTATGGTCTTTTCCTTGGTATACATTTTCACCTGGGTGATGTGTATTACCTCTTTGTCTTATGATAATGTTTCCAGCAACAGCAGCTTGTCCACCAAAAATCTTTACACCTAGGCGTTTCGATTCTGATTCTCTACCGTTTTTAGAACTACCAACTCCTTTTTTATGAGCCATTGTCTTAAGGTTTTATATTATTAATATTCATGGTGGTGAAAATTACTTCTCAACTCCACCGTCTAATCTGTCTTGTAATTCTTTTAATTCATCCCACTTACCATCAGCCGCTAATTTAGCTTGCTTTGGCCAAGTATCTGTAACGTGATTACCACGTACACCTTCGATGATTTCAGAAATTGCAGCTGGTTTAGCTTTTGCCAAATCCGCAAATGTTGCAATACCACCTTCCACTAATGTAGATGCGATTTTTGGTCCAATACCTTCAATCTTTTTAAGGTCATCTGCTTTACCTGTTGCCTTTTTAGCAGCTGGCTTAGCTTTTGGCTCAGCCTTCTTCTTCGGTGCAGCAGCTTTTGCATCTACTTTTGGTTCAGCCTTCTTAGTTTCTTTTTTTGGAGTGGCTTTTTCAGCTTTTTTGGCTGGCTTAGCTCCTGAAGCAACAATATTTTCAATAACAATTTCAGTTAAAGCTTGTCTGTGTCCATTTTTAACACGGTAACCTTTACGTCTCTTCTTTTTGAAAACTATTACTTTATCACCTTTAAGGTGCTTTAGGACTTTAGCACTAACTTGTGCTCCGTCTATAGCTGGGGCGCCTAAATTTACATTGCTACCTTCATCTAATAAAAGAACGTTATCGAAAGAAACTTTCTTACCTTCTTCAGTAGATAAACGGTTAACAAAAACTTTTTGGTCTTTTTCAACTTTAAATTGATGCCCTGCTATCTCTACAATTGCGTACATAGCGTAACGTTTTTATTAATTTGTTTATTAATTAAATGTGCTTTTCTCAGAAAGCGGATGCAAATATACTCCTAAATTCTTAATCTACAAACGTTTTGAGCGATTTCTAGAACAATTCAAAATGGTGAGAAGATTCAATTCGTCATTGGTACTATTTTTACTACAGTTTTTGCATTATATTATGAAAAAAGACGAATCATTCCTTATTTTTGTAAGGCTAGATGTAACAAATTGCATTTAGCAGAGACATACACTAAAAACAATTTAAAATTAAAACACACTTAATAATGAAAAAAAGCTTATTTACTCTAGCGCTTTTATTGCTTGTTGGGTTTCATTCCAATGCGCAGAAAGTAGAATTTGAGGAGTACGATTTGGATAACGGTATGCATGTTATCTTACATCAAGATAATTCGGCTCCAGTAGTCACAGTATCAGTAATGTATCACGTTGGAGCAAAAGATGAGGATCCAGAACGTACAGGATTTGCTCACTTCTTTGAACACTTGTTATTTGAAGGTACAGAGAATATTCCTCGAGGAGAATGGTTTAACATCGTAACATCTAATGGAGGCAGTAACAACGCCAACACAACAGATGATAGAACATATTACTACGAAGTATTTCCGTCTAATAGTGTTGAGCTAGGATTATGGATGGAGTCTGAGCGTTTATTACACCCAGTAATTAACCAAATAGGTGTTGATACTCAGAACGAAGTAGTAAAAGAAGAAAAGCGTCTCCGTGTTGATAATCAGCCATATGGAAATATATTAGCTGAAATTAAGAAGCGCATGTTTAAGGTTCACCCATATAAAGGAACAACTATTGGGGAAATGGAGCATCTAGATGCTGCAACATTAGAAGAGTTTCAAGCTTTTAATAAAAAGTACTATGTACCTAACAATGCGGTTTTAGTTGTTGCAGGTGATATAGATAAACCAGAGGTTAAGAAAATGATTCAGGATTATTTTGGTCCAATCCCTAGAGGAGAAGATATCGTTAGAGACCTTCCTAGAGAAGAGCCAATTACGGAATCTATGAGAGATAAGGCTTATGATCCAAATATTCAAATTCCTGCAGTGATAGGTGCTTACAGAACACCTTCTTTTAAAGATAGAGATGCATATGTTTTAGATATGATTTCTAGCTATTTAAGTGGTGGAAAAAGTTCAATCTTATACAAGAAATTGGTAGATGAGCAAAAACAGGCTTTAGCGGTACAAGCGGTTAATATTAGTCAAGAAGATTATGGAATTTATGCATTGTTCGCACTACCATTAGGTGATGTGTCCTTAGATACATTAATTACGGAAATGGATGAAGAAGTTGCTAAAATACAAGAAGAATTAATTTCTGAGCGCGATTATCAGAAACTTCAAAACCAGTTTGAAAATCAATTTGTAAACTCAAATTCAAGTATTTCTGGTATCGCAAATTCATTAGCACGTTACTACATGTTATATGATGATATTAATTTAATAAACAATGAAATTGATATCTATCGTTCTATTACGAGAGAGGAAATGAGAGAAGTTGCTAAGAAGTATTTAAATTCTGACCAAAGATTAATACTTGAGTATTTACCAAAAAAAGATGATCAATAAGATGAAAAATTTTAATATGAAAACTAAAATATCTGCATTTGTCGTATTGTTTTTAATGGCAATGGGAGTAAATGCACAAATAGACCGCTCTAAAATGCCAGAGCCAGGACCTGCGCCTAAAATAACTTTAGAAAAACCAGGTGAATTTGAATTAAAGAATGGCATAAAAGTATTAGTTGTAGAAAACAACAAGTTACCAAGGGTATCTTATTCTTTAACTATAGATAATAGACCTATTAAAGAAGGAAAGATAGCTGGTGTTTCTAGTATTTTGGCAGCAATGTTAGGAAATGGAACAACAAATATTCCTAAAGATGAATTTAATGACGAAATAGATTTCTTAGGTGCAAGCTTAGGATTTGGATCTCAGGGAGCTTTTGCAAGTTCATTGTCTAAATATTCTGATAGAATTATTGAATTAATGGCAGATGCTGCTATTAATCCATTACTGACTAAAAAAGAGTTTGAGAAAGAAAAAGAAAAACTCATCGAAAACTTAAAGTCTAATGAAAAAAGTGTTGATGCTGTTGCAGGACGTGTAGGTGGAGCATTATCATATGGTAAAAATCATCCAAGAGGTGAGTTTGTAACAGAGGAAACTGTAAATAACATTGAGTTTGGCGATATCTTAGCTTTTTATGAAAAATACTTTAATCCTAACAACGCTTACATTGTAGTAGTAGGTGATGTGAAAATGAGTGATGTTAAAAAACAACTGAAAGAACATTTTAGTGCTTGGGAGAAATCTGCAGATATAAATATTACACTTCCAGAACCAAAAGCTAATGCGCAGTATACACAGATTAATTTTGTGGATATGCCAAACGCAGTTCAGTCTAACATTTCATTAACTAACAACGTTGATTTAAAAATGAAAGACGAAGACTATCACAAAGTGCTAATCGCTAATAAAATTCTTGGTGGAGGTTTTGGTAGTTATTTAAATATGAATCTGCGTGAGGAACATGGTTACACTTATGGAGCACGTTCTAGTGTTGGTACAAGCAGATGGAATGCATCTCGTTTTACAGCAGGTGCAGCCGTAAGAAATGCTGTTACAGATAGTGCAGTTGTCGAGACTTTAAAAGAGATAAATCGTATTAAAACAGAACCAGTAGATTCCAAAGATTTAGCAAATGCCAAAGCTAAGTACGTTGGTGATTTTGTGCTTGCATTAGAAAGCCCACAAACCATTGCACGTTACGCATTAAATATTAAGTTAAATGATTTACCAGAGGATTTCTATGCAACGTATTTAGAGAAAATAAATGCTGTAACTAAAGACGATGTTATGCGTGTTGCGAATAAGTATTTTAAAACAGAAAACGCTCGTGTAATTGTTGTAGGTAAAGGAAGCGATGTTTTAGAGAATCTTGAAAAAACAGGAATTCCAATAAAGTATTACGATGCATATGCTAATCCAACAGAAAAGCCAGTTTTCTCTAAGCCATTACCATCTGGATTAACGGCAGAAACAGTAATTAAAAATTATGTAAAGGCTATTGGTGGAGAAGACGCTTTGAGAAAAGTAAATACAACGATGGTTGTTTCAGACATGACTATTCCAGGTGCACCATTTAAGCCTACAGCTACAATTAAGCAAATGGCACCAAATAAGTATAAAATGGAAGTTGTAGCCGAAGGAATGGGAACTTTAATGAAACAAAATTTTGATGGAGAGAATGGTTACATGGAGCAGCAAGGAAGAAAGATTCCTATGGAAGATAAAGAATTATCTACAAGAAAATCTAGTGAAGGGTTGTTCGATGAATTGTATATAGAGCCGTCAACTATTGAGTTGGAGAGTATGACAACAATAGAAGGTAATGATGCTTACAAGATTAAGGTTACAAAAGATGGTGAAACATCTTACAGATACTATGATGCTAAAACAGGGTATTTAATAAGAACTGAAACAACTATTGAAGCACAAGGGCAGTCTATTACCAATACAACCGATTTTTCAAATTATAAAGAAGTTGATGGGGTGATGATGCCTTACACAATGAAGGTTACAACAGGTCCTCAGTCATTTGTTTTTGAAACAAAAGAAGTTAAAATTAATGAAGGTGTAACAGCTGAAGATTTTAACTAGTATTTAAAAAACATACTAAAATTAAACCGAAGTGAAAGCTTCGGTTTTTTTATGATTTTATTTTATTAGAGAGATAGACTCCAAATAGAATCAATAATGAAGCTAATGCTTGAATGAGGCTAAATGATTCACCATCTAAAACACCCCAAATTAATGCTATTAATGGCATAAGATAGGTCACAGATGACGCAAACACAGGTGTAGATATGTGAACAAGTTTGTAAAAAAATATTTTAGCTAAAGCGGTACCAAACACTGAAAGTACAAACACAAATAGTAAAGAACTATATAGATGAGGATTATTTAGTCTTTCAGCTGTAAAAAAGTCTGTAAATAAGAGAATAATAACTGCAGGAATGACAATAAAGACATAATTGCCAGCAGCTATGGCCAAAGGCTTTACATCTTGTAAATAACGCTTAATGATATTAACATTAGCTGCATACATAAGTGTAGATGCAATTACAAAACCGGCGTAAAAGTAATTTTGGTTTGGATTTAATTCTGATCCTTTTAAAATTAGAATAGCAGTCCCTACAAAACCTATAATGACGCCTAAAACCTGCCTTCTTGTTGACGCAATTCCAAATACTGCAAGGCCTAGCAAGATTGTATTTAATGGCACTAATGAGTTAAGTATAGAAGCAACTGCACTGTCAATTTCAGTCTCTGCTATGGCAAAGAAAAAAGCAGGAAAAAACGATCCTAAAAATCCTGATATAATCAACCATTTCCATTTTTCTCTGGGTATTTTTTTTAGTTTCTTATAACCAACTGAAAGTAGAATGACTCCAGTAAATATGGTTCTAAATGCGCCTAGTTGATATGGCGTTAGACCGAGTAGAGATTTCTTAATTAAAATGAATGAACTTCCCCAAATTATTGAGAGAATTATAAGGTAAATCCACTTAACGTTAGGGCTTTTCATACAAAAGTGCTACTAAAGAATCATAAAAATCGTTAATTCTTATGCAAGAAACATCAATATTTATTAGATTTAGCCAAAATTTAATAGTTTGTACCTATGAGAACATTTAAAAATATTTGTATCGTTGCCTTAATGACGTTGGCTTTTTCATCATGTAAAAATGAAGCACAACCAGAAGTTAAAACAGTAGAAGTAGAAGTTTCTGAAAAAGACGTTGCTCAAACTCTAGATCCAAATGCAACTTATGCTAAAGTTGAATTTAGTATCGATGGAATGACTTGCGCAATG
>NZ_CBFHMI010000052.1:0-15740 GCF_965656915.1 Winogradskyella sp. | reverse complement strand
CTGTTTCACTAGTCGCAGTCATTATCATTGCTGGTTTAATCGGAACTTTTGTACCATTATTTTTAGATAAAAGAGGTATAGATCCAGCCATAGCCACAGGACCTTTCATTACAACAAGTAATGATATTTTAGGAATCTTACTCTATTTCTGGATTGCTAAATTGATTTTAGGAATCTAAACTAAATAGCTTTCGTAACTTTATAACATGAAAGCAATAAACATCAAAGAAAAATTTTCAAAATTTAATAAAAACTGGCATCCACATCAAATAGCTATAGTTGATGACATGCAGGTGATTTTAGCGAAATTAAAAGGAGAATTTGTGTGGCATCATCATGATAACGAAGACGAATTGTTTCAGGTCATTAAAGGCACACTCTATATGCAATTTAGAGACAAAACCGAAGTTGTAAAAGAAGGTGAATTCATTGTTGTGCCAAAAGGGGTTGAGCATAACCCTTGCACCAAAAATGAAGAAGAAGTCCATGTTTTATTGTTTGAAAAGTTAAAGACATCTCATACTGGAAATGTTCAGCATAAAATGACACAAACGCAATACCCAAAGATTTGAAAATTAAAAACCTTTGTCACTCTTATCTTAGTACTAATGGCAATTATGATAAAAAATGAAAATATTACACCTAGATAAAAACCATAAATTACTAATAAATCAACTCAACGATTTAGGCTTCACTAATCATGAGGATTACACTTCTTCCAAATCTGAAATCGAAGTTAAGATCTCGGACTATGATGGCATTATCATTCGCAGTCGATTTTCTATTGATAAAAAGTTTTTAGATGCAGCCAAAAACCTAAAAATTATTGGTAGAGTTGGAGCAGGGTTAGAAAACATAGATTGCGATTATGCCAAACAAAAAGGTGTAAATCTGATTTCTGCGCCAGAAGGCAATAGAAATGCTGTTGGTGAGCATGCGTTAGGTATGTTGCTATCCTTATTAAACAAACTCAATAAAGCAGACAAAGAAGTGAGACAAGGTAAATGGTTGCGCGAAGCTAATCGTGGCTTAGAACTCGACGGTAAAACTATAGGTCTTATTGGTTATGGTAATATGGGAAAAGCCTTTGCGAAAAAGTTAAGAGGATTTGATGTTCAAGTTTTTTGCTATGACATTAAAGCTAATGTTGGAGATGAAAATTGTACACAAGTAGACTTACAAGAACTTCAAGAAAATGCAGATGTTTTGAGTTTACACACGCCTCAAACACCATTGACACTCAACATGGTAAATAGAGAATTTATCAATAATTTCAGAAAACCATTTTGGCTCATAAATACAGCACGTGGTAAAAGCGTAGTTACTGAAGATTTAGTGTCTGCCTTAGATTCTGGGAAAATTTTAGGCGCAGGCTTAGATGTTTTAGAATACGAGAAATCATCATTTGAAAATTTATTTAAAATTGATGAACCAAAATTTAGATGGATGCGAAAAGGTAAAAAATCAAACTTACCTGAAGCTTTTCAGTTTCTTATTAATGCAGATAATGTAATTCTATCACCACATGTAGCTGGCTGGACAGTTGAGAGTAATATTAAACTAGCCCAAACCATTGTAGATAAGATACAAGCAAAATTTTGTTAATTTAGATGATTACTAAATCAATCTAAATTATGCAGTACGATGCCACTTCGCCAGAAGACTATATAAGTCAAGTTCCGGAAAATCGAAAAGATGCCTTAAATAAATTGCGGAAAGTTATAAATGACAATTTACCTAAAGGGTTTGAAGAAGGTATTATTTACAAAATGATAGGTTATTATGTACCGCATTCGGTCTATCCAGAAGGCTATCACTGTGACCCAAAAATTCCGCTTCCTTTTATGAGTTTTGCATCACAAAAAAACTCAGTAAACTTATATCACAGTGGTATATATGCTAAAAAAGAATTGCACGATTGGTTTGTGAAAGAGTATCCTAAGCATTGTAAACGCAAACTAGACATGGGCAAAAGCTGTATTAGATTTAAAAAAGTGGATGAAATACCATTTGAACTTATCGGTGAACTCACAAGAAAAATGACTTGCGATGAGTGGGTAAATATTTATGAATCTGCAATAAAAAACAAATAAAATGAAAAAGCGTGTTACAGGTATCGGTGGTTTATTCTTTAAAACAAAAGACCCAAAAGCATCTAAAGATTGGTATAGGAAACATTTAGGTTTTAATACCGATGATTATGGTTGCACGTTTTGGTGGAAAGATAAAGATGGCAAAGATTGTTCTACTCAATGGAGTCCTTTTGCTGAGGACACTAAATATTTTGAACCTTCTAAGAAAGACTTTATGTTTAACTATCGTGTTGAAAATTTAAAGGAACTATTACTGACTTTAAAAGAGGAAGGTGTCATAATAGTAGGTGACATGGAAGAATACGATTACGGCAAATTTGGTTGGATTCTGGATAATGATGGTAACAAAATTGAACTTTGGGAACCAGTAGACCAAGCTTTTAAATGAGAGCGTAACTTTTCTGTCCTCTAATATACTAAACGATACAACCATGAGTGAAGACAACAAAAATTTAGAAGATGAATTAAACAAAAAGTCAGAACAAGTAGAAGAAATTCTAGAAAAGAATTCAGAAGAAATTAAAGACACCTCTGCGGATTTAAAAGAAGAAGGGTCAGATGCTTTTGATAATACTAAAGAGAAGGCAAGTGAATTAGTAAACGAAGCTAAAGAAGCTTTTAGCCATGTTAAAGATAAAGCGAATGAGTTTATAAATGAGGATGCTAAAGAGATGTATAACAATGCAAAAGAAAAAGCATCAGAATTCGCTGAAGATACTAAAGAAGTCTACGTTGATGCAAAAGTTAAAGCTAAAGAATTTGCTGGTGAAGCAGGTGAAAAATTGACCGAATATGCTGATGTTGCAGAGGATAAACTTGACGACTTAGCAGAAGACGCTAAAGAAACCTATAAAGAAGCCAAAGTGAAAACAAAAGGATTTTTTCAAAGACTGTTTGGGAAAAAGTAATGCTATTTTTTAGTAACTTTAATTTCTAACCAAAAAAACATTAAAACTATGTCAGACGACAACAAAGATTTAGGCGATGAACTTGACGATATGATTGGTGATGCTAAAGAAGATGCTAAAAAAGCCAAAGACAAAATAAGTCAAAAAACCAGTGACTTGGCTGATGATGCCAAAGAAATAGCTGATGAAGCCAAGGAAAAAGCCAGCAAGATTGCTGATGAAGCTAAAGAGAGTGCTAAAGAATTTACAGAAGGGGCACAAGATGTTTTAAATAAAGCTTCTGGTGAAAACAAAAAAGTTTTAGCAGGTATTTTAGCCATAATATTTGGTAGTTTAGGAGTGCATAAGTTCATTCTAGGTTACAATAAAGAAGGTGGTATATTACTTGGCCTCTGGGTTGTTGGCGCAGTATTAACTTGCGTTGGAATTGGAGTATTACTTCTTTGGGCACTTGGTTTGGTAGGTCTTATTGAAGGTATCGTTTATCTGACTAAATCAGATGAGGAATTCTACAACACCTATCAGGTTGGCAAAAAGCCTTGGTTTTAAAAACAAAATAATTATAGACCCAGAATTAATATTCTGGGTTTTTTTAATTCCAAACTAAACATACTTTGCTAAATTTGAAGAAATGAATGAATTAAATCTATTTATTCTCTGGATTACCATTCATAAACTTACGTTCTAATTCAGCTTGAAATTCTTCCATTACAGGTCTTACAGTACTTTCTGGCAAGTCGGCAATTTTAATATACATCAACCCATCTACAGCATTATTAAATAATGGATCAACATTAAAAGCGACAAGTTTGGCATTTTGTTTAATATACTTTTTGAGCAAAACAGGAAGCCTCAATGCACCTGGTTCTACTTCATCAATAATCTTATCGAATTTATTTAAATCGGCTTCTGTAGAATCAAATACAAAATCTTTATCCGCATCTTTTAGCTTCACCTTAAATTCTTTTTTAGGGTGAACATATTGGGCTACATAAGGATCGTAATAATGTGATTTCATAAATTCAATCATCAAACTTTTAGAGAAATTTGAAAACTGATTACTAATACTCACACCACCAATTAAATATTTATGTTCTGGAAAGCGTAAAGTTGTATGTACAATACCTTTCCACAATAAAAATAAAGGCATTGGTTTTTGTTGGTATTCTCTAATAATAAAAGCTCGACCCATTTCTATGGATTGACTCATCATTTTGTACAATTCTGGCTCAAAACGAAATAAGTCCTGCAGATAGAACCCATCTATTCCATAGCGTTCAAATATTTTTGAACCTAGTCCCATTCTGTATGCACCTGCTATGGCGTTTTTATCATTATCCCATAGAAACATATGATGATAATAGGTGTCAAACGAATCTAAGTCAATCGCCTCATTTGTTCCTTCTCCTACTTCTCTAAATGTAATCTCTCTTAATCTACCTAGTTCTCGCAGTATATTAGGCATATCTCTTGCCTCTGCTAAATAAACCTCATAGTTTTTACTAACTAAAAGTCTACAGTCTTTTTCTTTTAACTGTTCAACCTCAGCAACCATAACATCTGTCTCTATTGGTGTAACAATACGTTTTGGTGGCTTTGGTAATTTTACTGTTGACTTAAAATTATCTAAAATTTTAGGTTTGTCTTCAAAAGTTTTAGAAAGCATATAGGTTTTACGTCTTAAAAACTCTGAGAATTCAGGAAGCGTACTATGCTCTTTTTGGTCATTTACAGAAATTGGTCTGCCTATTCTAACTTTAATTACACGTCGTTTTTGAGTTAATAATTCAGAAGGTAATTTCGCTGTTCTTAAGGTATCGCTAATTTTAGATAGTCTATAAAATAATCGACTGTTCTTGGCGTGAAAATATATAGGAACTACAGGTACTTCAGCTTTTTGAATTAACTTCATAGCGGCTTCTTCCCATGGTTTGTCAACTACCAGTTTGCCATCTCTATAAGTTGAAACTTCTCCTGCGGGAAAAACACCCAATGGATGACCATCTCTTAAATGCATTATGGCATTTTTAAAGCCTGTAATACTACTGGCAGCATCCTTTCTGTCTTCAAAAGGATTAACTGGCATTACATAAGGTTTCAAAGGCTCTATTCTGTGAAGTAAAAAATTGGCGATAATCTTAAAATCACTGCGTTGTTCTATCATTAATTTTAAAAGTAGAATACCATCTATTCCTCCGAGAGGATGATTAGACACCGTAATGTAAGCACCATCTTTAGGTAATCGTTTTAAATCCTCTTCAGGTATTTCAAATTTAATTTGAAAATCATCAAGTAAAGCATTTAAAAAGTCTAAATCTGATAGATGTTTATTACGCTTATAAATTTTATTTATTGTAGAAATTTTTAGCACTTTCATTAGTATCCAACCAAAAAACGTACCTAAGAAACCATACTTATCAGCATTAATTGCTTTGGCAACTTCCTTTGCAGTAACTAATCCAATTTCAGATGATTTCGCCATAAAACAAATGTAATAACTATTTATTTAGTAACAATTTGTACTGTTCCCTGTGTTAATTGCTTCAATAGCACGGTTTTATCTTGTTCTAACTCTTTTATGGCATCTAAAGTATAATGTCTAATGGTATAAAGACTCATGTTTTCATGACATGTTACATTAAACTTTGCTTTTAAATGCTGAAGTAACTTTTCGAGATTATTATAAATATTATCTACACAAACAGAAAAGCTAATTGCCGAATTCTGAATGACATCTACTTTCATTTTATACAAATGAAGTAAACTAAATATTTCACTAATATTTTCTTCTACGATATATGAAAAATCCAATGATGATAGTGAGATTAAAATTTGATTCTTCTTAACTATAAAACAAGGGATTTCAGGCTCCAGAGTTTTCCCTTTACTAACTCGTGTACCATCTCCTTTTGGATTTAAAAACGATTTTACATGTAAAGGAATCTCTTTACGCTGCAACGGCTGAAGGGTTTTAGGATGTATTACCGAAGCTCCATAAAACGCTAACTCTATGGCTTCTCTGTAAGAAATTTGATGTAACAATTGAGCGTTTTCAAAATAGCGTGGATCAGCATTTAAGACTCCAGGTACATCTTTCCAAATCGTAACACTGTTGGCATTTAGACAATAGGCAAAAATGGCTGCTGTATAATCACTACCCTCTCTACCTAAGGTTGTTGTAAAATTATTGGCATCACTACTTAAAAATCCTTGAGTAATATTTAAAACTGAAGGGTTAAATATTTTAGTGATTCGCTCTTGTGTCACGTCCCAATTTACATTAGCTCTTCTATAGTAACTATCCGTTTTAATATAGTCTCTTACGTCTAACCAGTTATTTTTAAGACCAATCTCGTTGAGATAATGACTTATTATTGTAGTAGAAATTAATTCCCCAAAACCTATGGTCTGATCATATACAAAATTATAGTCTGGTGATTTATTACTTTTAAAAAACAATGTCAATTCATCAAAAAGCGCTTTTACTGCAGCAAATACCTGATGACGCTCATTTGTAAAAAGCTCTAATAATATCTCGTTATGAAATTTAATAACATCGTGTATAGAACTTTGTAACTCTGCTTTATTCTCAAAGTAGTTCTTAATAACCAATTCCATAGCATTAGTTGTTTTTCCCATTGCTGAGACTACAACTAAAGTGTTTTCATGACCTGTTGTCTTTAAAACAGCTGCTAAATTCTTTACACCTTCTGCATCTTTTACTGATGCACCACCAAACTTAAAAACACGCACTATTTTTGGTTTAAATAATTATCAATTCCTTTTTGATCAAGTTGCACTACATCCCAATCGCGCATAACACGTGCACCTTTTTTTTCGTAAAATTCAATTGCAGGTTCATTCCAGTCTAAAACTTCCCAACCAATTCGTTTTACGTCCATAGACTTGCCATATTCAACAACAGTATCTAGTAATAATGTCCCTAAACCTTTACCTCTACTCGCTTCACTAACTATTAGGTCTTCTAAATGAAGTACCTTTCCTTTCCATGTCGAATACCTTGGGTACACTAATGCCAGTCCTTCCACTTTTCCATCAACTTCAACAACGAAACAGGTAAATTTAGGCTGCTCACCAAAACCGTCTTCCTGTAAGTCTTTTAGTGAAACTTCTACCGCATCTGGTTCTTTCTCAAAAATTGCCAATTCATTAATGAGTTCTAAGACTCTAGGCATATCTTCTATTGTAGCTAATCTTGGTTGGTTCATTATACAATTTAATAGGTGTTCAAATATAATCTAATCTCACCTTACATAACAATTAAATTACTTTACGAAAACGTTTTAGTTTATTAAAAAATCCGATATTTGTTCAGAATTAATCAATATACTACTTCATGTCTCAACGCAATCAAACCTTAGGTGAATTTATAATTGAAAACCAAGCTTCATTTAAATACACTTCTGGTGAGCTTTCCCGCCTCATTAATTCCTTACGATTAGCTGCCAAAGTGGTAAATCATGAAGTAAATAAAGCAGGCTTGGTAGATATCATTGGAGCTGCAGGAGATACAAACATACAAGGTGAAGACCAGCAAAAATTAGATGTTTACGCTAATACCAAGTTTATACAAACAATGACTAAAAGAAATATTGTTTGTGGTATTGCAAGTGAGGAAGAAGATGATTTTATTACGATTAACAGCCAGGATGAAAACCACCAAAATAAATATGTGGTATTAATAGATCCTTTAGATGGTTCATCAAACATTGATGTCAACGTTTCTGTAGGAACTATTTTTTCTATCTATCGACGTGTGACTCCGGTAGGTACGCCTGTGACTTTAGAAGATTTTTTACAAAAAGGTAATCAACAAGTTGCTGCTGGTTATATTATTTACGGAACTTCAACTATGCTAGTATACACTACTGGTCATGGTGTTAATGGTTTTACCCTAAACCCTGCGATTGGTTCATTTTACTTATCCCATCCAGACATGCAATTCCCTGAAAATGGTAGTATTTATTCCGTAAATGAAGGTAATTATATTCACTTCCCTCAAGGTATAAAAAACTACATTAAGTATTGCCAAATGGAAGAAGGTGACAGACCGTATACATCTCGATATATTGGATCTTTAGTGTCTGACTTTCATAGAAATATGATAAAGGGTGGTATTTACATGTACCCAAAAAGTTCTAAAGCCAGCAACGGAAAACTTAGGCTTTTATACGAATGTAATCCAATGGCATTTTTGGCGGAACAAGCCAATGGTAGAGCGAGTGATGGTTTTACAAGAATTATGGATATTGAACCAACAGAATTACATCAGCGTGTACCATTTATTTGTGGTAGTAAAAACATGGTTGAAAAAGCTGAGGAATTTATGCGGAAAGCATAAAAAAAGCGAACCGGTTAGTTCGCTTTTTAACTAAACTTGAGAATCTTTTATTGATTCATTTTTTTCATTTTCTCTGTAAACTCATCTAAGTCTACTTCATAGTGCACTAAAGTTAAGGCCTTGTCTGCAATGTATTTTACATTGTCTTGATTAAAACCTAAACCAATACATAATTTCTCTAATAAATTTAGTTGATTTGGCCCTTCAATATGATCTGCCCATACCATACGCGCTAAATCATATAATCGCTCTAAACGACTGTCATAAGAATGTGGCGCATTTACTGGATGGCTTTTGTAATCTTTCAATATTTCGTTGAATTCGCTCTCGGTTATATCTAAGCGCGTCGCTAAGCGATCTAAAAAGGCTTTCTCAGCATCGTTAATGACTCCATCACTCATTGCAACCCTAACAATTGCAGCAAAATGGTCCTCGTTTCGTTTTTTAAATCCACTTTCGAATAAATCTGAAATTGACATATATATAAATTTAATTGTCTCTAAATTATTGGTCAACAAATATAATTCTATTCATAGAATTTATCGTTATTGTAAGCTTCAAAAATTCTATATTTTTTTAGCGTAAAACCTGAATTTTTCAACAGTATACTAATGTAAAATATAGCTTTACTTTAATAACAACTTCATAAGTCCACAAAATGTTTTTATTTGAATTTTCAAATGGAAAAAATCATGTACTTTTGCACCTTCAAATAATGGAACTTGAGTAAAGCCTTCATTTCCCAGACATTTTCACAGACTTTGCAACTGCAAAATCTGCAAAATACTATTGCCCAAACTGAAGGTAAAACTCACCTTAAAGGTCTTGTTGGTTCATCTTTTTCTGTGGCTATTTCAGAAGTTTTCAAAACTGCAGAGAAGCCATTTTTAGTAGTATTTGACGATAAAGAGGAAGCAGCATATTATCTCAACGACTTAGAGCAGCTTATCAACGATAAAGATGTGTTGTTCTATCCGGGTAGTTACCGTAGACCATATCAAATCGAGGAGACAAACAATGCCAATGTTTTATTAAGGGCCGAAGTATTAAACCGGATTAATTCAAGAAGAAAACCTGCGATTATTGTCACTTATCCAGATGCTCTTTTTGAAAAAGTAGTTACCAAAAAAGAACTCGAAAAGAATACACTTAAAATTTCTGTTGGTTCTGAACTAAGTATCGATTTTGTCAATGAAGTGTTGTTTGAATATAAATTTAAACGTGTTGATTTTGTTACCGAACCTGGTGAATTTTCAGTTAGAGGTGGTATAATAGATGTCTTTTCTTTTTCTCATGACGAGCCCTACAGAATTGAATTTTTTGGTGATGAAGTAGATAGCATCAGAACGTTTGATGTAGAAACTCAACTTTCGACTGAGCGTATTAAAAAGGTAGGTATAATCCCTAATGTTACTAATAAGCAAATTGCTGAAAATCGTGAAAGTTTCTTAAAATATATATCAAATAAGACTGTCGTTTTTACTAAAAATTCATCATTGTTATTTTCGAGAATAGATGAGTTTTATAATAAAGCTGTCGAAGCCTTTAATGTTTTATCTAAAGAGGTTAAACACGCTTCACCAGATGAACTGTTTTGTAATTCTGAATTATTAAAAAGCCAATTTTTAGAGTATACATTGGTAGAATTTGGCACATCAGCTTTTATTAGTACTCATACTATAGAGTTTCGTACCAAACCTCAACCTGCCTTTAATAAGCAATTCAACCTTCTCATTGAAGATTTAAACGAAAACCATCAGAACGGTATTAACAATTATATTGCTTGTGTGAGTGAACAACAAGCCAAACGATTTCATGATATTTTTGATGATGTTGATGAAAATGTACATTACAAAACAATAGTACTTTCACTCTATCAAGGGTTTATTGATACTGAGCATAAAATTGCTGTTTATACTGATCATCAAATTTTTGATCGTTATCATAAATTCCACCTTAAAAACGGCTATGCAAAAAAGCAGGCTATTACTTTAAAAGAACTCACAAACCTAGAAATTGGGGACTATGTGACACATATCGACCATGGTATTGGAAAATTTGGTGGGCTTCAAAAAATTAATGTAGAAGGTAAAAAACAAGAGGCTATAAAACTTGTTTATGGCGAACGCGATGTGTTGTATCTGAGTATTCACTCCCTACATAAAATTACAAAGTTTAATGGTAAGGATGGCAAACCACCTAAGATATACAAATTAGGCAGTAAAGCTTGGAAAAACCTTAAGCAAAAGACAAAATCTCGTGTTAAGGAAATTGCATTCAATCTTATTAAACTCTACGCTAAACGTAAGTTAAAGAAAGGTTATCAATATGCGCCAGATAGTTATATGCAACACGAGCTCGAGGCTTCATTTGTCTATGAGGACACGCCAGACCAAATTAGCTCAACTGCAGATATAAAAGCTGATATGGAAAGTGAGCTCCCGATGGATCGTTTGGTTTGTGGAGATGTTGGTTTTGGAAAAACTGAAGTTGCTATAAGAGCAGCCTTTAAAGCCGTCGATAACGGAAAACAAGTGGCGGTTTTAGTACCAACAACTATTTTGGCATATCAACATTCTAGAACATTTACACAACGACTAAAAGACTTTCCGGTTACCGTAGATTACGTCAACCGATTCAGAACAGCCAAAGAAAAGCGTGAAACTTTAGAAGGATTAGAAAAAGGCAGTGTCGATATTATTATCGGGACACATCAATTGGCTAACAAAAATGTAAAGTTTAAGGATTTAGGTTTACTCATTGTAGATGAGGAGCAGAAATTTGGTGTGGCTGTAAAAGAAAAATTAAAAACTATCAAAGAGAATGTCGATGTATTGACTTTAACAGCAACTCCAATTCCTAGAACACTTCAGTTTAGCTTAATGGCTGCAAGAGATTTATCTGTGATTACAACGGCTCCTCCAAATCGATATCCTATAGAAAGTCACGTGATTCGTTTTAGTGAAGAAACTATTAGAGATGCTATTAGTTACGAAATTCAACGTGGTGGTCAAGTATTTTTTATTCATAATAGAATAGAAAACATCAAGGAAGTCGCAGGTATGGTTCAACGCTTAGTACCAGATGCTAAGATAGGTATTGGTCATGGGCAACTTGATGGTAAAAAACTAGAACAACTGATGCTTGCTTTTATGAATTGTGAGTTTGATGTTTTAGTAAGTACAACTATTGTTGAAAGTGGCTTAGATGTTCCAAATGCTAATACCATTTTTATTAATAACGCCAATAATTTTGGGTTAAGTGATTTACACCAAATGCGAGGACGTGTGGGCCGCAGTAATAAAAAAGCATTCTGTTATTTCATTACTCCAGAGTATTCCGCAATGACTACAGATGCTCGTAAACGTATCACAGCATTAGAACAATTTACAGAGCTTGGTAGTGGCTTTAATATTGCCATGAAAGATTTAGAAATTAGAGGTGCTGGCGATTTATTAGGAGGTGAACAAAGTGGTTTTATCAATGATATAGGCTTTGATACCTACCAGAAAATCTTGAATGAAGCCATTGAAGAACTCAAAGAATCTGAGTTTGCGGATCTTTATAAGGATGATGGTAAACCGAAGCAGTATGTTAAGGACATTACTATTGACACTGATTTTGAATTACTATTTCCAGACGACTATGTAAATAACATTACAGAGCGATTAAATCTTTATACCAAACTTAACGAGATTACAACTGAAGAAGCATTAGATAAATTTGAATCTGAAATTATTGATCGTTTCGGAGAATTACCAACTCAAGTTGAGGACCTGCTAGATAGTGTGCGTTTAAAATGGATAGCGAAAAAAATGGGACTTGAAAAAGTCATCATGAAAAAAGGAAAACTCATAGGTTATTTTATACAAAATCAACAAAGTAAATTCTATCAAAGTGATGCTTTTACTAAAGTGCTGCAGTTTGTACAGATGAACACAGGCAAATGCAAAATGAAAGAAAAAAAGACAAGAAATGGGCTTCGCTTATTAATTACTTTCGAGAATATTAAATCTACAAAACAAGCTTTAGCTGCATTATCTGATATTAAATGAATGAAAAAAGTCATTTAAATCATTTATTCTGGCTAACTCTAGCTACATTATTTATTAGTACATCTGGTGCCTTAGGCAAATTTATTGATTTACCCACTCCTGTAATAATCTGGTTTCGTTCTGCATTAGCTACTATTTTTCTACTATTATTTTGCATCTATAAACGCATTAATCTAAAAATATATAATGGCAAGGACCGGTAGACATTTTTTCTTGGCGCAGTATTCATGGGTGCGCATTGGATCACCTATTTCTATGCTTTAAAGTTATCTAATGTTGCTATTGGTATGCTTTCATTATTTACATTTCCCATCATGACAGCATTACTTGAACCTTTATTTACCAAAGTGAAATTCGATCCTATTCATATTGTACTTGGTACAATAGTATTAATCGGTATTTACATCTTAGCTCCAGAGTTTAACCTAGAAAGTGGACAATTACAAGGTGCACTTTTAGGATTACTGTCTGCCTTTTGTTATGCGCTACGAATTCTAATTCTTAAAGGGCATGTTTCCCAATATAATGGAACCATGCTTATGTTTTATCAGGTTGCAATTCTCACGATTATCCTTATTCCAGCTTTGTTTTTTATGGATGTTTCTAATATTACTTCACAATATCCTTATGTAATTTTATTGGCATTACTAACCACAGCCATTGGGCACACCATGTTTGTAAACAGCCTAAAATATTTTAAAGCAAGTACGGCAAGTATAATTGGCAGTGCGCAACCTGTATTCGGAATAATAATTGCATTTTTTTTCTTGAAAGAAATACCAACTATACATACATTTGTAGGTGGTGCGTTAATTTTAACTACCGTAGTTATAGAAAGTATCAGATCCAAATCAAAATAATGGCTTAATTATTGTCGTTATAGAATAGATAAAATATTTACCAATGAAGAAATTATATACGATCCTTTTAATACTACCTTTTATATCATTTGCACAAAGTGTAAAGGGTACGTTTTCACCTGCAGAGAATTATACTTATGCCTTTCTCTATAAAGCTACACCAGAAGGTGCAAGTTACGTGGATAGAGGAAAATTAGATAATAAAGGGAATTTTGAAATTACTTTAGATTCTACCGTTAGTCCCGGAATATATAAGATAGTATATGCTATTCCACCTGAGGAAAATAATTTTGATTTTGTATATGATGGTAAAGAAACTGTTGCCTTTAATTTTAATTATGAAAATGGAGTTCATTTTACAGAATCTGAAGAAAATAAACTTTGGAATTCATACCTTAAAAGTATGGATATGGTTAATCAGACAATAAATAACTATTATTCTAAAAACAACGCTGACAAGAAAGGATTTAAATCTATATTTAAAGTTCTTAAGGATACTCAATTGGCTTATGAAGAATCTGCAAAGGGCAAATTAGTGTCTGCCTTTATTACTGCTAATCGTCCGTATATCCCAGCTCAGTATGAAGATTTAGAGACCTATTCTAATAACCTAAAGAAAAACTATCTCAAGCAGATCGATTTTAGTAATAACTTATTGCAGAGTTCGTCATTTTTGGTAGATCGCGTTACAGCCTATGTATTTAATATTGTTGAAGATCCAAGTGAAGATATATATAAAGCACTTGTTGATGATGTTGCTTCAGCCATAAGTGATGATGACTTAGTTATTAAAACTAGTCTATTAGAAATATTGTGGCAACGTTTTGTAACACTAGAAAACCATAACTTAGCCAATTATATTACAGATTCTTATTTGTTAAGCTTGGCCAACAAAACAGATAATATAGTACTCGCAGAAACCATAACGTCTTACAAAAACACGTCTATTGGTACCAAAGCACCAAATTTTGAGATTCCTTTAGAAAATAGTACGTCCAGTTTACATGACTTAGAAGGTGCCGAACACTATTTACTTATATTTTGGAGTAGTGGTTGTGGTCATTGTTTAGCTGAACTGCCTAAAGTAAAAGAATTAGTTGCCGAGAATCCAGATTTAAAAGTAGTGGCCTATGGTCTTGAAGAAAACGACATTAAGTGGTTAGAGGAAATAAAAAAATATCCTAACTTTACGCATGTTTTAGGTTTAGGCAAATGGGAAAACCCAATGGTAAAAACTTATGGAGTAGCGGCCACTCCAATGTATTTTTTGTTAAGTTCTTCTAAAATTATCATGGCTAAACCTTATGCTTATGAGGATTTAGAAATGGTTCTTAAAGATTTATAACCAACTCTAGAAAATCTATTAATTATAATTAAGGTTTTATAACCTCTACCTTAGTTATAAAATAATTGGTATTGCCTTGCCATGGCATTGTTTTGTAACGTTCTTTATAACTCAGTTTTACTCTTTTACCTTCCGCACTTTTTAATTCTTCTAAAACCTCCTCGTTTAAAACAGAAAACTGCCATAGATTTCCTTCTAATCCATCATTTGCATTACCCATTCGCAAACCTCCCATATTAAGTTCCCCTTCGTTAGTTTTAAAGACCACCCCTTTTTTTGAGATTTTAATTAATTGACCAGCACGTGTCCCTTCTGAATATGTCCAAGAACAAGCCCATAAAAGAATCGCACATAAGACGATAACACCAAGTACAATCTTTAAAATAAACTTTTTGAATCTAGATTTATAACTAGGACCCGCATGATTTGAATTATCCATGTAAAAAATATTAGTTATAATTTCCTGTAAAGATAAAGAAAACGCTCAGTAAATCAAGTGCTTTAACTGAGCGTTGTGAAACTAAATAACCAACCAAAATTTAGTTTCGTGTGTATCTATTTATTTTATTTAAAAGGTCATACGGAACTCCTTCATTTATATTAAACACTTTGATTTAACTTTAATTATTGGGTGTTTCTAGTATTCTCTCTAGGGTTATCTGTTTTTACTGTTTTTTGCTTACGCTTTTTAGGTTTATCTACATGTTTTGTAACTCTACCTTGCGTATCAGACTCTCTGTAATAAGGTATATAACCTCTGCCAGCAAATTCATATATTGTACCAGAATCTGAATGGAACAACTCTATAGTTCCGTCATTAATAACGCTAAGTTCAAAGAATTCATTGTCAAAGAAATCATAATCTAACGTTAAAGTTTTTAGGTACATATTTCCTGGTACATCTCCTACTCCATAAACACCTGTGTAATCCCAATATATATTTGCTGGGTTGTTTATAGCAATATCCTGAGAACTTCTAAAAGTAGAGTCATTTCCACCAGATAAAAACTGTAAATAGTTTTCGTTATCAAACTCATTTAACGCTCCAAAATCACTAGTATATACTTTTTCCCAAGCTTCGTACTCTTGTAAGAAGTAGTGTATGTTGTCATAGAAC
>NZ_CBFHMI010000051.1:0-15873 GCF_965656915.1 Winogradskyella sp. | reverse complement strand
ATCCTTTTTATCTGGATTAAAACTTGCTTTTGTCACCAGATATCTAGATTCTGCTAAATCTTCTAAACCAACAATTTCTTTATTATTCTTTTTTCCTGCCTGAAAGATGAACATATCTAAATACGTCTCTTCTTCAAAATTATCTGACTGACTATTTTTTCTGTATAAATAGGCATTTACAGCATTATTGTCCATTCTAACAGAAGCTCTAATCGCCATTTCTTCCGGATGAGTTAACTTAAACAGACTTGTGTAAAATTGACTTCTATAGCTATTGTAATAAGCCATTTCACTAATCATCATATCATAGTTAAAACCTGGCCATGTTGTTGGGTCAGATTCTAATGCAATACAATCGCTTTCGTTGAGTGCTTTGTAAAAAACATCATCTAATCTAAAAGCTACTTTTTTACTTACATGCATGGTTCCATAGAGGTACGAGGGTTTTTCAAGGCCATTACCAGTAATTTTCCAAAGTAAGCTTTGGTACTGCTGTTGGGAGAAACAGGCTATAGAAAATAAAATTAGAAAGAGTGATGCAATTTTTTTCATAATAATTTTTAAAACAAGGCTTGTAAAGATATTTAAATAGTTGAAACATCCATGAACTCAAATCAAAACTCGATATAAAACGAATATTATAGATATTTACAATAATAATTATAACCATTAATTAGTCAAAATATTTGATGATAACAGCATAAAAAAAACCTATCACACTTATTTAGAGCCATTGCATATAGAGTTGTATTTTTGCATTGCAATTGAAAACTATGAAAAAAGGAATTTTATTAGTGAATTTAGGTTCACCAGATTCGCCAGAGCCTAAGGATGTAAAAAAATATTTAGGTGAATTTTTAATGGACAAACGTGTTATAGATGTCCCATTATGGGCTAGAACTCTTTTGGTAAAAGGCATTATTTTAAACACAAGGCCAAAAGCTTCTGCAAAAGCCTACAAAAAGATTTGGTGGGAAGAAGGATCACCATTAATTGTATTATCAGAACGACTACAGGAAAAATTACAAAGGCAAGTAGACTATCCTGTTGCACTAGCCATGCGCTATGGCAGTATGACCATAAAGAATGGCCTACAGGAATTAGTAGATAAAGGATGTACTGAAATAAAGACAATTCCACTATACCCTCAATTTGCTATGGCAACAACTGAAACCATTGATGTAAAGATAGATGAATTGGTTGCTGAACATTTTCCACAAGTTAAGATTACGCGTACTCCTGCGTTTTATAATCGTGAAGACTATATTAATGCGCTTTCACAAAGTATAGCAGAAACACTTGAAGGTGTAGATTATGAGCATATTTTATTCAGCTATCACGGAGTTCCTGAAAGACATATTCGTAAAAGTGATATTACTAACGGAAACTGTAAGATGGACGGCAAATGTTGTTTTAAAATGGGAAGTAAACAGCATGAGTTTTGCTATCGTCATCAATGCGAAATCACTACGATTAATGTAGCTAAAAAGTTAGGTTTAAAAAAAGGAACCTATTCCACAACCTTTCAATCTAGGCTTGGTTTTGATCCATGGTTAAAACCCTATACCGACCGTACTATTGAGCGTATGGGAAAAGAAGGTGTTAAAAAAATGGCTATCGTAACACCTGCATTTGTGAGTGATTGCTTAGAAACACTAGAGGAAATTGCCATGGAAGGTGAAGAAATCTTTCATGAAGTTGGCGGAAAGGATTTCACTGTAATTCCTTGTCTCAATGAACGCGAAGATTTTGCTGAAGTTCTTGCTAATATGATAGAGGAATGGGCAACTGATGAAAATTCTGTAACCGTTTAATGGCCAAAGTATCTTCACAAGAATTAGGTAGTCAACCCATAGGCAAGTTACTCATTAAACAAGCGGTACCTGCTTCAATAGGCATTTTAGTAATGTCTCTAAATATTTTGGTTGATACTATTTTTGTAGGTAATTGGATAGGACCAACAGCTATTGCTGCTATTAATGTAGTATTACCAGTATCCTTTTTTATTGCTGCGTTAGGAATGGCAATTGGAGTCGGTGGTTCTTCTATTATTTCCCGAGCACTAGGAGCTGATAATAGTATAAAAGCACTCAAAACGTTTGGAAATCAGATTACATTAACGGCTTTAATTACAGTAGTATTTGTAATTTTTGGTTTATGGTATATTGACGATTTAATACCAGCTTTTGGTGGTAAAGGTACCATTTTTGAACCTGCTAAAGTTTATTATAAAATAGTGCTTTATGGAGTGCCTGTTCTAGCACTTTGTATGATGGGTAATACTGTAATAAGAGCAGAAGGCAAACCAAAATTTGCTATGTATGCGATGATGTTTCCATCGGTTGGTAATTTACTTTTAGATGTGCTTTTTATTAAAGTTTTTGATTTTGGAATGGCAGGTGCAGCATGGGCAACCACGGGATCTTATATTCTATGTTTTTTATTTATTTTGTGGTTTTTTCTTTCCAAAAATTCAGAATTAAAACTCAACGTTAATCGCTTTGGTTTAGACCTACCCATAGTAAAAGAGATTAGTTCATTAGGTTTTGTTACACTTTCAAGACAAGCCATAGTCAGTGTAACCTATTTATTAATGAATAATATTCTATTTGATTTAGGTGGGGAAACGTCTGTTACGGCTTACGCTATAGTTGGAAGGATGTTAATGTTTGCATTATTTCCTGTGTATGGTATTACTCAGGGATTCCTCCCTATTGCTGGTTTTAATTATGGTGCTGAAAAATATAAACGTGTTCGCGACTCGATTATAACAGCAATAAAATATGCGGCATTATTGGCAACTGTTGTTTTTATTTTCCTGATGATTTTCCCAGACGCCATTACAAAATTATTCACTCAAGATTCGGATGTATTACGAGAGACTCCACCGGCAATGAGATGGGTTTTTGCAGCTACACCAATCGTCGCTGTGCAATTAATTGGTGCAGCATACTTTCAAGCGGTTGGTAAAGCCATACCTGCATTGTTACTTACCTTAACACGTCAAGGAATTTTCTTTATTCCTTTAATACTAATTTTACCAAAATACTATGGTGAAATTGGAGTTTGGATGTCATTTCCAATTTCTGATGTTCTATCAACCATAGTGACTGCTTATTTTTTAGATAGAGAGGTGAAGTTAAAATTATTGCCAAAGGTGACAAAATAATATTAAATCCGTAATTTTAGAATTCTAAAACCAACGCTTATTTAATATGAAATTTCTAACCAAAATAGCAGTACTTCTGCTTTGTTTTTTTAGCATCAATGTACAATCACAAGACTTTCAACAATCAGATTACGGTGCCTTAGAATACCGATTACTTGGTCCATTTAGAGGCGGAAGAAGTGCGGCAGTAACAGGAGTTCCAAACAAACCAAACTTATTTTATTTTGGTGCTACTGGTGGTGGTATTTGGAAAACCACAAATGGTGGTAGACAATGGGAGAATATCTCAGATGGTTATTTTGGTGGTAGTATTGGTTCTATTGCTGTTTCTAAAAGTGATCCTAATGTAATATATGTGGGAGGTGGTGAGAAAACGGTAAGAGGTAATGTCTCGTCAGGTTACGGCATCTGGAAAAGTGTTGATGCTGGTAAAACTTGGAGTGAATCTGGTTTAAAAAATTCGCGTCATGTACCAAGAATTGCAATCCATCCCACAAACCATAATATAGTATACGCTGGTGTGATGGGTAATATTTACAAACCAACTGAAGAAAGAGGTGTTTATAAAAGTACTGATGGAGGAAAAACATGGAGAAAAATATTATTCTCAAATGAACACGCAGGTGTTGTAGACTTAATCATGGATCCAACAAATCCAAGAATACTTTTCGCATCAACATGGCGTGTTAAGAGAACACCTTACAGTTTATGTTCAGGCGGAGAAGGTTCTGCGCTATGGAAAAGTACGGATAGCGGAGAAACCTGGACAGAAATTTCAATTAATAAAGGCTTCCCTGAAGGTATATTGGGCATCATCGGAGTTACAGTGTCACCTATAAACAATCAGCGTATTTGGGCCATTGTAGAAAATAAAGAGCAAGGCGGTTTATATCGTAGCGATGATGGAGGTGAAACATGGGGCCAGGTGAACAGCGAACGTAAATTACGCCAACGTGCATGGTATTATACAAGAGTTTATGCAGATACAGAAGATGTAAATACTGTTTATGTTTTAAATGTGAGGTATCATAAAAGTACAGATGGAGGAAGAACATTTAGTACCTATAATGCACCACATGGTGATCACCATGATCTTTGGATTGCACCAGAAAATCCACACCGAATGATTATTGGTGATGATGGCGGAGCACAAGTTACCTATGATGGTGGTGAAACATGGAGTACCTATTACAATCAGCCTACATCTCAGTTTTACCGTGTAACTACAGATAATGCATTTCCTTACAGAATCTACGTGGCACAACAAGATAATTCAACAATCAGAATTCCACACCGTACAGATGGTTATTCCATAACTGAAGATGATTGGGAAAGTACAGCTGGTGGTGAATCTGCTCATATTGCTGTAGATCCTGAAGATAATGACATTGTATATGGTGGAAGTTATGATGGTTTTCTAACTCGCGTTAATCATAAAACAGGTACTGTTAGAGCAGTAAATGTATGGCCAGATAACCCAATGGGTCACGGAGCAGAAGGAATGAAATATCGTTTTCAGTGGAATTTCCCAATTATATTTTCAAAGCATAATCCAAATAGATTGTACACCTTTTCGCAACATGTGCATGTCACAGAAAATGAAGGACAATCATGGGATATTATTAGTCCGGACTTAACAAGAAATGATCCTGAAAAGTTAAAATCTTCAGGCGGACCAATTACACAAGACAATACTTCTGTAGAATACTATTGTACCATTTTTGCCGCTCAGGAATCACCATTAAAAGAAGGGTTATTATGGGTTGGAAGTGACGACGGATTAATTCATGTAACACAAGATGGCGGTAAAACATGGGATAACGTGACGCCAAAAGGAATGCCTGAATGGATGATGATAAACAGTATAGAACCAAGTGCCTTTGATGCTGGTACATGCTATGTAGCAGGTACTAAATATAAAGTAGGAGATTTTGCGCCTTACTTATATAAAACAACAGATTACGGTAAGACCTGGAAGAAAATTACAAACGGTATTAATGAAGAACATTTCACAAGAGTTTTAAGAGAAGATCCTAAGCATAAAGGATTATTGTATGCAGGGACAGAAACAGGAATGTACATTTCTTTTAACGATGGAAAAGATTGGAAACCATTTCAACTCAACTTACCAATTGTTCCAATTACAGATTTAACAATTAAGAACAACAACTTAATTGTTGCAACACAAGGACGAAGTCTTTGGATAATTGATGACTTGACTGTTATTCATCAGTTGTATGATACAGATTTAAGTAAAAATGTATTATTTAAACCAAAAGACACATATAGAATGCGTGGTGGTAGTAGAAAAGGGAGTAAAACTGCAGGAACCAATCATCCAAATGGAGTTATTACCTATTTCAATTTGAAAGATTATAAAGACGATGATAAAGTGTCTTTAACCTATTTTGACACCAAAGGTGATACGATTAAAACCTATTCTAACAAAGACAAAGAAAATAAACTAACCGTAGAGAAAGGTGCAAATCAGTTTGTTTGGAACATGACCTATGATGGAGCTGAGCGACTTAAAGGTATGATTTTATGGTGGGCAAGTTTGCAAGGACCCAGGACGATTCCAGGAGAATACAAAGTGAGTTTAAATGTCAATGGTGATATACAATCTGAGAATTTTACAATACTTGCTGATCCAAGAGCTGAAAGTACTTTAGCCGATATGCAGAAACAGTTTGATTTTATTAAAGATGTTAATAAAACAATGGATGAAGCTCATAAATCTATTAAGAAAATTAGAAAAATAAATGCACAACTAGGAGCTTTTCAAAAGCAGTATAAAGAAGATGAAAACGTCAAAGATCTAGTAGAAAAAGCTGAGGCTTTAGAAGAGCAATTATCTAATATTGAAAAGGAATTGTATCAAACCAAAAACAGAAGTGGTCAAGACCCATTAAATTTCCCAATAAAATTAACAAATAAATTAGGGCATTTAAATTCATTAGTTAGTATGGGAGATTTTGCACCAACAGAACAGGATATTGCTGTTAAAAATGAATTAACTGGGAAGATTGAAAAACAGTTAGCGGCATTTAATACCATTTTAAATGATGAGATTATGGCATTTAATCTAGCTTTCAATTCAAAGCAATTAAACTATTTATTTGTTGAAGATTAAATGGAATACTACAACTATATAAAATCCCTGCATCTCATTTTTGTAATCACATGGTTTGCTGGTCTGTTCTACATCCCGAGATTGTTTGTCTATCAGATAGAAGCATTTCATAAGCCTTCACCAGATAAAGAAATATTGGGTAAACAATTAAAACTAATGGCAAAACGACTCTGGTTTATTATTACCTGGCCTTCTGCTATTTTATCAACGCTATTCGCTATATGGTTGTTAATTATAAATCCTGCCTGGCTTCAACAAGGTTGGATGCATGTAAAACTACTCTTTGTTTTACTACTTTTTGTATACCATTACAAAACACACATATATTACAAGCAACTTCAAAAGGATGAGGTTAAAATCACTTCAAACTTTATGCGTATCTGGAATGAAGGTGCAACCTTTATATTATTTGCCGTAGTTTTTTTAGTCATATTAAAGAATTCCATAAACTGGATTTTCGGTGTAATTGGTATTGTTGTTTTGGGGATTCTTATTATGCTTGGTTTTAAACTTTACAAGAATATTAGGTCTAAAAACCCAGAAGCTTAATTGGCTTGATTATTGCTATATTTAGTACTTTATAAAACCTAATGAAAATTAAAAGACTGTCCTTAAGAGCAAGAATTTTTGTAGCCATGATACTTTTAGTGTTACTGGCTTCTATATTAATTGCAGCAGTTACAATTTATCAATATAATGAAGAGGCAAGGGATTATCATAGGGAGCGACTAGAACGTAAGGAAAAAGCCATACGCAAGAGCATAGATTTGGTAATTCAGGAAAAAACCACTTATCCTGTAACCACAGAGAACATTCCACTTATTTTCAAAGATGAAATTTTTGATATTGATGCCATTCACAACCTGCAGATCAATCTTTATGATTTGGAAGGTCAATTATTAATAAGCTCAAAGCGAACCATTCAACGAGATACTACAGACTTATGTCTGGATGCTGAGGTTTTAAATCAATTATCCAATACGGCAGAGCATCGTTATGTTCTTAAAAAAGATGAAAATGGACAAACGTTTCAGTCGTCTTATTCCTATATAACAGATAAAAAGTTTAAGAATTTAGCCATTCTTAATTTGCCTTATTTAGAGAATGATGATTTTCTTAATAGAGAGTTGAATGAATTCTTATTGCGTCTTGGATTTGCTTATATGGCTATGATTTTGGCTGCGATAGTATTTGCTTATTTCATTTCAAAATATATTACCAAATCACTGAAAACAATTAGTGATAAAATGAATGAATTACGACTTGAAAAACGAAATAAAAAAATTGAAATAGAATCCTCAAGTGAAGAGATTGAAACATTAGTGAATTCATACAATAGCATGATTGATGAACTCGAAGCCAGTGCTGTGAAGTTAGCAACTAGTGAGCGTGAACAGGCTTGGAGAGAAATGGCAAAGCAGGTTGCTCACGAAATTAAAAACCCACTCACACCAATGCGTTTAAGTGTACAGAGTTTTCAGCGAAAGTTTAATCCAGAGGATGAGAATATCCATCAAAAAGTCAATGAGTACAGTAATACATTAATTCAGCAAATAGACACTATGAGTTCTATAGCATCAGCATTTTCAAATTTTGCAAAAATGCCAGCACAAAAAAGCGAAGTTCTCAATGTGGTACAAATTGTAAAATTAGCTCTAGATATTTTTAACGAAGATTATATTAATTTCGAAGCAGAATCTGAAAAAATCATTGCTAAATTTGATAGAACTCAACTAATTAGAGTCGTAACAAATTTGGTAAAAAACGGTATACAGGCCATGCCAAAGGATGCTTCAGATCCAAGAATAGATGTTGGCGTATTCTCTGAAGATAACTTAGTTAAAATTAGGATAACTGATAACGGAAGTGGTATTGAAGAAGAAACCAAATCAAAAATATTCGAACCTAAGTTTACGACTAAAACTAGCGGAATGGGATTAGGACTTGCAATGGTTAAAAATATTGTAGAGACTTATAAAGGAAATATTACCTTTACTTCTCAAGCCGGAAAAGGAACTGTGTTCATGGTTTCATTCCCGAAAGAATAACTGAAAGAAAGAATTAAATAAATTACAACAATGAGTTACAATAATATAGAATCAAACTTTTCAAGTGGTATCGCAACAATTACTATTAATAGACCAAACAAATTAAATGCCTTAAATAGAGATACAATTCAAGAACTTCATGAGGCGTTTGATGAAGCTAATAATGACAAAGACACTAAAGTAATAATTATCACAGGAAGTGGAGAAAAGGCTTTTGTTGCGGGAGCTGATATTAGCGAGTTTGCAGATTTTAATGTGGATGATGGCGGTAATTTAGCTGCTCAGGGACAAAAGATATTATTTGATTTTGTAGAAAACCTTAATACTCCAGTTATAGCAGCAGTCAATGGTTTTGCCTTGGGTGGTGGTTTAGAATTAGCAATGGCTTGTCATTTTAGAGTCGCAAGTACCAATGCTAAAATGGGACTTCCAGAAGTGTCTTTAGGCGTTATCCCAGGATATGGAGGCACGCAACGCTTACCGCAATTAGTAGGCAAGGGTAGAGCCATGGAAATGGTAATGACGGCTGGTATGATAGATGCTAATGAAGCCCTAAATTACGGTTTAGTAAATCACGTTGTAGAACTTAATGAACTCTTACCATTGTGTGAGAAAATTGCAGGTAGAATAATGCGCAATTCTTCAGTTGCCATTGGTAAAGCTATTAAAGCTATAAATGCAAATTATAAAGATGGAAAAGACGGCTATAAGGTTGAGATTGAACAATTTGGTAAGTGCTTTGGTACCGAAGACTTTAAAGAGGGAACTACCGCATTTTTAGAAAAGCGTAAAGCTAATTTTCCAGGAAAATAGATGATCTTATTAACTCAGGTCTGAAGTGTTAGACCTTTCATCAACAATCTTATGGATTAAATAAAAAGGACTTAGTATTAAAAGACCTAATAATACTAAAGGACTAAATGTAACCAAAAACATATAGTATCTTTTCATGGTAATTGCTTTTTACAAACTTATAGTAATTTTAAATTACTGAAATTAAGAATATTAACACATTTGTATTCGAAATTAACCTTCTTAAAACTACAAGTTGTAGCCACTAATAGCTGATTTTCATTCTATTTTTATAGAATGAAATCTAAACCTATTTTAAAAGGAAGAGGAGCACAGAACAATATTCACAACCGATTTGTTGAATTGTCTCACGAAATGAGAGATGATTTTTTAGAGTTTTGCGAAAAAGAAGGAGAAATAGCAGATAATAATAAAACTCAATATCTTAATGTATTTCCAAAGACCATTGTAAATAAGGTTAAAAGCCCGGATGTTGCTATGAGTTATTCAATGAATTCATATCAAGGATGTGAACATGGTTGTATTTATTGTTATGCTCGTAACACTCATGAATTTTGGGGTTATAGCGCTGGTTTAGATTTTGAACGTCGTGTTTTAGTTAAAAAGTCAGCGCCAGAGCTATTAGAAAAATTCATAAATAGAAAAAACTGGAGAGCGCAAACTATCGTTATGTCTGGTAATACTGACTGCTATCAGCCAGCAGAGCAAAAATATAAGATTACCAGACGTTGTTTAGACGTTTTTTTAAAATATAAACACCCTGTTGGTATTATTACTAAGAACGCTTTAGTGCTTCGAGATTTAGATATTTTAAAACAATTAGCTAAAGAGAATTTGGTCGCAGTAAATGTATCTATTACTTCATTATCTGAAGACACAAGACGTATATTAGAACCAAGAACTACAACAATTAAAAGACGTTTACAGGTAATATCAGAACTGAGCGCTAACGGCATACCAGTTAATGTAATGTTAGCTCCAATAATACCTTCCATTAATAGTCATGAAATATTATCAATGGCCAATGCTATTTCTAAGGCAGGAGCTCTAGGATTTGGGCATACAATAGTTAGATTAAATGGAGCAATAGGTGAAATTTTTACAGATTGGATAAAAAAAGCAATGCCAGAACGAGCGAATAAAGTATTAAATCAAATTGCAAATTGTCATGACGGAAATTTAAATGAAAGTAGATTTGGTGTGCGAATGAGAGGTGAAGGGAATATAGCAAAGCAAATTAACGATACCGTAAAATTAGCTAAAATGAGATATTTTAAGGATACAACGATGCCAGTATTAAATAAAAATCTTCACGAGCAATACAAAGGCGGACAATTAAAGCTTTTTTAGAATTACCGTTTATCCATAACCAATTGTATTACAACTAGTGAAAAGGTGTAAAACTTGTTCAATTTAAATAAATAACTATATTTATTCGACCAATCAATACTACTTATGAAAACTCGACTTTTATTATTAATCATAGCTTTGACAGTGTTTTCCTGCAAAAAGGACTCTGAAGAAGCTACTGTAATTTTTGACCGTAACGATTTAAGTTCAGCAAATACGGTACTTCTAGAAAGTGTGATGGAAGATGCTTTTACTCCACCTGTTGCAAGTAGAATTTATGCCTATTCACATTTGGCTCATTATATAACATTGCAGAGTATACTAAATGATAGTTTGCCAGAGGTAACGTCTAAATTAAATGGCCTAGATAACTTTAAAGTACCAGAAAAGAGTGATGTTAATCCCGAACTCTCGGCCTTATTGGCATTCTCTACTATTGGAAAAAAACTCATTTATTCTGAACAATACTTTGATGAATTAACATTAAACCTTAAATCTCAGGCAAAAGAAAATGGTTTATCAGAAGAACTTATTAAAAGTTCAGAAGCATATGCTTCTGAGATTACAAAGCAATTAAGTGCTTGGATAGATAAAGACATGTACATTGAGACTAGGACATATCCACGGTTTACAAGTACAAAAAAACCAGAAAACTGGCGTGAGACACCACCAGATTACGCAACTGCATTAGAGCCTTATTGGGATAATATAAGACCTTTAGTAATTGATAGTGCCAATGTCTATAAGTATAAACCATTACCAACTTACAGTACAGATAAAAACTCAGAGTTTTATAAAATGGTTAAAGAGGTCTATGAAGAATCCTTAAGTACTACTGAGGAGAAAGGAAAAATAGCATGGTTTTGGGATTGTAATCCTATCTTAACTATTCATAAAGGGCACATGGTAACAACAATACATAAGTTTACACCACCTGGTCACTGGCTTAATATTGTTAATCAGATTACAGAGAAAGAAAACTCAGACTATGTTACCACCACTAAAGCATATACCCTAACCTCAATGGCCATGTTCGATGCAATTATTGGTGCATGGCATGTAAAATATAAAACAGATTTAGTGAGACCAATCACATATATTCAAGAATATATTGATCCTGATTGGGAGTCTATTTTACAAACGCCATCTTTCCCTGAATATACGAGTGGACATAGTGCAACTTCAGCTTCGGCTGCAGAGATGTTAACCAGTATTTTTGGTGATAATTATGCATTTACAGACAATACGCAAATGCGATTTGATTTAGAAGAGCGATCTTTTAATTCCTTCAAAGAAGCAGCAAACCAAGTAAATTTAAGTCGTTTTTATGGTGGAATTCACTACATGCAAGGTGTGGAAGAAGGCGGAAAACAAGGGGCTTATATTGCCAACTTAATTTTAAAGAAACTACAACAATAATATTGTGCGAAATATTCAACTAATACTATTTACGGTTACACTCTTTACATTTTTTAATTGTAAAGAAGATGTAACTGAAAACAACGAAACTCCAATATCAGATGCAAAGAGCAATAACGTTTCTAGTGAATCTGAGTTGTTTGAATACTTAGATCCGTCAACGACAAATATTGATTTTCAAAATCAAATCACCGAGACCGAATCTTTCAATTTCTTACTTTATGAATATCTATATAATGGTGGTGGTGTTGCAATTGGTGATATTAATAATGATGGATTAGACGATATTTATTTTTCAGGTAATACAGTTGCAAATAAACTCTATTTAAACGAAGGAAATTTCAAGTTTAAGGACATCACGGAATCTGCAAAAGTAAATGGTGGTGCGGGTTTTAAAACAGGTGTTACAATGGCAGATGTTAATAATGATGGCTTATTAGATATTTATGTATGTAAATCAGCCATTAGTAATGACGACTTACGACGCAATTTATTATATATAAATCAGGGTGATTTAACGTTTAAAGAAAGCGCAAAGTCTTTTGGTTTAGATGATGCAGGTTATTCAGTACAGGCGTATTTCTTTGATTCTGATGGGGATAATGATTTAGACGTTTATGTTTTAAATCATTCGAGTAACATGCGAGAATCTAATACGATTAAAGTTACTCAAAATGAGAATGGCGAAATAGTTAGAGCAGAACCAAAGACTTATGAGGGAGTAACCGACAGGTTTTACCAAAACAATAATTAAAAATTTGTTGATATTTCTAGCAAGGCTGGTGTTTTAAATGATGCCTTCGGATTAAGTGCCGTAATAGGTGATTTCAATAATGACTTTAGACCAGATATATATGTCTGTAATGACTACATGATGCCAGATCGGCTTTTAATTAATAAAGGTAATAATGTATTTAAAGATGAGGTTGATGACTATTTTAGTCAGACGTCGTTTTCTTCCATGGGATCTGATTTCGCAGACATTAATAACGATGGTCATTTGGATTTGTTTACGTTAGACATGTCTCCAAAAGAAAATCATAGACGAAAAATGATGATGATGGCACAGAATTATGATAAATTCCAAAAAATGACATCCTATGGATTTGGGACGCAGTATTCATCAAATGCATTACAAATAAATACGGGAACAAAACATTTCTCTAATATAGCGTTCTTAGATAATTTAGCACAAACAGAATGGAGTTGGAGTGCCTTATTTGCAGATTTTAATAACGATGGATTAAAGGATCTTCATATTACTAATGGATATAATAGAGATGTGACAAATAATGACTATTCGCGTTATAAAATGGATGGTCTACAAAAGAAACTTAATACAAAAGAGATTACTCTGAAGGAATGGATTGAGAATATCCCTAGTGTTCCGGTTTCAGCATTCTTATTCAAAAATAATGGTAAAACTAGTTTTAAAGATGTATCTATTAAATGGAATAGCGGCAGACCAACATTCTCAAATGGATCTGCATATGCAGATTTAAACAACGACGGTTATTTGGATATAGTTGTCAATAACTTAAATGACTTTCCATTTATAATGAAAAATAATGGTAAGGAAATTCTACAAAATAATTTTATTTCATTAAAATTCGAGCACGAATCTGGAAAAGTAACGCAAGGTACTATTGCAAAATTGACACTGTCTGATGGCACTGAGATTACCGAAACATATAACCCAACACGAGGATTTTTATCGTCTTCACAGCATAAATTACATTTTGGTTTCAAAGAAAGTTTAACTGCCAAAAAGCTTGATATAATCTGGCCAGATCAGCAATTGCAAACCATAAATAATCCAGTAACTAATGAAATAACAACAGTAAAAAGAGAACCTAATTCCAGATATACCAACTCGAGTAATCCTTCAAAATACTTTGAGGATGCAACTTCAAAATTAAAAGGTGCATTTACACATAAGGAAAATGATTTTATAGATTTTAAACGCGAAGTACTATTGCATCATAAATATAGTGAAGAAGGGCCTGCAGTCGCAATTGCAGATGTTAATGGAGATGGATTAGAAGATATCTATTTAGGAGGTGCTTTAGGCTTTACAGGGAAACTATTTACTCAAAACGCAACAGGTTCTTTTAACTTAAGAACAACACCTAGTTTTAATGTAGATAAAATGTATGAAGACACAGATGCTGTGTTTTTTGATGCGAATTCAGATGGATATATAGATTTATACGTGGTTAGTGGAGGCAGTGAGCACAAAGTTGGTAGTCAGAATTATAAAGACCGGTTATATTTTAATGATGGAAATGGTAATTTCCAAAAAATATCTAATGCTTTACCTGATGTTTTAACGAGTGGCTCTGTGGTTAAAGTACATGATATTGATGGAGATGGACAGCTAGATGTATTTATTGGGTCTCGAGTCACTCCTGGTCGATATCCTGAAACCCCAAAAAGCTATATTCTAAAAAATACAAATGGCATATTTAAAGACGTAACCTCTAAATGGTCTGAAGGACTTTCTAATATTGGAATGATAACTGATGCCGAATTTGAAGATTTAGATAATGATGGTATAAAAGAATTAATTATTTCTGGCGAATGGATGCCAATATCAGTGTTTAAATTTGAGAATGGAAGTTACACTAATAAGACAGCGGAATTTGGATTAAATGATAAAGTAGGTTGGTGGAACTCTATATCAATTGCAGATGTCAATGGAGATGGTTTTAAGGATGTTATTGGAGGTAATTTAGGGCTCAATTCAATTTTTAAAGCTTCAGATAGCCAACCAACAACTTTATATTATAAAGATTTTGACAAAAATGGCAGCTTAGATGCAGTATTATGTACTTATATAGATGGTGTAAGTTATCCAATACATAACAGAGATCGTATGCTTAATCATATGGTAATGCTTAAAAAGAGATTTACACGTTACGAGCCATATGCGAGTGCTACAATCAATGATATATTTACTGCTGAAGAACTTAAAAATGTAAATATTCTTAAAGCCAATCATTTACAACACACTTTATTTATTAATACTAATGGAACAAACTTTAAAGCTCAGAATTTGCCAACAGAAACTCAAATTTCTGTCATCAATGATGTGTTTGTCAACGATTTAAATGAAGATGGCAAAATGGATATTGTAACCGGAGGAAATTTCTATGGTACAGATGCAGAATTTGGACGTTATGATGCATCCATTGGAGCAACATTAATTAATAATGATTCAAAGTTTGAAGCGATACCAGCATCAGAGAGCGGATTGTCGATACCTGGAAATGTTCAGCATATAAAACCAATTACTATTGATAATAAAACGTATTTGTTAGTGGTAAGAAATAATGAAGATTCAAGTTTGTTAAAACTAAAAAGTGGGCTATAAAAACCCACCTTTCTACTAATAAGTAACTAAACTAATATAAAAACAACGATTTATATTCTAAATTTCTCAGTGAATGTTCTATCATTTGCCATTACAACGGCTCTATATTCACCTGGTAGATTTTTATCTAACTTGTAAACTCTATTCAAAACTTCATTTCCTTTAACTGAGTCTGAATATATTAGTTCACCTTCAAAGTAAAGCTCAACTTTCATTTCATTGGTATCAATTCCAAGTTTAGAAATAATTAGTCTTGCATCATTAGTTCTAAAAACTGGTTTAAAAATCTTCTCTTTCGTATTTTCTATAAAAGTTACTTTACCGTTTTTAACTTCAATAGAATTCTTTTCAATTTCAAAATCTTTATTGATTTCTATCGTATATGTGCCATTTTCTAATTGAGTAAAATCGTATAGTCTTGTTAATTTTCCGGTGTATTTTATCTTTCCAGAATATATCACTTTACCATATGAGTTTATAATAGTAATAAAGTTACCTTCATTTATATAATGATTTATGGTTGGGTTATTTGCATTGTCGTTTGCATAGCAGGTCAATGTTCCTAACA
>NZ_CBFHMI010000050.1:0-16256 GCF_965656915.1 Winogradskyella sp. | reverse complement strand
ATTTTGGCGTGATTCTCAGATCTTAATTAATCTCATTGCTGAGTTACCAGATGACAAATTAAATGAAGCTTTCATTGATGAAAAGTATGGTACGTTTCAGAGAAATGTAGATGGTATGATAGAACATTGCTATTACCACTTGGGGCAAATCTCATTAATAAAAAAACTTCTGTTAAATATTTAATAATGTGAAACTTTGACCTAAAAATTAATAGTACTTTTAAAATAAAACACATGAAAAAGCTCTTATTACTCTTTGCTTTTGCTTCGATATCATGCATTGCAACTTCACAGACCATTATTGAACTGAAAACAGAACAAAGCATGTGTATTACAGGTAAAGGACCTGGACAAGATGGAGCGATTAATCCATATATTAACAAGGACTCCTTTGCAATTGTAGAGAACTTAGGTCAAAATGAGGTTCAAGTTAGGATTCAGCAAAATGGAGAAATTATTAAGCAGATAGTTGTTAAACCAAAAGTTACAATTAATGTAACTTTTCTAAAAGGGTATGAACTCTATTTTGACAGTGAATTACCAACTAAAGTGAAAATAAATTTCAAAGAAAAATTAGAATAATCAAGTTAACTACTCTTGTTTTGCATAAATACTTGGTAGACTTATTTTAAAAATAACAGCTAATAGTCGTATAGTTATAACAACACTTAGGGAAATTACAAATATAAGGTTCTGATCGTTGATAAATTCGCGCAGAATAAAATAGATTATACCACCAACAATACAAGCAGTGGCGTAGACTTCTTTTCTGAATATTACTGGTATTTCGTTACATAATATATCACGTATTACGCCACCAAAACAAGCTGACATAGTCCCTAAGGAAATACATATTAAAGGATGCAGGTCTACATTTAGACCTTTTTCTATTCCAATGACCGTATACAAACCAATACCAATGGTATCAAACAAAAATAGAGAACGTCTAAGATGTTTTAATTTTTCTCTAAAAATGACGGTAATTGTCGCTGCACCAGCAATAACATAAATAAAGGTCATATCTGTCATCCAGAATACTGGCGTAGATCCAATAAGTAGGTCTCTTAAGGTTCCACCACCAACAGCAGTTACGAAGGCAATTATAAATACACCAAACGGATCCATATGCTTATTCATTGCCACTAATACTCCAGAAATAGCAAAGGCGATGGTACCTAAAATGTCAATAGTTTGTATAAACATTACATGTTTTGAGTGTAGAAGTTATAATCTTTAAGAATAGTGTCGATAAACTGAACGTCGTATTGATTGGTTTCAATACCTAAAGTATCACAAATCTTATTTTTTAATAAGGTCAATGTCTTAAAGTCGTTGTTCTTTTTTGAAATGTTATAAGCTTCTTTAATAATACGCACATCTTTATCGCTAAGCTGAGTAACATTACTATATACTGGTTGGTAGTCTTCACTGATATCTTCAAGAATAGTACTAGAAATTTTATGTTTCTTTTTTACACTAATTACCACAGTTCCGGCAGCTGCATCACCTAAGCGTTGCTTTTTATCAGACAGAAGAATAGTTAATATGCCTATTGACGGAGAAAATATCCAGATATCTACAATTCTAAGCATCCATCGTACAAAAAAATTATACCATTCGGTTGGTGAGCCATCTATACGAACTACTTTAATTTTCATAATCATTTTTCCTATGGTTTGTCCACCAAAAATGATATGACAAAGTACAGAATAGAAAAAGGCAGGGAGAATGAACAAACCAAGAAAACCACGTTGTGTCCAGCCATCTGCATCAAATATCTCAGATAAAGCCACAATATTTTCCATAATGGTGATATAAGTGATTAAAATTATACCATCAATTAAAAAAGCAACAAAGCGTTCTCCTAATCCGATTAACTTGTAATCGAGGTTTACATTTTGTGCTGTGTTAATTGCTAATTTGCCCATTGCAGTGTATATTCGTTTTAAAATAAAAATTGTTTATGCGCGAAGCGTCCTTCGTGAAGCAAAATAAGGAAAAATGGATTGGTTTTGAAAACGCATTAGATAATAATGCCAAAATAAATCCTGACGACTTAGCTTCTTACTATATACAACTCACTAATGATTTATCTTATGCTCAGACCTATTATCCTGAGAGTAAGACTTTGTTGTATTTAAATTCGTTAGCATCACAAGCGCATCAAAAGATTTATGTGACCAAAAAAGAATCTAAAAATAAGATTGTTTCGTTTTGGCGCGATGAATTTCCTTTATTCTTCAGACAATATCATAAAACCCTTTTGTATTCATTTTTAATCTTTATGTCTGCAGTTATGATTGGTGTAGTTTCTACATTAAACGATGACTCTTTTATCAGATTAATTCTTGGTGATGGCTACGTAAATATGACTGTAGAAAATATTGAGAAAGGAGAACCTATGGCTGTTTACAAAAGTGGCAGTAGTACGGGTACATTTTTAGGCATAACAATAAACAATATTAGAGTTGCCATAATTGCATTCGCTTTAGGTGTATTCTTTAGTGTTGGTACTATCTATGTTTTATTTAGTAATGGTATTATGCTTGGTGCTTTTATTACCTTCTTTTATAACTATGGCATATTAGAAAAAACCTCAACAGTTTGGTTACATGGCACCATAGAGATCTCTGTAATTGTTATCGCTGGTTGTGCTGGTTTAGTTATGGGTAATAGTTTTTTATTTCCAAAAACATACTCCAGACGTGTGGCATTTATGAAAGGTGCTAAAGACGGATTAAAAATTGTCGTTAGCACGATTCCATTTTTTATAATAGCTGGTTTTATTGAAGGGTTTATTACAAGATATGGTGAACAAATGCCTTGGTTTATTGCGTATGGCATTATTTTTATTTCCTTGTTTATAATAGTATACTATTATATTGCTTACCCTATACTATTGCACAAAGCGAGTCTCACAGAATCGCAAGAAGCGGCAACCATTTATTATCCAAATCCCAAATAACGTGAACGAAAACTATATTGAACTAAGAACAAGAAGTACGTTCGGTGATATTATTAATACTTACTTCTTATTCCTTAAACATAATTTTAGATCCTACACAAGTTTATATCTGAGATATAATGCACTTAGTATTATTCTTACCCTTATTTGTTCTTATTTGTTGGTAACTGGTTTCATGGGCTTAGCTGGTAGAGATTTTAGATTCGGTATGGGTAACAACGTCGAAACCGAAAGCTATTTTATTGCAGGTGTAGTGATTTTACTTTTAATAGTTTTTGTCACCTCTTTAATTAATTATAGTTTTTCTAGTTCATATATAGCAGAGTACGTTAACAATAATGGTAAAATTGAATCTAAAAATATTTGGAGGAGTATTCTTAATAATCTTGGTACTATAATTATATTTATATTAATTGGTGCTCTAATGTATGGCGTTTACTTAGCCATTTCAGTAATGGTTTCATTTATTCCTCTCTTAGGAATGATTGTACAATACGGCATGAGCTTTACCATGTCTGCCATTTTTGGGTTAACATTTATGTCTATTTTTTCTACTAAAAAAGGATTTGGCGAAGCCATTTCTGAAGGTTTTGATTTTACATTTTTTAAATTTTGGCGCGTTGTTCTATTTGGATTAGTCATAGGAATTCTAAACCTTATGATTTCTGCATTGATTGTGTCTATACCTAGTGTTATTATTGGCATATATGTCTATTTCTCAGTGGATAGTAATATTGATATTACCACCAGTACATTTTCAACTCTGGTTTTTACATTCGGGTTTGCTGCATTTTTATTGTCATTTATTTATACCCAAGCACTATCACAATTAGCATATGGTATCTTATATTACAATCTCAACGAGGTTAAATATAATATCTTTCTTCAAAAGAAAATAGATCAAATTGGTGTTAATGACTAAAGTGACTTATAAACATATAAGTGCACTTTTTGCTGCATCATTTAGCAACTTCATAATGTGGTCGCAAGATGCTGTAATAAGAAGAGATTCTTCTAATCTAGATGTAACCTACTTTAAAGATAATTTTAAAGAGAACTATTCTGGTGACGATTTTAATTATTCGATAAATGATACTGGCGGTGTTAATCTCATGCAAAGAATTTTAAGAAAATTCTTTAATTGGATGAGTGATCTGTTTGGTTTCGATGTGGACTTTATAGACTATAAAACCCTAGAATATATTGTCTATGGTCTTCTAGGTCTTATTGTACTCTATTTGCTTATTAAGTTCTTGCTAGAAAACCCTGTAAGTTCTGTATTTAAAACTGAAGATAAGGAGATTGAAGGATTTACTTATGTAGAAGAAAATATTGAGCAAGTAGATTTCGATAAACTCATAAATACATCTTTAAAAGACAACAATTACAGACTGGCAACACGATATATGTACTTAAAGTCTTTAAAAGTACTTGCTAACAAAAAAATGATTGAGTGGCATTATGATAAAACAAATACCGACTATCTTAATGAGATTAAAGACAGTAAGCTAAAGACATTATTTAAGCGAATCTCTTATATCTACGATTATGTATGGTATGGAGAATTCCCTATAGACGAAAATAGTTTTAATAAAAATAAAGTTGATTTTAATCAACTTATAAAAACATCTAAGCATGGATAAGCGTTCTAAAATAGCGCTCTATATAATTGGTGCTGTGATTGTTTTTATGATGATTGCAGAAGTCACCAAACCAAAGGCTCTAAATTGGAGAGACTCATTCTCTGCTGCCGATAAAATACCTTTAGGATGTTACGTGCTTTATAATGAGCTAGAAACCTTCTCAGAAGGAGATGTACTAGTGTCAGAACAATCCATTTACGAATATCTTAAAAAGGTTGATACAGATAAAACAAAAACCTTGATCTTTATCAATAACCGTATTTATTTTGATGATGAAGAATCAGATGCACTATTAGAATTTGTTGAAAATGGAAACTCTGTATTTATTAGTAGTACTTACTTCTATGGAAATGCCTTAGATTCACTTAACGTTAATATGGAGCGACAATATGCCAATCTATTTAGAAAAGAAGCTGAAAATAAATTTGTAAGTCCGAGTTTACAATCCAATAATCGCATTTTTGAGGATGTCATTGAAAATAGTCATTTTACATCACTTGATACACTAAACACTACTGTTCTTGGAACTATTACGACAACTAGAGAAAATGATAGTGAAGAAACCCATCCAAACTTTATAAAGGTAGATGTTGGTGATAATAACGGTCAATTTATTTTACATTCTAATCCGTTTGCTTTTACCAATTATCATCTTTTAGACGACAAAGAAGATTATGCTGCAACTGTATTGTCTTATCTTCCAAAACAACAGATTATCTGGGACAACAATTACAAAAGCGGCAGAAAAGTAATAACGAGTCCATTGCGCTATATTTTACAAAACACAGCTCTAAAATGGGCGTTTTACATTAGTATGTTTGGGTTAATTCTATTTGTAATTTTCAGAGGAAAACGGACACAACGCATAATTCCTGTTATAGATAAATTAGAAAATGCTACGGTAGATTTTACAAGAACCATTGGAGAACTCTATTATCAACATGGAGATTACACCAATATCATTGAAAAGAAAGTTCAATACTTTTTAGAATTTATTAGAACCAATTATTATTTAGACACTAATCAGTTAAGCGCTGGTTTTATTGAAAAGTTGGCTATAAAATCTACAAATACTAAAGAAGATACTAAAGCTCTAATAGACTACATTGTTTTTTTAAAATCGAAGACAAATCATACAGAGCAAGAGCTCATAGAATTGAATAAAAAAATAGAACACTTTACAAAACACAAATTATAATGGAAGATCAAAATATCCCATCATCAGATAATTTAGATGAAACAAATCCTATTGAAGAGCATACGCCTAGTGAGGTTTCAGAAAATACTACTGAAGATTTTCAAAATAGAATTGACCTAAAGCCACTTCAGGATAGTGTAGAACAAATAAAGCAAGAGATTGCTAAATTTATTGTTGGGCAAAATGAAATGATTGAGCTATTAATTATTTCAATCTTAACAAATGGGCATTCTTTAATAGAAGGTGTGCCAGGTGTTGCAAAAACGGTAACCGCTAAACTATTAGCTAAAACTATGGATGTAGATTTTAGTCGTATTCAATTCACACCAGATCTTATGCCTAGTGATATTTTAGGTACTTCTATTTTTAATGTAAAGACCAATGAGTTTGAATACAAAAAAGGACCTGTGTTTTCTAATATTATATTAATTGATGAGATTAACAGAGCACCAGCAAAAACTCAGGCCGCATTGTTTGAAGTTATGGCAGAACGACAAATTACAATGGATGGTGACCGTTACGACATGGAACTACCATTTTTAGTTTTTGCAACTCAAAATCCTATAGAACAAGAAGGCACGTATCGTTTACCTGAAGCACAACTAGACCGTTTCTTGTTTAAAATAGAGGTAGATTATCCGTCACTTGCAGATGAAGTTCAAATATTAGTAGATAATCATAGCAGACAGGATAATATGGACTTTGATACCATAACGTCTGTTCTTTCTGCCGAAGCAATTAAAAACTACCAAGGTTTAATAAAACAGATTATTGTTGAAGATCACCTTTTAAACTACATAGCGAATATCATTCACAATACGCGTACTAATGCCAATTTATATTTAGGAGCATCACCGAGAGCATCTATTGCTATCTTAAACGCTGCAAAAGCAAATGCAGCCATAAACGGTAGAGATTTTGTAACACCAGAGGATATTAAACGCTGTACTAAAGCAGTATTAAAGCACAGATTGGTATTAACACCTGAGCGAGAAATGGAAGCATTTACCGTAGATAAAGTTGTAGATCAGATACTTGAAACCATTGAGATTCCAAGATAGTGAAGCGTTTTTTTAAACATACCTATTTAACCTTTCGGTTTTTTATCGCAGCCATGGTATTTGTAGCACTATTTATAGTCGCTTATGTTTATCCAGGGCTCCTAGGTATTGTTACTATTCTATTTTTTGTCGCAACAGGACTTGTCCTTGTTGATCTAGTACTTTTATACAAGCAAAAAGGTATTTCTGCCACACGACTATTACCAGAAAAATTGAGTAATGGAGATGACAATCCCATTAATTTAACACTAACCAATAGTTATAATTTCACAACAGATTTAATACTTATTGACGAGCTTCCGTTTCAATATCAAAAGCGTGATTTTGAAATAGATACTCAATTAAAACAACATGAAGAGAAGAAAATTACCTATACGTTAAGGCCATTAGAGCGTGGTGAATATTATTTTGGGAATTTGAATATATACGTCAATTCACCGATTGGATTAGTCACCAGACGTTTTCAGTTTGCAAAAGATGCCATGGTACCTAATTATCCATCCTTTTTACAATTGCGCAAATACATGTTGTTAGCCTTTTCTAACAAATTGTTTGAATATGGCTTAAAGAAAATTAGACGCATTGGTCATACCATGGAATTTGAGCAAATTAAAGATTATGTCACTGGTGATGATATCAGAAACATAAACTGGAAAGCCACAGCAAAACGCAACCAGCTTATGGTCAATCAGTTTCAGGATGAACGTTCACAACCTATTTATAGTGTTATTGACAAAGGTAGAGCTATGAAAATGCCTTTTGAAGGTTTGAGCCTTTTAGATTATGCTATAAACGCCGCTTTAGTCATTAGTAACGTGGCTTTAAAAAAGCAGGATAAGGCAGGCATGTTTACATTTTCGCGAAAGATTAAAAATAAAGTAGTTGCAGAACGAAGACCTTCTCAAATGAATAAAATTCTGGAGACCCTGTACAATGTAAATACAGATTTTTCAGAATCAGATTTTTCTCGCTTATATATAGATGTTAAACGCAACCTGACACAACGTAGCTTACTTCTACTCTACACCAATTTTGAAACTTTAGATGCTCTTCATCGCCAATTACCATATTTGCAGGCTATTGCAAAGAATCATTTGTTAGTAGTGATCTTTTTTGAAAACACAGAACTTAATAAACTCACAAATATTGAAGCGTCAAACACGTTTGATATATTTCAGAAAACCATTGCAGAGAAGTTTATGTATGAGAAGAAGCTGATTGTAAATGAACTTCAAAAACATGGAATACAATCCATTTTAACAGCTCCAGAGCATTTAACTATAAACACAATTAATAAATACTTAGAAATAAAAGCAAGAGGTCTAATCTAAGTATATTACGTTATCTTTAGTATTAATTACAATTCATCCTTATTAATTTACAATTGGGTAAATACAATTATATGAAATGAAAAGTTTGTTGGATATTTGAATCATCAATCAATAACAAACCATTAAAACATCTAAATCATGAAAAATTTATTTTTAACATTAGCTCTTGTTTTAACCACTGCATTTAGCTTCGGACAAGACAAAGGAATTACAATTACAGTTACAATTGATAACGTAAAAAACGATAACGGTAAAGTTATTTTATCTTTACATACCTCTGAAACCTTTATGAAAGGTGGTGGGATATTAAACGTAGAATCTGAAATTAAGGATGGAGAAATTGAGGTTACATTTGAAAATGTTTTGCCTGGCGAATATGCAATTATGGCATTACATGATGAAAACGGTAATGAAAGAATGGACTTAAGAGAAAATGGAATGCCATTAGAATCTTACGGCATGTCTAACAACGTGATGTCATTTGGCCCACCTCAATATGAGGATGCAAAATTTAAAGTTGAAAGCGAAGACTTAGAAATTAATATTCGATTCTAATAATAAATCATCAATCAATTACAATTAATCATTGAAACCAGAAATTCACGTAAGAATTTCTGGTTTTTAATTATTAAACAGTCTCTCCTAACCAAGCTTTCATCATCCAAACCGTTTTTTCCTGTTCGGTAATAAAATCGCTCATCATAGCATTAGTACCTTCATCATCAACTTCATCTGACGTGATCAAAATCTGACGTTCAATTTTCAAAAGCTCTGATAGTGAATCTACAATAAGTCTTACGGCATTCTCATCTTTTGATATATTTTGACCTACTGGGACTTTTGCTGCTTTATTGTAATCATCAAACGTGTGCAATGGTGTTTCACCTAAAGTTAATATACGCTCAGCAACCTCATCTACTTTTAGATTAGCATCAGTATATAATTCTTCAAACTTCGTATGTAAATCAAAAAATGCTTTTCCTTTAATGTTCCAATGAATTCCTCTTAAATTCTGATAATAAATTTGGAAATTAGCTAATAATTGATTTAAATCATTTGCGAGTTCTTGCGTCTTGTTCTTGTCTAATCCTATACTATTAAGTGTCATAATTATTTCTTTTGTTTTCACAAATTTAGTTTACAATTACCCTAATTTTACGATAGTTTTTATGAATAGTTTTAATACTTTTATAGCCTAAATGAATACTTATGACAATCACTCAATTAAAATATGCACTTGCAATAGCCGAACATAAGAATTTCACCAAAGCCGCAGAAAAGTGCTTTGTAACTCAGCCAACGCTAAGTACACAAATACAGAAGTTAGAAGACGAGCTAGACATCACTATATTCGATCGAGGTAAAAAACCTATTGAACTTACTGAAGTAGGTCGTAAAATCGTTATTCAGGCACGCAATATTGTAAACGAAGCAGATCGTATTCAAGATATTGTAGATCAGCAAAAAGGATTTATTGGAGGTGAATTTAGATTAGGTATTATCCCAACAATAATGCCTACGCTTCTCCCAATGTTCCTAAAAAACTTCATTAAAAAATACCCTAAGATTAAACTAAAAATTGAAGAACATACCACAGAAGAAATCCTAGCCCTTATTAATGATGGACATTTAGATGCTGCAATCGCTGCAACACCTTTAGAAAGTGACACCATTAAAGAACGCGTTTTATATTACGAGCCTTTCGTTGCTTATGTGCCAAATAATCATAGACTAAGAGATAAAAAAACTTTAGAAGTGGCAGATTTGGATATAGATGATATGCTCTTACTAGAAGATGGACATTGCTTTAGGGATGGTGTTATAAATCTATGCAAAACATTTAAAGTTCAAATTGATGAAAAATTTCAATTAGAAAGTGGAAGTATAGAGACTTTAATTAAACTATCAGATGAAGGCTTAGGAATGACACTGCTGCCTTATTTACACACCTTAGATATTCAGGATAAATTAAGTTCTAATCTTGTACACTTTAAAGAACCTTCACCAGCGAGAGAGGTGAGTATAATATATCATAAGAGTGAACTTAAAATGCAAATTATTGATGCTATGCACGATGTAATATCAGGTATAATACGTGGTGCTATAGCATTTCAGAATGTAGAAATTGTTAGCCCTGTTGCTAAATAAAAAAAGCGACTCGTAAGTCGCTTTTTTCTATACTTTTAAATAAATTAAACATTGATTCAATTCTGGGTTTTGACTGATTAGGGACTGAATAAAAATTCGTAATTCCTCTAGTTCGTGAGGCAGTAACCTTTTTACTGCTTTTTGCACTTCCTTACAGAATAATGTCGCATCAAAACTAACTTTGCGAAGTACAGTCTTAGTGTACTCATACATTGCTCTCGCCATAGTTCATTTTAAGTTTTTAAGATTAACGAAAACGTAGATTTTTTTATAAGCTGTTTTTTTTAATTAATTCCTAAGATAGAAAAAAAATTATTTAATCTTTAAAAATGCATAAAGTTTAACAGCTTGTTATGTTAAATTAAAACCTATTATCGCCATCTAATAAATCGCCTAATCCGCCTAAAATACTACCTTCTCCTTTTGAGTTACCACCAGATCTTGGAGCCGATGCTAATACACGACCTGCCAATCTACTAAATGGCAAAGATTGAATATAAACTTTTCCTGGTCCTTGTAATCTCGCAAAGAATAAACCTTCGCCACCAAATATAGAGTTCTTGATGCCACCCACAAATTCTATATCATAATCTACGCCTTGCGTAAAACCAACAAGACAACCTGTATCTACCCTTAAGGTTTCCCCGGCTCGCAACGTTTTTTCTGCCATAGTACCACCTGCATGGACAAAGGCCATACCATCACCTTCTAATTTTTGCATAATGAAGCCCTCACCTCCGAATAAACCTCTTCCAAGCTTTTTAGAAAATTCAATACCAACACTAACACCTTTAGCAGCACATAGAAACGCATCTTTCTGGCAGATAAATTTTCCTCTAAATTCATTTAAATCTATAGGAATAATTTTACCAGGATAAGGAGAGGCAAAAGAAACATTACGCTTTCCTGTTAGATCATTATAGAAAGCAGTCATAAATAAGCTCTCACCTGTTAGTATGCGTTTTCCCGCTCCAAGAATTTTACCTAAAAACCCTTTATCTTTTTTAGAGCCGTCACCAAAAATAGTATCCATTTTAACACCATCGTCCATCATCATAAAACTTCCCGATTCTGCTATTACAGCTTCTTGCGGATCTAATTCTATTTCAACATATTGCATTTCTTCTCCGAAAATGCGATAATCTATTTCATGAGAATTTCTCTCTGTAAAGTCTGGTAATTTTTCCATGGCTAATTATTTAATGTTTTTGGTTTGATTTATTTATAAGTTGAGTGAACTAAAAATTTGTTACAAATTATATCTTCTAATTGAAAGATTGCGAAGTCATTTGTTCCTCAATATTCGAATTTATACTAAGATTTAACCTTCAATGTCCATTCAAAGTTAAATGAAGACACTTCTATTCCTTCTGCATTTATACCACAAGCATTTAACCAAACTGTTTGACCTTCACCTGTATCAATTGCTTTAGAGATGGTATCATCTATTTTATGTCCTTCTTTACAAGTAAAGGTAATTCTACCAGTGGCTTTCTTTGTAAATGAAGCATTATTATTAGCAACCAACATTGATATGTTTTTTCCACTTTCTTTAATCTTTTTCATGACTAAAGCTCCAGTAGTTAATTCTGCAGCCATGCCTTGTACTGCCCAAAACATAGACTTAAATGGATTTTGATTTATCCATCGATGCTTAACTGATACTACACAAGTTGTATTGGTTAATTGTTTAGTCCTAACACCTGTAAAATAAGCGGCAGGCAGCTTAAACATTAAGAATGTATTGAGTTTAGAAGGTGAAATATTCATGTAAATATCTTAATTAATTCACTAAAGTAATTGAAATTATTAAGCCTTACTAATGTTAATAATATGTTAATTTTTAGTACTATGCATAACATAATTCCTTTTAAAAGATATATATTTGTATAAGCAACTATTATATACTTTTATAAATGTTAGATAATCATCAAAAAAATATAGCAACTTTTATACATCTGTCTACTTTTTCCAGGTTCATCATTCCGTTTGGAAATTTTATTGGTCCTATAATTTTATGGGCAGCAAATAAAGAGAAATCAGATTTTATAGATCAACATGGCAAACAGGCGATTAATTTTCAAATTAGTATTCTACTATATGCCATTATTATAGGAACGATAAGTGTACCGTTTTTTATTTTCAAATTATTTAATAGTATGGATATCATTGATTTTCGTGGATTTCATGATTTTCACATAAACGTAGGTGAACCTTCACCACTACTCTATATAGGCGGAGGACTTGGAGCAATTGCAATTATAGGATTTATTATAGAATTAGCATTAATAGTAAGAGCTAGTTTATCTGCTAGAGATGGTAACATATATAAATATCCATTAACTATCAATTTTTTAAAATAACATATTCATCAATAATCAATCAAAAAATGAACAGTTTAATAATATTTAAGACACTATTAATATGACACGAGCGCTAAACATATTATCAATTAATTACATAAGTTTCTTGCGCGAACTGCATGTGACTTTAACAAAAAATAGAAAACACACATGAAAATAGAAAACACAAAAGCACAAATGCGTAAAGGTGTTCTGGAGTATTGTATCTTATCCATCTTAAAAGATGAAGATGCCTATGTCGCAGAGATTCTGAGCACATTAAAAGACGCAAAAATGCTTGTTGTAGAAGGAACCATATATCCACTATTAACAAGATTGAAAAATGCTGGGCTACTCAATTATCGTTGGGAAGAATCCACATCAGGACCACCAAGAAAATATTATGGTCTTACAGAAACCGGAAAACTGTTTCTGAACGAATTAAACTCCACTTGGAGTGACTTACAAAATGCAGTAAACCTAGTAACAAGTACAAAAACAACAAAGAAATGAATAAAACAGTCAATATAAATTTAGCAGGTGTATTCTTTCACATAGACGAAGATGCATATCTTAAATTACAACGCTATCTTGAGGCTATAAAACGTTCATTTACAGACTCTCAAGGACGATCAGAAATAATTGCAGATATAGAAGCACGTATTGCAGAATTGTTTGCAGAACGCATACAAAATGAAAAACAAGTCGTGGGCATTAAACTAGTCGATGAGGTTATTACCATTATGGGACAACCAGAGGACTATTTAGTGGATGATGAAATTTTTGAAGATGAACCGCAACCAAAACAGAGACAAAGCTCAAGACCAATTAAAAAACTATTTAGAGATACTGATAACTCTTATATCGGTGGAGTTTCTGCAGGATTAAGTCATTATTTAGGCATAGATGTTCTATGGGTAAGGTTATTATGGATTTTATTAGCCATAGGTTCTGGTGGAACTTTTATATTCATCTACCTTATATTTTGGGCTTTAGTACCCGAAGCACAAACTACGGCTGAAAAACTAACTATGACTGGTGATCCTGTGAACATTAGTAACATTGAAAAAAAAATTAAAGATGGTATTGAAACCGTTTCAGATAAGGTAAAAAATGTCGATTTAAAAAAGCAAGGTGATAAACTAAAGGAGGGTTTTGATAACGTCTCAGACAACATTTCAGAGACGGTAAAAAACGTTGATTTTCAGAAGCAAGGCAATAAACTTAAATCGAGTTCGCAAAACTTTTTTGACACATTAGGCACTATCATAATGTTCTTTTTAAAAGTCATTGCAAAATTTATAGGTCTTATTTTAATAATCGTGGGTATTAGTGCGCTTATAGCTTTAATTGTTGCATTTTTTACGGTTGGTGTAACCGATGCTGTACATTTTCCGCCTATGAATTTTATTGATGCGGCCAATGCAGCAAATATTCCTATCTGGTTAATGTCTTTACTATTGTTTTTTGCCATTGGTATACCATTTTTCTTTGTCTTTTATTTAGGCTTAAAAATTCTGGTAAATAACTTAAAGTCTATTGGTAACGTTGCTAAATTTACATTATTAGGATTATGGGTTATGGCAATTATAGGTCTAATTGTAACTGGTATAAAACAAGCTACAGAACACGCCTTCGATGCAAAATATACTGCTAAAGAGCAACTTAATATTACCTCTAATGATACGCTAAAAATAACAATGACTGGAAACAATGGGTATTCCGACTATTATTACAGACGCGGTAATAATTTTAATTTAATTGAGGATGATAATGGGCGAAGTATAAAGTCATCGGATATAAGATTAGTTGTTAGATCTACTAAAGATTCATTAGCTTCATTGGTTATTGAAAAAGAGGCAACAGGCAGTAGTTATGATGTTGCAAGAACCAGAGCCGAAAACATAAATTACAACTATGCCTTAGTTAATGGTGAATTACAACTTAATTCATTTCTAACAACTAGTATAGATAATAAATTTAGTGAACAAGAAGTACTGGTAATTCTTTATTTACCAGAAGGTACAACACTCTATGCAGATGATAATACCTATAGTTTTCATAGAAACTCCAGTTATTACAATGATATACTAGATAATGGTATGGAAGAACATTATTTAAAAATTGTAGAGAATGATACCGTATGTCTTGATTGTGAAATTGAAGTAGAAGAAGATGGAGATGTCGAAGAAGAATTGATCGAAGCATCTAATGAAATTATTGAAACCATAACAACTAAAAAATCGTCAGATGAAGAAAAGCCAGAAGTGAGCATTCAAATCAATGATGAAGATGGTGTTAATATAGAAGTCAATGACAATTGAAGTACTAAATATAACAGTTCAGTAATATTAAATTTTAATCAATTCAAAAGCTACAGATATTTGTAGTGTATTTATCAATCAAAAAATGAACCAATCAATCAAATCACTTTTGCTATGCAGTATCGGGATCTTAATTTCTGGTATTGCAACGGCACAGGTGGACAAAACGTCCGAACTTTTTAAAACACTTAAGGCAAAAGACAGTATACTTTTTAAAATAGGATTTAATAAGTGTAAAGTAGAACAAAGTGCAGCATTAATGTTTGACGATTTAGAATTTTATCATGACAGCTCCGGGTTTTCAAATTCTAAGAAAGAATTTATTGAAGCTATGAAAAGTGGTATTTGCAAAGAAGATAATCCTGAGAAGGTATACAGATTCCTTGTAGAAGAAAGCCTAGAAGTATTTCCAATGTTCGACAACGGCGAATTATATGGAGCATTACAAAATGGTAAGCATTTCTTTTCAACAGATAAGTCAATGACTTATGAGAACAGTGACAATTATGCATTATTCTCTCATCTGTGGATTATTGAAGATAACGAATGGAAGTTAAAACGTGTTATTAGCTATAACCATGTTTCAAAAGAATAAACACTATAATCAAACATCAATCAAAAAATTAAATCAATTAAAAAATCATTAATCATTAGTACATTAGTAAGAATAGTAATAACAAGTATCATCGGAATACTGATGATGTCCTGTAACTTTTCGATGAATTTAGGGGAAGGCATAAACGGAAATGGTAATGTCACAACCGAAAATCGAAATTTATCTAACAATTTTGAATCCATCAAGGTAAGCCAAGGGCTAGAACTTTATATTACACAATCAAATGATGTGTCATTAAATATTGAAGCAGATGATAATCTGCACGAACTTATAATCACAGAAGTAGAAAATAATACACTAAATATCTACACCACTAAGAATATTCGAAGAGCATCTTCTAGAAAAATAAACCTTAGTATAGAAGATGTTTCTGCCATAAAAGCAACTAGTGGCAGCGATGTGTTTTCAACTAATACAATTGAAGCTGATGAATTAGAATTAAATTGTACGAGTGGTGCCGATATAAAATTAGATGTTAAGACAGAGTCATTAAATTGTCACTCAACAAGTGGTAGTGATATTAGACTTAGTGGTACTACAAAATTACTAATCGCTGAAGCTACAAGTGGTAGTGATATTGAAGCATCTCAGTTGAGAGCTCAAACTTCTAAGGTTAAAGCTACAAGTG
>NZ_CBFHMI010000049.1:0-16814 GCF_965656915.1 Winogradskyella sp. | reverse complement strand
AAATTATCAACTGTACCCTGAAGTTCAGTTTCTACCATCAGTTTGGCTTGTTCTTCTGGCATTGGTGGAACATTATCCAACAATTTCTCTAACTCAAAGGTTAGTTTTAATGGCACTAAATCTGGCCTGTTACTTAATATCTGTCCAAACTTTACAAATGTTGGTCCTAATTCCTCACAAACCAGTCGCATTTTCTCCCATTTGGTAAATTTGGACGCATTTTCTCGAGACGTTTTAGGGATTAGTTTTCTTAAAAATTCAAAGCGTTTTTTTTCTTCTAAATATTGCACTAAATCTTCAAAGCCATATTTAACCAACACTTTTAGTATCTGATTATAACGCGCAACAGATTTGTATTTTTTCCCTATATCGGTATAAAAGCTCATGTTAAGATTTTAATTCAAGTTTATTTAATCGTGCCTCCAGTAAGGCTATGGTAGCATCGGCTTTCTCTAATTTGTCCTGAAGTGCTTTGATATCATCTAAGTGAGCAATATTTATCTTTTTATAAACTTTAGATACTGCTTCTTCTATTTTAGATTCTAATTCTTCTTTAAGGTGATCTGCTTTAAGTTTTAACTTAGCCATAACTGGCAATTCATTGCCATCTTCATCTAACACTGATTCTGAAACCAATCCATTGATATCTTTTGTTTTTATATCTGCCCAATCTCCAATATTGTCTATAAGATGTGTATCTCTTGCGAGTACATAAAGGCTAGATGATAGTGTAATTAACTCTATTAATGTTTTAGTTTTCATGACTTATTAGATTACTATTTACTTATTACAAGATATTACTAAACATAGTTTCTCAAAATGATCTTAATCAGTTCGCATATGGGTTTTGACAGTTATTTTTGATACTATAATTACTGATGTATTAATTAAAACCTAAGTGTTATGAGTGCAGTACCTATTTCCTCAATAATGACCCAAAATGTAGATTGTGTTTCACCTAAACAAAAGCTTGTAGATGTAAAACATATCTACGAAAAGAAAAAGTTTCATCATCATATTCCTGTAACAGAAAATGGAAAACTGGTGGGTATGCTAAGTCTTATAGACTTTATGTATCACATTAAAGGTGCAGGCCTTAATGACGATAACCCTATCTATAACGAACTTAGTGTTAAAGATATAATGACAGTCAAACCTTATACCATATGTGGAGATACCGCAATAACTAAAGTAGCCGAAGAATTATCAAAAGGGCGTTATCGTGCTATACCTATTGTAGAAAATAAAACCTTAGTAGGTATTGTTTCGACGGCTGATATCATTAGGTTTTATCTTAAGAAATAAAAAAGCCTGAATTAATATTCAGGCTTTTATACATATAAGTTAGAGGAGTTCTTAATTACCTCCTTCGTGGTCTTTAACAACTTCTTTATCACGATATTTACAGCATGGATGCACAGTTTCATAAGCTTCATCTGTTGCTTTTATTTCCTTAGTATCATGACCTACTGCAGCTATTTTCTTAGCTATTGTTTTTAGGTCTGTTTTGCGTTCGTCATAAATGAGTTTCAACTCGTGTGTATCCACATTCCAAACTGCAGATTTTACGCCTTTTGTTCTAATTGCCGCTTTTTCTATACGCTCTTTACACATACCACAAACACCATCGACTTCCATACTTGCTTTTGCATTCTTGTTTTGAGCGAAGGTTGCTGTTGTGAGTAATACTGTGAAAATTAAAATTATTTGTTTCATATTGTTTTGTTTTATTTTTTGCCATTCCTACGAAGGCAAAAATTTGTTAGTTTATTCTAAATCTTAATCCTGTGTAAAACATACTTCCAAAAATTGGACCATATACAAAGTTACTATCAAAATTTGAACCAAATGGATTATCTGCACTAATAATTGGATTATCCTGACGAACATTTGTAATGTTTTCACCACCTAAATACACTTCAAATGTCGGGGAAAACACTTTAGTTACCTGAAGATTCAATGTACCAATTGTCGGAGAATAATCATCTAGTTGAAATTCTACCGGACTTAAATCTGTACTCGGAAATCGTTGTGAACTTAACCAATTATAGGTGGCGTCAAATTTCCATTGTGCACCATTTTCTTTTAAAACTGTTTCGTATGAAGCATTTGCAAATAAGCGATGTTTTGGGATTAAAGGCTTCTCTAATTGACCAGAATTGTAATCCGTTTTAACATCGTAATATTTATAGGCTGTTCTAAGGTCAAAACCTTCAAAAGCATTAAAATTAAATTCAAACTGAAAACTATTAGCATAACTTTCACCATCTAAATTATAAAAGTTAATTTCAAATGGGTTTTCCCAATCGACTACCACTTGATTTTGAAAATCAGTTCTGTAAAAATCAAAGGTAATGTCAGCACTTCTTCCAAATAAATTGAATCCTTGCAGATAACTTACACCATAATTCCATGCAATTTCAGGGTCTAAGCCATAAATTTCACCACCAGAATTTAAAATATTGATCTGTCTAGAACTCGAAAACATATTCTGATTTTCAGCAAAAATGTTAGCACTTCGTTTTCCTCTCCCAACAGAAGCTCTTAATGCAGATTTCTCCCAAGGTGTATATCTTAAATGTAATCTTGGAGTTACGAAAAAGCCTAATCTATTGTGCTGATCTACTCTAATACCTGCAGTCAAAGTTAGCTTATCTAAATTATCATAAGCGTATTCAAAAAAGCCACCGACAGAATTCTCAGTACGTTCAAACATTCCAGTATTCACTAATTCATTATAATGATCATAAGTAAAACTCACTCCTGTTTTTATTTTATGACGGGAGTCTGAAATAATACTATTATACACCAAGTTAGAATAAAAACTGTTGTGTTCTATATCATAAAGATTCAAACCAAAATAAGAATCTTGCTTATGATAACTGAAAGCCGTTTGAAACCCTAAACTTTGATAAGGAACAGCAGGATTCACATAGCCCAACTTGGTCGTCAATTCAAAACGCTCTGTATTAATCTCACTTCCCCAGAAGTTTGTTGTGCCTTGGTCTGTATCTGGATTAAAATCCACCTGTCCAGACTGCGTATTATCATTTAGGTAACGTAGATTGATAAAGCTGACAATACCTTTTTCACCATTGGTATATTGCCAACGATTCATAACATTGATTTGTTCCTTTAATGGCACATCTAAAAATGAATCGTCATTTCTATCAAACTTTTGGTTTCTCAAATTACCATGAATATAAAAACCAGTGCTCCATTTGTCGCTTACCTTTTGATTAAAATGTGTGTTTAATTCTAGTCTACCATTTATCCCAGCATATGCATTTATAAATAGTTTATCATCTGTATTTGGCTTCACTAATTCGGCATTAATCTGGCCTGCAATACTCTCAAAACCATTAACCACACTACCTGCCCCTTTTGTTATCTGAATACTCTCTACCCAAGTACCAGGTATAAAACTTAATCCATAAGCTTGTGAAGCACCACGAATGGCAGGAATGTTTTCAGTAGAAATTAAAATATATGGCGAATTAAGACCTAACATTTTTATCTGTTTTGTACCAGAAACTGCATCGGCAAAATTGACGTCTATTGACGGATTTGTTTCAAAACTTTCAGACAAATTACAGCACGCAGCTTTAAGTAATTCGTCGCTACTCACAAACATAGTGTTTGTAGTCTTTAAATAAGATTTTGAAGTTGCTTGCTTTCTTGCCGTTACGGTTACGGCATCTAGTTCGTCTGTAGACTGTAAAACATGTCTAATAAACTTATTCTCAGTAACGGTTAGTGTATCGGTTTTAAAGCCAACATAACTAATCACTAAATTATTATACGAGAATTTATAGGGCAATGAAAATGTTCCATCGTCATTTGTAATGGTACCTACAGAAGACCCAAGCCAATACACATTAGCACCTGGTAGCGGGTTTTCTTTTTCAGCGCTATTTTCTAAGACCATGCCTTTAAGTTGTTCTTGGGAAAATGACAACAATGGTAATAGAAACAGAATAATAATTAACTTTTTCATTGTCTAAATGGTATTAGTTAGCATTATTATCGCCATTACAATCATTATTGAATTTTCAATAAAAGTAGCTTTGGTCATTGGTAGTTTCAATGCGGTTCCTAAACATGCACATTGTATTGATTTCTTACTCAATAATGTTTTAGTGACACCAATAGTCGTTATTCCTAATACTATCAATGTTACAACCAGAGCTATATTAATTTCATAGCGCATTAAAAACATTAATCCTAGTACAACCTCAATGAATGGGTATACCCAACCATAGGCAGGAACTGCTTTTGCTAGTGGGTCATACATTCTAAAACTTTCTGGAAATCCTTTTAAATCTAATAGTTTAAAAAAGCTGAAAACAATATAAAATAGACCCATAAAATCTAGCATAAATGCTGTGGGTTGCCAAGGATTTTTATTCAGTAAAATTGAAGCAACTACTATGTAACCAATGATTAAAAACAGCGGAAAGAGTTGTCTAAAATCACTTTTTTCTTCATCCTCTTTTTTAGAGGAATTAGCAAATACGTTGGTTTGCTTTTGCTCTGAAATTTTATATTTATCAGCAAGTGCACTTTGAAGTGTTTCTACTTCGATATGCGATGTCATTTTAATTTTTACAGTATTGGCTTCTAAGTTGACTGAAACATTTTCAACATCTGGTATGGCAGAAAGCGAATCTTCAACCGAAGCTTTGCAGTTGTTACAGGTCATGCCTGAAACATTATATGTGTGCGTCATTTTAATTTAATTTGAAATATTATCAATTTACATCATTAGAATAGATGCGTAAAAGTCTAATAGTTTCAAATAAATTAAATTAAGAATGTCTCGTCCAAGACATGTATGTCTTTGAATAGGTTTGGTGGGTCGTAATTTTTATGAGGAATTACTTGTTTTGGCAAGCTCTCAAATAAGTGCGTGTAACTGTAAATGTATGCAACTAAGGTGAGTTTTGATGAAGGGTTAATCTTTTGAAGATCTGTGGTTTTGAGTTCATCCAAACCTTGAATGACATCCACCGTATCCTTACAACATGGCTTAGTAACATAGTTACTATCCTCTATTTCTAAACCACCACATTTTTTTGCATCAGAAAAGATTGCAGTATCAACTAAGTGATCACCACAATAGTGTTTCTCTACAGTAAATGAGAGTGTAGAAAACAGCACTACCAATGATAAGGTAAATGCATATATTTTATGTAAATACGAATGTTTCACAGCGCAAAGCTACAAAAATATTAGATTGAAGTTCTAATTTTTATAAAGTCTTAACGGTTAAGTTTGTAGTAATAAAAAGCTGGTAACAATACAATTATACCAATAGGCTGTATTAAAAACCGTCTGATATTAAAAAAGAAATAGTAGTCTTCTTGTCTTGGATTGATTACGAAATACAAAAATGGAATTAACAAAAACACATAACTAATGCCATAAAGGTAAACTGAAAATTTCAGAATGTCTTTATCTCCAAATAACACATAGAAAATACCTAAAGAAACTACTGAATTTAAAACATAGCGCAAGGAAGTGAATCCAACTAATTTTGCAACTTCTCGTCTAGGACTATCTATATACAAATAGTCATTCTTAAAAAAACTTAAGTAAGGATCGTAAAACAATACGTTTTCATAAGCCCTTATTAAAACCAAAAGCAACACTAAAATGACAAGTAATATGTATTTAGACCCTTTATGCATTCAAATTCTTTTGTTTTGAGAATCGATTGACCCAAACCATCCACAGTAAAAACACAGTTCCATAGATTAACATAGGAAAAATGACCGTATGCAAAATGTTACGTCGCCAAGGATAGTGGTATAAACCAACGGACAGCACAACTATACGCATTAAATTAAATGCATAAATAATAATACTACCTGCAAAACAATACAAAAATGTTGTTTTGAATTTACCTGCAAAAGCTACTATAAATGAAATAAACAGAATAATAATACTTACAGAATTACAGCCTTCTATAACTCTTGCCACATATTTACCATTGATAATAATTTTTATTGAAGGCTCTACATTATGAGGTACAACACTGGCATCATAACCAACCCCATTGAGTAAAGCATCTGTTTGTCTTGCTACAAGGTTGGTGAAATAGTCTGGAAAATATTTTGACCCATCCGAAAGATTTAAATACAGATTATACGTGACAGTCAAAACAGAATACACCACTAAAAATGTGATTATAAACCGAATAACTAATTTGTATTTAATTAAAAGTGCTTTCAACAAAAAAGTAATAGTTGTTTGATGTTAAATTTATAAAAACACTATTTCATAATAGCGCTTTTTAAAATACTTTTACCAAAAGTTTTTACACTTATGACATTTTCTAAATTAAAATCCGAAATATTAGCCCTTGTATCTCATGAGCGCCTCAGCATTGATGAACGTCTTCTAAACATCTGCGAACTATTAGAAGCCAACATTGAACATTACAACTGGGTAGGCTTTTATTTTAAAAATGGAGATAAAAACGAATTGAAACTTGGACCATATGTAGGAGAACCAACCGATCATACCATAATACCATTTGGTAAAGGCATATGTGGACAAGTGGCTGTTAGCAATGAAAATTTTGTGGTTCCAGATGTGGCAGCGCAGGATAATTATATTGCTTGTAGCATCACTGTTAAAGCCGAAATAGTAGTTCCAATATTTGTCAATGGTGAAAATATCGGTCAGATAGATATAGACTCAAATACTTCCAATCCATTCACCGAAGCAGATGAACGTTTTTTAGAATTTGTTTGTGAGGAAGTTGCTAAATTATTGAGCTAAAAATGATTTCTACATTCCGGTTCTAATGGCCTCAACTGGATCTAATCGTGATGCTGATAACGCAGGTATTACTCCTGAAATCAGTCCAATAAAGGACGATATAGAAAAGCCTATTAACATATTAGGTATGGATAACACAAATTCAAAATCTTCGGTCAATCCACTTGCAACCAGTGTTCCTAGCCATACTAATAGTAATCCAATAATTCCACCTACAACGGCAAGAATAACCGCTTCAAATAAAAATTGAAATAATATAAACTTATTCTTAGCACCAAGTGATTTCTGTATACCTATGAGATTTGTTCGCTCTTTTACACTAACAAACATAATATTAGCAATACCAAAGCCGCCAACTAAAAGTGAAAAGCCACTAATAATCCATCCTATAAGATTCATAGTACCAATTATTCCATCAATAGCATCCTGCAATCCAGAAATAACACTAATAAAAAATGTATCAATTTCATCTGGTTTTAGACCTCTCCTGTTACGCATTATCTGAGTTATTTCGGCTTTGAGTCCAGCAATATCTGCATCTTCTTCGGGCTTAATAATTACTATATTTCTAATATTAGGGTTATTGTCTCCAAAGCGTGTTCTAACATAGTTTGCTGGTAAAAACATAGAAACATCGTTACTATCTCCAAATAAACCAGAACCTTCTTTTTTCACAACACCAATGACTGTGAATTTCTGCCCATAGATCCTAACTTTTTTACCAATAGGTTCTAATTCTCCAAATAATGATCTGGCAATTTCCGAACCTACAACGACTACAGGTTTTCCTGAGTTAGATTCTGACTCATTATAAAACCGTCCTTTTTCAAATTCTAAGACTTGTATGTCTGCAAATTCATTAGACACGACCACAGTATTGATACTGCTTACCTGCTCGGATTCATATCTTATATTTTCACGTTTTACATAATATTGTAATGCTACGTACTTTGCTCCGCTAAGGTTTTCTTTTAATATCCTATACTCGTTGTAGGAAACCTCGTCAAATGTCTCGCGTTGCCATCGCGGCACTTCAGTTGGACCAAATGAAAAACTAGCCAAATACATTGTGTTGCTGTCTAATGCACTAAGTTGCGATTTAATACTTTTATCTAAAGAATCTACTGCCGCAAGAACCGCAATTATTGAAAAAATACCAATTGTTACTCCCAAAAGCGATAGAAAGGTTCTAAGTTTATTATTCCTTAGCGCATTAAATGCAAATGAAAAGCTTTCTTTAAATAATCGTAGATATACTAGCATATGCCATTTTTAAAACGACTTAAAGATAAAGGCTTTTACGAAAATATCTGTTACAAAAAGCTTAAATGTAATTGTGGCCTTTTTACATTCCGGTTCTGATGGCTTCTACAGGATCTAATTTTGAAGCTGAAATTGCAGGAATCACACCAGATATAAGACCAATTAAACTAGAAAGTGCAAATCCTAAAAACATATTACCAAAGGATAGTACAAACTCAAAATCCTCTACAATACCGTTCATAATTAATGAGACTATGCATACTAATCCCAAACCAACCAAACCACCGACAACAGCTAAAATAGTAGCTTCAAATAAAAATTGAAATAATATAAATCTGTTTTTAGCGCCTAATGATTTTTGAATTCCGATAAGATTAGTCCGTTCTTTTACACTTACAAACATAATATTTGCAATTCCGAACCCTCCAACTAAAAGTGAAAAACCACTAATGACCCAACCTATTAAATTCAAACTAGAAATAATGCCATCTACAAAAGAGACTAAACCAGATAGTTTATTAACGAAAAAATCATCATCTTCATCTGCTTTTAAACCTCTGTAGGCTCTGAATTTTTGTTTTAAAACCTGTTCAAAAGCACCAATGTCTACACCAGATTTTGGCTTTATAACAACAGCGCCTGGCAAACCTTCTGATCCGCCATTTTTAAATTGCCTTACAAAGTTTGCTGGCACAAAACCCTTATCATCAGGCGAATCTCCCAAACCAGAGCCATACTTTTTAAGCACTCCAATGACTGTGAGTTTTCTTCCATAAACCCGAACTACTTTTCCTAATGGATTAGCTTCTCCAAATAAATTTTCAGCAAGATTTACTCCAATAACTATCACAGGCGCTCCTGTATCAGACTCTAACTCGGTATAAAATCTACCTTCACCCATTTTAAGATCGTCTATAATATAAATACCATTAGAAATTGGTGTGACCTCAACATTACTTACGGTTTCAGCTTTGTATCTGATTGTTTCTCGTCCTCCAAAAATGACATAGGCAGATTCCTCTATATCAGCTACATTGCGTCTAACAAATTGATAATCGTCATAATCCGTTTGTGGAAAATTATCACGTTTCCATCGAGGTACCTCAGTTGGACCAAATGAATACTTAGATAAGTAAATTGTGTTCTTGTCTAAGCCAGATAAACTATCCTTAATATTTCTATCCAAAGAGTCAACAGCGGCCAAAACCGCTATAATAGAAAATATACCTACGGTCACACCTAATAATGACAGAAAGGTACGTAGTTTATTATTTCTAAGTGCACTTAAAGCAAAAGAAAAACTCTCTTTAAAAACTCGTAAATAGACAAGCATGGACTACTTAAATTATCTCATTTTACACATAAGACGTTTTCAACAATCCATTGTTACAAAATTCTTAAACAAACTAAGTTTTTCACTAAGATTTTAATAGTGATTATGCGTATTTTTGCCGCATCAATTTCACAACACAACATTATGAGCAACAAAACAATGTCTTCTGCATTAATTTCAGTTTTTAGTAAAGAAGGCTTAGCACCAATAGTAAAAAAATTAAATGATTTAAATGTTACCATCTATTCTACAGGTGGTACTGAAAAATTCATAAAAGATTTAGGTATCAATGTAGTTCCTGTTGAAGACGTAACATCGTATCCTTCGATTTTAGGCGGAAGAGTAAAAACACTTCACCCTAAAGTATTTGGAGGTATTTTAAATCGTCAAAATCATGATGGTGATGTTGCCGAGTTAGTTGAGTTTGAAATCCCTCAGATAGATTTGGTTATAGTAGATTTATACCCATTTGAAAAAACGGTAGCTTCTGGTGCAGCACACCAAGATATTATTGAAAAAATAGATATTGGCGGTATTTCTTTAATTAGAGCTGCGGCAAAAAACTATGCTGATGTGACTTGTGTGTCTTCTGTAGATGATTACTCTGAGTTCTTAGAATTACTAAAAGAGAAAAATGGGAAAACCTCTGATGACGACAGAAAGCGATTTGCCGCCAAAGCATTTAATGTCTCATCACATTATGACACAGCGATTTTTAATTACTTTAATAAAAACCATGAAGAGGCTGTCTTAAAAATCAGTGAAACTCATGGAAAAGTGTTGCGCTATGGAGAAAACCCACACCAAAAAGGGTTTTTCTTTGGTGATTTTGATGCTATGTTTACCAAACTTCATGGTAAAGAATTAAGTTATAATAATCTTTTAGATGTTGACGCTGCCGTAAATCTAATTTTAGAATTTAAAAGTGAAAATCCAACGTTCGCTATATTAAAACACAACAATGCCTGTGGTTTTGCACAACGCGATACAGTTCACCAGGCTTATGTAGATGCTTTAGCAGGTGACCCTATTTCAGCATTTGGTGGTATCTTAATTTGTAATACGCAAATAGATAAAGCAACTGCTGAGGAAATTCATAATTTATTCTGTGAAGTCGTTATTGCACCTTCATTTAGTGATGAAGCTTTAGACATATTAAAAGGAAAGAAAAATCGAATTCTTCTAATTTTAAATGATGTTGAGTTACCTAAAACTACAGTAAGAACTTGTTTAAATGGTGCGTTAGTACAAGAACGTGATGCTAAAACTGATAGTGCAGACGATTTAAAAACGGCTACTACAAAAGCACCTTCTCAGTCGGAGATTGACGATTTAATTTTTGCTTCCAAATTATGCAAGCACACAAAGTCGAATACTATTGTATTGGCTAAAAACAAACAATTATTAGCTAGTGGCACAGGACAAACAAGTCGGGTTGATGCTTTAAACCAAGCTATTCATAAGGCAAAGTCTTTCAATTTTGATTTAAATGGTGCTGTTATGGCGAGTGATGCCTTCTTCCCATTTCCTGATTGTGTAGAAATTGCAGATAAGGCTGGAATTACCGCAGTGATTCAACCTGGTGGTTCAATTAAAGACCAATTAAGTATTGATTATTGCAACGAAAATAATATTGCCATGGTATTTACAGGAACACGTCATTTTAAACACTAAAAAAAAATTAATCAATAAGCGTCTATAATCACATATATTTCGTATTATTTATTACATTTACGAATAGTCATAAAAGTAGACTAGATTAACCCAAATAATTAATTACAGCACATGGGATTTTTTGATTTCCTAACAGAAGAAATAGCCATTGATTTAGGAACCGCAAATACACTGATAATCCACAATGACAAAGTTGTTGTTGACAATCCTTCTATAGTAGCCAGAGACCGCATAAGCGGTAAAATAATAGCAGTTGGTAAAGAAGCCAACATGATGCAAGGTAAAACACATGAAAATATTAAAACCATTAGACCATTGAAAGATGGTGTAATTGCAGATTTTGATGCGTCTGAACAAATGATAAGTTTGTTTATTAAAAATATCCCTGCATTAAAAAAGAAATTTTTTAACCCGGCACTTCGCATGGTGGTTTGTATACCGTCTGGTATTACTGCAGTAGAAATGAGAGCGGTAAAAGAATCGTGTGAGCGTGTAAACGGAAAAGAAGTTTACTTAATACATGAGCCAATGGCAGCTGCCATTGGTATTGGTGTAGACATAATGCAACCAAAAGGAAACATGATTGTTGATATTGGTGGTGGTACTACTGAAATAGCAGTTATTGCTCTCGGAGGTATAGTATGCGATAAATCTGTGAAAGTTGCAGGTGATGTATTTACAAACGACATCATTTACTACATGCGCACGCAACACAACCTTTATGTTGGCGACAGAACTGCAGAAAAGATTAAAATCCAGATTGGTGCCGCAACAGAAGATTTAGATTTACCACCAGAAGACATGAGCGTTCAAGGACGTGATTTATTGACTGGAAAACCAAAACAAGTTAATATTTCTTATCGTGAAATCGCAAAGGCTTTAGATAAATCTATTCTTAGAATTGAAGATTCTGTGATGGAAACATTATCTCAAACTCCACCAGAATTAGCTGCAGATATTTATAATACTGGAATCTATTTAGCTGGTGGTGGATCTATGCTAAGAGGATTAGACAAACGTCTTTCTCAAAAAACTGATTTACCAGTTTACATTGCAGAAGATCCTTTAAGAGCTGTAGTTAGAGGTACAGGAATTGTGCTTAAAAACTTATCTAAATACAAAAGCGTATTGATTAAATAACAAGTAAATAATGCAACAAATTTTCAATTTTGTTATAAGAAACAAAACATTTCTGTTGTTTTTATTGCTTTTTAGTATTTCATTAGCTTTAACTATTCAATCGCATTCTTATCATCGCAGTGAGTTCATCAATTCTGCCAACGGTTTAACAGGTGGTGTTTATGGTACCGTTAATTCAATTGATAAATACTTTGATTTAGAACAAGAGAACAGAATTCTTATAGAAGAAAACCGAAGACTCAGAACACATTTATTTAATAGCAAAAATTCTAAGGATACCACTTTTATTGACACTACGTATTCCACTGAAAAATTCAGAGTGTTTTCCGCAGATGTATATAAGAACAGTTATTCTTTAACCAATAATTATCTTACAATAAACAAAGGTAGAAAAGACAGTATTAAACAAGATTTTGGCGTCATTACCTCTAAGGGTATAATTGGTATTATAGACAATATCTCAAACAGTTATGCAAGGGTCTTATCAATTCTTAATAAGAAAAGTCGAATTAACGCTAAGTTAAAATCCAGTAATCATATTGGATCTTTAATTTGGAATGGTAACTCACCAGAATTCACCCAGCTAATTGATGTCTCCAAATTTGCACCTGTACATGTAGGTGACACAATAGTTACAGGTGGACAATCTGCAATTTTTCCAAAAGGCATTGGCATAGGTACCATAGACAGTTTTGCTACTGATGTTAGTGGTGACACTTATATTATCCAAGTGAAATTATTTAATGATATGACGAATGTTGGTACTGTTTACATACTAGAAAGCTTAGACCGATCAGAAATTAAAACTTTAGAAAATCAAACCAATGAATAGTATTATAAGTGCTAATATTATAAGGTTTGTTGTTCTATTACTTGTGCAAGTTGTTATATGTAATAATATTAATTTCCTTGGTTACATAAATCCGTTTATCTATATCATATTTATTTTTTTATTTCCAATTAAGGAAGATAGGTTAGTATTATTACTGGTAAGTTTTGTTCTTGGTATGCTTGTAGATCTATTTTCAGACTCTGGAGGTGTACATGCCGCTGCAGCAGTATTTCTGGCTTATTCGAGACCTGTACTATTAAAAACCTCATTTGGTATGTTATATGAACACCAAAGTGTAAAGTTTAGTAATACTGAAATAGGTAGTCTAATTACATATGTCACATTCGGAACTTTAATACATCATTTTATATTGTTTTCTCTCGAAATTTTTAACATCTCTAATATACTTTTAATCCTAAAGAAGACGTTAGTTTCTAGTATTTTCACTATACTTTTAAGTGTATTAATAATAATTTTATTCAGCCGAAATAAGAAATGAGAAAACTGCTACTCTTAACAACTGTCATCCTTGTTGGTCTTGTTTTTATAGCGCGCTTATTTTATCTTCAGGTGTATAATACAAGTTCTAATAATCTGTTTGAAGATAGTGCCATAAAACCAGAGTTCAATTACCCAAAAAGGGGTTATGTATATGATAGAAATGGTAAATTATTAGTAGCTAATCAACCATCCTATGATGTCATGGTGATTCCAAGAGATGTTGTTCCTATGGATTCTACAGAACTTAATGAATTTTGTGAACTATTAAAAATCACAAAAGAGGATTACAACAAAAAGCTTGAAAGAGCTACAAATTATTCACCTAGACTACCATCTCCTTTTGTGCCACAATTATCAAAAACAGATTATGCTGTTCTTCAGGAGAAAATGCACAAATACGAAGGCTTTTATATTCAAAAACGATCATTAAGGTCATACCAAACAACTATAGGAGCTAATGTACTTGGTGATATTGGCGAAGTTAATCGAGGTATTATTGCCAAGCAACCGTATTATAGAATGGGTGACCTTATAGGAAAACAAGGTGTAGAAAAAACCTATGAAGAGATCTTACGAGGAGTGAAAGGAATAAAATTTATTCAAAAGGATCGTTTCAATAAAAATATTGGACCATACAAAGAAGGTATCTATGACACATTACCTAAACCAGGGAAAGATATTACCATCACAATAGATGCTCAATTACAGGCCTATGGAGAATTACTGATGACCAATAAACGTGGAGGTATCATCGCAATAGAACCAGAATCTGGTGAAATTTTAACTATGGTGTCTGGTCCTTCTTACAATCCTAATTTATTGGTTGGTAGAGACCGTTCTAAAAACTTTTCAAAATTATATAATGATAGTATTGCAAAGCCATTATTCGATAGAGGCTTACAAGCTATGTATTCACCTGGTTCACCTTTTAAAAACCTAAATGCTTTAATTGCTTTGCAAGAAGGTGTTGTAACCACTGAAGATCGATTTAGTTGTTCTTTAGGCTACAGGTATGGAAACCGAAAAATGGGTTGTCATGTTCACAAAAGTCCTGTAAATATGAATACAGGAATATACGAGTCGTGCAATGCCTATTTTGCCAACGTATATCGTAAAATAATCGATAAATATGATACACCTGCAGAAGGTATGGATAATTGGAGTCAACATATAAAAAGTTTTGGTCTAGGAAATTACCTTAATAACGATTTATCCGTAGGTCAACCAGGAAAAGTACCAACTGCTGCAACTTACGATAGGGCTTACGGAAAAAACAGGTGGTATACTACCTTTACGCTTTCTAACGCCATCGGTCAAGGAGAAGTATTAGCCACACCTATTCAGCTAGCAAATATGGCTGCAGCAATTGGTAACAGAGGCTACTATTACACACCTCATATTATAAAGAATATTGAAGGAGGTACTATTTCTTCTAAGTTCACAAATCCAAAATATACCACTATAGAGAAACAGCATTTCGAACCTGTTGTACAAGGCATGTATGATGTCTATAATAAAGGAACGGCTAAAAGGCTACAGGTAAAAGGCATTGAAATCTGTGGAAAAACTGGTACCGCTGAAAATTTTGCAATAATAGATAGTACCAAAACTCAACTTACTGATCATTCTATATTTGTTGCTTTCGCACCTAAAGATAATCCTAAAATCGCTATAGCGGTTTTTGTTGAAAACGGCTATTTCGGGAGTCGATTTGCAGGAAGAATGGCAAGCCTTATGATCGAATATTATCTTAAAGGTGAAATTAGTAGAACTGATATGGAGAATTTTGTACTTAGGTATTCTTTAGAACATGAATATGATAAACCCTACTCAGGTGAACCATTCGGAATAAATAGGCAAACCACTTTAGAACCTATAAGTGAAGAAGAATTTCAAGAATTATTAAAACTCAAAGCAGAAATAACCAAGTCTTAAATTATGCTAAGAGAAAACCAAAGACGATTTAAGTTCGATTGGATTACAATTATCCTTTTTTTATTGCTAATAAGTTTTGGCTATCTCAATATATTATCGGCTTCACATGTCGGAGAGATTACAAGTTATTTTGACACCTCAGAGCTTTATGGTAAACAACTCATTTTCATAGGGCTAACATTTGTTATTATTGTATTGATACTCTCACTTGAAGCCAAATTTTATGAACGCTTTGCCAGTATTATTTACCTGGTCGCTATTTTAGCTTTGGTCGGTCTGTTTATATTTGGTAAAGATGTTAATGGAGCACGCTCCTGGTATGGTATTGGTAGTATTACCATTCAGCCTAGTGAATTTGCCAAATTTGCAACAGCACTGGCTGTTGCTAAATATATTAGTGATCTTCAAACAAATATGAAAACACTAAAGGATCAGATTCGAGTTGCTACAATCATATTTGTTCCTGCGTTACTTATTCTTTTACAAAATGATGCTGGAAGTACCATTGTATATTTATCATTCTTTTTTGTGTTTTACAGAGAAGGTCTTCAACAAGTTTATTTAATGGTAGTATTATCGTTAATTGTATTAGCTGTTCTAGGTTTAAAACTTGGCGTATTGCCTACGGCTATTATCACAACTATAGTTCTAACTTGCCTATATCTTTTTAGAAAGAAAAAAAGAGGTTCTATTTTTCAATACATTTTGGCACTGGTTATCTGTATTGGCTTTTCATACGGAGTAAAATTATTTTACGAACATGTACTAAAGCCACACCAACAAAACCGTATAAGTTTATGGCTGCGATTAGAAAAAGATCCGGCTAAATTAGAACAAATGAGAAAAGCAGAAGCTTACAACCTTATTCAATCTGAACAAGCTATTAGCTCTGGTGGTTGGACTGGAAAAGGCTTTTTACAAGGCACCAGAACTACAGGGAAATTTGTTCCAGAGCAAGAAACCGATTATATCTTTAGCACTGTAGGTGAGGAATGGGGATTTTGGGGCAGTAGTTTTGTTGTGGTCTTATTTGTTGCATTGATTATAAGAATTCTCTATTTATCAGAATTACAAAAATCACAATTTAGTCGTGTTTATGGCTATGGTGTTGCCTCCATCTTTTTTTTACATTTTACTATAAATACTGGCATGGTAATGGGATTAATCCCTACAGTTGGTATCCCTTTACCTTTTTTTAGTTATGGTGGTTCTGGGCTATGGGGATTTACAATTCTGCTATTCATTTTTGTGAAGTTAGATAGTAACAAAATAAATGAATGGTAAATGAAAAAGACTATCTTTTACAGATAGCCTTTTTAAGACACTTATCATCATTGCTATTAATCAAAA
>NZ_CBFHMI010000048.1:0-17412 GCF_965656915.1 Winogradskyella sp. | reverse complement strand
TGGCATTACTGAATATGCCAGCGTGTCCACCTACTCCACCTTGCATAGCCGCACCCATATCGTGTACATATCCATGGATTTTTTTATAACGATAATAATTATCCTCTTCTGTGGGTACGATATCTTTTAAACTGAACTTTTTACGTGGATTATAAGTGGTATGATTAGCGCCTAAGGATTTATAAAACCGATCTTCTGTAATTTCACTCAATGGTTTGTCATAGAAATCCTCTAAATAATTTTTTAAGATATAATACGGCAAATCACTGTAACGGTAACGCAGTCGAGACAATAAATCACTATCCCTAATTATCTTTTGAATGGAATCTTGGTAATCATTGCGCATAAAGAGTGTGTTGGTAACTTCTACATTGAATTCTCTGCTGCGCTTTCTTCTGTAGTATTTTACACCTGGTTTTTTTGTGATTGAATCTAATGTGGCATAATAAAATGACACCCAAGGTTTTAACTGCGCATAATGCGAAAGCATTTTCTTAATGGTAATATTCTCCTTATTACTTCCTTTAAATTCTGGCATTAAGGTCTTTAATTTAGCATCTAAGGATACAGAGCCTTGCCCTTCTAATTCCATAAGAACAGGAAGCGTCGCCAAAATTTTAGTTAAAGATGCTACATCATATATATCATCAAAATCTACTTTGTTTTTCTTAGCATATGTATGGTAACCAAAATTTTTATTATAAATCACTTTACCTTTTCTAGCTACAAGAAGTTGTATGCCTGGCGTCATCTGTTTATCAATGGCATAATTAGCTACAGAATCAATTCTACTTAATAATTTAGAATCCATACCTACGCGTTCAGGCAGGCCATAGCTTAAGCTTTTTAAAGCACTATAGGTTTCACCAGTACCCAAAGGAAAGAAATCGCCAGTACTAACAGGTAGCTTTCCCTTAGCAGGAATTGCGCCAAAAATAAGCTGTGCAGACTTCTGTTGAGCAATTTCACTGTTCTGATAACTCATCACAATGCCTTCAATATTCTCAACTGACAGTAAATCATTAAGTGCATAGGGTCTTGCAAAAACATCTAAAATTAATGTGTGTGTTCTGGCCATTTCATAGAGCCATGCCATTTCCTTTTGAGAGAACTTATAACCTTTCCATGGATTATCATTAGACTTATGAAATCCAACTATAAGTGTGTTATAATTTTGAAGTCTACCAATAATAGCATCCAGCTTTTCCGCTTTTATCTCGTGTATTTTAGCGTATTTTTTAAGTTCTTTTAAAAATACAGAACCATTATCATCACCTAAAGTTACGTAGGCAATTTTTTTAGTTTCTAAATCTCTGAGTGGTAATAAAGACTTTTCATTTTTTACAACGGTTATAGCACTTTCCATGAGATTTTCATAAAGTACATCGTCATTTAATCTATTAAGATCTTTCGTTAAATTATAAAGTCCTACTGGAGAATAATCATTAAGTCCAACCTTATATTTAGCCATTAATATCTTTTTTACAGAATGCGCTAAACGCTCTTCCGATATATCACCTTTGTTGTAAGCTTCTATTAACTTTTTCGCCCCTTTAGCAACATCTTCAGACATTAGCAATACATCATTACCAGCCATAAAAGCTGCTAAATCTATAGCTCCTGTTTCATTAAAGTCTGCAGCGCCTTTCATAGTTAAGGCATCTGTAAAAATTAAGCCATTAAAACCTAATTCATTTTTTAAAATATCAGTTACAATATGTTTAGATAAAGACGATGGTAATCCTGATTTAGTTTCTAAACTGGGCACATTTAAATGCGCCACCATAACACTAGACAGACCTTCATTAATAAGTTTCTTATAAGGATAGAGTTCTACAGAATCAATTCGTTCTTCACTAAATTGAATAGTAGGTAGCTTTAAGTGTGAATCGTCTTCTGTATCACCATGACCAGGAAAATGTTTGGCATTAGCTAAAGTACCAGCACTTTGCATGCCTTTCATAAATGCTAATCCTTTCTCAGTTACATTATCTCGGTCTTCTCCATAAGAGCGATTTCCTATAATAGGATTTTTCGGATTAGTATTTATATCTACAACTGGCGCAAAATTAAAATGTACTCCTAAACGTTTACAATGTTCACCAATTTGTCTTCCGGTTTGTTCTATCAGCTTATTATCTGAAATTGCTCCAAGCGTCATATTCCATGGAAAGGCATATGTAGAATCTAATCGCATGCTCAAGCCCCATTCTGCATCCATTCCTACAAGTAAAGGAATATCTGATGCTGCCTGTAAAAGATTATTTAATTTGGCTTGCCTGTATGGTCCACCATTTGAAAAAATAACTCCACCAATCTTTTGCTTTTTTATTAATTGAACAACCTCATTATTAACTTTTTCACTATTATTAGACATCACCTGTACCATGTAGAGCTGACCTATTTTTTCTTCAAGAGTCATAGCATTGTACAAACTATCTACCCATTGTTTCTGTGCGATAGGATTCTTGGACTGTAAAGGATTATTGCCACTTTCTTGTGCGAAACTTATATGAACAAAAAAACAAATTAGGATAAGGGCAAAATAGCGCATGGATTATCTTTTATCGTTTATAGGTTATTAACGAATACTATGCCAAAATAGCATAATTAATAGTAAGTTGAAAGACTTTAAGATAGATTTATAAACAAGTTTTTTACAATATTAATCTTGTATAAATTTAATACCGATACCAATATAATTTGCATCTAAACCTGTATTACGACTATAGTTGTTATACTGAAGGTCTATGCTCTTTAATCCAAATTTCCAGAGATGAGTTGTTGCAAAAATATCAGTATAACTAATACCAAAACCAAATTGATTGGCATTGAACTTGGATAAATCGTAATCTGAAGTATAATAGTTGTCTGTCGATAAATGCTCATCAAAAGGCGCGAAATAGTCTGCAGCCGTTTGATTATAAAATCTATATGAAGGATATAGCGTGAATTTCTGAGAGATCTTTATTGGTACTTCCAAGTTAAACGTATGCGATTGAATTCCCCAATCATCATAGTAGTATCTGTAATAGGTTCGTAATACAACACCTTCATTAAGATAATAGTTAAAACGCATTCCAACCGGAATCTTTAACCTGTTTGAAGGTAGTCGTTCAATATCATCAGCTAACTGAAAGACATCTCTATTTTGTCGTGAGGTATAATTTGGAATACTTTCAGCATTGCCAATAAAATAATTATCTATATCACCAAAATACACACGCTGTAGCGGATTAGCCAACCAACCTTGTTGCTTAACAATATCAACAAAAATTGAAAACTGAGCATTTTTACTAAGTATTTGCGATAAGCTTAAAGATATTGAATATGAATTTCTTGCCTTGTCTTTTATAATTGGAAAATTATTAAACGGACTCCATGCAGTTGATGCATTTCCAGACTGGTCTAAAATGGTAACTCCATCAAAAAAACCTTCATCTAAATTACCATCAGTGTCTCTATATGATTTTAATTCTGTAGGGTAAATAGGTCGCCAAGTATCTAAAAACACCTTTCCACTAACTCCCAATGTTGTGTTTTTATCATTAAATAACTTGGTTAATCCACCACCAAATCCAATAGACATATAATCGTATTCGTTGGCAAATGACGCATTAGCATTCCAAATAGTATTTCGGTCATCAGAACTATGGGCATAATCTACATTGATACTAGACCATACATCTGAGCGAGATGCACCAGAAGAAGCTACCCATGGACTTCCTATTTGTCCTTCAGCTAATGCTCTATCATCATCATCATCATCGTCATCGTCGTCATCTCCTGAAGCACCAGTGCGGTCAAATGGATTACCATTACTAGAAGAAGCCGATGTATAGGCTGAAAAACCAACATCTACAGTAAGCACATCATCTGCATTCATTGGCATACTGACTACAATAGTACCTGTTAAGTCTGTTAGTTCTTCAGTACCTATTCCACCTGTTACAGAAGCATTATTACCGTCTTGTGCATAATAGGTGCTTAAGAAATCTATTTCAGTGGATTCTAAAACTTTCTTCTTATAAACTTTGGTTGAATCTTGTTGAGCTGATATACCCAAAGCAGTGAAAAGTAATATGTAAATGATGTTTTTTTTCACTTAAACTTTAAATTGATTAATTACATCCACATCCACCGCCAGATTTCCCACCATTGGCACCTGAGGCACCTTCTCTGTAAACCTGATAGCTTGTTGAAAAACGTTTTAATTTCTTTTGGGCCAAAGTCATGTCTGGATCATTCAAATTAACCTTTTCGTATTCTTTTACCACCTTACAAGAGGTAAATAAAATGTCTATAACTAGTATTAATGCTAATTTCTTCATGCCTAATTCTTTGTGTCTAATTCAATATTGTTAGAAGTTAAAATCTTATTGTCCTTGTTTACGATAACACATTCTACTCCTTTAAGCTGATTTATAAAATCTAATCCAATTTCCACTCCCATAACAAAAACAGATGTAGCAAGCGCATCTGCTAATTCTGCTGTTACTGTAAAAATTGTTACACTTAATATTCCTGTTGCAGGATAACCCGTTCTTGGATCAATAATATGTGTGTACAGTATACCATCAAACTCTAAATATTTTTCATAATTTCCTGAAGTAACGACTGCACTATTATTTACAGGCATCCAGGAAAAGACCTTATTTTTGTTTAAAGGATTAACAATAGCCACTAACCAATCTTCACCATTAGGTTGTGTTCCCCATGTATTTAAATCTCCTGAGGCATTTATGATTCCTGCTTTTACATCATTTTTTATGAGTAAAGCTTTGGCTTTATCTGCAGCATAACCTTTACCTATAGATCCAAAACCAATCTTCATTCCTTTTTCTTTAAGATAAATGGTTTGTTTAACCTTATCTAATACTATATTCTCATAACCTACTTTAGATACAGATTGTTTAATAGCTTCTTCTGAAGGCATTTCAGTCAATGAGCCATCAAACTTCCAGATTTTATCCATTGATGCATAGCTAATATCAAAAGCTCCATCGGTTAGTTTAGATATCTTTAACGCACGTTCTATTAACTGGTATAATTCTAAATCAACTTTAACAGGTTCAATTCCTGCAGATAGATTAATTTTTGAAGTTTGAGAATTGGTGTCCCATGAAGAAATTAACCGTTCAATTCTTTTTATTTCATTAATTGCGGTTGCAATATGTTTTGATCCTTCAATAGAATCTTTGGCCACAACGGAAATATCAAAACGACTTCCCATTAATTTTACCGTTTTGCTGTAGACCTGCTGTCCATAACTAATAGAACAGCATAGAAATAATATGATTGTTATTTTAATTCGCAATTGCCTTTAGTTTGTTGTAATACTTCTCCGGTGTTGATTTCTCATAACCCATAGCCCCTAGCTGGTTTCCTTTTGCATCTAAGACTACGACATAAGGAAAATATCCATAGGTGTTATATTGATCGGCAAGTTTATTATTGTGTTCTTGTTGTTCCTCTGAAAGTTTGTTTTGTTTCCGTCTCGGAAAATCAGCTTGTAACATAATAAACGAATCACTAGCTAAATCTTGGAATTCTTTAGTACTCCATATTTCTTTATCTAATTTCATGCATGGAGCACACCAATCTGAACCTTGAAAGACTAAGACTATTACTTTATTTTCTGAGGATGAAAGAGTTTTAGCCTCTTCAATATCCGTAATCCACTCTTGTGAAAAAATTTGTAGGGATGTTAGTAATAGCAGAAAAGTAAGTGTTTTTAACTTTATCATAGAATTTAGTCTGTAATAAGTAAAGAACGTGAGAATCTGAAACTTATTATATGATAAATATCATTTTCTAAACTATTCAATAAGGTCAATATGTCTGTCATGATAACCTAATAAGTACAACACACCGTCTAGTCCAATACTAGAGATAGAACTTTGCGCATTATCTTTTACTTTTGGTTTAGCATGAAAAGCAATGCCTAAACCCGCTAAATTAAGCATCGGTAAATCGTTAGCACCATCACCTACTGCTATGGTTTGGCTAATATCAATGCCCATATTATCTGCCAATAATTGTAAATATTCAGCTTTTTTATTACCATCAACTATATCACCAACATAACCTCCTGTTAATACACTATTTTTAATTTCGAGTTCATTAGCATATACATAATCAATATCTAACTTCTCTTTTAAATAATGACCAAAGTAAGTGAAACCTCCAGATAAAATTGCTGTTTTAAATCCGTAACTATGCAGCGTATCAACTAATCGTCTTGCTCCTTTTGTAATGGGTAATTTTTCTGCAACTTCCTGCAAAACATCTTCGTTTAGGCCTTTTAAGAGTTTCATTCGTCGTTTGAAACTTTCATTAAAATCAATATCACCTTGCATTGCAGATTCGGTTATAGCTTTAACTTCATCACCCACACCTGCCAATTCTGCTAATTCATCAATAACTTCTGTTTGTATGAGTGTAGAATCCATATCAAAACACACCAAACGTCTGTTACGTCTAAAAATATTATCCTCCTGAAAAGCAATATCTACATCTAATTCCCTAGAGATATCCATAAATTTCTCTGTGAATTCAGCTTTATCGTCAATTTTCCCTCTAATCGAAAGTTGAATTGACGCTCTTGGATATTCTTCTTCTTTTTTAAGTGAAAGACGACCTGTAAGACGTTTTATAGAATCTATATTGAGATTTTTTTCTGAAACTATTTTAGTGACTTCAGATATCTGTTCTGCTGCGAGCTTTTCTCCTAAAATAGTAATGATATAACGATCCTTACCTTGAAGATTTACCCAATCCTCATATCCCTCAGAAGTAATTGGCGAAAATTTGGCCGTAATACCTAATTCATAAGACTTAAACAATAAGTCTTTTAAAACAGCAGCAGATTTTTTACCTGAATTAATTTCAAATAAAATACCTAAAGACAGCGTATCATGAATATTTGCTTGTCCTATGTCCAATACTTTAGCACCATACTGCGCTAATACTCCAGTTAAGCCAGAAGTTAAACCTGGTTTATCTTGTCCTGAAATATTCAATAAGAAGATATCTGTAGCCACAACTATTAAGATTATTAGTAATGAGCTGTAAAAATGACTATTCTTATTGAGAAATAAAAATAATTTGAGATGCGAATAATTTAAAAATTAAGGTTTTAATCTATGAAATCTTTAAGTAGTGATATATTGTTTATTATTTTATAAATCTACTATGCCAACTATCACTTGCAGGGACTTCCCAATTATCCTTGAATTCCGCAATGTTAGTCACCAAGTTATTAAATACAATCGTATTCTTAGACACAGACTTATTTTTTGCCATTTTTTTAAAGTCAATTAATGGCTTATACGCGATAAATTCTCCTTGCTTGTAAGACACATTCATTTTGTCCATTAAGTCCACATTATATTGTTTCTCTAATTCTTGTATAAAATGAACTGAAGCATCAATAGAACAACCAGTTGCACTATTTAAGTTTTGATTTAAAGCAATTACTATAAAACGCTTATATACTATTTTATAGCCTGCCTGCAAATCTTTACCATGAGCAGTCCATACGTTTATGAATTCAGCTAATTGCTTATTTAATTGAGTAATCTCATCTTCCGCAAAAGAACGGTTAGCCTGGTATATCCAAACCCGAGATTCTTCTGGTAATGTATCAAAATCTACTAGCATATTTACGTCTTTATTCTAGTGCAAAAATAAAGATTTACATCCAATCTTCATTCTCGTATTCTACTTTATAAAGTAAATAATTCTTAATGGCATTTGCTGTATCCAATTCTACATGAGGAATGGTTATCGGTTTCGATGCAGAGTAAATTATAACCGAAGCTACTCCTTTACGTTTTTGAAAAATTGTTTGTTTTAGTGTCACACCTTGGGTCTTTTTAATCTCTAAGTAACTCGTATGTGTTTCGATAAGCATTCCGTAGCCGATAACTATATACTCGTCATCAATATGATAATACGCCTTATTATAAGTGATTACTGCATTAACAATAACATATGCAATCAGAGGAATATTGATTAGTAATAACTTCGTGGGTGAAAAGTAAAGACCAATATTAATTATTATTATTACGAATAAGCCAATCCACAGCATTCGATGCTTTAAATATTTGTTGGGCTTATTCTTTATTATTTGATTTTCAATGTTCGGATAAAACTGTTCAACTAATTCATTGATCTGTAACTTATTGAGACCTACCACATTTAACTTTAACTGCTGTTTCTTATTAGACATGGCCTGGGTAAAAGACAATTTGTATAAACCTAAAGCGCGTTTAACTCTATTTGTTGATGCGGTGGTATTTTGAATTCTGCTATCTGAAAGACTTAAGTTGATTTTATTTAACAAGCCTTTTGAGATTTCTAATCCATTTGGTTTTCTAATTACAGTAAGATTAAAATTCTGGATTAGCATTCTTACGAAGGATAATATGAAGGACAAAATGAGTAATACTAAAACTATTGTAACATTTAGTAATAGTAAACCAACTACAGATTCACTGTCTAATTGCAACCATTTACCAAATTTTGAAGTTAGATTAAGCTGATTTACAAATTCCTTGACATCATTATAAATACTGATGATAAAAGCTAGGATTAACACAAAACTCTTAAAATGATTTTCACTTATACCTTCTAATAATAATTTTTTAAGTGACGCTCTATAGTACACCGTTAACACTGAGTCAGCAGATTCATCAAAGTTTCTAGACTTAAACCCAGATAGTAAATTCTCTTTTAAGGCTTGAGCTTTATCTCTGGAAAGTGCCATTATTTCTATCTCAGTTTTATCATCACCTGCAGATTCTATAGATACTGTGACCACATTGATGAGTTGCTGGATTACATTCTGTTTTATATATACGTTCTGTATTTTTTCTTTCGACACAGAAATTTCTTCTTTATTAAAAATACCTTTCCGAAGAAAGAAATAATTGTCTTTTACAAAAAATTTGAAATTTAAATACTTTAGAATTGCAATGGTCAGAAACAAAGCAATTAACCCTATGACACTTAATATTAAAATAGGATTAGACAGATCAGGAGCTTTATCGCTTCGCACATATTTAAGAAAAAGCGCAACAAACGCGATAAACAGACCTCTTATGACCTTATAAGTAGTAACACCAAAAATTACAATAATACCTTTTGCGGATTGTCTGGATGGGTCTTCGAAGTTATAATCGCTCATTAATAATCTCCGTTAAAAAGGCGTATTGTTTTTCAGCAATATCTTTTGGTAAACCTTTTATGGATAGATCACCACCAGATTGTCCCGCAGAATAGATTTTAAGTGTAGATAAACCCAACTTTCTTGCAATAAATGATCTTGCGATTTCTATGTGCTGAATTCTATTGTATGGCAAAGTCAAGGTTTTATTCACTAAATAGCCATGACTATAGGTCATATCTTGTTGTCGAATAGCATATTTACGCTTTTTAAAACCTAAATAACTTATAACAATGGTTATAATACATAATACAAGTAAAGTAAAACCAATATAGGTTATAGCTTCGTCAATGCCTTCATCTTCGGCAAATATCTTTAACAATAGTACAGCACCAAATAAAATGAAATATGCTATAAGTGTAATAAATAAAACAATGATGAAGTACTTTGGAGATATAGGATTAAGCGTTTGCTCTTCTGCCTTAGGTAAACTATCTATTGCAATTTGATTATTTTCAAAGAGAGCCATGCTTCATTAGATTCTAAGAGTTAGCAATTAATTCTGCGACATCTAAAACAGTAACGCTATCTTCTTTTTCTTTAGCCTTAATACCGTCAGTCATCATGGTGTTGCAATAAGGACATCCTGTAGCTATAATGTTCGGTTGAGTTTCTAGTGCATCCTGAGTTCTAAGAATGTTTATATCCATATCACCTTTTTCAGGTTCTTTAAACATTTGAGCTCCACCTGCTCCACAGCATAACGCAGTACTTTTATGACGCTTCATTTCTACTAAGGTAGCATTAGTTTTTTTTAAGGCTTCTCTTGGCGCATCATAAACGCTATTTGCGCGTCCCAAATAACAAGGATCGTGGAAAGTGATACGTTTACCTTTATAAGTACTTCCTTCTATGGTTAATCGGCCTGTTTCAACTAATTCATTAATATATTGTGTATGGTGAATAACGTCATAGTTACCACCTAAACTAGGATATTCGTTTTTTATACAGTTAAAAGAATGCGGATCGCAGGTGACGATACGTTTAATTTCATAAGCGTTAAGTACTTCAATATTCATCATAGCTTGCATCTGAAACAAGAATTCATTACCAGCACGTTTAGCTACATCACCAGTATTGCTCTCCTCTGTTCCTAATACAGCAAAATCTACATTTGCTCTATTTAATATCTTAACAAAAGCCTTAGTAATCTTTTTTGCTCTATCATCATAACTACCTGCAGAACCCACCCAAAATAAAATTTCTGGTTGTTTCCCATCTGCTATATATTCTGCCATAGTTGGCACTTTTACTTCTTCGCTCATAATCTTATTCTTTTGCCCAATTTAAACGGTCCATTTGGTTGTATGGCCAAGGTGCACCATTGTTTTCTATATTGGTCATCATGTTATTTAATTCCATTGGTGCTGCACTTTGCTCCATCACTAAATAACGACGCATTTCTACTATAATTGATAATGGATCTATACTTACAGGACATGCCTCAACACAAGCATTACATGTCGTACACGCCCATAATTCTTCATTTGTTATATAATCACCAAGCAATTGTTTACCATCATCTTTAAACTCTCCGCCATTTGCATCTATATTTTTACCCACTTCTTCGAGTCGATCTCTAGTATCCATCATAATCTTACGTGGTGATAATTTTTTTCCAGTGAGATTTGCAGGACATTCACTGGTGCATCGTCCACACTCTGTACAGGTATAAGCATTTAATAATTGGATTTGGTTTAAATCCATAACATCGCTTACACCAAATTTTGCAGGCATTTCATCATCTGCTCCTTCAGCGGGAGCTGCAAAAGGATCTGCATTAGGATCCATCATTAACTTTACCTCGTTAGTAACGGCTTCAAGATTATTAAACTGACCTTTAGGATGTACTCTTCCAAAATATGTATTCGGAAATGCCAGTAAAATATGTAAGTGCTTAGAGAAATAGAGATAATTTAAAAAGACTAAAATACCTAAGATATGTAACCACCATGCGGTACGTTCTATAGTATGTAATGTTGCTTCAGACATGCCGTCAAACCATGGTGCTATAAATTGCGATACTACATTTCCTGCACCCATTTCCTGAAAAGGTGTGTCTGTCGCATTCATCACTAAGAATAAACACATCAGCACGACTTCAAAATAAAGAATGATATTACCATCATTCTTAGGCCAGCCTTTCATTTCGGCACTTAAGAATCGCTTAAGTTTTATCACATTACGTCGTAGCCAAAAGATGATTACTGTGATTAAGACGAGTACAGCAAGAATTTCAAAAGAGCCAATTAAAAATCCGTAAACCGATTGTGGCAGTACCTCTAGTCCTATTCTATGAGTACCAAATAGCCCGTCAATTATAATTTCAAGGACTTCGATATTAATAATTACAAAACCAACATAAACGATAACGTGCAGTATACCAGCGATAGGACGTTTTACCATTTTACTCTGACCAAGCGCAATACGTGCCATATTTTTCCAACGCTCTGCCTTATGATCACTGGCATCAACTTCTTGTCCGAGTTTGATGTTACGTATAAGTTTTTTTACATTTCTCACAAAATAGCCTATACCTAAAATCAGCGCTACAGCAAAAAGTATATTTGGTATATATTCCATATTAATACGGTCTAATTCTTTTGTTCTTCAGTTGGTGGTGTGTAAGGAATTTCTTTTTTAGATAGTATTCGTCGATATCTTGCGGGATGTAATTTAATGTCTAGCAATAACAACTCCATCTCTTTTGATGCGGCTTCTAAATTGTTGTATAGACTATCATCATTTAATAGTTTTCCAATAGTACCTTCATTGTTGTCGATACTTGTCATAATACCTTGAATACCATCAAGTGTCGTATTAAGATTATCTACGGTTTTAGATAAATCAACTTTCTTTAGATCTGCGGATAATTCGCTTAGATCTTTACTGGTTTTTTCAAAATTATCTAATACTGAGGCAATTTTAGTATCGTTCTGTTTAATAACGTTCTGAATAGAATACGACAATGTTTTAAACGATTTTAATGTTGTATTTAATTCTGCAATTGTACTTTGTAAACCTTCATCAGATTCATCAACCACCAGCTTGTTTAAATTGGTCATTAAGGTATCTGCAGAACGAATGGTACTATCTAAATCAGAGCTTATTCCAGAAAAATTATTTTTTAATGAGGTTATTAATCCTGGCTGCACCTCTGATTGAATAAAATCACCAGATTGCGCTATGTCATTATCATTCGCTCTTACAATAGCTAATGCATTACCTCCCATTATACCTGTTTCGTATAATCGTATAATACTGTTTTTTGAAAATTTTAGTTTTGGGTTCACACTAAAAGACACACGTGTTTTACCAGTTTCAAAATCGTATTTAATATCTTCTATTTTACCGACCTTATTTCCTTTTATCGTTACTGAAGACGAGGTACTGAGTGCGTTATAATCAAACTCAGTATAGTAGGTATTTGTAGTGCTGAACAGATCTTCACCTTTTAAAAAGGTAAATAAATATATAAAAAGAGCAATACCAGATAATACTAGAATTGCTGTTTTAACTTCTCTTGAAATTTTCAATTGTCTTTACTTTGTTTAAAAACAAAATTAGGAATAAATTTATTAAGAGTAGAAATTAATTTGAACCTTCTTTTAAGGCTTCTGAAAGGCTAATTTGTTCACCATTTTTATAAGCGACTACAAAGCAAGACGTATACCCTTTTTGCTTGGCTTCTTCTTCTAATTTTTGAATCTTATTATAGTCTGAAGTTGCACCGAAATAATACTTATATAGCTTTCCTATTTTGGCTTTACTAATATCTGATAAGCCATTAAAATTATAAGATTTAGGTTCTAAGTCTCTCGAGCTAGCGGCAATCTGTACCTTAAAAGTTACATTTTCTGCGACTAGCGGTGTTTTAACATCAGTTCTACTAGCCTCTTCTTCAACACCAAAAATGTTACTGCCTATGTTTTGGTCTAATTCCTTTTTGTAAGCTAAAATGGCATCCTTGATGGCTGAAGCTATCTTAATTTGTCCACTTTTAGAATTTAAATATGCGCCTTCTCTTTTATTGGTAATAAAACCGGTTTCAATAAGCACACTAGGCATGTACGTATTATGCATTACCCATAGACTAGCCTGTTTTATTCCTCTACTTTTTCTTTTAAGCTTTCCTGAAAAATTATCTTCTATTTTACGTGCTAAAATAATACTCTGTTCTACATACACCTCTTGTTCAATTCCGATAGCAATTGTAGACTCTGGTGAACTCGGATCAAAACCAGCATAATTTTCTTCATAGTTCTCTTCCAAAAAGATAACTTCATTTTCTGCTTTAGCAACAGACATATTTCGCTCAGAGTTTTTTGCACCTAGAACAAACGTTTCAGTACCATATGCTTGGGTATGATGTGCATTACAATGAATAGACACAAATAGATCTGCATCAGCTTTATTCGCTATTTTAGCTCTATTTTTTAACGTAACAAACACATCTGTTTTTCGAGTATAAATAACTTTAAAATTAGGATTATTTTCTAGTTCTTTTCCTACTTGTAAAGCAATTTTTAATGCAATATGCTTTTCTTTATAGCCGTTTTTTGTAGGACGACCTGGATCATGACCACCATGACCAGCATCTAAGACCACAACAAATTTATCTTCCTGGGCTTGTAAATTACTAATGGATGTTAAAGAAGTGATAAATGTGAGTACAGATAATACTATTATATATTTTGGTGTCGTTTGCATATTTAAATTAACGTTTAATAGACTCGGAATATTACTCATTAGTTATAGTAAAAACAGTATTTTTAACTTTATTGAATTAATAAATTAATCACAAAAAAATATCTGTACTTTTGGCGTTTCAAAAACCGAGCCATACTTTTACAAAAATACATTTAAAAGGATTGCGTACAAATAGCTTACACATACTTTTTGCCTTGAGTTTTACAGTGTTTATCAACACTTTTAGCTTCGCACAAGAATTACCAAAAAAGAAAACGTCAATTCCTGCACAGCAAAAAAAAGACTCTACAACGGTTTCAATAGATTCGTTATTAAACAAGCCTTTAAATACCAAAGAAATTGATTCGACCAAACAAGATTCTATTAAGAAAACCGAATTTCTTAAAGACGTTGTAACATATAAGGCTACAGATTATGTTTCTATAAATCAGATAGAGCAAAAAATATATCTTTATAACGAAGCTGAAGTCTACTATGAAGACATGGAGATTAAAGCTGGTATTATAGTCATAGATTACAGTAAAAATTTAGTCTATGCTGGTCGTTTAAAAGATTCTACAGGCTATTCGCAAAATCCGGTTTTTAAACAAGGAGCTAATGTTATTGAACCTGATTCTATAATCTTTAACACAGAGAATAAGAAAGCCAAAGTATATAACTCCAGAACCGAGCAACAGGGATTTAACGTATTTGCACCAGAGACCAAGAAAGAAAATGACTCTACGTATTTTATGGCAAACGCCAGGTTTACGACCTCAGAAAATATGGATGATCCAGAATATCAGTTCGTCACATCAAAGTTAAAATTGGTACCCAATAAAAAGATTATTGTAGGACCAACCTACATGGAAATCTATGGTGTGCCCACTCCAATTGCATTACCATTTGCATTTTTTCCAATGTCTAAAACTCAGACCTCAGGTATTATTTTTCCATCGTTCGGAGAAGATACTGGTAATGATAGAGGTTATTTTATACAGAATGGTGGCTATTATTTTGCTATAAGCGATTATTTAGACTTAGCCGTCTTAGGAGACTATTACACCAATGGAAGTTATGGTATACGTCTTGAAAGTAATTACGCCTGGCGTTATAAGTTTAGAGGAAATGTAAGTTTTAGATATGAAAATTTATTAAACAGCGAAAGAGGTTTCCCTGATTTTGCTCAAAGTAAAATTTATAATTTAAGATGGTCTCACAGTCAGGATTCCAAAGCGAATCCTAATTCCAGATTTTCAGCTTCGGTAAATTTAGGTAGTAGTCAGTATTATCAACAATCCATTAACCAATTAAATCAAGCTAATTTCTTAAATAATACCTTAGCGTCTTCGGTGTCTTATTCTAAAACATTTCAAGGCGAGCCACAGGTAAACTTAAGTTTAACAGCTACGCACAGCCAAAACACCAATACAGAAGCCATCAATTTAACTTTGCCAACCATGCAAGCGTCTATGAGCAGAGTGTTTCCATTTGCGCCAAAATCCGGAACAAAAAAAGGAGCTATTCAGAATGTAAATTTTCAGGTCAATACCAGAGGTGAATATAGAATTAACACCACAGACTCTTTATTCGGAAAAAGTGAAATGTTTGATGATGCCCTTGCCGGCATGCGGCATACTATACCTGTAACCACCAACTTTAAAGTGTTTGACCATTTTAGTGTTAGTGCTAATGCCAACTTTCAGGAAACCTGGACACTTAAGACCATAAGACGTTTTTATGATGTTGCTACAGATGATGTTGTTTCGCTAGATCAAAATGGCTTCGATCGTTTTTTAACCTATAATTTTGGGGCTAGTGTTGGTACAACCTTATATGGTATGTATGACTTTAAGAAGAAAGATAATAATCCCAAGATACAAGCTATACGGCATGTGGTGCGTCCTTCTATAAGTTATAACGTAACACCAGCTTTCGATCAATACTATGAAACCTATGAGGTTATAGATGCCAATGGTACAACCACTGAAGAATACACGCGTTTCGAAAATTCGCTATTTGGAAGACCAGGAAACCGATTTTCAAGTAGTATTGGTATTGCTGTTGGTAATAATATTGAAGCCAAAGTAAGACCTAAAGATTCTACTGAAACGGAGGCAGAAAAGGTAATCTTATTGAACAACTTAAACTTTGCGACATCCTATGATATGGCTGCTGACTCTTTAAACTGGAGTCCACTGCGTGTTTCAGGTGGTACTCAAATCTTAAACAAAAAGATGAGCATTAACTTTAGCATGACGCTTAATCCTTAAGCCTTAGATAATAATAACAACCTCATCAATACTTTTAATCTAAATAATGGCGGAAGTTTATTCAGGCTAACGGCAGCCAATATGAACCTGTCGTATACCTTATCTAACAAAAGTTTTTCTGGTGAAGAATCTGAGGAGGATAAAAAATCAGCACAAGAAGCCGCCAGGTCTGGTGGGCGAACCGATGGCCTCTTTGGTAAAACTCAAGATTTTGCAGATCGGCGACTTACAAATAAAGACAAAGATGAAGAAGATGATGAAGAAAAAAATGAGTTCTATAATTATAAAATGCCATGGAATCTAAGGCTAGCCTATGCGGTTAACTATGCTAATACACGACGGCAAGACGAGATTTCCTCACACTCCTTAATGTTTTCTGGTGACGTAGAACTGTCTCCAAAATGGAGTGTTGGTGCATCCTCTGGTTACGATTTTTTAAATAGAGGTTTTACCTTTACACAGTTACGTTTTGAACGCGATCTACTGAGTTGGAGAATGAATTTTACTTGGGTGCCGTTTAGTAATCGTAGTTCCTGGAATTTCTTTATTGGTATAAAATCAAACTTACTTAAAGATTTAAAATACGATCAACGCCGTCAACCAGATAGAAGTCTAGGCAATTAAATTATACTTATGAAAAAAATAATCAACACCACCAAAGCTCCTGCTCCGATTGGTCCTTACAACCAAGCCGTTTTAGTAGGTAACACTTTGTACACCTCTGGACAAATAGCCTTAGATCCTGAAACCATGGAATTGGTTTTAGATGATATTAAAAATGAAACCAAGCAGGTTATGGAAAACATGAAAGCGGTTTTAGCCGCTGCTGATATGACGTTTGACAATGTGATTAAAACCTCTATTTTTATTAGTGACATGAACAACTTTACTCAAATTAATGCCGTTTACGGACAATATTTTGATGAAGCCACAGCACCAGCAAGAGAAACTGTTGAAGTGGCTAACTTGCCTAAGTTTGTGAATGTTGAGATGAGTATGATTGCGATAAAAAATTAACCATCTATTTTAAAATATAAATAAGGTGTGTCTAGATAACAGCTATGTTAGCTACAGTTTTTTATTCTAAATCCCTGGTATTGGCAACTTCTCGATGAAGCGACTAAGTATATATCAGTTATATACGGTGTGCCTGTTGCACAACTTTGTTTATAAAGTTACTACCATGGTTATGAATCTGCAATAAAAATCATTAACTTACTG